>NC_008816.1:600000-1200000 GCF_000015645.1 Prochlorococcus marinus str. AS9601
GAAGAACTTCTAAAAGAGGTATGTAAAGCAGCTAATGCATTAAAAGCAATTGGTGTAAAAAAAGGAGATTTGGTTTGTATTTATATGCCGATGATTCCTGAAGCAATGTTTGCGATGTTAGCTTGTGCAAGAATTGGTGCTCCTCATTCAGTTGTCTTCGGAGGATTTTCTTCAGAAGCTTTAAAAGATAGGTTAATTGATGGAAACGCCAGATTTGTTATTACTGCTGATGGTGGCTTTAGAAAAGATAAGGTGATTGAACTTAAGAAAGCAGTTGATGCGGCCATTGAAAGTGGGGCAGATAAAGTTGTTGAAAAAGTCGTTGTTGTTCAACGATCTCAAAAACAAATTTCGATGATTGATGATAGAGATTTTTGGTGGCACGAATTATTAAAAGATCAAAAAGATCATTGTGAACCAGAAATAATGAATAGCGAAGATAGACTTTTTATTCTTTATACTTCAGGCTCTACTGGAAAGCCCAAAGGTGTAGTTCACACTACAGGTGGATACAATCTTTGGTCCCATTTGACATTTAAATGGATTTTTGACTTAAAAGATGACGATATTTACTGGTGTACTGCTGATGTTGGTTGGATTACAGGTCATAGTTACATAGTTTATGGGCCTTTATCCAATGGTGCTACAACCTTAATGTATGAGGGAGTGCCAAGACCCTCAAATTTGGGAGCTTTTTGGGAGATTGTTCAAAAATATAAGGTTTCTATTTTTTATACTGCACCAACAGCAATAAGGGCATTTATGAAGTCTGGGCGTGAAATACCCGATAAATATAATTTGGAGAGTCTTAGACTTTTGGGCACTGTTGGAGAACCAATTAATCCTGAAGCATGGATGTGGTACAAGGATGTTATTGGTAAAGATAAATGCCCTATTGTTGATACTTGGTGGCAAACTGAGACTGGTGGAGTGATGATAAGTCCCTTGCCTGGAGTCGTTGCTACAAAGCCAGGTTCCGCCACTTTCCCTCTGCCAGGAATCGAAGTTGAAATTGTCGATAAGAATGGAGATAAGGTTAAGGAGAACGAGGGTGGCTATTTAATTATTAAGAAACCTTGGCCAGGAATGATGAGAACAATTCACGGAAACTCAGAGAGATATTTGGAGAGTTATTGGGAATATATTACCTTTAAAGGAGAAAAAAATGTTTATTTTGCTGGAGATGGAGCACGCATTGATGAAGATGGATATATATGGATTATGGGCAGAGTTGATGATGTCATAAGTGTTTCAGGACATCGGTTAGGAACAATGGAAATAGAATCTGCTTTGGTAAGTCATAAATCAGTTGCAGAGTCTGCAGTCGTTGGCAAAAAAGATGATTTAAAAGGTGAAGTTATAGTCGCTTTTGTATCTCTAGAGAAAGATGTGAAAAGTTCTTCAGAATTAGTAGAGAATTTAAAGAATCATGTTGTTAATGAAATTGGAATTATCGCAAAGCCTGAAAAAATTATAATTTCTGACTCTCTTCCGAAAACACGTAGTGGAAAAATTATGAGGCGAATTTTAAGATCTTTGGCTGCTGGAGAAAAAATTAGTGGTGATATTAGCACTCTTGAAGATAGTTCTGTTTTGGAAAAGCTGAAAGAATTATCCTAAATAGATTCATCAATTAAATTGGAAATTTTTTTTATAGTATTTCTTTTGAATTCATCATCAGCCCAGTCTCCCAAAAAATTTTCTCTTAGTCCTGCGCTTGCAATTATAGTGTGTGTACCTTTTAGCATTACCCCCTTAGAATTATCTTCTTTTCTTGCTTTCAGACAAGAAAATAAGTTATCTGTTTGATCTAATTCGTCTTGGTTGAATTTTATTAGGAAGTTATTTTTTTGATTATATGTTTTTTCAATTAATCGCAAAGTTCTTTCAGGACTTGGGCTAAATTCACTGTTGAATTCTAATTTTTGAGAAATTTGTTTCAATAATGGAATTGATTTGTTAGCACTAAAATTATTAAAACTAATAGATATGAATTTTTCGCAATTTCTTCCGCCATCAGGAGAAATTAAATGAAGTTTACATCCTAGGCTATGACCAATTCTTATTGAAGGAATTGATGCTCCTATTCTCTTGGATAAAGATATTCGGCAATTCTTAAAATCTTTCCATGCTTTGATAGCAAGTTGTTGGTGATCAAATTGTGGTGTGTATTTATATGCATGTACTGCATAATTTTTATTAATTAAACTCTCTATGAATCTTCTATAAGTTAAATCTGGCTTAGAAGCTAAATAACTTCCACCAATAAATTCAACAATTTTTTTTGGATTTGAAGGCCAATAACAGAAATTGTTATATTGAAATTTTGTAAAAGTCATCTTTCATAAGCTAAAAATGTTTCAAAAAATATTTTCTAGGCTGTTTTTTAATTTATATTAATTTAAAAGAAATATTTATTAAATGCGTCAAGATAAATGAAAGTATTTTGAGTTAATTGGAACTATTTAACAAAAAAGAATTAAATCAATTGGATTTTCTTCATGATCAAATTAACACCAATCCCTCTGAAGAGAGAGTAACGAATAAAAATAAAAAAATTGAAAAAATTTTAATTCTTGATACTGAAACAACAGGTTTAGACGAAAATAAAGATGAAGTGATAGAAATAGGTTGCATCTTATTTGATGTGTCTTTTAAATGTGTACTTTCACAAGTTTCTTTTTTATTTCCAGTTAATAATAATGAAGCCGAACATGTAAATGGTATATCTGCAGAAGTAACTAATATCTCTCAACCATGGGAAGATGGATTGAATTTCTTTCTAAAACTTGTTGATTCTTCAGATTTTATAGTTGCTCATAATGTGGAGTTTGATAAGAAATGGTTTGGAAAAGGAAGATTACCTAAGCTTAATAAGAAATGGATATGTAGTTTAGAGGATATTAATTGGTCTTTTCAAAAATCACTAAAAACAAGACCTTCAGTAACTGATCTAGCCTTATCTTTTTCAATACCAGTTTGGAATTTACATAGAGCTTTATCTGATTGCTTTTACTTATCTGAGGTCTTCAAAAAATGCGACAACTTAGAGGAACTTTTACTTAAAGCTACTGAACCGAGGTTTTTATACAAGGCTTTGGTTAGTTATGAAGATAGGTCTTTACCTAAAAATGCAGGGTTCAAATGGAATAGTCCTGTGCAAGGAGCTTGGTCAAGAAAATTAACTACTGATGAGGCAAAAAATCTTGATTTTAGAGTTGAGATTTTGAATTAATATTTATTTAATTTTTGACTAAGAAAATATTTAGTGCATCTTGCAAGGCATCCATTTATTACCCATTTTATGTGCTCCAATACATCCGTATTTTGAAGCAGCCTTTTCAGCTTCTTGTTTAGTGTTAAAAAGATCTGACATCATATTTTCATTATTTGAATTTGAAATTTGTTTGGAATGATTATGATGAGAATTAGGTGAATACTCCCATATCCCCATAGTAGTAACACCGGCAGAGATAATTCCCATCCCGACTACTGATAAATTGACTATTCCCATTGCGACTGCACCAAAAGAAAATACACCCATTGGGACTACCCCTATACTTATTACTCCCATTGGCACTATTCCTATTGAAACTATACCAAGAGGTGCTATTCCAAAAGCAATTTTTTTTGGTTTTGTTCCGCAATGTTGATTCTCTTTACTTTTATTAATTCCCAATAGTTTTTCTAAATGTTAAATTAAAATTGTCTCACAAAATAACCAATCAAAGATTAATTTCTAGATGAATTAAAAATTTTGAATTATTTTTTAGAACTTTGAATAACTTAAAAAACCTAAGAGGAACAGTAGACCTATTTCCTGATCAATTAATAAAGTGGCAAAACGTTGAAAAAATTTTATTAGAGCAGCTCTCTAGAGCATCCATCAAAGAAATAAGAACACCAATATTGGAAATGACCGAATTATTTATAAGAGGAATTGGTGAAGGAACAGATGTTGTCAGTAAGGAAATGTATACATTTCTTGATAGGGGGGAGAGGTCTTGCACTCTAAGACCTGAAGGAACAGCCTCAGTCGCACGAGCGTTAATACAAAACGGAATATCTTCTAATCCTATTCAAAAACTTTGGTACATGGGTCCTATGTTTCGATACGAAAGACCTCAAGCTGGCAGGCAAAGACAGTTTCATCAATTAGGTGTTGAGTTTATAGGACATGATTCAGTTAGAAGTGATGTTGAAATTATTGCTTTAGCTTGGGATATATTACGCAAATTAGGAATAAAAGAACTCAATCTTGAAATAAATACGTTAGGTGATACTAATGACAGATCAAATTTTCAAAAATCTTTTTTAAAATGGTTAGAAACAAATAAAGATTCTCTAGATTTAGATTCTCAGAATAGAATTTCTAAAAACCCTTTGAGGATTTTGGACTCAAAGAATATTCAAACTAAAAAAGTTCTTGAAAATGCACCAAGATTATTTAATTTTTTATCTGAAAAAAGTCATAACAGATATTTAGACTTAAAAAGACAATTAGAGGTTTTAAAAATACCTTATGTAGAAAATTTTAATCTTGTAAGAGGTTTAGATTACTACACTCATACAGCTTTTGAAATTACTAGTGGGGCTTTGGGCTCCCAAGCTACAGTTTGCGGAGGAGGGAGATACGACGATTTAATAAAACAAATGGGAGGGCCAAACACTCCTGCAATTGGTTTCGCTATTGGTTTAGAAAGATTAATTTTACTCGCAGGAAAAGAGCTTGAAATTCCAAGAAATACTGATATCTATATCATTAATAAAGGCTTAGTTGCTGAATCATTAGCAATGGATTTATCAAGAAAATTAAGAAATTACGATTTGTTAGTTGAGTTAGATTTAAGCGGAGCCTCATTCTCTAAGCAATTTAAAAAGGCAAATAAACTTAAATCTAAAAGTATTATTGTTATTGGTGAGGATGAGGCAGTTAATGGGGAATTTATTATAAGGCTCTTTGATCAATCGGGTAATGGGAATGAAGAGGAGGTTATATCTTTTGAGAATGATATTAAATTAGAAAATTGGATAAACAATAACTTACTTGTAAAGTGATGTTCTTGAAAATAGTGATAATTTTTCTTTTTATAATTATTTCTTTTAATTTAAGGAATTTTCTTAAATTAAATAGAAAACAAAAAGTTTTTAATTCTAAAAAAATAACAACTTTTAATAAAAAGAATCTTAATAATTGGATGAATTTAACTAAAAAAGAAAGATATAACTTAACAAAACAAGATTCTCTTAACTACATGGATAAAAGAAAACTTTTATTAGACGAAATTAGAAATGAATATAAGAAAATATCTAGAAAAAATTCTGAGGGGAACATTAAGAAAAAATAATTATGGAAAATTACTGGACTTCTAATAAACCTATAAATGGATTAAGACATTTTGTTTTAGTAAATGAGACTAAAGAAAAAGGAGATATTAGTTTTTTAATGGTTTCTGCCCTTGATTCTGAAATTAACTTAAAAACTACTTATGAAGAATTAATAAATAGTGGAAATTGGCAGAAGGGTTTTATCAATCTTTCAAAGCATCAATCGATTACAAAAGAATACGTTAACTATAAATCCATCAATAAAGGAAAGGGTATCGATGAGATATTCATTAATGAAGATTCTTTATTTAATATTTCTTAATTTGATATAAATCTTTCAAATCTCTTTTCTTCGTAAATACTAGGTTTTTTGTGACTTAATAATTATTTAAAAGTTTTACCCCTTTCAAAAAAATAAAATTAACGTTATCAAGGATTAATTATATTTACTTAATTCAATGTTAGGGGATATGTGGAGCCCATCTGAGTTGACCTCTGAAAAACTGGGAATAACTGAAATTAAACTTACTTTTTTACGTGAAAATGGAATACTCAAGCCTGGGATTCATTGGAAAAGCTCTCCACTCGGTCAGAAAAAACCTTGGAAACCCAAAGCTCTTTACAATGTAAAAATGTGCAGAGAAATAATTAATAAATTTTATTCTGAAGAAAACTATAATATCGCAGCCTAAAAAATGATATTATCCTGATTAATTTGGGAAAATATATAAAATATTCATTCGATTAGATTCTCATCCTTACACTCAATAAGAGTGTTTTGCAAAGTTGGATATAAGTTAATCATATTTATGTATTGTTTCGATTTTCTGTAAGATTTTGCAGCCTTTTTGTAATGAACTTCAGATTTCATTTCTAGTGAAAATTTTCTAGAAGACTCTTGAGAAGTAGTCATAATATTAGATGTCTTATCCCATATTTAATAATTGTTTGAAAATGAGGCAATAACCTCCATGGTGTAATGAAACAAAACATCGTTGTAATGTCAGCAAAATGAAATTTATTTGACTTATTTAAATTTAAAAATACTGGTTTATTTGATAGAACTTATATCTCTGAGAATAATTTTTCTTCATTAAATCTACCTTCTTTACTCTTGTCTTGCCCTGCGAATAATTTTTGTTTAGTAATAGTTAGGATTAATAACCTTTACAATTTTGTTATGAATTCAACTGTTTGGTGAAATATAAAGTATTCTCAAAACGTTTAAGCTAATCAATTCCTAAATGCAAACCTATGGAAATCCAGATACTACCTATGGATGGTGGGCTGGTAATTCAGGTGTAGCAAATCGCTCAGGAAAATTCATTGCTGCTCATGTAGCTCATGCAGGATTAATTGTTTTCTGGGCGGGTGCATTCACCCTTTTTGAACTTTCACGATTTGACCCAAGCGTCCCAATGGGTCATCAACCTCTAATCGTTCTTCCTCACTTAGCAACTCTTGGAATAGGGTTTGATGCTAATGGTGTTGCGATGGGAGATACTAAACCTGTTCTAGCGATAGCAATAGTTCACTTAGTTTCTTCTATGGTTTTAGCAGCCGGAGGACTTTTACACTCTTTACTTCTTCCTGGAAATCTAGAAGATTCTGATGTAGCAAGAGCTAGAAAATTCAATATTGAATGGGATAATCCAGACAAATTGACATTTATTCTTGGTCACCATCTAATTATTCTTGGTTTCGCAGTTATTGCTTTTGTCGAATGGGCAAGAGTGCATGGAATTTATGATCCAGCTATTGGTTCTGTAAGACAGGTTGAGTATGAATTAAATTTGGCCAAAATTTGGAATCACCAAACAGACTTTTTGACTATTGATAGCCTTGAAGAAGTAATGGGAGGTCATGCTTTCCTCGCTTTCGTTGAGATCACTGGTGGTGCTTGGCATATTGCTACTAAGCAAGTTGGTGAATATACCAAATTCAAAGGTAAAGGACTTCTCTCTGCAGAAGCTGTTCTCTCATGGTCATTAGCTGGAATAGGTTGGATGGCTATTATTGCAGCTTTCTGGAGTGCAGCTAACACAACAGTTTATCCAACTGAATTCTTTGGTGAACCACTTGAATTGAAGTTTAGTATTTCGCCTTATTGGGTAGATACAGTTGATCTTCCTGATGGTGAGTACACTTCAAGGGCATGGTTAGCTAATGTTCATTACTATTTTGGATTCTTCTTTATTCAAGGTCATCTATGGCACGCTTTAAGAGCACTAGGCTTTGATTTCAAGAGAGTTACAAATGCTATCAGTAATATTGATAGTGCAACAGTTACTCTTAAAGATTAATTTTCAAATTTTCTTACCAATATCAAAAGGCTCCTCTTATCGGAGCCTTTTTTATTTGAAAAATTTTGTTTATTAATTTAAATTTAGAATTATATGTTTTTGAAATCATTGAATATTTTTTCGATACAGAATAAAGATATTTTTTCAAATTCTCTATTGATAAGTTTTTTTGGATTGTTAATTATATTTTTTTTGTTGATTTTTGGAAGGAAATTTAAACTAGCTGTTCAACTCGAGAGATTTGGATTGCCGATAGCCGTCATATCAGGAATTTTAGGTATATCTATAGGCCCATTTGGTGCGATACACTTTTTACCAAAAGAAACAATAAATGTTTGGAGTAATTTTCCTACTCCTCTTTTATCATTAGTCTTCGCAACTTTAATGATGGGAAGACCTATACCGAATATAAATGGTTTAGTTAAACCGATTTTTAATCAATTTCTATTAGCTCTTTCACTAGGTTTCGGACAATTTTTTGTCGGCGGCCTTGTTGTTAAATATTTTCTGCCTCCATCTATGGACGCAAATCCTCTAATGGGTTGTTTAATAGAGGTAGGTTTTGAGGGCGGTCATGGAGCCGCATCAATAATCGGTGAAAGTTTTAATAAACTAGGTTTCCCAAATGGTTTAGATCTTGGTTTGGCTATGGCAACAATGGGTCTTTTATCCTCTTCAATATTAGGTAGCATATTTATCTTTATTGGAAGAACTTTAGGCCTTTCAGATACTGAGGAAATTCTTGAACAAAAAGATATTTTAAATGGAAAAAATAAGATTAGAATTTTTGCAGATTTTAGAATTTTTATAATAAATCTTGGATTCTCTGGTTTGGCAATTTCTTTTGGTGTTTTGCTTCTTAAATTTTTAAGGTATATTTCAAGTTCTTTTGGTGATTTTTCGAAGGAAATTATTTTTTCACTACCAGTATTTCCTTTTATCCTTATAGGTTCGCTCCTTATTAGATATATTTTAGAAAAAACCAAAAATACAGAATTTATTTCAAATATTCTGCAAAGGGAGATTGGTATTTTATCAACAGACTTATTGATTTTTACAGCTATGGCGAGTTTAGATATTGCAGTTGTTTTTGATAATTGGATACTTATTTTAGTATTTACTATTTTCGGTTTATTTTGGAATTTAATCTGCATTGCTTATTTCGCATACTTTATTTTTGATGATTATTGGTTTGAAAAAAGTTTGATAGAGTTTGGTAATTCTACTGGTGTAGTAGCTTCTGGGTTACTTCTTTTAAGGCTTGCAGATCCTAAAAATATTTCTAAGACTTTACCAATTTTTACGTCAAAACAGCTATTTGCTCAATTAATTCTTTCTGGGGGACTATTCACAGTTCTTGCACCATTAATGATTTCTAAAATTGGGTTAGATTATTGGACAGAAATTTGTGCCTTAATTACATTCGCAATTCTTTCTATCGCATTGATTTTTAACAAAGTAGAGATGAAAAAGTTTCAATAAGAACTCTAGAATGGTAAAAAGCATAAATTTTTTATTTTAATGTCATTTACACCCTACGATATTCCACCTCAAGAAAATAAAGGTAAGTGGTTTAGGAGTCATTTACTTGGAAGGGAAATAGAACTTAGTGAATTGTATAGTCTTGGATCAAATGATTTAGATTTGCTTATGGCGGAGACCGCAGAAATCAGAAGCGATCTTGACTTTAAGGAAAAAAATATAGGCAAATTTAGGACCGCAGGATATTTTTTGGAGTTAGCAAGAATAATTGAGAAAAGGAAGTTGTTAGAAAGTTAATTAGATGGAAAATAATTCTTTCTAGAATTTGGTTCCCATAATTCGTATTTATACATTAACGACTTAAATTCTCTATTTTTCTCAAACGAATCTAACCAGTTTTTTATTGATGATTCAAAATAATTTGTTCTTTTTTGACTTTCACAAGCGATTCTAAATTGTCTTACAAAAGGCCAAATAGACCAATCAGCGATTGTTGGGCTATCTCCAAAAAAGTATTTTTTTTCGGCAAGAAGTTCGTTCCATCTCTTTATAAATTTAATCGCATTTGTGAAATGAAATTCTTGATCACTATCTTTATATCTTGTGGCATATTTAAATCGATCTAAATGATATTTGAATACGTTATCATTTTCATTAATTATTTCAAAAATATCTTCCTTTTTGTTCTCAGGTAAATAAATTAATTTGATGTTTTCCTTTTTCGACTCTGAGAGAGCCCATAGGATGATTTCAAGACTTTCTTCAATAACTTCACTATTTTTTTTTATAAGAATTGGCACCGTTTTCGTCTTCGAATTATTTAAAAAATCTAGAGGTTTATTTTTTAAATCAATTTCTCTTATCTCTACTTTTATTTCGCAAATTAACAGGGCCCATCTCGCACGAATTGCATATGGACATCTTCGAAATGAATATAAAATATCGTTTTTCATATTGTAAAAACTTTTAATTTCCCTAATTCTTTTAGTATTATCTAAGTAGGAACAGTATTAATTTTACAACGCAAATGTCGGGATATGTTTACCTTATTAGAGTAGGAGACCTTTATAGGATTGGGAAAACCGATAATCTTGAAAAGAAAATTAAAAAATTAAAGCCAGATGAATTACTAACATCAATTATGACTAAGGAGCCAGAAACTCTTGAAGCAAGATTACTAAGAAAATATAAGTCGCAAAGAATTCCTGAAACTGGTTATTTAAAGCTTTCTAAAAGACAAATTAGAGAATGTAAAAAGCAATTTGAATTAAAGGGTAGCTTGCCTCACACTTTAGATGCTGAGGTTTCTATAACTCTATTTGCATCTTTTTTATTGTTTTCATTAGGTTCTTTTATTTTTAATTATTTAAATTTTGGATTTGTAAGATCTATATCTTATTCTTTCGGAATGGCATCTCTACCAATGGTTATATTATTTATTACAGGTAGTTTTGGCGGATACTTTTCTGAAGATTTATCTCTTTTTTCATTGTTAACTAATCGAATAAAAGGTTTATTTATTGCAATTGCAATGCTTTCAATGGCTTACTTAATTTTTAATTTAGGTTAAATTTCATAGTTACAATTTAAGGCGATTTCAAATGGAACTGATTGGGTAGGTAACTTAAGAATAGTTGAGCATATTTCAGCAATATCTTCAGGTTGTGTCATTCTTGATTTGTCTAAAGAAGAGATATTTTGGGCCATTTTTGTATTAACCCAGCTTGGGCAAATTGCAGTAATTCTTATATTTTTATCCCAACCTTTATTTTTCATCGTTTGGCATAATCCCATCAAAGCAAACTTTGAAGAAGAATAAGCGGCTAAATCACCTTTCGATCTTTTCCCACTCATTGAAACTAAAACAATAATTCTTCCTCTTCCAGAGGTACATAAATGATCCCAAGAAAGCCTACATAAATGCCAAATTGCCAAAAAATTTATATTTAATGTATTTAAAATATCTTCTTCATCACCATCTTTGTATAAGAAAGGAACTTTCGATAATACTCCAGAACAATTTATTATTGAATCAAATCCTCCAAATTCATCTACAGTATTCTTTATCCAATTTTCGGCTGTAATTTTTTTTAAAGCATCATAGTGGTTGATTATAATTTTCCCTTCTGGCCATTTTTCTGGATCAATAGCACTTCCTTTTAATGATTCTAAATCTCTTATGCCAACACTAATTCTATTGCCTTCTTTTAATTCTTTATGTGCAATATTTAGTCCAATACCTCTACTGGCTCCACTTATTAATATGGTTCTCATTTTTTAACTATATGTTTGGAAATATTATCCTAAGTAACATTTTAAATTCTCTTCCATGCATAATCATAAGACCTTTCTTTACACTCCATGGAGCCTTTATAAACATTACGCACATAGCATATACAATCTCTTTTAAAGAAAGAGTATCAGTTAGAAAACCATACCATTGATTTTTAGGTAGTTGGAAAAAACTGCCAAAAAATTCTCTCAATAGTTTCTCATCAAACCTCATGAGTTTTTCTAATCCAAATTGGTAAAGTGATTTCTTCCTAATTAATTCTTTTGACCATAAAGTTTCCCAACCTTTTCTAGCAATATGATAGGTACTTAGATTTTTGTTTTTAATTGCTTCTGAGACTGCCTTTGCGACAAGTGGAGCTCTTCTTAAAACATTACCAATTAAATATCCAGATGCAGGATGTACCATTGAAGCAGCACCACCATATCCAAGTATTTGTTGTTTGAAATCTGGGATTGGCATATTCATAGGAAGAAATAAGCCAAGCTCTTCGTGCTGCATGCTTGTGATTGATATATTTCGATAAGAAAGCCTCTTCTCTAGTCTCTCTTTTAAATTTTCCATTGTTAGAGGATTTACCAAACCAAGAGATGTCTCTTCAAGAAAATATTTCCCATCCCCCATATCCATTGCATAAAGAAAAGTTGGCGGTTCTTTTTTTTGCTCATCGTTAAGATGATCATTTCTATAGTCCATTAATACAAACTGCCCTTTCTTAAGTGGAGGTTTACTAAAATTTCCTACTATCCCATAACAAGTTTGGACTGCTAAGGGACCACAGGATTTTAATTTAAGAAAAACAGGATCATAGCCTGTTGCATCTACTACTAATCTTGCAGAGTAAGTTTTTCCATCTTTTGTAGTTACTGTACTTTTGTATTTTTCAAAATGTATTTTGTTTGCAAAACCTTGATGCCATTTAATAAAAGACTTGTTGCATTCGTTAAACCAATAATTATGGAGTTTCTTCTTATCAAATAGTCCATAATCTAGTGAATGTTCCGTGGCTTTATTCTCGTCGTCCTGTTCTTCTAAAGCGCCATGCCCAAAAAAACTTACAGTATTCTTCCATCTATATTCAAGTAAATCCTGAAGCCCGAGTTGATCAACTTCTTTCCCCCAAATACCATATGTATTTGGCCAAGGTTCATCTGGTCCATTTGGAGAAAGCACTTCAACATCTAATTTTTCCTTCCCTAAAGCTGAGGCAATAGCCATACCGGCAGGCCCTGCACCCAAAACAAGAACATCTGGCATATTTTCTTTTGACATTAAATATAAATCTTATGATTAAAAAAATATATGGAACAAATAATTACTTCTGAGCCTAGAATTATATTTTTCATCCAATCCTTATAATGAGAGTAGATTAATAATAATAAAATTACTCAAATACTAGTGACTAAGTTTTCAGTGTTTTAACAATAATTTATAAGATTACAAAATAAAAAAAACTTTATTTATTTTTTTATCATAAAAAAAATATAAGAATTTAAATGATTAAATATAAAAGTATTTTAATTACTGGAGGTAATTCAGGAATAGGGTTTTTTGCCATTATTAATTTACTGAAGACGAAAAATATTTTATATGTTGTAATAAAAAACGAATTTAGAAAGAATGAATTTCTCAAAAAAATTGAGAAATATTTTGATAAAAATTACCTTATTAAATTTCTAAATATTATTGAAAATTGTGATCTTTCAGATCTAGAGAATATTAACAAAATTAAAGAATACTTTATTAGTAAAAAAATTTTTTTAGATACTGTTGTTTTAAATGCAGGATTACAATATACGGGTTCTTTTTACCCTAAAGTATCAAAACAAGGCATAGAACTAACTTTTGCGGTAAACCATCTTGCACATTTTTATTTGGTAAGTGTACTGAAAGATTTTATTAGAGATAAAGAAGAATCTAGAATCATTATTACATCATCAGATGTTCACGACCCCAAAAGTTCAGGTGGCAATATAGGAAAGAAAGCGGGACTTAATAACCTAGTTGATTTTAGAAAAAAAGTAACTGGGCAATTTTTAAATTTTAATGCTGATGAAGCTTATAAGAATAGTAAGTTATGTAATATTTTGTTTGCTAAAGAACTTGAAAAAAAATTAAAAATGTCCTCAAGTAAAATTTCTGTAATAACTTGGGCTCCCGGTCTAGTAATACCAACTGATGATTCTGGTTTTTTTAGATATAGTAAACGCTTTAATCTCTTTGGATATTTAATTTTTTCTAAAGTTGCAAAAAACATTTTAGGAATTTCTGAAAGTATAGAAAATGCTGGTAAGATACTTTCTGAAATTGTTGTTGATTCAAATTTAAATAATGTTGGTTACGTCCATTTAAGTAATAAACTTTTATCTTTTAAAAAACATAAATTAGTTGAAAGTAAGGTTAGTGATGAGGCAAATAATTCTGAGTTGGCTTCAAAACTCTGGATTTTAAGTGAAGAGATTTGTAGATCATTTGGCTTTGTTACTTTCAATATTTAAGGTTTGTGTTGGGAATGCAAACTCTATATTATTAACCGCAAATTCCTCAATAATTCTTAAATTTATAGATTGTTGAGCTTCCATTGCAGCGAGATAATTATTTGTTGGGATGTAATAAACTAGTTCGAAATTAAGACTGAAGTCGCCAAAGTCTGTGAAATGACACCTATCAAAAGAGGCATCTTTTGTCTCTTCAACTATTTTTTTTATTATTATTGGAATCAATTTCATAAGTTTTGGCGAGGTTTCATAAACAACTCCTAATTTATGCACTAACCTTCTTTTTTCCATTTGTGCGTAATTTGAAATTATTCCATTTGTAAGGGCGCTGTTGCTCATTACTATTACTTCTCCATTGATACTTCTTATTCTTGAGGACCTTACTCCGACCCTCTCAACCATTCCAAGGACGCCATCAGATTTTATAAACTCACCTTTTTGAAAAGGTTTATCAAGCAAAATTGTTATGTATTCAAAAAACTCCTGAACTGGGTCTTTCAAAGCTAATCCTGCTCCAATACCCCCTGCACTTAGGAGAGCCCAAATTGCGGTCATTTGAACACCTATATTTTGTAAGAAAAAGATTGAACCAATAGTCCATGTTAATGCTTTTATTAAAGGAGTAAGTGAAGATATCATTGAACTGATTGAGGAATCATTAATTTTCGATGTCGATTCTGTTAAAGATCTTATTAAAACTTTATTGAGAGCTTTTATAATTATTATCAATATGAATAATTTCAGAATATTTAATAATACAGAGATAAAAGTTATTTCATCAGCAAAAAAGTAGTCAATTGAAAAATAAAATGAGAGAAGGAAACCTATTGGTTTAACAATTCCAGAGATGACCTCAAAAATAAAATCATCAAAATTTGTCTTTGTACGCTTGGAGATCTTTTTGAAGAATATTTTTGAAAGTTTTGAAATTATTATCGACAATAAAATTCCAATAAAAAAAATAGATATTGCCAGAAGGAAGTTTTCAGTAACTAATTTCATATTCAAATAGAACTTCAAAATTTATCTTTAATAAAATTTTAAATTATCTCTAGATTACAGACCAGTCTTGTTTTCTCTTTATCTAATTATTATATTTCTAATTTCTTTAAATTCTTTTCTATCCGCAGTTTTGCATAATTCAAAAATTATTGATTCAGTAGTTGTTAAGATCGCTCCCTTCTGAATCATTCTCTGCAATGCTATTTCATGATCTACCCTATTTCGACTGCTCATAGCATCTGATACGAGAATAACTTCAAATCCTTTTTCTAAACAATCTAAGGCTGTTTGTTGAATACAAATATGCGTTTCGATACCACAAACTATCAAATTTGTAATTTTCTTATTTTTAAGTTCTTCTAAAAATTCTTGTATGTTAGCTAAGCTAAAATCCATTTTCTCAATTTTTTTAAATCCATTTTTGGGCAACAATTCAGGTACCGTTGCACCCAATTTGAATGGGTTCTGTTCAGATAAAAAAATGTTTTCTTCTAAAATTTGGTAGGCATCTATTAGCTTTTTGATGTTTTTGGTTATTGAATCTTTGTTAAATATTGCTCTTATAATTTTTTCCTGAACATCTATGATTAGTAAAGCATTCACTTTTGGTGATAGTTTGTCAGAAGATTTTTCATGCCCCTTCATTATTTGTATTTAAAGATATATTCAACATAGTATTTTGAACAACTTTAGTAAACATTTTAAATCATAAAGTTGTTTTAATCTCATCTAGAGTTATTATTGAGAATAGCCGTGGGTTAATTGTTGTCATTATCCTCTCAATACAATGTCATTACATCTCCTCTAGGAGACGGCTTACATAAAGATGGGAAGAGGTTAACTCCTCAGAGGTTAAAGGTTCTTAATTTATTTGAAAATATTGGCTCTGGAAAGCATCTTAGTGCTGAAGAGGTTCATGAAAAGTTAGTTAAAACAAGCTCCAAAGTTTCACTAGCAACAATTTATAGAACTTTAAGACTTTTAGTACAAATGGGTTTGCTTCATGAATTAGAACTTAGTGAAGGTGGACACAGATATGAATTGCTTAGTAACGACACACCGGATCATCATCATTTGATTTGCATTAGGTGTGGAAGAACAGAAGAATTCGAAAATGACGAAGTTTTAGAGGCAGGCAAAGTCGCAGCTAAAGTTAATGGTTTTAAACTAATTGAATCCTCTTTAAATGTAAGAGCTATTTGTCCTAATTGCATTTAGTAGGTTTTAACTTAAAGTCCCTCCACAACTTGACCCTGCACCTGCAGTGCAAGCAAAACAATGCTCTTTAACAGCTACCCCGTAGTCAAAAGTAAATGATTCATCCAATAGATCAAAAAGTGTCTTTGGCCCTTTATTTTCTCGGAAATTGATCTGTTGGTTAAAGTCACAATCATAAATTTCTCCTAACCAATTTACGCTAATAGTTTTTTTACACATAAGATTTTCTAAATTATTTTCATTAAAATTTTCTTTTAGTAATTTGTAATAAGTATTTAGTTTCCCTTCTCTTCTTAGAGATTCTTCATATCTATTTATTGGCATATTAGTTATTGTGTATAAATTATTAAAAACAATATTATATTTTTCGAATAGTATTTTTTTATAATTTTTTTCCAATATTTCCTGAGAAGGAGGAAGAATAGGGCTTACAGGATTGTAAACAAGATTTAATTGCAATCCAGTTTCTTTCTTTCCATAGCCTAAATTATTAAGAATTTTTATAGCATTAATACTTTTTTCAAAAACCCCAAGACCCCTTTGAATCTCAACATTATTTTTTTCATAACACGGCAGCGAAGCAGTGACTATTACTTTATTCTTTGCAAGAAATTGAGGAAGATCTTCATAACCTTCTTCAAAGAAAATTGTTAAATTGCATCTATCAATAATATCAACTTGTTTTGTGCTCAAACTAGCTATTAGGTTTTTAAATTCTGGGTGAAGTTCTGGCGCGCCACCTGTTATATCTAAAGTCTTGATTTTGTACTTATCAATTATTTTTGGAATGAGAGATATTATTTCATTGGACATCTTTTCAGTCCTCAGAGGACTTGAATTAACATGACAATGCTTACAAGCCTGATTGCATTTATAACCTATATTGATTTGCAATGTTTCTATAGGTTCTTTATATATTGAGGGGAATTTTTCTTTCATAAATCTATTATTTATAAATTGTCATTTGAAAATTCAAAAGTCAACTACTTTTTTTAAAGTTTGATCTCTTATTAGCAAGTTCAATAAACCAACTTATATATTCTTTGGGACCATTTTGAAAAACCAAGTCAAACTTTAAGTTGTCATAAAGATCACTGATCCCTTTTAAACCAGTTTTTTTTGTAGAGGGTCTTTCAACTTCACCAGAACTACTATCTACAAAAATTATTTTATTATTAATACCAAATTCATCCCCTAATATTTGTATAAATTCTAAAAAAGATCTGTCACTTCCTCCTCTTGAATAACTATTTTCACCATTATTTTTTTTTGATGTTATTGTGTCACCAACTCCTACAATCAAAGGCATGTTTTCTGTTTGAATAGTTCTTTTGCATAAATCAATTTTTCCCGCAATAGAACTTGGAGAGTCTCTAAAATTAAAATTTCTTCCAAAAGGAGCTTTACCAGTTTTATCCGCAATAAATCTATTTAAAAGAAATAAAACTCCAGAATCTTTAACTGCTCCTTTAATAAGTAATTGTATGTCTGTTGATCCGATATCATCTTGAGAAGAAAGTTTAATTGTTTCTCTACCATTTTTATTACCTAAATTTGGTGAAATATGAAGGAAAAATGAGTTTTTGAGGCCTTCGGATTCAGCTTTTAAAATGATTTCATTCATCATTTTTTCAAAACTAATTTGAATAAGCTTTCTTTTATCAGAATCTTCATGAACTAAATCAAATAGACTATTGAAATTAATCGTTGGCGAGAAGCGTGTTTCACATATTGATTTTACTGCGTGAAAATTGATATCCTTTTGGCTAAGTTCAGGAAAAATGTTCTTAACTATATAATTAAATTTTGGTCTTATTAAACTAGGTACTTTAGATAAAAAACTTAGTTCTTTTTCTGAGACTCCTTCAAAACTTATTTCACCATTACTGTCTTGATACTCTACTCCACAGGCAGCTAAACCTCTTAAATATAGTTCTTTGTTTTTAGGCTCAGTGGTGCTCCTTAAACTCCTCTCTATTATTCTGTTGACTCCTCTTGGACCTTCATGTTCCCCGCAAGTTAATACAAAGAATTCCTCGGCAAATTCTTTAACTGCATAGATATATTTTGATTCTAGTTCTCTAGTCATTGGATCTTTAACTAAAGGGATACAAACTCCGTCAATGTCTTGAATAAATAAAATATTTTTAGAATAAATTAATTGTTTTTGTTCATTTAAATTACTTGCCATATATTCCATATTTATAATTATTTTTTTCTTTTAGTTTCCACTTTCTCAGAAATTATAAATTAAAAAACTCAATATTTTCAATAAATAATTTGCTATGGTCAAAAATTGCTTTAATGTAGAAAAATGTTGATATGTGAAAAGAAATTAAAAAAATTATCGAGAGTTTCCAAAAATGAAGAATAATTTCGTAGAAAACATCAAAGATGAAAAATATTTTTATTCATTAATTAATGATATAAAGAATAGCAAAGTTGGATTTTACAGTGTTGGTTTATATCCTGCATCACTAGCATACAACTGTGCTATGCATGGAAAATCAAATAATATTCTCTTGGCTCCTAGGGAAGATAGAGATTTGTTAGGTGCTTTCTCAAATGATGTTATTTCTGATATGGATAATGAGATTATTGAAAAGATTAAGAGAATGGGAAATTATTATTCAGAGGGAAAAATAAAGTCTTTTGATCTAAAAGATCTCCTCTTGAAATGTGAGATAGTTATTCTTGCTTCAAATAGTAATCACATACAAGATGATGTTAAAAATGCTTTAGAACTAAGAAAAAATTTAAAAAGAGAAAATGTGGTTCTTGGTTGCCTAGTCGGTTCTTTTTGTATTGATAATAAAAATAAAAACCCTTTTATTCTTTGCAATAAATATCCAAATTTAGCCTTTTTTACAGGATTTCATCGTCACGGAGCTTTACGAAATCCTAATGATAGTTTTACTGCAAATTTCTGCCATCCTGATGCGCTAACAGCATTAATAGGAGCACGCATTTTGAATCAATTATCACCGAAAATTCAAGTTTCTCCTGGAGTTCACAATATTGAATGTCAATATATAAAGTCTATAAAAAATATATCATCAATATTTGCAGGTTTTGTAAATAACTTTCATTCCGATAAGCCAGGAATGCTGCCTACCATTAATACGATTTTGTTAACTCAATGTTTAGATCAGGCCGCATCAGTATCAATAAAAGTTAGAAAAGAAAATAAATTAGAGAATAAATATCTTTCATTAAAAGAACTTGGTTATGGTGAAGAAATAATTAGTGCAAGGGAAATAATTAATGATAAATTTTTTGAAAAAGGAGATTATACTTTTTCTCAATTAAATGCTGTTAAGGCTGATGTTTTAGGGAGTATGACTCTACCAACTGAAGGGAAACCAACACGGAATTTTCAAGCAGGACAAGTTTTATCAGATATGCTTTTGCAACTCAACAGATGTCCAAAAGATGTCTCAGAATTTGTAAATTGGTGTAATAAATACTCTCTCAGTCAAGGAGGTTTAGAAGGTCTAAAATCTTTAAAATTTTGGCCAGACATTTATAAGGAATTCAAAATTAAAAATAACAATTGTTCAATGATTAATCTGATTTATTTATGCTTTAATGCTAATTCAGAAGAGAAAAAAGAAATTTATAATGTTTTAATTAGTTCAGAAGAAATCACTAATTTTTGCCAAGAATCTGTGAAATCCGAATTATCTTTCGAACTAAATGAAAAATTAAAAGGAGATTATCTTTTTGATGATATTGAAAACTTTTATAAGAAATTATTTATTGAAAAAGAGCAAAATGCCCTTAAAACAAATGAAGACAGTAATCAAATTTCTAAAAAAAATCCTAGTTATATTAAAGTATTGAAAATTATTAATAAATATTTTAATAATTGATTATTTTTCTAATTTGCTAGAAAGCAAAGTTTTAATTTATTTACTAATCTTGATTGCAGGGTTAGAATTATTATGGTTTAAAAGGTTTTTTTTGAAAAAGGAATTAACTCATCGTTCTCATGAACTTAAAGCTCTTGGTTGGAATCAAGAAGACTTAACAAGATACGAAGATTTATGGGACTACAGCCAAAGATGGGGATTAATAAATTTAGAAAGAGAAGACAGACAGTTTTTAAAGCAGGCAGAAAAGTTACTCCCAAAGATCCAAAATAAAAAGATATCCGTTAAAAAAACTATTGAAGAAAAATCTTATTATCTATGGTTAAATTTTTACCTTGATGAAATTAATATTTTTAGTAATTCTAATCTTCCAAAAAATAAATATGGTGTTTGGACACTCTTAATTGAAGAGGAAATAAAACTTCTTGAGGAATTACAACCAGTTTTGGGTCTTCCAGATACTTTAAAAGCTAAGAATCTATATGAAAATAGAAAAGAGCTTATAAATAAAGCTTTTAGCGAATTTGATGCTAAGAACAATGATAAGTGTTTCAATTTTGATGAGGTTCTTAACAACTCTGAAAAAGATGTTGGTAAGAATTGGAAATCAATTACTGAAAAAGATCCTGAGGCTAATAAAACTTTTCCAATAATTGATTCTGCAAATATTGAGAAACTCAGATCTGCGATAACAGAGGATTTGAGTACATATATGAAAGATAATTACCCCTCATTAAAAAAGGATTTATAAATATTTATCTTTTTTTTGTTTTTTTTTGGGACTTTTCTAAGTTAAATAGATAATAGGATTATTTAAAAATTTTGAGCAACCAAAAGTTCGAGACACTTCAGCTACATGCAGGCCAAGTTCCTGATCCAACTACAAATTCTAGAGCAGTACCCATTTATCAAACTAGTTCCTATGTCTTTGATAATGCAGAGCATGGAGCTAACCTTTTTGGATTAAAAGAATTTGGAAATATTTATACTCGACTTATGAATCCCACCACAGATGTCTTCGAAAAAAGGATGGCAGCTTTGGAGGGAGGTATGGCAGCACTCGCAACATCCTCAGGTCAAGCTGCTCAATTCCTGGCAATCGTGAACTGCATGACAGCAGGGGATAATTTTGTCTCTACATCTTTTTTATATGGTGGGACCTACAATCAATTTAAAGTACAATTTCCAAGATTAGGAATAGAAGTTAAATTTGCTGATGGTGATAGTATCGATAGTTTTAGAAATAAAATTGATGATAAAACCAAAGCAATATATGTTGAATCAATGGGAAATCCTAGGTTCAACATTCCAGATTTTGAGGGACTCTCTGCTTTAGCGAAGGAAAATGGAATTCCTCTAATAGTGGATAATACCCTTGGTGCTGGTGGTGCTTTAATAAGACCAATTGATTTTGGAGCGGATGTTGTTGTGGAAAGTGCAACTAAATGGATCGGTGGACATGGAACAAGCATCGGTGGGGTTATTGTTGATGCCGGAACCTTTGATTGGGGAAATGGTAAATTCCCACTAATGAGTGAGCCAAGCGCTGCTTATCATGGGCTCGTTCATTGGGACGCTTTTGGATTCGGTAGTGATATCTGCAAATCTTTGGGAGTACCTGATAACAGGAATATAGCTTTTGCTTTAAGAGCAAGACTTGAATGCCTCAGAGACTGGGGGTCAGCTCAAAGTCCTTTTAATTCTTTCTTGCTATTGCAGGGTTTGGAAACTCTAAGTTTAAGAATAGAAAGACAAACTTCTAATGCTCTTGAATTAGCAAAATGGTTAGATACTAATTCTAATGTAAGTAGTGTTAATTATCCTGGCCTAGAATCTGACCCATATTACTCTAGTGCCAAAAAATATACTACTGGAAGGGGAATGGGTTGCATGCTTATGTTCTCCCTAAATGGGGGTTATGAAAATGCAGTAAGATTTATTGATTCCTTAAAATTGGCGAGCCACCTTGCTAACGTGGGTGATTCAAAAACATTAGTAATTCATCCTGCTTCAACAACTCATCAGCAATTATCTGAAGAAGAACAATTATCTGCAGGTGTGACTCCTACAATGGTAAGAGTTTCTGTAGGAATCGAACATATTGATGATATAAAAGCAGATTTCGAACAAGCACTTTCAAAAATCACATAGGAAAGGAGATTTATTGGCTTTAATAATTCCTAGTAACTATCACAAGATTAGTGATGTCGAGAAAAATCATATATCTTGGATCGAACCAGAATTGGCAAAAAGACAGGATATACGTCCTCTTAGGATTGGTATTTTAAATATCATGCCTCTTGGCAAACAGTATGAATTTAACTTACTACATCCACTTGGTTTATCTCCTCTTCAAATTGAGCCAGTTTGGATAAAGCTTAAGACTCACTCTTATAAAACATGGGATCTTAATCATCTAAATAATCTATACATAACTTGGGAAGAAGCAAATAATCCAAAACCGTTAGATGGAATCATTATTACTGGAGCACCTATTGAGCACCTAGCCTTTGAGGAGGTTAAGTATTGGGATGAATTTGTGAAAATTGTAAATGAAGCCAGAAATTCTTGTGCGAGTACTCTTGGATTATGTTGGGCTGGCTTTGCTCTGGCTTATTTGGCAGGGGTTGATAAGCAAGTTTTTGATAGGAAATTATTTGGGGTATTCCCTTTAAAAAGTCTTGTTCCTGGACACCCTTTGATGGGTACACAAGATGATGAATTTATTTGTCCTCAAAGTAGATTTGCTGGATTACCAGATTTGGAAATGGAGAAGGCCCAAAAAGAAGGGAAATTGAATTTGTTGGCATATGGAGAAAACGTTGGATATACAATATTTGAATCTAATGATCAAAAACAACTTATGCATTTAGGTCATCCTGAGTATACGGTGCATAGAATTATTAGTGAAATTGAAAGAGACAAAGAAAAGGGAGATGTTCCTCCACCTGAAAATTTTGATCTATATAGTTCAAAAACCGCTTGGAGATCTCATAGGAATTTACTTTTTCAGCAATGGCTTTGGTTTTGTTATCAACAAGTTAGTCTTAATTAACTTTTTTCAATGAGCGCTTTCAATACCACCTAGTCTTTCAAATAGGTTAAGACTTTCTTTATTTAATCCTACAATTTCAACTTTAGATCCACCATTCTGGAATTTTCTAATAATTTGCTCAAGAGCAACAACGCCACTTTGATCCCAAATATGAGCTAAAGACATGTCAATTACAATATTTTCTGGATGTTCATGAATATCAAATCCTTGTAAAAAATAAATTTTACTTACAAAAAATAATTGTCCTTTTACTTTATAGGTAGTTAAATTATTTTCTTTTGCTCCTGAGACAGTTATAACTTTTGCAACTTTTCTGCTGAAAAGAATTGCAGCTAATGCAACTCCTGCAATAACTCCAAGCGCAAGATTATGAGGTTTTGTAAGCATAGTAACTGAGAAAGTCATAAGCATGACTGCAGTATCGCTTTTAGGTATCTTTCTAATATTTTTTAATCCATTTATATCTGCTGTACTTATTGCAATCGTTATCATGATTGCTACTAAAGCCGCCATTGGGATTGCTCCAATCCAAGACTTCAAGAGGATAATCATAATTAGTAGAGATATACCTGAGGAGAGGGT
Organism: Prochlorococcus marinus str. AS9601; assembly: GCF_000015645.1. Lineage (NCBI taxonomy): Bacteria > Bacillati > Cyanobacteriota > Cyanophyceae > Synechococcales > Prochlorococcaceae > Prochlorococcus > Prochlorococcus marinus. The sequence continues at coordinate 623,634 of NC_008816.1, forward strand.
TGATAATCTAGATTTACCACCATTCTCAGTATTCATTACAGATTGCCCAACTAAGGCACATCCTGCCATTCCACCAAATAAGGATGCCACAATATTTGCGATTCCCTGTCCTCTTGCTTCTTTATTTTTATTAGAACTTGTATCAGTTACATCGTCTAAAATGTCTTGAGTTAAAAAGGTTTCCATTAAACCTACGAGAGATATTGCAAGTGAAGTCGGTAAAATTATCCCTAATGTTTCAAGACTAAAAGGTACTTTCCCATTTTCTATTGATCCAAAAGGAAGAGAAATACTTGGCAATCCATCAGGTAATTTACCCAAATCGCTAACTGTTGGGACATCTAGATTAAAAAATATGCTTATAAGAGTAATTACTACTATTGCGATAAGTTGCGATGGTACTACTTTTGTGATTTTTGGAAGTCCATAGATAATTACTAATCCTAGGATTACAAGAATCCAAACTACTGGAATCTGAGAGTTAATTGGATATTGACTGATAGTTTGTTCAACTAATTCTTTTGATTCTTTAATCCCTATTCCTAACTGAGGTAGTTGTGCTTGAAATATTAAAAGTGCCAATGCATTTACAAATCCACTTAATACTCCTGTTGGAACGAATCGCATTTGGTAGGCAAGCCTTAAGTATCCCCAAAGAATTTGGAAAATTCCAGTTAATATTCCAGCTGCAATGAGATATGGGACTCCTAATCCAGGAGCTTGTGATTCTCCATAAGCAACAAGTCCAGTCATTAAAAGAGCTGTTGAACCTGTGGCTGAAGTGATCATCCCCCTTCTACCTCCAACAATGGCAATCGTTATAGATAGGCAAAATGCACCAAAAAGGCCAACTTTAGGATCTACACCAGCTATACCTGAAAAAGCAATTGCTTCTGGGATCATTGCAAAAGCTACAACTAAGCCAGAGAGAATATTTGACTTTGGATCATCTAACCAATTTTTAGATAAATATCTTGAGAAATTTGACATTTTAAGTTTCTTTATAATTAAAAAGTTACCTCATAGAGGAGGCAAAATACCTTGTGGGTCAAAAATATTCTTTAAAGTTTTTAATTCGTTCATTCTATTTCCAAAGGCTAATGTAATTTCTTCTTCATGAGAATTCAAATGATTATGCAATTGGGCTAAGTGAATATTTGGATAAAACCTTTTTAGCTTGCTCCATGATTTATAAATCCATTCCAGAGCGACTTCTTTTTCTTGAAGATCATTTTTTTTCCATGATGCATATATCCATGGTTTCCAAGTACTTTTTCTATGAACAAAAAAGCTTGCTCCATGATTTAACTTTTTAGTTTTGCCACCTAATTGTTGAGAAGCAATATAACAGGAATTATTAGGTTTATTTTCCATTATTTCACTCAAACATTTTATAAAAATTGGAATATCATTTTTTAAATCTTCTCCAAGAAGACTAATTACCTCAGAATGGTTATTTGCATTCAGCTCATATAAATTCAATTCCTTTGGGAAAAAATTAATTTTGTTAAAGTTTTCATAAAATTGTTTTTCAAGAGTAGGAAATTTGTCTAGAAGCATTAAGTTTTCTTCTGTTCTTTTATCCTCTAAATTATTAAGCTCAGCAAAAATATATATATAAATTTTTTGGGCATAAATCCATTGAAGACTAATATTTTCTGGAAATTCCTCTGATAGTTTTATTATTTCTGAAAGTTCATTTGGATTTACAAATCCTTCAATAACCTTGATTGGATTAGATTGGATAGTCTTAAGTTCTATTTCAGTAATAATTGAAAAGAAGGGTGCTGCGCCTTTAATTGCTTCCCAAATCAATTGTTCTTCTGGATTTATTTGATTTTTTTTTAAAGAGATAAATGTGCCATTTCCCAAGAAACCTTTTATTGATTCAATATTATCAATAGCTAATCCGTAGGCTCTACTGAGCGGGCTTACTCCACCAGTGAGTATATAGCCTGCTCCAGGAAGTTTAGAAAGTCCGATTGGAAAACTTCGATTATGTTTTTGTAAATGATTTACTAGATCCCCCATTATTACTCCACCTCCAATTGTCACTAAATTGGTTTTTCTATCTAGGTGAATTTTGTTGTAATTTTTTCTTAGATCAAGAGTTGTAAAACCATTTTTTGCACAGCTAGAGGTTGTACCTCCACTGCATACGCAAAGGTGCTCGAATTCTTCATTAGAATAGTTATCCTCATAAAATAAGGACTCATCAACGTCATAAATTAATTTCTTTAATTTTGCATCTTTTGAGTTGATATTTGGAACTTCAAGCAAACTATTATTTTTCACTACATGATATTGTTCTTTACTATTATGGTATAAGTAATAACTTGATTTTGGATAATTTAGATTCGAAGTTAAATAATCAAGTCGCGATACTTATCTGTGGACACGGCAGTAGAAATAAACTAGCCATTACTGAATTTCAAGAATTAACTCAGTTTATCCAAAAAAGATATCCAAACTATTTGGTTGAATATGGTTTCTTGGAATTCGCTAAACCTTCACTTGTTGATGCTCTAGACAAATTAAGAGATCTTTCTATAAAAAAAGTAATTGCAATACCCGCAATGCTTTTCGCTGCTGGCCATGTGAAAAATGATATACCTAGCTTGCTTATGAATTATTCAAGTAAAACAGGTATTGAAATAATTTATGGAAGAGAATTAGGTATTAATAATTTAATGATTAGTGCAGCTTGTGAAAGAGTTAAAGATGTATTTAAACAAAATAATACACTTAAACCTGAAGAATCATTATTAGTTGTTGTTGGTAGAGGCTCTTCTGACCCAGATGCGAATTCCAATGTTTCAAAAATTACGAGAATGATCGTAGAAGGTATTGGTTTAGGGTGGGGGGAAACAGTTTTTTCTGGGGTAACTTTCCCTCTAGTTGAACCTGGCTTGAAAAATGTTGCGAGACTTGGTTATAAAAATATAATTATTTTCCCTTATTTCCTTTTCTCAGGTGTCCTTGTCACAAGAATAAAAAGGCAAAGTGATTTAGTTGCTATTAATAATCCAAATATTTCATTTATACATGCAAAATATCTTTCGTCACAGTCTTATGTGGTCGACACTTTTGTAGAAAGGATTGAAGAGATTCTTAATAACGAAGGTAATAATTTTATGAATTGCTCAACCTGTAAATATAGGTCAAATTTATTTGGCTTTGAAAAAGAAGTTGGAATGGTACAAGAAAGTCATCATGACCATGTAGAGGGCTTGGGTATCAGTTGTGATTTATGTGATCCTGAATGTAATGGTGCTTGTGAAATACAAAATCAAATACCAACTCATAACCAAGAAAAATCAAACTCAGGAGGAGGAGATTACTTGGAACATGAACATGTGGAGGCTCATCAACATGAACATGATCACCATCACCATCACCATAGTATTTATCCAAATTCAAAACACCCTTTAGGACCTGTCACGCTTCGCTTGCCTAATAAAGACTAAATCTTAAGAAAATCCGTTGAAAATCGATTAATCACCTGTCTCTTTCTCGACTTAGTCTTAATAGACTCAGTATATATAAGTATTCTTAATATAAATTCTTGAAAGTATTTTGGACTAGATTTTCCACAATTTAAAGGTTGTTTTCCACGTCCAAATCCACATTGAATTAGAAATGCCAGTATTTTTCAAAAAAAACAGGACATCAACATTATTATTGACTTTTCTTTAAGATTTATTCAATTTCCTTTTTTTAAAAGTAAGTTTTTTAAAAACTAACTTATAACATGAGTCTCATTTGATAAATTGAAAAGTTTAAATGCAGATTTTTTTTGATTTTTTTAGAAATAAATATCATTATAGTTATGCAGAAGAATATAAATCTATGGATCAAATCAGCCAGTCAAATTTAACTGACAAGAAACTTGTCGAGTGCTCTCCAAATAAAGTCTCTTTAGAAACAGAGCTTTCAGAAACTCTTTATGACACTATGAAAGATTTTGTATTAAGTAACCCAACTTGGGATCAATATAAGCTTATAAATTCAGCATTAGCTACTTTTTTCGTTCAAAACGGATGTACAGATAATGCTGTCTCAGAAATTTATTTAAATCAATTATTTACACCATCTAAGTCTTTTTAATATTTAAGCAGGCTCTTCTACTCAAGGCCATCATCGTAAGTGTAGGGCTTTGCCAAGATGATGTGGGCCAGCATGCTCCATCTAATACAAGTACATTCTTGCATCTCCATAATCTATTAAATTTATCAACTACGCTATTTTCTTCATCTATCCCCATTGGTGCCCCCCCTACTTCATGAATGTAATATCCAGGAGGAGGAGGACTATCTGAAAGTGCGATCAAATTTTTTGTAAATAGACTCCCTAATGGGATATTAATTAGTTCATTAATATTTTTTATTTCTCCATTAGCAGCTGTGATTGATTTACGTATTGTGTTTTCCATATGTTTAGCCATATTTAATTCATTTTTGCTCCATTCGAATTCAATGAAGGGAATTGGGATACCCCATTCATCTGTTTTTCGTGAGAGAGAAACTGAGTTTTTCTCTCTAGGAAGGACTTCGCCATGGGCGATAAGAAAGCCAATGGATGTGTTTGTGTCTTTTTGCAAAAATTTAGGAATCCCTAATCGATCAATTGCCCCCCAGATTCCATAACCTCTATGGAAATTTATGTCGTCAATTTCTGGTAAATTTGAACCAAATGGAATAAAGAAGCTGCCTGCTCCAGAAAGATCGGGTGGATTATCTACTGGTTTATCTGAGTTTTTTGTTTTTGGGACTGAAAAAAATCTACAGATAGATATGTGATCCATGAGGTATTTGCCTAATTTCCCAGAATTATCTTTAAACCCTGAGGAATTTGTTTTATATTCTGAGTTTAGTAGTATTCTGAGTGTTGAAATTGTTGACGCGCAGAGAAAAATTAAATCACAATTCAAGACTTCTTTTTGTCCATTTTCTAGGTTTACGATCGTTAGTTTTGAGGCAAGCTCTGTTGCCTTGTTAATCTCAAAAGACTCCACTAGGTAATTAGAGATTATTTGTACATTTCCAGTATCTAAAGCTTTTTTTAAAGAGCTTCCTAAGCTAGAGGACTTTGGCCATTTTTTTTCTTTTACTGATGAATTACGGTCAAATCCTCTTGATTGGATAAATGGATAGTTTAATTTTGATTTTACTTTGTTACCAAAAACATTTTCGTTTTCTGTAAGAGGTATTTCTCCAATATATTTACCGTTTGGGACTTCTTTAATGTCATCTTTTCGTCCATAGATGCCGCAAAAATTTTCAATGAAATCATAGTGAGGGGATAGTTCATCGTATGAAATAGGCCAGTTTGGTCCGAATCCGTCTTTTTTAGCAGGATGAAAGTCTTCTGAGGAAAGTCTTAATGTTATGCCTCCCCAAGTTAATGATCTCCCCCCATATTGTTTACCTTGGGTCCAAAGAAATGGCTTTTTTGTTGGGAAGTCATAAGGATGCTTCAATTCATTTGAATATAAGTCAGGATTATTTTTCCAATAACCAGGATGTTGGCATTGATTGGCATGTTTTTTTGTTAAAACTCCTGATAATCTTTTGAATGTACTTTTTGGCTCATCATTACTAGCTTCATGCCTTTTAACTTGAGGCCCTGCTTCTATTACTAAAACTTTGATTCCTTGTTCTGCCAATGTAAGTGCTGCTATTCCTCCTGTAGCTCCAGAACCAACAACAATTGCATCATAAGGACTTATATCCAAAACCTAGTTCGTGATTTGTTATTTCAATAAATATAGCATTCAGTAAATAATTAATTTTTAGATTTCAGCTTAAGAAGTTAGAATTTATTGAAATACTACTCAAAAAATGAGATTTATAATTTTAACTGTTTTAATGATTGTTTTAACTCTCCCTTCTAGAAGCTTCGCTGCATTGGATTATGGTAAACAATCCTTAATTGGAGCTGATTTTTCTGGATCTGATTTAAAAGGAGCAACTTTCTATTTGACTGATTTACAAGATGCAAATTTATCAGATTGTGAGCTTCAAAATGCTACTCTTTATGGAGCAAAATTGAAAGATACTAATTTAAGTAACTCCAATTTAAGAGAAGTAACTTTAGACTCGGCTATTTTAGATGGAACAGATTTATCAAATACTAACTTAGAGGATTCATTTGCTTATAGTACACAGTTTGAAAATGTAAAGATACAAGGCGCAGACTTCACAAATGTTTTTTTGCCAAAAGATATTATTAGGAAATTTTGTGAGAGTGCCACTGGAACTAATCCAATTACAAATAGAGAAACTAGAGAAACTTTAGAGTGTGATTACATTTAAATTTATGCACATACAAGTTCTTTTTTAATCTTTCTTTGTTTATAAAGTGATCTTCCAACAGGCCAACCTAAAGTAGATAAATGTTTCATTAAAGAACCTGAGTATTTGAAATAAAAATTGTCTGAATATTTTATGCCAAGTTCTTTTAGAGTGGTTACTAATAAACATAGATCTTTCTTTTTGCCTTTTTTCATATCCAGTAATATCAATGCTTCACTTGATAATTTTTTTTCTAGAACCTTATCATTTTCAGCAAAACCAACTTTAAGTGAATTAAATTCATCAGAATAAAGAGTATAAATTATTCCATCTTTGAATTTATCTTCAGAAGTATCTACATTAAATCTTGATGATATTAATGTTTTGTATCCTTTAATGATTTTTCTGTTATTCATAATTATTTGATTTCATCCTGAGCTAATTCGTATTTCTCCAATAGATTGTTTACTTCTGCTAGTGCAATCCTCTTTTGACAGGCCGAGTCATATCTATTTACTGCTACTGAAGGTATTGAACCTTTGCTTTTCATTTCCCTTATACCAGTTTCTAAACATTGAAAAGCAACACTTGATAGATCTCTTCCTTCTGCTGCGGCCCAAACTTTCAAAAGATAAGTAAGGTTTGATGGTACTGAGATCTGTACTTTGTTTGAATTTGAAGTATTTAATGCAATATCATCGAGACTAATTTCTTTAGAGGAAATAGTTTCTTTAACTTTTTTCTTCAAAAATTTTACTTGGCTTATAGCGTCCTCTTTATTCTTTATTTTCTGCTCTATTTCAAATAACTCTTCTTCAGAATTAATTAAAGCTTCTAATGCCCATTTAGCATCATCTTTCGCAACAGCAGTTCTATCAAGCCATTCATCTCTTATTTTTGACCAATTACTAGGCATAAGCTTTATGCGATAATTCTATGATATATAAATCTGAATAGATTGTCTATGTATTCTATATAGACTTAATATAGATTAAATAATTTTCTAATGTTATCTTTAATAATTCCTCATCTTAGAAATAATCTTTTAAAAGAATTGAAACTGCAGAATCTATTCAATATGAACTTAGAGATATTTTTTGTTAAATGAAAACTATATATTAGACTATTCAAACTTTTTAAATTTGGGTTATTTGTTTATTTAATTAAAGACTTCTGAGCTTTTAATCTCTTTCAATAAGTTCAATTTTATAACCATCAGGATCCTCAACAAAAGCCAAGACAGTAGTACTATTTTTCATTGTTTTAGGTTTGGTTGTTATTTTGCAACCATTATTTTCTAATCCTTGGCAAATAAGATGAATATCTTTTACTCCAATAGCTATGTGACCATATTTATCTCCAAGCTCATAGTCTTCAGACTTTTTGTCCCAGTTATAAGTTAATTCAATTACTGAGTTTTCTTTTTCTGAGCCATAACCAACAAATGCCAAAGTGAACTTTCCATGAGGGTAATCCTTTTTTCTTAATAAATTCATGCCTAATCTATTGACATAGAAGTCGATGGATTTATCTAAGTCTCCAACTCTCAGCATTGTATGTAATATACGCATTTTGAATTATGAACCTTAATCAATTATCTAATATTTATTAACCATCTGCAAAAGTTGAGATTTTTGATGCTAATTTTTAAATAAAGTTAAAATAAATTAAGATAAGGTATTAGTACTTAATTTCAACAGCATATTGAATCAGATATTCCAGAGACTCTCATCAGTATTTTTGTATACTTTGCCATTAAAGGCATCAATACCTTTTGGATATTACTTGTTCTATAAATATTCATTTTTAAAAATACTATTATTACTAACTTTCCCGATAGCCATAATTGAAAAATCTTTGCCTTTTGGTAGTTTTTTATTATTTATAATTTTGTTTGCTGGATTAGCAAGGAATCCAAATGTTCCCTATTTCGTTAGATATAACGCATGCCAAGCATTACTTATCGATATTGCTTTAATAATAATTTCATATCTCTTGAGAATATTTCCAATAGTTGAATTAGGCTCAATAATTTTTATATTTACACTATGTATTTTTATTTATTCCATTTCTCAATGTATTTATGGAGTTGAACCTGAAATTCCCTTAATTAGTAAATCTGTAAGAATGCAAATCTAAAAAGATTTATAGATTTACTGACTTTCTTCAGCACTCATTCAGAATAGATTCCCATCTTTGCTGACTTGCCTTTATTGCTTGCATTGGCGGATTAGTCCCCTCTATTTCAAAGGCTTTAATTAATGATTTATTAGCTAATAGAGCTAATCTTGCAGCCTCTCTTTGCCTAGAGCATACTTTTTTTCTTGATCCCTCTTTTAAACTATTTTCGATTTCTTTAAGAATCTGGCTAGCTTCATTCGATTTAGAATAAAAATCATTCATGTAAACATCAAGTGCCGTATCAGCAAAGATTTCACCTGGAGAGATTATTGTGACTAAGCACATTATAAAACTTACAAATACAAATATTTTCATAAGAATCTTAAGTAAATTTTTTATCCGATCTCTTTAATACTAAATAAAAGGTAAGAACGCTAATTGTTCCAGATGGGCCTATTAAAACATGCCAAAATTGATCGCCACTAATTGAGAGCCTTGTGCCAAAGAAAGTCGTAAAAATAATACCAAATATTGGGTAAAGAATAAAAAGCCAATCTTTAAAAACTCTTTGCCAATTAATGATTAGAAGGATACTTATTATTACTTGAAAAAGGAGAGCAATAGTTTTATCAAATAAAAAATATGAGATTATTGAACATAAAGAAATGCAAAAATTAGTTTTTTGAATAAATTTATTTTTTATAACTGATATTGATAAACATGTTAGACCTAAAGATAGGAAAGAATAGAATAACCAATTAAATAATGAGGAGTGATCTACATAAATCCAAGATGTTTGAGTATGATCTATGATTTCAGAAATCGATGCCAATCCTAAAAAAATAAAACCGAAAGGTATTAATTTGCTCTTGCTTATATGTTTGAATTTATTGTTCGATCTAATACCTAATAATATTGGGATGATTGCTGCTTGAAAGTGGGCAAATAATAAAATTGAAAAAAACAAAATAAACTCTCAAACTTAATTCATCCTAATTTAAAAAAAAACAGTTTCGGTTCACTTGAGTAGAGAAAGGTACCATTGGCCTATTACTATAATCAATATTGTAAGAACAAAAGGGAAAGCAGGATATCGTGTTTGAAAATTAGCAGGTGGCCAAGGAGACCAAGATATTAATCTTCCTTGCGGTTCATTTGAAATAACTTTTTTTTTCGATTTTTTGGATATTAAATTATCTGTGGCAAACCCTTTACTCATAATCTAAATAAAATTTATAATAACAAGAACGTTTCGAAAAGGCGTTTATATTATTCGGTTCTTTTTATTTGAACGGAGGGGGTGGGATTCGAACCCACGGTGCCCTTGCAGACACGCTAGTTTTCAAGACTAGAGCCTTAAACCACTCGACCACCCCTCCAGAGGCTATTCAGTTTTGTTGAACTTCAAAACTATAACATAAGAAATTAGTCATAGTCTATAAATTCAAAGATTAAAAATTTATTTCAAGAAACTTGTCTGAAAGAGGAATTTTATTTAAAAATGACGGGTTAAGTCGTTATAACAGTCAATTATTGGTCACATTTAGTCCAAAAATTTAGGCCACAAAAAAAATCACCCAAAGTTGACATTTTGTTGAAATAAACCAAATAAGTTATTCCCAACTATGGCAGCGATTATTAAAACGAAGGCAACTATGGCGAAAAGAGCACTAACATCTTTTATGTCATATGGTGCTTTAAATAAAGGTTTTTGGTCTGCCATTGTTATCTAATATATAAATGCAATTGAATCATATTATTTTAATGCTTGTGAGAAGTATTAAGTTATTGTTTAGTCTAAGAATGGATAAAAAAAAAGCCACTGAAAGTGGCTTTTTTTTTAATGGTTAAATAAAACTAGCTTGTGTAAGCTTTTCCTCTATAAGTTAGTTCATTGTGCTGCTTTTTAGCTGCTTCTTTGTTCTGGACGTACTTTTGTCCTCTGTAAATTAGAGTCATTTTTTAGCTCCGGTTTCGCTTAAGTCCCCGTTCCATGGCTTAAGTCGATTTGCGGCTTGCTATACGCAAGTTGAACGTTTTGGTAGCGGTTGCTACAAATTTATAATAACATCCATTAAAATTATTTGTCTAGGTTTTTAATAAATAAACTTAATATATTAATCATAGATTAGGTTTCTGATAAAAATATTTATTATAATCCCAGCTTAATTTCTCACAGGTTACATTTTGTTCGTTTTTGAGAAGTATTTTTTATTTAATGAACTTTTAAATGTAAAATTCTTAAGATTATAAAATTTGTTTTATGTTTTCTAGAAGCAAAAAACCTACAGTAAAAAAATCTGCAATAGTTGAAGAGACTCCATTATTTGCTCAATTATTACCATTCGCAAACAGAATGAATGATAAGGTCCAATTGGTAAATGCTTTGGCTTTTACTTTTATTATGGGATTCTCAATTTTTGGAATTGCTCTATGGAAACTATCAGGGCTGACCTAAATATTTTATTTTTGCAATGCATCAATTTTTGATGCTTTGTTTTCAATTATGGTTATTAACCATCTAGAGGCTACCCCTCTGGATATTGATCTATTTTTTAGAAATCTACATATATATACGTGTAGATTTTTTTCGTTTTTGGAGTTAAATTTTTCCTCAAAATCTAAGATATCCTCTTCTGATGTTCTTTTTCTTAACTCATCCACCAATGCATGACTGGAGGAATCATTAAACAAGTTCCCAATATTTAAGCTTAATGTCATAAATAATTTATGTCCCTATTTAAGAGGTAGCCATAAATTAAATTTTTAAAAACTAATTTATATTTTTTATTTACAAATTATTCAAAATTTAATCTTTTGGTTTAGCAAGAGGAAGCAAGCACTTATCTGAATCACAACCTGCTGGTCCTGCTTCAGATAGTTCTCCAATATCATATTTATTAAGAGCGTCAAAGAAATCGTTATTTACTTTCCTTTCTATTACTTTATTCTGCAATGATATATATTCCTCCTTACTTATTGGTTCAAAGGGTAATCTCGGGAAAGTAGCGTTAGCACTAAATCTAGCCAGCAATGCTGCTGAAATATATCCCTCATTATTTTCTATTGCATTATGAATAGCCTTAGCTAAATCCTCGATTTCATTTTCTCTAAATTCTACGGTTGCAGAGGTATTATGCTCTGTGTAAAATTTCTGCACTTGCATGTAAAAATCAAATTGAGCTAATGCTGAGAAATTATTGATGTCTATTTGGTCTGCGCCGTCTATATTTGCCCAACTAACTTCTGTAGGGATTTCAACTAACCATTCTGTACATCTTGGATCAAATGGATTATCGAGCAAGCAACCATTTTCATCTTTATCAGATTGAGATGGAACAACTGAGTAACCATAATCCATGCAAGCTAAAGCAATTGGGTCATTTTTCCTGAAAGTTATTCTTCTTATGAATCTTTGAGCCTTTGGAGGATGCCAACCTGGAGCTGCTCCAGTAAGAAGACTTTTAGTTCCAGCTGGCTGAACTGTTGTGCATCTATTTGGTCTCCTTAGATTGTGCTTATCACAATATTCCCATACAGTTTCTTTTACTATTTTTCTCCAAGAATCTAAGAATTTAGCTTCCTTTTCTTTGAAGGCCTTCCCTTCTTCGCTATTTGGCCTTCCTGCTTCCCACCATTTCAACCATGGCGTCCCAAAAGCATGGACACAAAAATCAAATAATCCAGTGAAACTTACTCCTACGATAGGATCATATTCCCTACTTTTTCTGTAACGCTCAACTTCAAATTCATGATTAAGTAAGCATGCTACAGAAAGAGCGGCTGCTTTAAAAGCTTTTTTTTGCTCTTCAAAATTTTCTGGATCAATCTGATTTAAATGAACTTCAGCCAAATTGCAATGGAAATCATTTCCCAAGATCTCCCCACAAGGGTTAAGTCCATATCGACTCATCCTGTGGTCTAACTCTTCTTCTGAAAAAGGACCATAACTACTATTTATCCAATTTCTCGCTTCATCCTTGCCTTGTTCTGAGTAGATTTCAATAAATTCCTTTCTCAATTCATCATCTTTGAGAATATCCGCATTTGACCTTGCTATTGCTTCTGGTGCAAATTGAATGGCTCCCTCACCTGAATGGAATTGTTTTGTTACTGCATCCAAAACAGTTTGGTAAGTGGGTTTTGTATGGTAAACCCTAGTATGATTGGCCATTCTGAGGGCATCTTTTTCAGGATCTATTCTCCAATTACCATTCTCATCTTGACTCCATAAATTTTCTTTTGCAGATGCGGCTTCCCTATCATTTGAAGCAAATTGTCTCATTCCAGCACTTCTTCTAATATTCCCAGCAACTATGGTTACTGCAGCTTCATCAATTAATAAACAACACTCTACTGTACTTAATTTCCTACCAATTGCCTTTCCAAGAAGTGATGCGACTCTAGAGTAAAGATCTTTCAATTTGATAGGATTTGCCATACCACCAAAACCTTTTAATGATTCTCCCGCAGGCCTAATATCTTCCAAATCAATATAAACATCAATTTCTCTTTCAAGACTCTCGTTACTTGATGCCTCAAGAAGATATTTATAGCTATCTACCCATCCTCTTCTGCTATCTCCAACTTTGATATGAAGATCTTTTCCTTTAATTTCTAATGATGACTTTTCTTCTCTTTGATCTTTAGGAGTTATTCCAACTTCACTGACTGATTTAATGTTTATTTTGTTAATTACCGTAGGTAGATTATTTATAAAATGAGGCTCAATTATTGCACCTGTTCCACATCCCATCATTGCTAAGTCCATCATTAATGCGAAGGCTTCCCAATCGATTAAGTTTGTTGAGGTGCAGTTGTATGCTCCTGAGAAATTTTGGTTCTTATTAATCCAAGGGGTTCCGCCTATCCATAACCATCTTCCTGAAGGTTGAGCTTTTTGGTTACTTTGCATCTCTCTCATTAGGATTAATTCTTCTTCAGAAAGTTTTCCTAATTCTTTTAATCCCGATAAATTCCTTTCGCCTACTTCGCTCCAGTTCTCCCTTTTGCCAGATGAAGTTTTTCTACTATAAGATCTGAAAAAAACTGGGTAAGCAGCTGGCGCAGTCTTTGGAAAGTCATCTTTTTTAAGATTATTGGAATTGCTCTCTGAAGAAGCTTTATTTGGTGCAACAGTCACGATAAAAAAAACGTATGTAAATAACCCGTACTGGAAGAATAACTCTACCTGTGGCGTCTGCAACTATTCTTACCACTATTTAACGGTTTGTGTAGAATTATGTTTAATATGAAATCTTTGTTTCAAGAAAGGATATGGAAAGAGTCCCCGAACCTGAATTAATGGAAGAAAAAGAGCAGGTCATTTCTTATGACGAAGCTGATTTTTCAGAAGGGGAAGTTAATCTAATTAATCAAATAAATCAATATCTTTTGAAAAAAAATATTTCTTTAGGTGAAAAAGATTTAATAGTTGATTTAGGATGTGGCCCAGGAAATATTTCTGAGAAGTTAGCAATAAAATGGCCTAATACTGCAGTAGTAGGAATAGATGGTTCTAAAGAGATGATTTTGAGAGCAGAATATAATAAAAGTATTTCTAATAATCAAAAAAAATTAAAAAATTTACGCTACATTTGTTCTGACATCAAGGATATTAAATCAAATAATTTTTTATTTAAAAAAAGAATTAGTTTGCTTGTAAGCAACAGTTTGATTCATCACATTACCAATCTTGAAGATTTCTTCAACACAATAAGAATTTTATCTAGTAATATTACTGTAAATTTTCACAAGGACTTAAAAAGGCCATTAGATGAAAAGTCTGCTTTAGAACTCAAAGCACAATGTTCAACTAAATATAATGAGATTTTAACTAATGATTATTATGCCTCTTTAAGAGCTTCTTATACTTTTAAAGAGTTAAAAAAATTCATCTTAGAGAATGATCTATCCTCTTTAGATGTGTTTGAGGAAGGTGAAAATTATTTAATAGTCTATGGTAATGTTTAAGAACTAAGTGAAAGGCCCTTATATTATATAAATGAGCTTAGATACTAAAATTCTAAATAATAAAGAAATACTGGATGCGGTAAATAAAAGAAGAAATTTTGCTATTATTTCACATCCAGATGCTGGGAAAACGACTCTTACCGAGAAGCTTCTTTTGTATGGAGGTGCCATTCAACAGGCAGGAGCAGTAAAAGCTAGGGGTAATCAGAGAAAAGCCACCTCAGACTGGATGGAACTTGAGAAACAAAGAGGTATTTCTATTACATCAACTGTATTGCAATTTGAATATGAAAGATCTGTAATTAATCTATTAGATACACCAGGACACCAAGATTTCTCCGAAGATACTTATAGAACATTAGCTGCTGCTGATAATGCAGTTATGTTGGAAGATGCTGCTAAAGGGCTAGAACCTCAAACTAGAAAATTGTTTGAAGTTTGCAAGATGCGAAAAATACCAATATTTACTTTCATAAATAAAATGGATAGACCAGGAAGAGAGCCATTTTCTTTACTTGATGAAATTGAATCAGAACTTGGATTAAATACCCTACCAATAAACTGGCCAATTGGGAGTGGCGAGGAATTTAGAGGGGTTATTGATAGATTTTCGAGAGAGGTGATTTTATTTGATAAAGCAGTGAGAGGGAAACAATCGAATGAGAAAAGATTAAGTCTTGAAGATAAAGAGCTATCAAAATATGTAGAGAGAGATTTACTTGAAAACTCACTTGAAGAATTGGAGGTTCTTGATGAGGCAGGATCTAAATTTGAAAAAGAAAAAGTTTTTAATGGCTCTTTAACCCCAGTTTTCTTTGGATCTGCTATGACTAATTTTGGCGTAAGGCCATTTTTAGATAGTTTTTTAAAAATGGCACAAAAACCAACTTCAAGAAATAGTAATAAAGGGGATATTGAACCTGCAAGCGATGAATTTAGTGGGTTTGTTTTTAAGCTTCAGGCAAATATGGATCCAAAGCACAGAGATAGGGTTGCTTTTATAAGAGTTTGTAGTGGCAAATTTGAAAAGGATATGTCAGTTAAACATTCCAGAACTGGGAAAACAATTAGATTATCAAGACCACAAAAAATATTTGGGCAAGATAGAGAAGTAGTTGATGATGCCTATCCTGGAGATGTTATTGGTTTAAATAATCCAGGGATGTTTTCTATTGGAGATACTCTTTATACGGGTGCTCATCTGGAATATGAGGGCATACCATCCTTTAGTCCTGAAATATTCAGCTGGTTAAGAAATCCAAATCCCTCAGCATTTAAAAACTTTAGAAAGGGTGTTAATGAACTTCGAGAAGAAGGAGCTGTTCAGATACTTTATGACTTTGATGAGAGTAAAAGAGACCCTATACTCGCAGCCGTTGGTCAATTGCAGCTGGAGGTAGTAACTCACAGATTAAAAAGTGAATATGGTGTAGATGCAAATCTTGAAGCAATGCCATATCAATTGGCTAGATGGATTTCTGATGGATGGCCAGCCATTGAAAAACTAGGCAGAATATTCAACTGTAAAATAGTTAAAGATTGTTGGAATAGGCCAGTTATTCTTTTCAAAAATGAGTGGAATCTAAATCAGTTTGTTGAAGACAATAATCAATTAAATTTAAACAAAGTTGCGCCCGTTGTTAGTGGAGTCGAACCAATTGTTTTATAAAGTCTTAATGGATTATAAAATTAGTTAATCTATTAGTATTGGTAAAAAATTTTGGATTCAAACAGTAATAAAAATAATAACGAAAAATCACCTTATGAAATTTTAGGTGTAAAAGAAGGTGCTGCTTTTGAGGATATTCAGAAGGCTAGAGATATTAAAGTTAAAGAGGCTGGTGAAGACTTAATTTTAAAAGCGAAAATAGAATCTTCCTTTGATCAATTACTCATGGGTAGTTTGAAAGCCAGGCAATCAGGAAATGTAAGCTATGAAGCTGTGAGTGCTTCAAAAAAAGAAAAACAAATTAATCAATTTACCAATAATAACTTCCCACTTCTTTCTAAGATAAAAAATTTAAATAATAACTCTAACAATTCAAGTCAGTATAGTCTGCCAAAAATAACTACCCCCTCATTTGATAATCTTTCAATAAAAATATCTGTTGGGCTATTATTTTTAATTTTGTTATTTATCAGTCCAGACTCTAATAATAGACTTTTACTCTCTATCTCAACATTAATACTTACCTATACTCAAATTAAATCAGGGAAAAGATTTATAGGTTCTCTGGGTTGGAGTGTTACCTTTCTCTCGATAGGATTAATATTTGGTGGATTGCTTGAAAATAATTCTTTCATTCAGGAAGTATCAAACAACTCTTTATCAATACAAAAAATTCAAAGTATTCCGGCCATGGTTATTTTATGGCTAGGCGTAATTTTTTTATGATTGATTTTCTATCATAGATTTAATTTCTTCAAAATTTATAAGATATTTATTTTTACAAAATTCACAAACCAACTCTGCTTTGCCATCTTTCTTGAGGATGTCCTCTAACTCGCTCTTATCAAGCATTTTCATCGCATTTAAACTTCTTTGTTTGGAACACTTGCATTTAAAACTCACTTCTTGAGAACGAGCTTTTTCAGAGATTGATTTATCGTCAATATCGGGAAATATATTTCTAATTAACTCAAGAAGATTATGTTTTGACTTAAATAGATCTTCGCTGAAAGAATTAATTTCTTTGCATCTTTCTTCAAGTAGTGAGATTAGCAGAGGGTCAGTATCTTTTTTAGGTAAAACTTGAGCTAATAAGCCACCACTACAAATAACACTTTTATTTTGAATTTTTTCTCCAATAAATACAGCAGAGGGAGTTTGCTCTGAATGATATAAATATGAAGCTAAGTCTTCAGCAATATTCCCATTTACTAATTCAACAGTGCTTGTAAAGGGTTCTCCAAATCCACTATCTCTAATTACATTTAAATATCCTGTACCTAGTGCTTTTGTGAAATCAAAAGAATATTTATCATTATCTATTTTGACTAGGTCCAATTCTAAATTAGGATTACCTACATAACCCCTAACTTTCCCGTCTCTTCCTGCATCAACTAGTAATCCCTTTAAAGGTCCGTCAGATCTAACTCTTAAAGTGACTCTCCCATGCATTATTTTCATCGAGCTTGCTAAAAGCAGTGAAGCACTAAATGCTCTGCCTAAGATACAGGTGGTTAAGTAAGAAAGGCCGTGTCTTTTTTTTGCTTCTAAAGAAGATTCTGTTGTTAAGACCGCAACTAATCTTATTCCTCCATTGGCTGCAGTAGCCCGAACTATCCTATCCTGCATGATTTTCTTTCATAAAATTTTTGATTTTCCCTTTTTCCAAGAATAATATCCTAGAAGGAATTCCCTCAAATAAGGCAGGTTCATGAGTAACAATAATAATTGTATTTTTATTTTTTAAATCAAGAATTAAATTCTTCACATCATTTCTCATTGAATAGTCTAATCCAGCAGTTGGTTCATCAAGTAAAAGAATTGAGGGGTTTCTAAGTAGTTGAACTGCTACAGCTAACCGCCGTTGTTGTCCGCCACTTAGCTGTTCTGGTGGTTGAGTCAGATTAATTTTTTTCAAACCAACTTTATTTAAAACTATTTCTATATTTTTTTCTCTTAAAGATTTATGGCCTATTTTTAATTCTTTACCAATGGTTGTACCTATAAAGTATCTTTCAGGAAATTGGAATACTACTCCACAAAACCATCTTCTTTGCCTAGAAGACAAAATTTTATTCTTCCAAGTAATTTTTCCTTTTTGCGGATTTGTTAATCCGCTTATTATTTCGAGTAGTGTTGTTTTCCCAGAACCACTACTGCCGCAAATTAAAATGATTTCATTTTCATGAACTTTTAAATTTAAATTGTCTATTATTTTTCTTTCACCAGTTTGGGGTTGATAAGATATTTCTTTTAAATCAAGCATTATTAATTAAGTTATAGGTATGAATTTGAATCTAGTAATAACTTACTTATAATAGCTTTAGATTTAAAAAGATATTAGTCAATATGAATATTATTTTTAGGGAAGTTGATCCTTTTAATTGTTGGATATGGATCAGGTTTTCAGAATCACCAACTCAAGACGAAAAAAATTATTTAGATGGTGTTTTTGATAGTTGGTACGTTTTAGGAAGGTTAGGTGGATTTAATTCTGAAAATTTGCAAACTCATGAAGAGGGTTCCGATCTAAGTTGGATGTCCTATGATAATGACCAAAAAAATGCATCTCTTCCAGCCTTAATGCATAATTTAGGAATTATGGAATATCAAAATCTTTGGGGAAGATGTTGGGTTGATTTTGGAACTTCAGACTCTATTTCAATAGATATATTAATTAATTCTTTGAATGAGATATCAAATAATTATGTAAAAATTGAAGAGTTAATTATTGGGGGTGAAAATAATGATTGGTCAGTTGAAGAACATGAAGATTTAGTTTTCAAAGATTAAGTGTTTTAGATGGAAGACTTAACAAGATTAATTATTTCCCATGAAAGAATTGAAAATATTAAGAACAATAATTTAGAACTTTCTAAAGAAGAGGCTCATTATTTAAATAAAGTAATGAGGATAAAAAATGGTAAAAAAATATTTATAGCTAACGGAGAGGGTTCATTATGGAAAGCTACAAAAGTTAAAAATGATTGCTTAGAAATAATTAAATCAAAAAAACCTTACTTAATTCAAGAACAAGAAATTCACTTATTAGGAATAGCTGTTGTTATACCAAAAAGTGGTTTTGAGGATATTTTAAAAATGTGTACTGAAATAGGAATTGATTACATACAGCCATTATTTTCAGAAAGACAGGTAAACAAAAATTTAAATTTTTCTAGAAAACTTTTGAGATGGAATTTAATTATTAATGAAGCTGTTGAGCAAAGTGAGAGATTATGGAAACCATCTATTTTAAATGGAATGGATATTATTGAATGGCTAAAAAGTAGAGATAATCAAGAAAGACTTTCAATTTCTATAACTAGAGAAGAAACACTATATGACTTAAATCAATGGTTAAGAAAACAACAAGAATTTGGAAATAAAAAAGGAGGTATTTTTTGGAATGTAATTGGTCCTGAAGGAGGTTGGTCCGATAAAGAAATTGATTTTTTTAAAAAAAATAATATTACCTTTGTTAAGCTTTCCGATACTATCTTGAGAACTTCAACGGCTAGTATTAATGCATCATCAATTCTAAATCAGTGGAGAATTGATTTAAAATTAAAGAATTAGATAAATATGGATTTAATTAGAAATCAATTTTTTATAGGTTTTTGCATTAATTTTATTTTGATTTATATATTTTGCAGGATTCCTTTAATGACGAAAAGTGGTTGGGTAAGTGCAGGAATCTTAGGTACAATTTTGTGGGGATGTTTGTCTTGGCAGGGATGGATGTCAGTTGTAATTTATTTATTATTTGGATCCCTCGTTACCAAAATAGGTTTTAAATTTAAAAAAGCACAAGGAATTGCTGAAAAAAGAGGCGGGATGAGAGGCCCTGAGAATGTATGGGGATCAGCAGCTACAGGATTATTTCTTGCCATTATGACCAAATTTAATGCTGCCAATGTAGTGATGTTTAAAGTAGGTTTTGCTGCAAGTTTTGCTGCAAAGTTGGCGGATACTTTTGGTAGCGAAATTGGAAAAAGATTTGGTAAAGACACATACTTAATTACTTCACTTAAAAAGGTGGATAGGGGAACTGAGGGAGGAATAAGTATAGAAGGAACATTAGCTAGTGTTTTGGGATCAATATTTATGTCTTTTATAATGCTTCGTCTATCAATTATTTCTACAAAATATCATTTTATAGTTGTTGTAGTTTCTGGATTCTTGGCAACACTTTCCGAAAGTATTATTGGTGCTAAATTTCAAAACAAATATAAATTAAGTAATGAATTGGTAAATGCTATTCAGACAAGTATTGCTTCTGTTTTTGCTATTTTTGCTCTTATTTTATATTCATATTTTTTAAATTAATAATATTTGGGAAGACCTAAGATCCCTTCCATTTTGTAAGAATCTCCCAGCTTTTAAGTCTTTGGAAAAGCCAGAAATGACCTTCGGAATTTAGATGAATTCCATCATGCGTAATCCAATTTTTACTCCTTTTATCAGAGTACATTTCTCTAAAAGTAGGAAGAAATGGGACATTCTGATTGAGGCATACTTCCTCCATTCTCCTTTCATAAGAATTACAAAAATCATTTGAGTACCATAGACATCCTGCGAACGGCATTTTGCTTTCGTCAACTGGTGTCAAACCAATAACAAATAAATTTGTTTGAGAGCTCATTTCATTAATTAGCCTCTCTAATCCATATTCAAATCCATCTATATCTAATTGATGTCTTCCATTTATCTGACCAATTGCTGCAGAGTCGTTAAGACCTACATTTAGTAGGATTGCTTTAGGTTTATTTCTTCTCGTTTCTCCTCTAGATGACCATTCTTTTTCCCATCTAGATGAAACTTTTTCTATCCCATCTCCCCTAACGCCAAGTTGATAAATAACTGGCCCATTTTGGTTTTTACCCCAATCTTTTCTAAGCCTCTCACACCATCCACCACCCTCGTTATCTCCCCATCCATAAACTGAGCTATCTCCAATTACAACAAGCTGTTTTGGTAAACTAATCACTATCAGCGAAAAAAAATAATTACTTGATTTAACAAATTATTCTTACAAATCAAGTTAAACTATTCTTGATTTTACCATTTATTAATTCTCCAACTATTGCGATGGAGCTATAAGCTATCAAAACTATGGTGACTTCCTGCCATGCGAATGAACTTAGTGATTCTTGCAATTGCCAACCTAGACCAACACTTCCAATAACCCCAACAATTGCAGTTTCTCTAATAATGATGTCAGATCTATAAGCGCAATATGCTAAGTAACTTTTTGCTTGTTGAGAAAATAAACCTAAAAGCCAACTAGTCTTTTTTGAGATTCCTAGAGATTTCATTGCAATATAATTTCTCTTGTCTTGGCTATCTAGATTTGTATAAAGTAATTTGCTAGTAATACCAGCGTTGTGGAGACCTAATGTTAAAGCTGCTAAAGATAAAGAAGGATTATTAAAAGTTAATAGAGTTAGAAGTATTACAGGTGTAGGTATTAAACGTAATAAAAATGCAAAAATTTTTATAAAAATTTTAGAACTATTGTTGTTAAAAATTCCTATTACTAATGGAGGTAAACTAATTGCGATTCCTGTTGATAAAAGACTTAAAATTATTGTTTCTAATATAAGTTTTAAGAAATAAAATAATCCTAAATCTGAGCTTGATTTAAAAAGAGAACTAACGGAATTAAAATTTTCAAAATTATTATTAAAAATAAAATAAAGAAAATATGAAAAAGAAAATAAAATTGTTATGAAAAAACCCGCAATAAAAAAAATAGATAGGATTTTATTTGTGGTATTAAATTTTATTTTTTTGAATATTAATCCAGAAAGAATTATCAAAATTGCTAATGACCATAAATAAGTCCATAACTCTTTAAAATTCAAAGTTTGGAAAGATAAAAAAATACTGGTACCTATTCCTCCAATCCCAAAAAGTCCTAAAATCACAGTACTTCTTATTGAACACTCTAATCGATATAAACCAAAGTTTTTAAATGTATTTATTATTGGATTCCATATTAAAGTTATTAAAGAAGAAAATTTAGGTGTATTTATTTGATTTATAGATTCAAAACTTTTGTAGTCAATAGTTTCTAATTGTTCAGCAAATACTTTTGAATTTACAGCAATATAAGGTATACATATAGATATTATTCCTATCGAAAAATTTATTCCATATATTTGCATTAATATTATTCCCCAAACCACTTCGTGTATAGATCTAATTATTGTTAGAAAAAACCTTATTATGCGGTAGAAAAAATTTGGAATATTAAAGATTTTATAAAAAATATTTGAGGAAATTATTCCAAAAATTGCTCCAAAAATAATACTTACTAACCAACTAAAAAAACCAATTAAAATAGTTTCATTTAATCGCTTAATTACGGTAATAATAATTTCATTATCGATCTTGGGATTAAATGCAGAAATTAAGAATTCTTGGAATAATTTAAATCCTCCAAAATGAATATTGTTTATTAATTGATACCCTAGAGGTATGCATACCAAAATTGGAAGAAAAGATAATGAGGTATAGTTTAATTTTAATTTGTTCAACTAATTAATATATTTTCTCTAAATGAATCTTCTTTAAGTTATTTCTTTTGATATTGAAAAAAATTTTACCATCCCTTAATCCAATAACTTTATCAAAATCGTTCAGCAAATCTAATCTATGTAATGCAACTAATACCGTCTTTGGGGATTTTTTTGTTTTGTTTTTATCTACATTTTCTAGTAGAAGGTTTTTAATTGTTGTTATCAATTTGGGATCTAGATTATTAAAAGGCTCATCTGCAAGTAATATATTTGATTCTTGAATTAATGATCTAGCTATAGCCACCCTTTGTTTTTGCCCCCCAGATAGTTTTCTGATTTTTTTGTCGAAAATAGAATTATGAAGTCTACATAATTTCATATATTTATGCGCCTTCTTAAAAGAACTTATATTTAGTAAATTTTTAAAAGCGAAATAAAAGTTGTTTTCCGCTAGTAGTCCACAATTAACATTTTGTTCTGCAGAGAGATCTTCTATTAATCTTAAATCTTGCCATATAGTTGTTATTTTACTTTTCTGCTTTCTATCTAATTCCTCGAAACTTTCATTGAATAATTTAATCTCACCTTGAGTTGGCTTTATAGTGCCATTAAGTAGTGATATAAGTGTAGTTTTTCCTGAACCGCTTTTACCTAAAAGTGCAATTTTTTCCCCAGAATTTATTTTTAAATTTATTTTATTTAGGATCAGATCATTTTTGTATGCATAAGATATATTTTCTAATTCTAAGACAGTATTATTCATCTAATTTTATTTAATTTCCTCCCGATTTCCTCTATATTTTTATATTGTTTTGATTCTGCCTTTATAAATCTTTTTGCATTGAACATATCTAATATCTGTTTATGTGATTTTTGCTTTATATCTAAATTTAGAATTACTGATTTAAGTTCTTTTGTAAACCCTTCCCCGAATCTATTTTCAAGATCACCTTGAGCTACCCAATGATAGTCAACATATTCTGGTGTGATCCAGAATAATTCTAAATTACTTATTCTTTTGGGATTATTTTTAAGATTGTTTTCCCAAACCTGTTTATTTAAAGCTCCAGCATCAAATGCCCCACTATTAACTAAAGCTATAGTGGCATCATGACTCCCACTATAACCTGCTTTTTTTCCTTTAAAATGTTTAATTTCTACCCCTGCTTGATTTAAAAAATATTCTGGCATTAATCTTCCAGAAGTTGAGTTTTCAGAGCCAAAAGTAAATCTTAAATTCTTTAGTTTTTTAAGTCCTTTAATGTTTGAAATTGAGTTAAGTTCTAAATTTTTGTTTACTATAAAAACACTTTTAAATTCTTTATCTATATCTCTTTGAGCTATGACAATTGAATTAGGTGTTTGTAATCTTGCTTGAACTCCTGATAAACCGCCAAACCAAACTAAATCTAAATCTTTAGTTCTGAATCCAGTTACTGCTGCAACATAATTAATAACAGGAATGTATTGAACTTCTACATCAAGTTGGTTTGATAATTCTTTTGAAAATAAATTAAATCTTTTGTCCAAAACATCTTGGTTTTGATCAGGTATTGCTCCAACTTTTAAAACTTTGGGATTTGAAAATACAGGTGATGAAAAAACAGAAAATAATAGATATGAACTTATTAGGAAATTTTTTAAATTAAACATAACTTTGTTAAATTAATAGTATTCAGAGATTGCTTTTTCAAGTCTATGTAGTCCATCTTTTATTTTAATTTCTGAAGCTGCACAAGATATTCTTATACATTGATCAGCTCCAAAAGCTTTCCCAGGTACAACAACTAATCCGTAATCTTGAAGAGCTTTATTGCAGAAATCAACGGAAGTAATTGAGGAGTTGGGTAATTTTGGAAATGCGTAAAATGCTCCGTTAGGTTCTTCAATATAAATCCCATTTATATTATTAAGGCCCTCATAGAGAAGTCTTCTTCTTTGATCATAATGGCTATTTATCATTGAGAAAAACTCATTATTAATTTTTAAAGCCTCTAAAGCACCTTTTTGAACAAAAGAGCAAACATTACTTGTACTTTGACTTTGTAATGCTGAGGATGCTTTGATTACATCTTTGGGACCTACTAAATAACCTATCCTCCAGCCAGTCATAGCCCATCCTTTCGCAAACCCATTTATTATAAAAATTCTATCTTTTAAGTCATTTGCTAATGAAGATAAACTGTAGTGTTTAAATTCTTTTTTAAGGATTAGTTCGTAAATCTCATCAGAAAGAATATTAATATTTGGATTTTCTCTAGCTAAATCGGCAATTTGTAATAATTCTTCCTTTGACATAACTCTTCCAGTAGGGTTATTAGGAGAATTGATAATTATAAATTTAGTTTTTGAAGAGATTTTAGACTTCAAATCTTCTATATTTATTTTGAATCCATCTTCTGCAGAAGAATTTGTAAAAATTGGCTTCCCACCCGCCAATCTAACCATCTGGGGATAACTTAACCAATATGGAGAAGGAATAATAACTTCGTCTCCAGTATTTAACAATACTTGGAAAAGATTATATATTGCTTGCTTAGCACCATTTGTGACCATTACATTTTCAAATTCATAATTTAAATCGTTTTGAATTTGAAGTTTATTTGCAATTGCTTTTCGGAGATCTAAATTTCCCGCTGCTGGCCCGTACTTTGTAAATCCATCAAATATAGCTTTACTTGTAGCGTCTATAACTTCTTTTGGGGCATCAAAATCAGGTTCACCTGCACTTAAATTGCAAATATCTACTCCTTCTGCAGATAATTGATTTGCTTTAGCACTTATCTGTAATGTAAGAGAAGGCTCAATTGAAAGAGCCCGATCAGATAAATTAACTTGACTCATTGACTTATGACTTTTCAAATATGACTTTTAATAATGACAAATGCATAAATTAAGAATAAATAAAACTATCACACTATGGTTTAATTTAGTTCATTTTCTTAATCTATTTTATTTTCATGTTTTGAGTTCTTAAGATAAAAATATTTAAAGTTTTATTTTCGGTGAAAAGGTTAGTAATTGGGAGAGGAAGTGTATTTGCAGATTTGTTAGTAATTGGTGAGGCACCTGGAGCCCAGGAAGATTTAGAAGGAAAACCTTATGTAGGTAAATCTGGTAAGTTATTAAACGAATTATTAATACAAGCTGGAATTGATTATAAGAAGGATGTTTATTTTTGTAATGTAATTAAATGTCGTCCACCAAATAATAGAAAACCCACTGCTAGAGAAATTAATATTCATAAACCTTGGTTATTGCAGCAAATAAAGTTAGTCGATCCAAAATTTATATTACTTACAGGTTCTACTGCTATGAGAGCTATTTTAGAAGTTAAAGATCCTATAAGTAATTTAAGAGGTCAATGGATTAAAAAAGATGGGAGAGAAATTATGGTAATTTTTCATCCATCTTATTTGTTGAGATTTCCTTCAAAAGAAATCAATAAACCTTACCATCTAACTTTGAAAGACCTAGAGAATGTAAGTGGTAAACTATATGCCGTATAATTTAGTGAAATCCTTTTTGAATATCAAGAATTTTAATGTCATTAACTCAATCTAAAGAGGTTAATAGTCTCTCCAAAAGATATTCAACTCATATTGAGAGAAGGATAACTAGAACAGTAATGGTGGGTGATATAGCTATTGGAAGTGATTATCCAGTAAGAGTTCAATCGATGATAAATGAAGATACTATGGATGTCGAAAATGCTTACTTAGCTATCAAAAGACTTCATGATGTGGGTTGTGAAATAGTAAGGTTAACTGTCCCTTCCTTAGCTCATGCCAAAGCGGTAGGAGATATCAAGGCAAAATTACTAGAAAATAATATCAATACCCCCTTGGTGGCTGATGTTCACCATAATGGTATGAAAATTGCAATGGAAGTTGCAAAACATGTTGATAAAGTAAGAATTAATCCTGGATTGTTTGTTTTTGAAAAATCAGACCCTACAAGAACTGAATATACAGATGAGGAATTTGAAACTATTAAGCAAACAATACTTAAAAGATTTACCCCTTTAGTTGAAGTTTTAAAGGCTGAAAACAAAGCTCTAAGGATTGGAGTTAATCATGGGTCTCTATCTGAGAGGATGCTTTTTACTTATGGAGATACGCCATTAGGAATGACAGAATCTGCGATGGAGTTCGTCAAAATTTGTGATGAGCTTGATTTTCATAACATAATTATTTCTATGAAAGCTTCTAGGGCTCCGGTCATGATGGCAGCTTACAGAATGATTGCCGATAGGCTTGACTCAGAAGGATATAACTATCCCTTACATTTAGGAGTGACCGAAGCTGGTGATGGTGATTATGGAAGGATTAAAAGTACTGCTGGAATTGGAACGCTTTTAGCAGAGGGATTAGGAGATACCATCAGGGTTTCCTTAACAGAAGCTCCAGAAAAGGAAATACCAGTGTGCTATTCAATTTTGCAATCTTTAGGTTTAAGAAAAACAATGGTTGAATACATCAGTTGTCCTAGTTGTGGTAGAACACTTTTCAATTTAGAAGAAGTTGTAGATAAAGTTAGGAACGCCACTTCACATTTAACCGGTCTAGATATAGCAATAATGGGATGTATTGTTAATGGGCCAGGAGAAATGGCAGATGCTGATTATGGTTATGTTGGGAAAGGTAAAGGAACTATTGCCTTATATAGAAGGAAAGAAGAGATAAAAAGAGTACCTGAAGATGAGGGTGTTAATGCTTTAATCCAACTTATTAAGGATGATGGCAAGTGGATTGATCCTTAAGGATTTGTCAAATTTTTGAATTATAAATAAATTCTTTTTATAATAAAAAAGTCGAATTATTTGAAGATAAGAGAATTGCTTAAAAAAAAATATATATTTCTGTTTGCGACATCCTTTTCAGGGTTATTTTTAAATAATTTTGCAGAGGCAACAGTTTTAAATAATAGTTATAAAGAAGTAATTGATCATGTTTGGCAAATTGTATATAGAGATTTTCTTGATTCAAGTGGCAAATTTCAAAAGTCCAATTGGATTAATCTAAGAAAAGAAGTTTTATCAAAAACATATTCAGACAGCAATGAAGCATATGATGCGATTAGAGATATGCTTTCTAATTTAGATGATTCTTATACAAGATTTTTAGAACCTAAGGAATTTAATCAAATGAGAATTGATACCTCTGGCGAATTAACTGGAGTTGGTATCCAAATAGTTAAGGAAAAAGAATCTGATGATTTAATAATTATTTCTCCCATAGAGGGCACCCCTGCATTTGATGCTGGAATTAAAGCTAGAGATAAAATATTATCCATAGATGATATTTCTACTAAAGGTATGAATATTGAGGATGCCGTGAAATTAATAAGAGGACAAAGAGGTACTAAAGTAAAGCTTGAAATTCTTAGAGGTTCTCAATCCTTTTTTAAGACTTTATCAAGAGAAAAAATTGAAATAAAAACTGTATCAAGTAAAATCAATCAAACCAAAAATGGCTTATCAATTGGCTATGTAAGAATTAAACAATTTAATGCAAATGCATCCAAAGAAACTAGAGATGCTATTAAGGATTTAGAAACAAAAAAAGTCGCAGGATATGTTCTTGACTTGAGAAGTAATCCGGGAGGTTTATTAGAATCAAGCATTGATATCTCAAGGCACTTCATTAACAAAGGAGTAATAGTAAGTACAGTAAGTAAAGATGGTTTAAAAGAAACGAAAAAAGGAAACGGTAAAGCTCTAACAAAAAAGCCCTTAGTTGTTTTGGTTAATGAGGGTTCTGCTAGTGCTAGTGAAATAGTTTCTGGTGCAATAAAAGATAACAAAAGAGGAAAATTAGTTGGGAAGAAAACATTTGGTAAAGGTCTAGTTCAATCCATGAGAACTTTAGTTGATGGTTCAGGTCTAACTGTTACAGTCGCTAAGTATTTAACTCCGAACGGCACTGATATAAACAAATCTGGAATTATTCCCGACATAGAAGTAAGAATGAATATAAACCCTATACTTCAAAGAGAGATAGGAACTAGAAAAGATAAACAATATAGAGCTGGTGAAAAAGAGCTAATAAATATAATTAATAGAAAGAATCAGATAAGCGAATTTAAGCCCGACACCACAAACCTTAATGCATTCCTAAAAATTAATAAGGAAGATAAAGTATTTTCATTAAATTAATTACTCATATCCAGCATTCTCTTTATTGGCACATAGGCTCTTCTTATTATTTCTGGGTCTAGTTCGATAGACGGGGAATTATTTTTCAAACAATCAAGAATTTTTTCTAAAGTATTTAATTTCATATACGGACACTCGTTACATTTACAACCTTCTACATCTGGGACTTCAATAAAAATTTTATTAGGTTCTTTCTTTTTCATTTGATGAATTATTCCAGGTTCAGTTAGTACCATGTAAGTTTTAGATGGATCTTTACTTACGAAATCAAGCAGCTTACTTGTTGATCCAATAAAGTCTGAGAGAATTAGTAAATTTTGACTACATTCAGGATGAGCAATTACTTTTGATCCTGGATTTTGATATTTTAATTTTAGAAGTGCTTCTTCACTAAATGATTCATGAACAATGCAGCTGCCAGGCCATAATTTAAGATCTCTTCCTGAATTTTTCTGTACCCATCTCCCAAGGTTCTGATCTGGCGCAAATATTATCTTTTTATCTTCAGGTATCTTTTTAATTAATGAGACTGCATTACTGCTTGTACATATCAGATCACTTTGAGCTTTTACTTCTGCAGTGCAATTTATATAACTTACGACATAGTGATCTGGATTTTCTTCCCTGAATTTTTGAAATTTATCTGAAGGACAATCGTCTGCTAATGAGCATCCTGCGTCAATATCTGGTAGTAGGACTGTTTTATTAGGGCTAAGTATTTTTGCGGTTTCGGCCATAAAGTGCACACCGCAAAAAATTATTATATCTGCGTCATTATTTGCAGCTTTCTTAGATAGATCTAATGAATCTCCAATAAAATCTGCAATTTCCTGAATCTCTGGTGCTTGATAATAGTGCGCAAGAATAATTGCATTAGCTTTTTTGCAACGCTCCTTTATTTCAGAAATCAAATCCTCTTCGTTTTGAACTGATTTCTGTTTTGCAGTAGAAGTTATACTGGTCAGGATTTAGAATATATCTATATAGATTATATGCCTTTAAACAGAAAAAATTCTGACAAATTTAAAAATTGCTATTGTTGGTGACTGTCATGGTCAATGGTCTGAATTAGACTTGAAAGTTTTATCGATTATCAAACCAAATATTGTTTTATTTGTTGGTGATATTTCTGATGGAAGTGTAAAAATAATTAAAAAAATCAATGAGATCAAAATTCCTACTTTTGTGATTTTAGGAAATCATGATAGAGGAAAAGATTCTACAGGCGAAACTCTCTCAAAGCAGATACGTGTTCTTGGTGAAAAATATTGTGCATGGGATTTGAAAGTTTTTAATAATGAAATAAATTTATTGTCTGCTAGACCTTGTAGTTCTGGCGGAGGCTATTACCTTTCAAAAGAGGTTAAAGGTGTTTATGGACCTATAACCGAACAAGATTCAATAAATAAAATTATCAAATGTTCAGAAGAGACTGTTGAAGAAATACCTCTAATAATTATGTCTCATGTTGGTCCCTCAGGTTTAGGTTCAGAACCTAAAAGCATTTGTGGGAAAGACTGGAAATTACCCTCTTTAGATTGGGGAGATAGAGATTTGTCTGCTGCTATTTCTCAAATACAAAAGAGAAGAAAAGTTGATCTTGTAATTTTTGGCCATATGCACAACCGGCTTAAAAGAAATCTTGGTTTAAGAGAGATGTTTAAAATTGATAGCAAAGGAACGATTTATTTCAACACTGCTGTGGTACCAAGATATAAAACTGATGAAGATGGAAAATTGCTAATTAACTTTTCATGGATTGAGTTTGAAAATAAGCAATTAAGGCATGTTTCTCATCGATGGTTTTCAGAGTCTGGTGTAATTCGTGAAGAAGATAAATTTTTTTAGGATTAAATATCTCTGATCATATTTTAAGTATTTTTGGGCTTTTCATATCTTGAAAATAATGTTTGAGATAAGATATAACCCGCAATTCCTGCGGCTGTAAAAGCTAAACCATTTTTAAATAAAGGTAATAAATCATTTGTTCTGGATATTATCGGTGCCAAACCAAAAATCCCAAATAACATTCCCCATAAAGGAGAAAGAAGAGCTAAAAATCCAATTGATATGACTTGGCCTTCTTTTCTTGGGGCAGATGCGAAACCTGCTACTAAACCTCCAAGAATCGATGTACATAAAGTCCATATATATTGCTCTTTGGGTAGGCCAGGGACAACTTGGCATCCTCCTCTTTCGAGGCAAATCTTTACTGAATCAATTGCATCTAATACTGCACCATCCTCACCATGATCTTTAACATAGTATTGGTTGCCAAATCTTGTTTGAAGTTCAACCCAAAATAACCTTGGCATAAAATTAAAATAAGCCTCTCCTACGTTAAAGTTCAGCAAATTTCCCCCTCTAGGATCCGCAACTATCAACAAACTTGTCTCATCTAAATCCCAATAGTCCTTTATTGCACTACCAGGAGAACTTTCAAACTGAGATAAATATTTAATTTTCCACCCACTTTCAATTTCTAGATTGTTGAGCTTTTCCTCTAAAGATTTTTTCTGATTAGGGCTTAATGTTTTAGCTAAATCAATTACTGGTGTTTTTTCTTCTGGTAAGAGATTTGGATTATTTATAGCGAAAACGGGTTTATGTGAAATTAAAACTAATATAGATAGAAATATTCCTAATAAATAGTTAATCTTTGAAGGCATAAATAAGTTTTGTCTCTTTATATTTTCGCCGATGAATAGCTTACCCGCGAATAATCCAGATTGGTTAGTAAAAAAAATAATAAAAATGGGTGGGACTATAAGTTTTTATGACTTTATGAATTTTGCATTAAATGATCCTATTAATGGTTATTACGGCAGCGGAAAAGCTGAGTTAGGCGTTCGAGGAGATTTTGTCACATCACCATCTTTATCTGATGACTTTGCTTTTTTAGTTGGTAAACAAATAGAAGATTGGTTGATTCAGTTCAAAAGTAGTTTTTTATCTAATGAGACATTATCTGTAACTGAATTTGGAGCTGGAGATGGAAGCTTTATGAGTGGATTAATTAAATACTTTTTAGAAAACAGCAAGAATTTTTTAGAAGGTATTTCTTTTGTAATTATTGAACCTAATGAAGGGATGGTAGAAAAACAAAAAAATAAATTGGAGGAATTTTTGAACTTAGGTATTGATATTTTATGGAAAGGTTTGGATGAAGTAGAGGAAAATAATATAAATGGAATAGTTCTAGCAAATGAAGTTTTGGATGCTTTGCCAGTAGAAAGAATAACCTTCTCAAAGGGAAAACTAATTCGACAAGCAGTTTCTATAGACAAAAAATCTCATAAATTATTTTTTGATAAAATGCCAATTACACGTGAATTGGAAAAAAGTTTTGAACTTGCTAAAAGTGAGTTGGGAATAACTATTCCGCCTGAAGATGCTCTTGAAGGATGGACGACAGAATGGCATGTAGATAACTCAAAATGGTTAGAAGCTATTTATGGGAAAATCAATAATGGTATTTTATTGATAATTGATTACGCTAAAGAAGCTAAAAAATACTATAACTCTAAGAATTCTGATGGGACTATAGTTTCATATGAAAATCAAAAAATGAGGAATAATGTCCTAGATTCTCCTGGAAATTGCGATTTAACATCTCATGTATGCATAGAAACTTTAATTAATGATGCTGAGACTCTTGGATTTGATACTGTTGGAATAACAAAACAAGGAGAGGCTTTATTGGCGCTTGGATTGGCTGAGAGACTTTATGGGATTCAGAAAGAATTTAAGGAGAATTTATCAAATGCTCTTTTAAGAAGAGAGGCATTACTTAGACTAGTAGATCCTGTTTGTTTAGGTGATTTTAAGTGGTTTGTTTTTAAAAAGTTTAATGAGAAGAAAATAAATATAAATTCAACCTGTTTGCGTTAAGAAAAAAACTTTAAAAATAATGAATCTTCCACGTCATCATATATATCAACAGCACCAATTTCTTTCGGTAATATAAATCTCATTTTGCCATCACGAACTTTTTTATCACCCATAAGTATTGTTAGAACGTCTTCTTTATTTATTTTGGGGATCTCGGTAGGAAGATCATAACTCTCTAAGAGAATTCGCTGTCTCTCTAATTCTTCTTTAGACCATAACCCTTTTTCAATTGCTATTTTCCCCGCAATATTCATACCAATTGATATTGCCTCACCATGCAGAAATTTGCCGTATCCACATAAATTTTCAATAACGTGACCAAAAGAATGACCATAATTCAATATTGCTCTAACACCATTTTCATGTTCGTCTTGAGAAACAACATTAGACTTTGTTTTAATTGAACTATTAATTATTTTAATTAAATATTCATTTTTGAGATTTATAAGTTCATTTTTGTTTTTTTCAATTTCTAAGTATTCGAAAAGTTCTTTATCTCTTATTACTCCGTATTTTATTACTTCAGCCATGCCTGCACTAAATTCTCTTTTGGGCAAACTTTTTAAAGTTTCTGGATCAATAAAAACTGCTTTAGGTTGATTGAAAGCTCCAATTAAATTCTTACCTTTTGGATGATTTACTCCTGTTTTTCCTCCCACAGATGAATCAACCATTGATAATAATGTTGTTGGAATCTGAATATATTCGATACCTCTAAGCCAAGTAGCAGCTGCAAAACCACTTACATCTCCAACAATTCCTCCTCCAAGGGCAATAATTATTGAATTTCTATCTAAGCCAAATTCAAATGCTACATCATATATTTCACTTAAGGTTTTTAAGTTTTTATATGATTCTCCAGCCTTGATAAGGAACATTTTGGCCTGAAATTTATTATCTTTTAAATTATTTAAGAATTTCTCACCATACAAATTTGATATTTCTTCATTTGAAATCACAAGTATTTTTCTTTTCTTTGTTATTCCAATTTTTAAGAGTTCTTCGCTAATGTTATTCAGTATCCCTGCTTCTAGAGTTACTTCGTATGACTTATCACCTAATGGGACTAATATTTTTCTCTTATTCACAATTGATTACCTAGTTAAAATTTATAAATATTTGTATTAAGTATTTTATATATTAGCAAAATCTAAGCTCTAGATCCTTAAAAATTCAGTTGTTAAGAATTAGAAATGGTAATAAAATCATGCTATGAGTTTTAAAAAAAATATAAACGATATCAAGAAAAATTATTCCCTAGGAATAATTGGAGGTGGTCAACTGGCACTGATGTTAACCGAGGCAGCAAAAAAAAGAGATTTAGAAGTATGTGTGCAAACAAAATCTTGTGATGATCCTGCTGGCTCAAAAGCAGATCATGTCATAGAAGCTGATCCTTTAAAGATAAGAGGAAATAAATCATTAATTAATGAGTGTGAAAAAATAATTTTTGAAAATGAATGGATAAAAATTGATAAATTAAATTTAATTGGCAATGAAGATATTTTTGTTCCAAGCCTTAATGCAATTAAGCCATTAGTAGATAGGTTTTCTCAAAAAAAATTAATAGATAGAATGAATATTCCCTGTCCAAAATGGATAAGTATTGAAGATTTTAAAAATCTCTCGGATGAGGAAATCAATAATTGGACTTTTCCTCTAATGGCAAAATCAAATAAAGGTGGATACGACGGCAAAGGGAACAGAAAAATAAAGACAAAAGAAGATTTAGATTCTTTTTTAACAGAGAATAATTCTGATGAATGGTTAATAGAAGAATGGATAGAGTATGAAAAAGAACTGGCTCTTGTTGGTTCGAGAGATAGGACCGGTAAGATAAGATTCTTTCCAATAGTTGAGACGTTCCAATCAAACCATGTTTGTGATTGGGTTCTTGCACCTGGATCAAATGAATATGATTTGAACTTATTTGCAATAAATATTTTCTCTTCAATAGTCAATGAACTTAATTACGTTGGAGTTTTAGCTATTGAATTCTTCTATGGAGATAATGGTCTTTTAATTAATGAAATAGCTCCTAGAACACATAACTCAGCTCATTTCTCTATTGAAGCTTGCACATCAAGTCAGTTTGATCAATATGTTTGCATTTCTTCTGGGATAATACCACCTGAAATTAAAATGAACTGTGAAGGTGCAATTATGATAAATCTACTGGGGTTAAAAAAGAATTTCCCAATCTCAATGGAAACCAGAATTAAAATGTTATCTGAAATTGAGGGTTCTAATATTCATTGTTATGGCAAATCTCGCGAAATTCTTGGACGAAAAATGGCTCACATCACATTTTTATTAAATGGTAAAACGCATTCAGAAAGATATGATGAAGCTCAAATTTTATTAACTATGGTAAGAGACATTTGGCCATCTCCAAATGCATAAAAAAATAAGTTAGAGTTAGATTACTGGATCTTTGGTTAAGTTCTTCTTTATGTGCTCTGATCTGACTCTCTTTCGACATGAGGAGACTGTCGTGATGCGGTAGTAAACCGATCTTGTAATCGGAAACGAAAGCCCACTTTGAATCCTCTTCTGGCATTTCCAGGTCGATGCAGCAGAGAACTGACGGGGATCCGGTGTTACCTATCAAAATGCTTGCTAAAACAGGCTTTTGGTGGGTATTTTATTTTTTGGAATAACTGAGCTGTTTTTATTTTCTATCAGTGTAAATAATTTATTTGCCAAAATACTTGACGATCCATTTCTAATGTATTTATATTAATAGTACATATGTATTATTAAATAATGACTTTAGGAGGAGCTAATGTTTGGACTAATTTTTCTTACGGTTATCGTAATGAGTCCCCAAGTGGTTGGTTGCTTAGCCCAGACCGCAGCAGATTAATTTTATTTACGAGGAATAAAAAATCTCCAAGAAATAGTATGAGAATTTTTGCTCATACTTATTATGCAAATGATCTTGGTGAGCCAATGGCAATTAAATCATCAACTCAAATGTATTTGGATAATGCTTGGGATAAATGGCATGACCTTCAATTAGAAGGTTGGACTTTTGAAGAACTTGAATTACCTGAATCAGTATGACTAACTTAAATCCAATCAAAAAGAAACTATCAAAAGCAGATAGAAAGGTATTTATACAAGACCCATCAAAATTATTAGCAGAATTTTTTAATGGTGTTGTCATTGAACTTGATGAAGAATATAAATATGACTCATAAAGAATTGATAGATCAAGTTTCCGCGAATTTATTTAAGCAAAGTGGAAAGTTAGAAAGCAGAAGATCTTGGTTGGCAATGAGAAATTATCTTGAACAATTAGATACCGAACAACTTAAATCCATGCTTAAGGACCAGGGATGATTTTAAAAACTTTATTTAGTTTTTATTTTTTTCTTAATTCTCAGAAAACCGTAAGTTGCAAAGCCAACCAAAAACATATCCAAGTAAATATGCCAAGTAGGGAAAATCTGGTGTATTAATTCCATTAACGTTTTATTGCCACTTGCCAATAAGGATAATCTAAATTTGATTTTTCTCTAATCAATTGTAATTTTCTAGAATTTATTTTTACTACTATTCCATCTGTTGGATATTTACTAAAAAGCTTCCCTTCTAGCCATTGTTTTCTAAATACTTCAACTTGGCTCGTAAAGTTACATGAAATATCCTGAGGGATCGTGAAACCAAGCTTTGAAAGACTCTTTTTGGACTCATATTGGTTAAGTGTTGAATTAAGTATTTGAAATGCGCAGAAGCTAAGACTTTCAGAAAATCCTTCTTTAGCTCTTAGAAATCCAGAAGCGATTTTCTGGGAGATATTTGGACTTTGGTTGGGTGCATATAATTCACCTCTAACTTGGAGAACCCCTCTTAAAGGGAGATTATTGGGAATGTCTTGAACTTTAATAAGTTTACTAGTAACGTCGGCCCCTTTTCTTGAAATTGCTTTCTCCAAGGTTCCATCCCTATATTGCAAAGCAACAGCACAACCATCAATTTTTGGTTCAATTAATAATCTGGTATCTACTAATAATCCTTTCAAAAATTCATCTATTGAATCCTTTTCTAATGAAGGTAAAACAATTTTATTTTTCTTTTTAAAGTAATCACAATTTGGGTTTGTTCTTAATAAATTTTTTTCAAGTTGGTCGAACTGCTTATCAGAGATTAAAGCATTGCCATTTCTATAATTATCGTCATACCACTCAATTCGTTCTTCTAAATAAGTCTTCATTTAATAAGATGGCTTAAGTTTTTGGTCAGGTGTCCAACTTGGCTTATCTATAATCCATTTTTCTCTATCTTCAAATTTAACAGTCCATAAAAGAAATGAAGAAATTTCTTTTAGAGTTATGCCAACCAAGTATCTTGTTTTTGGACTTATTGATATAAATCCAAATAATAGTATTAATAAAACAAGCTTAAAGATACCTTTAATCATTTAAAAACTCAGGATAATTTTTGCGAACTTTTTAATTAATGCAATTCTTATAACCTTCAATTATTGCTAGTTCTTCAATATTCAAACCTGTTTCCTCTAGTAAAGTTTCTCCTATATCGTCCTTATTAAATTTAGTTAAAGCTCCTTTAGTAGAGTACTTAATACATTGGTTTTTGTATTTTCCTTCTTTGACAACAGGAGATAAATAAAAACCAAACAAGATGATAAAAGCCCCATAGGTTACAACTTTTCTATGGTTTTTCCACCATTCATAAAATTTATTGGACACGAAAAATAAATGACTATTTTCTATTTTAAATTGACTGTCAACAAATTACTTTAGAAATTTAAGGATTGGTTAATTTATTGTTTTATCATTCATAGATTTAACCCAAGAAAAATATCTTGATTTTCTAATCCTTTGCTCTTTCGAAACTAATCTATCTGCAGATTCTAGGGGTGATTCTCCTTTCTTAACTTTTGTTGTAATAGAAATACCAAAACCTTTTGCTTCAATTTTTGCAATGCCACCCTCTAAAAAAAATAAAAAAGACCAACCTTTGTTCCATCCTAAGTAGAAGGGATTTCGATACATTGCATTCTTTTGGAGATTCTCCTTAAATGATATTTTCCTTTTCAAGGAGTCACTTGTATTCACTATTACCAAATAAGAAGTTTATGGCGGATTATTTCTGGAAAGAAATTTTATTTTTAAATAATTGCCAGAGGAACACTTGACGCCTGCGAGTAGTACATTTATATTAATAGTACAACTGTATTATCTTCATGACTCCAGGAGTTGCTAATGTTCGGACTTATTTTTATCGTGGCAGCCTTATTGACCCCCCAACTGGCTGGTTGTTTAGCAAAAAAAGTGGTTTATTAATTTTTTTTGAGAGTTATAAGAAATCTGTATCTAATAACTTACAAGTATATACTCATCTTTTCTATGCAAATGAATTAGGTGAACCAGCCCAAATTAAAAATTCAAGACTTCATTCTATTGAGTGTGCTTGTGAAACATGGAATGAATTAATTTCAGGAGGTTGGCAAATTGTTACTAATAAATTCCAGTAATCATGATCAAGGTAAATCCTTCAAAATGGGAATATCTAAAAGAATCTACCCTAAAACGAAAACGAACAAAGATTTGTATTACTTGCAATCACTTTCGCTACAGCACTACAGAAACTTTTCTACTATCTTGATCTGTCCAAAATACGAAAAACGCATACCACAGGGTGATCATTTACTTAAAGGCTGTGAGTATTGGCAAAAAAATAAGACTATATTTTCCCCTGAAGCTTCTTAATTATTCTCTAATTAAACTTCTCTAGGTAGAGATATTTAATTATGTAAACAAAGCATTATTTTATACAACTTAAAAAATTCTTTTTAAGTAATTTTGAAACATGATTCAATTCTACTTTTCCATATTTTTATTAGTTGTGCTTACATTTTTTGCACTTTTATTAGATGCACCAGAATTGGCATCTTTAATTCAAACATTTTAGAAAATAATAAATCAGCATTTTTACTGATTTACTTTCTTAATAAGTAAGGCGTAGGTTTAACTTGTTGAATAGGAGGGATCTAATGATTGACAGTCCACCAGAGGAGTTAAATTATAAAATTTAAATCTAGATAAAACTAATGCTAAATCTGGAATGAATCTTTTATTTGTGATTCATTCCTTTTTAATTTCTTTCTAAAAAATGTAATTTATAAGTATTAAATTTTAAAAGTAAAAAATCTGTTCATATTAAAATGATTTTAGGCCTAAGTCTCTTCTTAGATAGTGGCTAAACTTACCTGAATCCAAAACCATTTTTTTGTTCTTCTTTTTCTTCCCATTCATTAATAATTAGTTTTAGTAAACTTTTAAGTTCAGAATTCGAAGCATCAGTATCTTTTTGAAGATTTTTACAAATGTTTTTTATTTCCTCAAAAGCATTATCAATTAATATAGTTTTTTGATCTGGATTAGCCATAGAATTTTAAAATGCTCCATTACAGTTGAACCCACTGCAGTT
Organism: Prochlorococcus marinus str. AS9601; assembly: GCF_000015645.1. Taxonomy (NCBI): domain Bacteria; kingdom Bacillati; phylum Cyanobacteriota; class Cyanophyceae; order Synechococcales; family Prochlorococcaceae; genus Prochlorococcus; species Prochlorococcus marinus. The sequence goes on from NC_008816.1 coordinate 662,718, forward strand.
AATAACTCTGAAAATATTCATTACAAAGTTGTGGAATCTTTCATCATAAAAAAATGCCCAGGTTGTAAAAATAGCAAAACCAGAGACAGCAAAAGCAGCATATTGAAGCCAATGTATTCCATAGCTATCCAATCCATTTTTATCAAAATCAGAATTACTCAATTGCTTTTTTTCTTATAATAAAAATTTTTTTTTTAAAAGGAGAGTTTGTTTTGAACAAGATATTTTTTTAAGACCTTAATGTATTGATAGTTTAAATAAAACCAGGTATTATCCACCCAAAGAAACCGTAGTTTATTATCAATGCTAAAAAACCAATCATAGCTAATCTCCCATTTGTTATTTCGGCATTTTTCCAAAATTTACCCATATAGTTTTTATTTCTTTTCGAATTTTTATCTATCAAATAATTTGGTTCTAAAGGTTCCTGCAACCTTTTGATGGCGTATAAAGAGAATTGAATTGTAATTGCGATGATAACAACTATAAAACTAGTAAGTGCATCCATTTTTAGATTTCATATGTGATCAATTAGTAAGCCAAAGAATAAATGACATTTTATACATCAAACATTTCCTAATTTCTGCTTTATTCACAGAGGAAACCTTAACTTGAATTATTAAAGAATGTAACATATTTAAAAAAAAAAAGTATGAATTCTTACTTTTTCTTTGGATTTCACATTTTTAAGTACTTTACTGTTACATTTATGTGTCAACAAAATTCTAAGACTAGTCTTAATTGAATTACAGAATTGGCTTTAAGGTTTTTACTTTAAATCAGATAAATTATTGAAAAATTTTTATAAGGAATATATTTTCAATGTTATTTATTTAAATATTTTTAATAACTAGTAATTATTTTTGTTTGATTTCCGGAAGGTAGAATTTATTGCCTAATGTATATCCAATTGACATCAAAACGAAACCAATAAGTTGAGGTAAATGAGAATTTGCTAGAGAGATTTTTTCAATCATTTCTCAATGTATAAATATCTATAATAATAAAAAATTTCAAATACTGTAAGTTTATTTTCTTTTTGATTCTTTAATCTCCCCAGATTTTTTTAGTGAATTAACAAGTCTTTCATTTTCTGTTTTTAAATTTTCTAATGCAGATTTTGTGAATTGTTCTTTAGCTTCAAATTTTGCTGAACTTATAACTTTTTTATTAGGGAGTTTTTTCTTCGGTTCTGACTTCATATTAAACAGCAATTTAAAAAATTTTAGAAGTTATTTTTTTTGAGTTAGGTATTATTTTTTACATTTTTCTGGTTAATAATATTTGTTTACATATACAAATTAATCTTTATCTTTTGGGAGCCTTATCCATCCAGTAGTCCATTCTGTTTTTAGTTTTGCCCACGAGATTCTTTTAATATCTTTTTTATTTTTGGTAGGAAAAATATCAACCCATCTATCTTCATTTTTCCCACCATAAGCTTTCACTTGAAAATGCCTATTACCATTAATTGTTTTTGGTGCTGTCCAACACAAAGTAGGAGGCCATTTCATGAGAAATTTTTAAAAGATAAAAAACTAAAGGTTGCTTTGCCCAGTTAACACTAAACCATAATATGCAATCGTACCTACGATAAGTACGATTCCTAGTATTCTAATAATCATGAATTGGTATTTTTAAATTCAAATTATATTAGAGAAATTTTATAAATTTGCGTTGAAGATTTAATATTTTCTAATTTTTCCTTTTTTTATTTCTAACTATGGAGTGGCAAGATTCAGGATGCCATTCATTCTGAATATTGCCAATAAAATCATAAATAAATGAATCTGGACATCCAGTTTTATTTTGAAGTTCTGAAAGTTTTTCTTTAATGAATTCATATACACTCGTTATTACCCCTAAATTTTCTTCTTTGGAGGGAGCCCATTTTTTATTCTCCATTAATATTTTTTCAATTATTTTCCACAATATCGTAATAGGTTATGTCTCCATAATCAGCATCTGAACAACATAAATCTCCATATAGTTCCTCTAACAAATCGTACGCATCTGAATACTTATCAAAACTTTGAGCTGTTAATTCGTCATCTTTCCCATCAATTCTAATTATTTTGTAGATCATATTTTACTTAGATGCTAAAAGTATTTTTTTGATTCATTAGTTCATCTTATAAATAAAAATCTTATTTAGGAATATTAGTTGGGTAAAGCTTCTGAATTTTATTTTTCTGAATTTCTATTTTTCTTCTTTCATATTTTTTTGCCATTATTTTTCTGATAAATAATTGTGGGATAAGCCAAACTAACGCGATAGCGATAGCCATGAAAGCAGGATTTCTCCACGTTAACCTAATAAACTCTTCTGTAAATTCTTGATTGAAAATTTCCATACATTAAATTTTGATGATAAAAATATCTTTGTTTTCTTTTTATAGAATCTTTTAAATTTCATAATCCATCATAGCCTTAAAAAATCTAATAAGGAATTTTATAAATTTTTTCTTGTTCTAGTTCGTTTTCTTTTATATTTGGATTTAGATTAATTTTTTATTTTTTAGTTTAGAGATGTCGACTTATCTAATTACAGGATCAAATAGGGGTATTGGATTAGAACTATGTAGACAAATTCATAAGAGGGGAGATAATGTAATTGCAACGTGTAGGAAAGCTTCAAAAGAACTTAGAGATTTAGGAGTGAGAATTGAAGAGAATATAGAAATTTCTTCTGATGAGTCGATAACAAATTTGTGTAAAAAACTATCCGGAGTTAATTTAGATTGCTTTATTCATAATGCAGGAATTTATGAATTTAATTCTTTCGAAAACTTAGATAAAAAAAGTATTTTGCGGCAATTTGAAGTCAATGCATTGAGCCCAATATGTATGACTCAATCACTTAAACATTTTTTAAAAAGATCTTCTAAAGTTGCTTTTATCACGAGTAGAATGGGATCTATTGAAGATAATACATCAGGAAGTTCTTATGGTTACAGAATGTCTAAGGTTGCCTTGTCCATGGCAGCAAAATCACTTTCCATAGATTTATCAAGGGAAGATATTTATGTAGCTATTTTGCATCCTGGGTTAGTGAGTACAAGAATGACTGGCTTTACAAGAAATGGAATAAGTCCTGAAGAATCAGCAAATGGCCTTTTAAAACGTATTGATTCTTTAAATAAAAATAACTCGGGTACTTTTTGGCATGCTAACGGAGAAGTTTTGCCTTGGTAATATAAATATATTTATATTGAAGAGATTTATATCTTTAATTTGTTAAAAAATTTTTAAATTTTTAACGAATTTCTTTCCTTGTTTAATTCTTTTGGTTATCTTTAGAAAAATATTAGTAAAGGAGGTGATTCATTGTCGTATCTACCGAAAAATGCGGTTATCAAAGGGGCCGTGAATTCAGTATCTTCATCACATTCATCGGTCTCTTTTTCTTTGATTAAGAAAAAAGGTTTTATAATCAACAGATTTATATAAATCAGTTACTTAATAATTAAAAGCTCTGCCTCTCATGAAGTTGCAGGGCTTTTTTTATGAATTTAAATAATCTTTAAAATTTAGGCTATCTTTTTTGGCCGAAGTAAATTAAAGCTAAAAAAGATAAAGTGCTTACCAAAGCGATTAAGTACCACCCAGTTGAGGAGTTGCTAGTTACTTCGTTCATTTATTTTGATTTATCGGAGGAATTGATTATTTGAGTGAAAATCACAATGGATATCATTAAAAAAACTAAAAGGATGTAAGTTACGTTCATTTATAGAAAAATGCTAATTATTAAAAAGATTATTCCTAGAACTACAGTAACAACTGCTCCATCTACTAATAAGTCTTTCCATGTATAACTTTTAAGCATCCTTGTTTTATCTTCTTCACTCATAAGGTTCTTTAACCACGTCCAATCTAAAAGCTGTGTCAAGGCAACACCAAAAATTAAATGACCAAACAAAATACCAATTAGATCAATTCTAGAAATATCTTTAGTGAGACTAGTAATAATAAAAAAGTCCACTAGCTTTTTTCTTTATTAGATAAGGCTCCACCTTCTTCTTTGTATTTTTCCCAAGCTTCACTTATTTTCGCTTTAGAGAAATTTTGTTTTCCCTCAGTGAATTTATTTTTGAGGTTATTTAAACTATTAGTAAGTTCTTTTTTTGTTGGTTCATCAAGAAAGTTTGATGTTAATTTCCATAAATACCAGCTACTAGCTAGAAGAAGAATTAATCCCAGTAATTGCATATTAGTTTTTTCCCATACTACAACTTTTCAAATGGTTTCGATAAATTAATTTATTTAATACCTGTAAAAATTTTTTTTGACCTAAATAAAAATTAAAACTTTAACCAGTGGAAAAATATTCTATCAAGTAGCCATATAGTTAGACCCCCTTCCAGGAAAGCCAACCAATACATCCCATAATCAGAAAATCCCATTTGCTCTTTTACTGTTTTAATTAATTTTTTGTGAGCTTGAATGAGATCTTTCATGAAGAACAAAATTTTTAAACCTGCTGATTTTCTTTTATTAAGAATCCCTTACCGTAACAAGATAAACAGGTTTTAGTTTCATCTAATGTAATTCTTAGAAAACCTGCTCCATTACATCTAAAGCAATTTACTTTAGAAGTTGAGTAAAGTTTTGACTTAATTTTAGCAGCACGGTTTAAGTAAGAAACAGTTTCTTTACGACCGTTAGCTTGAGCAGCTTTATTTAAAAGCTTTTTATAACTGACTTTTAGTTCTTGGGTATTCATCTTTTAAAAGAAACAAGGGTTCGGATACAGGGAAAATAATTGTTTATATAATTAAAAAAAATAGAAATTTTCCGCTTATATTTCTGATCAGATCTCTTATGGAGATTAGAATAATATAACTAGAATTTGCTTTATATGTTTAGTATCTGGAGTATTCACTTGTATATTTAATATAAATTTTATATTTGACAAATTAAAAATATTTTGGGTAATCATTCAAGAAATCATTGTTTCGTTCTAGAAAGGAATTTTTAAAAATTTTGTTGTTTAAAAAATTTTTTAGCTCTAATGAATCATCCAGCCTTTTTGAGGTTTTTTACTAAAAAATCATTTTCATTAGTAAGAACTTTGAGTTTAGATTTTTCCAACTCTTTCTTGATTTCGGGGTTTAAATCCTTTTTTGTCTCATTTAGATTCATATGAATTGTGCTTAAGATTATTTAAAAGACAGTTGAGATCATAGTGATCCCAAAAAAAATTTGTGGATAGTTTTTTCTTAAAAGAAGATAATATTTTATTTTGCACATAGAAATTCAAATTTAATCAACATATTGTGGAAAAACCTGTTGAAAAACGCTTAAAAAGTGGATAACTCTTCGGGAGCATTATCAAAACAAGCTTTTCTGGAAAAAATTTTAAGTATTAATACTTCATCAAAAAAAATAAAATATAGTTTAAAAAGTAACAAAATCTCTTGTTATAACTATGGGATCATTACTTTTTAAAAAAGATAAATTTTCTATACCAGAAGCTCATGTTGATAAAAAATTCAAAAAGTTTTTTCTGCATGATGTATCAAATTGAAAATTAAAGTGAAGAAAAATCAATCTAAACTTGAAATTTTTAATTTTTGTCATAGCTGATTAAAAATTGTTTAATTCGGTTTTCTCTATGGCAACAATTCCCAAACGCAAGATTAATCAAATAGGTTTGTATGAGTTAAATATTTAAAATGACAGAAGAAAAAAAGGATTCAAAAAAATGTTCTGGAAAGAAAAACATTATGTTTGCCTATGGTTTTGTACAACTTGGTTCTAGTTTCGTATCGGCAATAGCCTTAGCTGCAATCGCTTTTGGATTCTGTTCAGTAAAAAAGGAATCTAAACTTTTTAATAAATGTGTTGCAGAAATAATTGAAGATGGTGGCACCAATTTTGAGGCCGTAAGGTATTGCAATGGGGGCAATTAAACCCCCTCTCAGATTAATTAAATGGATTCAACTTGTGATTTGATTATTGATTCTTTAAAAGAAGAGCCAGTTGGAGAAACTGATCATTTTATTTGGTTCATAACAGATATTGGCATTGTTGCCCTATTTAAAAGAGAGGAAAACTTTGAAACTTATAGTTCGAATGTTGAAATTGAGGCAAATAAAATTGCTTTAGACATAACTAAAGAAGAAAAAGAGTACCTCAAAATAAAAGAGAGACAGCTTTTCTTGTTTTATTCATAATCTAGGATTTAGTTCTTGATTTAGTAAGATGGCTCAAGGTTAAAGGCAGGCTCCATAATATTGTTATCGCTAATTAATTCGTAGGTTAGCTCTTTATTTAGGGCATTTATATAAGATGTATAAAGTTTTCCCCAAACAAATTCAAATTCATCTTTACTTAAATTCTTGAAAAGAATTTCTCCTTTGAAATAAATGTGATAAGAATCATTCATCATGGAAAATTAATCTTATCCTTTTTAACGCAGTGAGATATGTATGCAGTATTAGGTGCTACTAAAAAGATATTTATATTTGGAATTCAAATACTTTTAGACTATCCTTGTATTCATTTTTTGTTTTTTGAATAATCCGACTGTCTCATCAAGATCCATACACGGCTGAATACTTATATCCATTAACCTTCTCCAGGGATGCCATTGCTTCCAAATTGTCTCAAGAGAATCTGCACTTACTACAGAATGTCCAATCCCATTTTGAACCATAAAAATCCAAGAATGAACCTCATAGTTTTCAGGTCTGTTTTGGGGACCACCTGATTCGTACCAATTAATTAGCATTTCTGCCCCTTCTTCTTGATCCTCGCCATCTGTAAATTCGTAGGAAATCAAATACCTTTGCATATAGATATTATTCAAATCTCTAAACTATTTTAACTCTAGATTTAGATATTGCCTCCCAATTTAATTAATGCTATGAAGCTTATAGAAGAGATTATTTTAAATGACCGAAAGATTTGGGAAAATTAAAAAGAATATTTTGACTAATTTATCTTTTATAAATAAGACAATTTTGAAGTATTTCCAAAACCATGATCTGTTTGTATAGCTCCAGTTAACAGATAAAATTTGATACTTTTTAAAATTCCTGAAATTAGTTAACATATTTGTACTATATAGATACCGATGATAAATAAAAAGGATAGTGGTGATCCAGTTGATAATTTAGAGTACGAAAAAGTTCTAGAGGAAGAAATAATTAATTCATACGAAAGTAAATTTCAGAAAGATCCTGGACCAGACAAAAAAAAGACTAAATTTTACAGACTTAAAAGAACTCCATTAGAAATACTAAATAGGACTTTTTTCTTTTTCTTTATTGGAAGTTTTCTTTTCTCTTTGTTTTTAGCTTATTCAGAAAGTAAGTTATGGTTCATACTTTATGTAATAAGTGCATTGTCATGTGTTTTCTATACTCCTAATAGAAAAGCACTTAAAGAATTAATAGCAGCTTGGCCAAATATAGAGGATCTCATTAAAGGAAGGAGTTTGTGGAGAAAAGGCAAGTAAATAGATTATGAAACCTTTAAATGCATTTAAAAAGTGGTTATTAAATATTCTTGTGCCATACATTGAGGGAACCAACAAGAAAAAAGAGGATAAAAAATGAGTTTAATAAAGGTCGGGATTATAGTTGAAATTTTTTTGTTTGTGGGAGTTTTTTTATGGGTTAAGGAACTAAATAGTAAACAAAATAGGCAACCATCTCTATCAAAAAAAATAATAAAAAATCTCAAATTTTAGAATTTTGATCACAAAATAAGGAATCTTTAATAAAGAGATCAAATTTATGGGAAAATTCTTTACTTTTTCCTCTCACTTTGTGTATGAAATCGGTTAGAACATCTACATCGTTATTAAAAAATATGGTTTCCTCCATCCAAGGTCTTGCTCCAATAACTAATCCATTAAATAGTGTCTTAGTGGAAAAGAAGCTAATAAATGTTGATCAAAAGTTTATTCAACTTGTTTCTCTGGCAGAAGGGTTACCTCGTACAGAAGTTATTGAAAGTGGTAGAAATTATTGGAGGGGTGTTTGTAGAAGCTTAATTTTTAGATTTCCAGATGACCTCGAAATTTTAAAGCTTGATGTGAGAAGTTATGTAGATAGATCTAAAGGAATTATTCAGATAAGATCTGCAGCAAGATTAGGGCAATCAGATTTAGGCGTTAATCTAAGAAGAGTGGAATACTTGTTTAATCAATTGGAGAAATTTTAATTAATCTGTTTTTTATAGATTTAAGGTTCTTTTTACTAAATAGTTGTGCTTTAATTCATAAGAATATTTGAATTGCCATGGTAAAGATAATTTTAGTTGGAATTATTGTCGCGCTTGTATATTCTCAACCGGACCTTCGTCTTACGGTCGCTGATTGGTTAAAAGCAGCTTCTGATTTTCTTATTGAATCGGTACAAGTAAAACCTTGAATTAATTTTTAATGAAGCATTAAATAAGACCTGAGACAGTAATCATTTGTTTAATGCATAGAGCTACGAAAATAAATATTATTATTCTGCTTAATATATATTTCACTTAAACAAATAAATAGTTTTAGGAACATAATAGAAAATTTTTTTGAAATTTTTGAATAGTTAACGATAATAAGGGATATGAAGCTTAGATTATTTGAGTTCTATTTTATTAAAGACTATTTAAGGCCTTGGTTTGGTCTTATTTATTCTTTATTCTTTTTGTTTTTTTTAGGTGCAATTGGCTACCGAATAACAGAGGGATGGGAATGGAGTGATTGCTTATGGATGGTTCTGATCACTATAACCACTATTGGTTTTGGAGAAGTTCAACCTTTAAGTCCTGAAGGCAGGATAGTAACTGTTTTAGTAATCGTTGGCGGATTGATCTTTATTCAATTTACCTTTCAAAAAGCTGTTAGATTATTCGAATCCGGCTATTTTCAAAGAGTAAACGAATTACGTTTTAAAAGACTTCTTAGAAAAATGGAAAATCATGTAATTTTGTGCGGATATGGGAGGGTTGGTCAGGAAATATCTAACCAAATAAAGACGCAAAATATTCCAATTATTGTTGTTGAGAGCGACGAAGATAGAAAAAAGATTGCTGAAGAAAATGGTTTAGAAGTTCTTTGTGCTGATGCAACTCTTGATGAGACGTTAAAACTGGCAGGATTAGAAAAATGCAAAAGTTTGGTCGTTACCCTACCTAATGATGCTGCAAATTTATATGTGGTTTTAAGTGCTAAAGGGATAAGAGGTTCTATAAGAGTAATTGCAAGAGCTGGAACTGAAGAAGCTGCAAGTAAGTTGAGATTAGCTGGTGCAAGTATAGTTGTAAGTCCTTATATTGCTGCAGGAAGAGCAATGGCTTCAATGGCTTTAAGACCAATCGCGATTGACTTTCTTGATCTGCTTGCAGGAAGTGAATGTGAGATTGAAGAATTTGAATTAAGTAATGATATTAGTCTTTTTGAAACAGCAGAGAAAAGATCACTCTCTGAACTTGGAATAGGGAAAAAGAGCGGTGCAAAAATATTGGCTATCAAAGAAAATGAAAAATTGTTCACTAATCCTGGAGGTAACTTTATACTTCAGCCAGGTCAGGTATTAATAGCATTTGGTAGTAAAGAACAACTAAATATTTTGAACGGATTATTAGGAAATCTTGTAGTAGCAGTAGAGCTATTGAAATAGATATATCAAGAATAATTTGATATATAAATCTTTCAATTTTTAAATTTCTTTAAGGCTATCAATTAACTTTACAATTAATAAACTTATTTCTCATTACTCAGTGGGCATTTTCAAAAAAACCCTTATTTTCTCTTCTGCAATTTCATTAATACTTTCTCCATCTGCAATAGCATCAAAAAGATTGAGCGGAGCAGGTGCTACATTTCCCTCGAAAATTTATACTAGGTGGTTTTTTGACTTAGCCAAATCTGGTGGACCAAGGGTTAACTACCAAGCAGTTGGTTCGGGCTCTGGAAGAAAAGCTTTTATAGACCAAACCGTAAACTTTGGTGCATCAGATGATCCTATGAAAGATTCTGATATAGAGAAAGTTAGTAGAGGACTTGTTCAAATACCTATGGTTGGTGGGACTATTGCTTTTGGTTATAACTATGATTGCGATTTGAAACTTACTCAAGAACAAGCAGTACGAGTTGCAATGGGTATGGTTAAAAACTGGAAAGAATTAGGCTGTAAATCAGGAAAGTTAACTTGGACACATCGTTCTGATGGTTCAGGAACTACTAAGGCTTTCACAAACTCTATGGAAGAATTTTCACCAACATGGACTTTAGGAACTGGTAAATCAGTTAAGTGGCCAGCAGGCGTTGGGGCAAAAGGTAATTCTGGTGTTGCAGGTGTAATTCAAAACACTCCAGGTGCAATTGGTTATGTTAACCAGTCTTATATAAAAGGTAATGTTAAAGCTGCTGCACTTCAAAATTATTCAGGGGAATTTCTAAAACCATCTGCAGAAGCAGGAGCTAAGGCTCTTAATGGTATTACTTTAGATGAAAATCTTGCGGGTAAAAATCCTAATCCAACAGCAAAAGGAGCGTACCCTATAGCTTCATTGACATGGATACTTGCTTACGAAAAAGGTAATGGTAGAAACACTAAAGCAATCAAACAAGCCTTTAATACATTGTTAAGTGATGAGTATCAAGATAAGGCTTCATCCCTTGGATTTATCCCCTTAAAAGGGAATATCCTTTTGAAATCAAGAGCTGCCGTTGAAAAAATAGGTAGTTAAAAATTTTAATAGATGTCAAATTATCATGACTTTCATATACCTTTAAGTCCTCTTAAAGTCTTTTACAGCATTTAGTAGTAGATTTATAGAGATATTCCTTTTTTAATGGAAGAGAAATTAACTCTTTTCAAGAATCGTAAAAGATTCGGTATCGAAAAAAATATAGATATTATCTTCAAGAATACTGCCCTAGTCTTGTCTAGTTTCGTAGCAATAATACTTTTAGGAATAATTTTAGTAGTCTTTTTTCAGTCATTTGAATCTTTTTCAAGGTATGGCTTGAAGTTTTTAGTAACCTCTGAATGGAATCCAGTAAAAGATGAATACGGAGCTTTTACTGCGATATATGGCACATTAGTAACTTCATTTCTTTCGTTATTAATAACTATCCCTTTGGGCGTTGGAACTGCAATATTTATTACCGAAGACTTTGTCCCGAAAGTTGTAAGAGAAATAATAGGTTCCTTTGTCGAATTATTAGCAGCTATTCCATCAGTTGTATTGGGACTTTGGGCAATATTTGTTATGGAACCTTTTTTTAGAGCCTTTTTTGTCTTTTTACATAATTTCTTTGGTTGGATACCTTTATTCAGTACAGAACCTACAGGTAGGAATTCTTTGTTAGCAATAATGATTTTAGTAGTTATGCTTTTGCCTATAGTGACCTCCATTGCAAGAGATTCTCTTAATCAAGTACCTAAAAAGTTAAGAAATGCAGCTTATGGAATTGGAGCAAGTAGATGGAAAACAATATTTTCAGTAATTTTGCCGGCAGCATTATCAGGAATTATGGCAGGTGTTCTATTGGCTTTAGGCAGAGCAATGGGTGAAACCATGGCTGTCACAATGATTATTGGAAATTCGAATGCATTTAGTTGGTCTCTATTATCCCCCGGTTATACCATTTCTTCCATGCTCGCGAACCAGTTTGGTGAGGCTGATGGAAGTCAGGTTTCATCACTATTTTATGCGGCTTTTGTACTTATGATCCTTTCTTTGGTAGTAAATATCTTTGCGCAGTGGCTAGTTAAGAAATTTAGTCTCAAATATTAGATAATTATGAATTCACTCTATTACCAGAAAAGATTATCAAGAAATATAGGAGATAAATTCTTTACTTCTTTATCAGTAATTTGCGCATTGATCGCAGTACTCCCTTTGATTTTTCTGGTGACTTATATTCTCATCAAAGGTGGATCCCAAATTACACCAGAACTATTTACTTTAGAACCAAATCCCCCTGGAGATGATTTAGATGCAGGTGGTATTAATCCTGCATTGATCGGGACATTAATAATTACAACCATTGCTTCAATTATTGCTATACCAGTAGGTGTCGGAGGAGGCATATATCTAGCGGAATATTCTAAAGGCGGTGCTTTTTCAAGATTTATTAGATTTGGAGTTAATGTTCTGGCGGGAGTCCCTTCAATTATTGCTGGAGTATTTATTTATGCCTTAATTGTTTCAACAAAAATTTTGTTTGGAAGTATGTATAGCGGTTTGGCAGGAGGTATGGCTCTTTCAATATTGATGTTGCCTACAGTTATAAAAACTACTGATGAAGGTTTAAAGTTGGTTCCTAATGAATTGCGATATGCGTCTCTTGGAGTTGGAGCAAGTATGTATACAACTATATTGAAAGTTACTTTGCCCTCTGCCTTTAGGTCTATTGCTACTGGCGTTGTACTTGGAATCGCAAGAGCTGCAGGTGAAACAGCACCTTTGATATTTACGGCTTTATTCTCTTACTACTACATAACAGGCTTTGGGGACTTGTTTTATGAGATGGGTTCCTTGGCTGTATTGATATATAACTTTGCCCTTGAACCTTATGATGCTCAAAATAAATTAGCATGGGCAGCTTCCTTTATTCTTGTTTTGTCGATACTATCAGTAAATATATTTTCAAGGATATTGGCCGCTTTTACAGAGAAAACTAAGAGAGTATAAATGATTAAAACTAATAAAAAAATACCAAAGAATATCATTTTGTCCCTTGAGAATGTTTCTATTAGCTATGGAACTTTTGAAGCTGTAAGAAATGTTTTTTGTAACTTTAAAAAAGGAAATATAACTTCTCTTATTGGCCCTTCAGGTTGTGGTAAATCAACGGTTCTGAGATCTTTAAACAGAATGAACGATTTAATCCCTAATTGTTCACTTAAAGGAACAGTGCTATTTGATGGAACTAATATTTACGATAAAAGAGTAGATCCAGTTGAAGTAAGAAGAAGAATTGGAATGGTTTTTCAGCAACCAAATCCTTTCCCGAAATCTATCTATGAAAATATTGCATTTGGGGCAAGAATTAATGGCTTTACTGGAGATATGGATGAATTAGTGGAAAGTTCACTTAGAAAAGCTGCCTTGTGGGACGAATGTAAGGACAAATTAAATGACAGTGGTTACTCTTTATCTGGCGGACAACAACAAAGACTATGTATAGCAAGAACCATCGCAATTGAACCTGAAATAATTCTCATGGATGAGCCATGTTCTGCATTAGATCCAATCTCTACTTTGAAAATAGAAGAGACTATGCATGAACTAAAGAAGAATTGCACAATAATAATCGTTACTCATAATATGCAACAGGCGTTAAGAGTTAGTGATATGACTGCATTTTTTAATGCTATTGAATATGAAGATGGTGATGGAGGGAAAGTAGGTTATCTTGCAGAATTTAATTCTACTAAGAAAATTTTTAATTCTCCCAAAGAAAAAACCACTCAGGAATACATCTCAGGTAAATTTGGTTGATGTTAAATTTTTACCTTTGAAAGAAAAATTTTTACCTTTAAGAAAGGCGAGGGGTAGACAAACAGTATAAATACCTATATAGTTATTTCGAATTAGTAAGTTTATCTTTGAAAAACTACCCTTTTCTACCATTTTTGATTTTTGCAGGTGCTCTCATAACAACTGCAACAATAGGTTTGCCTGTATTTACTTCGTAATTTAAGAGTATTTCTATTTCAGGTCATCTTATGGTTGCATTAATAAATAAAGAATTAATTGGAAGTCCTCATAAAACCTTAATAAAAGGAAATTTATTTGACTTTATAAAAAAAAGAGAGAATATGAATCTGTGTGGGAGTGAAAAATCTGTATTAAAACCATTTTTCAGAGTGGGTAATTTCTAATTTATTTATCATGGATAAAACTAAAGAACAGTTAGAAAAATTAAGAGAAGTAGCAGAAGCATCTCTTACAAAAACCGATGAACTTCAAAAAGTTCTTGCTCAAATAGAAGCTTTAATGTCTAGAGAAGAATCACAAACATTATCAAAGAAGAAATAATTACTTAAAAAATAATTTTAGTTTTTGTACTTTTAATTACACCTCTACAACTACACTGTAGTTATTAATTAGGTATGCAGAACCCGTTCCAAAGTTTTCTGTTAGGTCTCGAGGTCTTACCTTCTTTAAGTAAAAGACCTCTTTAATTTTTCGTATTGATTATATTTTTATTGACTTTTTATTTAGTTGATTACTTTATAGATTTCTTTCAAGCAGACATTTACATCGAAAGATTCAGTATTTACAACCTCTAATCCTGTTTTTTCTGTAACTTCAACAGTTGCATTGCATTCGTCTTGTTTAAGAGCCATATAGCTTGGCTTTACGTCTTCTATATCTAATTCAACACTTGATTCAGTATCTTCCTTATATTGCTCCATTACTAATGTAAGTGCCTCTATCTCAACGGAAAAATTATCATTTGCTTTTGCCCCAAATGAAATTACAAGAAATGGAAATAAAATCAAGGCTATTAATTTTTTCATTTCTATAAAATGTGTTTATTTTTTTTATAACGTGGATTGTCTGCTAAGGAAAGGGTCATTAGCTTTATAAATTTTTTATTATATATTTTTACTAGTAGAAAATAAATTTATAAAAATAAATTAATTGATAAAAAAACTAAACGAGACTTTTAAGTATAAATTGGTATATCTAAATGAAAAATTTAAGTCACTTCAATAGGATTTTTTTAATATTTTATTTCAATAATTTCGTCTTCAGAAACAATTGCCCATTTTTTAAATGATTTTTTGCAGGGATATCCTCCTGTTAAGTCTCCAAATGCAGGAAGATATAAAACATTTTTATTTAAATCCATTGCAAAGCACCTAAAAGATAATTTATCGCCATTGTTTTTTAAATAGATTTTTGGATGATAATGTCCACAAATATTCAAAGTTTTATTATCGCCTAACTCAACTGGTTCATGACTAAAAGTAATATTTTTGGTTTTTCTAATATCAACAATTTTTATATTTTTAATATCACAACCTACATCATGATTTCCTAGGACGAGTTCAACGTTAGTTTTTAGTAGTTCAGGAAGATCCTCAACTTTTTTTTGAAGAGTTTTATCTATTGAATATTTGCTGTGGAATAAATCTCCCAATATTATTAACTTTTCAGGACTATATTTTTTTACTATTTTTTTTATTCTTGCGAAATTGTTTTTATCTGAATTATTAGTAAGAGGTATACCATTCTGCTGAAAAAATTCAGCTTTCCCAAGATGAATATCGCATATTAACAATTCTTTTGTTTCTGGTAGAAATAAAGCTCTTGAAGGAAGCATCTCTAACAATGTATCTTCCCAACTAAATTTAAAAGAACTTTTATTCATTTAATCACTATATTTTTTTATAAGTTTTTCTACTCTTTTTTCTATTGATTCATTGCTTAAAGTATTTTTAAGTCTTTCAACTAATAAAGGGAATGCAAAAGGAGTTGGAGTTTTTATCTCGTTTAGTAGCATTTTTAAATTTTTTAATCTTTCTAATGATCTAGATATTCTTTTATTTTCTAATTGATATTCTTTAACTTCTTGATGCGATTGTTTTATCAAAAGATGGTCTTCTTCATATTTAGTAAAGACTTCGTAGAAAAGACTTGAACTTATTTGAAGTTGGGAAGAAGTTTTTGTTTTGGTTGGATTATTTTGATTTACTAATCCACTTATTTGGGCAATATTTTTAAATCTACGTTTTGTTAATTCTGAAAAATTAATTGCATTTTCTAGATCTTCTTCTAATTTTTTGTTATTCAAAAAGTAATCAGCTTCTTTTTTTATTATTGAAAAATCATAATCTTCTGCAGTAGTTAAGCTAAATCCAAAATCATTAGCAGTGATACTAAATGTAGATTGTTTTAATTTTGCCAATCTCAAAGCCCATAAAAATGCAATTCCTTCATTTACAAATTTGCCATCAAGTGTAAAAACAAAAAGATTTGATAAATCCTTGGTTTTATATATTTCTATAAGGAATTCATCTTTCTTTGGAATATTTGAAAGAACTTTTTGTTTCTTCAATATTGGGCGTAATGAATTGAGTTCAGGATTTAAGTAATCATAATTTTCTATTTCGTTGCATATATCTATTTCTTTTCTCAAACTCTCACAAAGTAGATCAGAAATTGCCATTTGACCTCCAACCCATGCAGGAATTAGAGAACTTTTTTTTGTTGATTTTTTAACGTATAAAATCATATCTCTGATTCTTATAAATTGAAGCATTTTACCAGCAAAGTAAAAGGTATCTCCAGGATTTAATTTTGAGGCAAAATTCTCTTCTAAATTTCCCAAGGATTTCCCTTTCATATATTTAACATTCACAAATTTGTCACTAGTAATTGTCCCAATATTGAACTTATGCATTCTTATTAAAGATTTGTCTTTTACAAAATATTTAAAGTTTTCATTATTATTTTGTGATTCTTCTTTAACTATCTTTTTATATTTTGGGTATGCTTTAAGACATTTTCCTCCATACTCTAAAAAGTCAAGACACCAATTCCAATCATGATCATTTAAGTTTCTATAACTCCAACAACTTTTAATTCTTTCTTTCTCAATTCTCGGATCAAAGCCATTTCCGCATGCCAAACTTATTAGATGTTGAAGAAGCACATCATAAGATAATTCAGGAAGTCTAATTTCCTCAGATATACCACTTTTTATTATTCTTCTCATTGCACTGATCTCTAATAACTCTAAAGAATTAGTAGGCATAAAAATTATTTTTGATTTTCCTCCAGGTCTATGAGCACTTCTTCCCGCTCTTTGGATCAGTCTAGCTAAATTCTTTGCACTCCCAATTTGAACTATTTGATCTACGGGTTGGAAGTCAACTCCCAAATCTAACGAGCTGGTGCAGACTACCCATTTTATTAATCCGTCTTTAACCCCTTCTTCAACTCTTTTTCTATCTTCTTTATCCAGGGAACCGTGATGAAGTGCAATTTTGTCTTCCATCTCTGGGAGAAGAAATTTTAAACATTGATACCATCTTTCAGATTGATTTCTCGTATTGGTGAATAATAAGGTGCTTTTATTTTTATCTAGGATTTTTAATAGTGAAGAATGACTTCTAATCCCAAGATGTCCACTCCATGGAAAGGTAGTTTCCTCCTCTGGTAAAACACTTATAATTTCGATCTCTTTTTGAATATTTGTACTTATAATTTTGGGTTTAATAGCGCTCATCCCAACTATTGCTCTTGCTGCTTCTTCAATATTTCCAATAGTTGCAGACATTGCCCAAATTTGTAAATTTTTTATATTACCTCTTAGCCAACTTAAAGATAACTCGCACTGGTTTCCTCTTTTACTACCCATCAATTCATGCCATTCGTCAATAATTATTGATGACAACTCCTTGAACAGATTATTAGATTCTTTATTAGAAAGTAAAAGAGATAAAGACTCTGGAGTGGTAATAAGAATATTAGGTGGTTTAGCTAGTTGCTTTTTCTTTTCATATGGGGTTGTATCGCCGTTCCTAATTTCAACAGTGATTTCTTTATTAAAATGCAAAGCTGCTAATTGTATAGAATTTTTTAGATCTCTACTTAGTGCTTTTAAAGGGGTTATTAACAATATATTCACACTTTTATTATTTTTGGGATCTTCTATCTTTGATAGAGGGCCCATTAATGCAGCATAAGTTTTACCGCATCCAGTAGGAACTTGTATTATGCCACTCTTTCCATTTAAAAATGCTTCCCAAGATTCGATCTGATAGGGTAGTGGCTCCCATCCATTTGTGGAGAAAAACTGTTTAATTTTAGAAATTAAATTATTTTGCTTACTCTTTTTCGTAATATTTTTCATGATATTTTCTTCATTAGTTCATAAGCATTCTCAATGCTATCTGCATCATTAATTTTTTTATCTTTTCTCCATTTTGTTATCCTTGGAAATCTTACTGCTATACCTGACTTATGACGATTTGAAATTTGTATTTTCTCAAAAGATATTTCGAATACCATTTCTGGTTTTAACGATCGAACAGGACCAAATTTTTCTATTGTATTTTTTCTTATCCATTTATCTAGCTCTTTAATCTCAATATTCGTTAAACCAGAGTATGCACTTGCAAATTTAATTAATTCTTTGTCTTTCCATAATGCAAAACTGTAATCTGTATACAGACCAGCCCTTCTACCGCTACCGCCCTTAGCGTAAATTAGAACAGCATCCAGTTGCATAGGATCAACTTTATATTTCCACCAAAAACCTTTCTTTCTACCTGAGGAGTATATAGAAGTCTTTTTCTTAATTATTAATCCTTCAGTATTATTTTCTCGAGATTTTTCTTTATAAGTTAAAGCATCAGGCCAATCTTTAGGAAAGATTAAATCACATATTTTGAAAATATCAGAGATATTATTCTCAGATTTAATTTGCCATTTTGAAAAATATTTTTCTAACTCAATTCTTCTATTCTCTAATTTGATTTCTCTTATATCTCTCCCATTAATCTCTAAAAGATCATAAGCAATAAAAATAATTGGATATTTTATTTGGATTGATCTAGTAGGAGACTTTCTATTTATCCTTTTTTGAAGTAAAGAAAAATCAAAGGCAATTTGTTCTTTAAAATTCCAAACTAATAATTCCCCATCAAGAACAAAATCATCTTTTATATATGACATTTTCTCTACTAATTCTGGGAAAGATTCATTTACTAATTCTTGCCCTCTTGTCCATAACGAAACATTGCCTGATCTTTTAATTAATTGCATTCTTATACCGTCGTATTTCCATTCAAATTGAAAATCATTTATTGAATTTTTGAAGATTTTATCTTCAATAGTATTTGCTAGAAGAAATGGAAATGGTTTGGAATTTAACTCTTGAAGATTGATATTCTTGTTAATTAAAAATTCATATGAATCAATTGAAGGTTTAAAATCACCCATCAACCTATGAGAAATAATCTCTTCCTCAATATTAATTAGTTTTGATATTGATTTTGTTATTAATCCGATAGAGACTCCTACTCTAAAAGTTCCTGTAAGAATTTTATTAAAAATTAGATGGTTATCTTCAGGTAATGTTTCCCAAAGATTTTTAATTTCTAAATTTTTCTCTTCCTCATTAAGTTTTGATAATGCAGGTATTGTTTCGCTTAGTAATTCATTGAGACTTATATTTGATAATTTCTTTTTTCTAGAATTAGTTTTGTTTTTAAGTAATAACGTTATTACCTCAGCAGAATCTCCAACTTTTAAATAACATGTATCAATTAACCATTGAGGATATTCATATATTTGAGAAAAAAGATTTTTTAAATATCTTCCACTAATAAATCTCTTATTACTTTTTCCAGTTAGTAAATATATTGCCCATGAATTATCTATTGCATCATTAGATAAAAAATAATTCTTTAAAACTTCAATTTTATTATTTGTACTATTAATTGAATCTAGATCGCCAAATAATTCTGAAAACTTTTTTAAGCTCATATTTATTTACCGAATAAAAGTACATTTATTGATTCCTTTTCAACCAAATATTTACTTAAGGCTTCACTATCTCCATGATGAAAAAATACATTTTTTGCTTCAGACTTTTTTACTACTTCCAGAATTCCATCCCAATCAGCATGATCAGAGATTGCGAATCCTTTATCATATCCTGATCTTTTTCTTAGAGCTCTTATTGACATCCATCCACTCGCGAAAGCTGTTTGAATATTTTTTAAATTTTTCAAATAAGAACCCTTACTTAAAGATGGCGGTAATAATATAAGACTTCCTTTAAGTTCATCAATTTTTTTTTTATTTTCAATTTTTATAGTATCTTTAATATCAATTCCAAGTTCCCTATAACTTTTGTTCATTTTGTGAATACTGGCATGGGAATAAATATTGCCTTTAAAATTTGTTTGACTAATTTCGTTTAACAATCTCTGAGCTTTTCCAAGTGAATAGCAGAAAAGTAAAGAAGTTTTTTCTGGTGTATTAGTTATCCATTTTGAAATATCATTTGCTATTTTATTTGATTCATCCCACTTAAATATTGGCAAACCAAAGGTACATTCGCTTATTAAATAATCAGTTTTTACTATTTCATATTGTTTGCAAGTCTGATCTTTTTGAAGTTTAAAGTCACCTGAAATTAGCCATTTTTCTTCAGCAAAAATAAACCTTATTTGACTAGATCCAAGGATGTGACCGGATGGATGAAAAGAAATATTAATGCCATTTATCTTAAATTCTTCTGCATATTCAAAAGTCTTGATTTTGATATTATCTCCAACTCTTTCTTTAAGAAGAATGGCAGTTTCCTTAGTAGAAATGTATTCTTCACAGCCAAATGTAAAGTGATCAAAATGAGCATGAGTTATTAATGCCTTTTTTACTGGCTTGCTTGGATCAATCCAAATATCAGCAAGTTCACAATAAAGATTTCCATCTTTATATCTAATTAAATATTCTTGTTTAGTTCTCAAAACTACATCTCTTACAATGAAGTTAATTTAGCTAATTATGACCATGCTTGTTTTGATAAAGCTATGGCTGAAATTGTTAGTAAAGCAATAACTACAAATTTATTACTCCAACTAATCATGAACGAACTAATCTTGTTGAAAGAAACTCTATTAGATGGCTCAATCTTTTTTTTATTCATAATATGATGATTTTCATTATTTTCTAAGTAATTTAAATTTTTAATCTCATTTATTAATTTAGTTTCGCAAGTTGAGAGTTTTTCTACTTGATTTAATAATTCAATATCTTCCGCTCTTAATAAAGAATTTAATTCTTTAATTTGGTTTTCGTTTTTCATAAGAAATTCATTAACTATCTCATCTGTCCCTAACCCTTTCTTTATATTTAAGAGAATATCATCTCTTTCCCAGGATTTTTCTAGTGAATTTAAAATTTTGCTTATGCTCATTTTAAGTATTTTTACTTATGATAATTTATTATTTTTTTCTTCTGTGGCTTATTCCTTTAAGTAATTAAAAAAAATTATTTTTATTTAAGATTTACGAATAAGTCTGTTAGCAAAATATTTTATCTTTACCTTTTCTGCAATTTTTTTAGAACTACTTTTACTTTTAACTTTATTTAAATTGATCACTTCATCTGACACATTTTTGCCCGTTTCAAAATAACTTTTAATTTTTTCTAATTCTTCTTTATTTAATCTTTTTGTCGCACCTTTTGCATTGATTCCAAGTTTCTTGCAGGCTAATAAAACTCTATTACTTTCGACATTAAGGTCTTTGGCAATTGTAAAAATGGGAGTGTTGATAGACATTATTTCCTTAGCTATGGAATTTATTATTAATATTATATTTATAAATCGGAAATTAAAAATATTTTAACTATTATTAATTTCAATAATTTTTTGTTTAATTAGGCTACTTCATCTTCGAAATTATTTAAATCATTAAACTTTTTCTTCATGGTTGGGTTATTTCTAGTTAATTTTTTTACTGTCAAATCTTGAGATTTGCTGTCAGCAGATAAAAGATGTTTTTTTGAGAGAACTAAAGCCTCCTTAGTTTTTTGTAAATGAGTTATTGATTTATCAATTTCTGAAATTGCATCATTAAATCTATCTTGGGCAAGAGAAACATTTTTACCAACTGCATTTTTGAATTGCTCAAGAGTACTTTCAAAATTAGTTATATCAAAATTCTCACGTTTCATTAAATCAATTTGTGATTTGTATTTTAAGGTTTCCATAGATGCATTTCTTAACAGAGAAATAATGGGTAAGAAAAATTGAGGTCTTATGACAAACATTTTTGGGAATCTATGAGAAACATCTACTATGCCAGCATTATATAGTTCACTATCTGGTTCTAATAGAGAAACGAGTACTGCATATTCACAAGATTTTTGCCTTCTATCTTTATCTAATTCTTTTAAAAAATCTTCGTTTTTTCTTTTATTAGTTCCATTTAAACTTTCATTCTTCATCTCGAACATTATTGATACAACTTCAGTTTTATTTTCATCAAATTCTCTAAATATATAGTCCCCTTTACTTCCAGAAGTGGCATCATTATCCTTTTCGAAATATGAGTTTTTAAACGCAGAGGCACGATTCAGATTAAATTGGGTTTCGCAATGGATTTCTAATGTTTCTCCTATCATCTTTGTAGATAATCTGGATTTCATTTCTCTTAACTCCTGAATAGTCAAGTCCCTTTCACTAATTTTGCTTTTAAACTTTTCTTCAATTAATTTTTCATTAATTGAATGTTCAAGCCTCATCTTTTCAATGGAATTTGTTAATGATGAGTTTTCTTTTTCTAAATTATTAACAGCTTCACTAACTTTATTTTTTAAGGATAATTCTGAAATTAAAGACTGATTTTTAATTTCATCCTTTAACTTGATTAATTCATTATTCAGTGAATTAATTTTATTTGTTGCTTGATTTTTTAAATCATTAAGAGCATTTGTTTTCTTTTCTTCAGCTATTTTTAATTTAGATTCAAGAGTTTGGATTTCGGACTCTTTAATACGATTTTGCTCTATTAACTGTATTTTTAACTCTCGTTTTAAAATTTCCAAAGCTTTTTTATTATCTTCTTCAGCTAGAGTAAGTCTTTCTTTTATTTGTTTGTTAAACTCCTCGTCTTTTATCTGAAGAAGTATTTCTTCAAAGCTGCTGGGATCAATCCGGAAAGTTTTGCCGCATGAAGGACATTTAATATCTTTCATTTTTTAATTACAAAATTAATATTAGAAAGGATTTAATATTCGAATTATGTAAAAAGAATATTATTCTTGACTAAGAATAAACAATGAACCAATATTATGCATTAAAAAATAAAGTAATTACTCAATAAAAGTTATATTAATCCTGATTCCTTAAGAATGTTTATTTTATTTGCTAATTCTATATCTGCAGAAGATATTGATCGGTCTAAAGTTTTGTGAGATGAAACTGTGTAACCACTGTCATCAACAAATTCGTCTTCCCCATCTTTTAAGTGGGCATTTTCATTTCGGAGATCTTTAAAATTATCCGACTTGAATTTATTTGACTTGCTGATATTACTATATCCAAAATTCGCAATTCCTCTGGCATCTAATGCTTCCTCAACTAATATTCCAACTACTTTAGATCTACTTATAGATTCGCTCTTGGATATTTCATCAATAATTTCAAGTACTCTTTTTCTAGGAAGATATCCTATCCTTTTAACTTTATTTTCCATAAGTTTTTACATATGTCAATATTGTAACACTTCTGTCAAATCAACTCAAATTTTGATTAATAGTACTTTTTTATAAATTTAAATAGTAGGATTAAAGTATAATTTCACAGAACACTCATTGAAAGTTATTTCTCAAATAATCATGGGGGATAGTTTAAAATGCTTCTTCTAGTTACTTTTTCAGTTTGGTTCTGATTTGTGAAATTTTCTAAATTTAAATTCCAAATATTATGAGAGATAAACTATATGATAATGCTGATAGCTTTGCGATGTCATTTGATGAGGAATGGGAAAATGTTGATTGTGATGATATACCATTAAAGATAGATAAGGTATTAGAACTTTTATCAGATCACCCTTTTTTAATATCTAATCCTAAAAATGCTAGAAAAATGGCAGAATTTAGGGTATTTTCATTAAAAAAATTTCAATAATTATTTTTAAATTTTTTAAAAGAAATTTTAATTACTTAAGATTTAAATAGTTGGGGAATTAAAAAATCCCTTACTGTATAAAAATATTATTATGCCAATAATTGGACCTATCCCAAAAACAAAAAGTACTAATTTTGCAGAATTTTTTGTTTGACCTAATTTTTGATCTTTTAAATTTGAATTAGTTTGTTTTTTTTTAGATTTTTTCTTTTTCATGAGGGATATATTACTACAAATTGACTTTAAAAGATTTTGATATGTTATTGGGTTTGAAAAAAATTTTTCAAATTGACAAAACTTGTATGGGAGTCAAAAAAGATCGTATTGTATAATGTAAAGAACATAAAGGAAATATGAGTGCAACTAAGAGAGAGGAAGTTTGTTCTCACCTTAGATATATAAGGTTAGAACTTAGAGAGATGCATCAAATGCTCATCAAAGAAGATTTGTTGCCAGATCTTAATGAAGCAAAGGAAGTACTCGCTCAGCTTGATGCTTTATTGGATTTATTATCAGAAAAAAAAGTAACCAAGATAAAAAGCCAATTTTGAGATCTTTCAGTTTAATAAATGTATTAAAGATAATTTGTAGCTGATTCTATTTTTTTTCTATTGTCGTGCATCTGTTCTAATTTATTGTAAATTTCTTTAATTTGGATTTGTATTAGATCGGTCGAATGTATATTACTTAACGCATCTAATGTTGAAAGAAGGCTTTCTTTAGCTTCAATTAAATGTCTACATTCTTTACTGCCTGCTTCGTAGGACATAGGATTATTATAAAGAAAACTATTATCTTAAATATATTAAAAATTCTTCCGTATTGCTTGATACTCTTATTAAATCAACGCTTATTATTGTAATTTTCAATACAGAATAAGAAATTATTTTTACTAAGATTCAATAAAAACAAATGAAAGAAAACTCCAACGATTATAAATTCTGTATTAGCATGGCACTAGATAATGCAAAAAAAAGAATTAATTTATTAGATAATTTTGATAAGAAGTGTGTTCTAGAAGAATATAAAGAATGGATTAATGATGGTTTAAATAAGCATACGGTTTTACTACTAAGAGATGATCCGATCATCTAGGAAAGATGTGAAAATATTTTTTAATTCTTTGTACTAGAAGTAACCCTAAATAAAAAATAAAGACTTAAGATAAAAATTACTGACAGAATAAAAGTTAATGATGAAAAACTACCCATATCTATATTAATTAAAAAATTTCTTTAACTATAGCAGTTAAGTTAAATAAGTCCCGCATTCAGTTTTCTTTGAAAAGTGAAAGAATAAATTTATTCAAACTTTCTTTTTCTAAAAATATTTTTTTCTTCTTATAGGTCTTTAATTTCTTAAAAATTAAATCAACTAAGTGTTCTGATTTTGGAGTCATATATTAAATTTATTTTTCCAATAAATAAATTTTCTCTTCACCTATTTTATCTGGCTTTGTTATTTTACATCCTTTGTCTTTTTCCATATTGCAATCTTTTGTGGCAGGAACAGATTTCCAGGTACAAATTTTTTCTTGGGATTCTTCTTTTAAAATATTCCATCCATCATCTAAGTATTCTGAAATACCATCCTCTCCACAAGAAAACTTTATTTCCATTCTTTTCTTTTCTGAGTTAGGATTATCCTCAATATTTTTTTCCAAGTTATTTGTAGGATACTCTTTATTAGTGGATGTCCTACAAGAAATTAAGAAAATTGCGATTAGAATTAACACAGGAACTTGTTTTATTATTTTCATTTTTTTAACTTTTGATGATTGTATTATTTAAATTATAATTTATTTTGATTCTATTAATTTTAATAGTTTATCCATTTTATCCATCAAGTCTTTTACATCCCCTGGCTTCGGTAATATTAATTCTTCCGTAACTTGTAAATGCATTTTCTTTAAGTTTTGCCTCAAATCTTTTAAATGGATTTTTACGTTTTCTTTCTTTTGTTTTATATCAGTCATAGGAAAAAAATTTAATCTTTATTAAACTTAAAGTTACTATCATAATATTGAGATGCTTATTTATAGAGAATAATTCAAAATTTAATTTTTTAAATTTTCTATTTCGTAGATTTCTTCGCCACCATAACAAAAATTTGTAGATAACATTTTTATTTCTCTATTATTAATTCCGATTGTGTTTTTATTTTTAATAATATAATTTTTAGCAATCGCTTCACAATCTAATTTATTTTTTGCATGTTTAATAACTGGATAAAAATATGCCAATGTAGTAATTACAAACAAAAATATTATTATTGATTTTTTTTCATTTTTAATTAATTCTTTAGATGTTTTTTTGGCCTGTAATATTTTTATTAGTAATTTATCTGGTAATCCTATTTGAACAAATAATAACTCTACCCACCATGGAAGCTCCTTATCTTTCTTTTTCTTTAAGTTTGAGGAAGTATTCATTTTCTTGGCTTCATAGTTTTGGTTTTTCAATTCTTTAGGATTAGTTGTTTCTTTTTTATTCATATCATCCAATGATTTATTTGGAATGTAGAGGTTTTATTTTGATTTGGAAACTATATCTTTATTTTATAAGTTTTAATTTAATTTATCTATGAATTTGAGTATTGTTAATCTGTATTTAGAAATTTTAAATGGCAAAACAAAGAAGGAAGTTAAATAAAGATTTTGAGAGAAAAATATATTCATCAAAAAAAAATGTCGAATTAGTACTGGCAAAAATCTATGATATCGATGATGAAGACATACAAAAAGAATATATGAGCGCCTTTAACAAAGTTGTTTACTTATATGATGAATTAAAAGAAGATTACGATCGAAAAGGATTTTCTGATAATTCTGAAGAACTTCTCAAAAGCTATAAAAATGCATTTAATCTTTTCGAATCAGAATTTGAAATTTAAATTCAATTCCTAATTACCGTTTGTAAGGGGTTACAGGTATTTCAATTCGCTTTCCTTTTTGAAGATCAGATCTTCTCTCTTGTAAATTTTTGATACATAAAGATACTCTTTTCTCCTTTGCGCAAAATCTTTTTATTTTGTAATCAGTAAGTGATAATGATTTATTACTAAATGAAAAAAAGGCCAATAAAAACATAAAAAAATTTAATAAGAATTTCATTCGTTCTTCCCTAACTATTTTCCAATACACTTTAATTTAATTACTTTTTATTATAAAGATCTATGATTTCTTTTAATTCATCTTTACTTAACTCTGTTGAAATAAAAACTTCTTGAGCTGTATTACCCTTTCTTGCGATTGCTTTATATCCGTTTATAGTTTTAACTGACAATCTTATTATCAATTTAGAGGATCTTCCTCTGGCTCTTGAAATAACAGCTGGAGTTATTGTCTTGATATTATTTTCCAGTGCTAATTTTTGAAGTATTGGAATTAGACCTTCTAAATTTGTACTATGATTTAATACTAACCTTCCCAATTTAGTTTTATTATAATTCTATTGGGAAAATTTTGTTTCTGAGAAATTAACTTTAGCTTTAAAATGATTAAAAATTTTGAAGTTCTGTTATATTTATAAAAACGATTAAATTCTAATGATCTTTCAAATAGGCTGGGCAGCATTGGCTGCTATTTTTACTTTTTCAATTGCCATGGTTGTTTGGGGAAGAAATGGCGACGGATCTATTGATATATGATTTCATTTTTAACTTATGAAGTCTATTTAAGTAAATTTCTTATATTAACATCGTTTGTTTTGCTCATATTCATAACATTAGCTGTAATTTATATATCTTATGTCTCTTGGAAAGATAAAAGAAGATTAAAAAAATAGTTATTATTTTTTTTGGTTTTTATTCTTGTCCTTAATTCTGAGCTCTTCAATTAATTCTTTTGCTTGTTCCATTTTTGATATGCTGCTTTTGTAGATTCCAATATCTTTTTCTGCTTTATTAGCAGATAAGCTTAACTTCTCAAAAATATCAGAGGTCATCTTATTTTTATCTGATTCATTTTTCTCTTTGAAATCTTGGGAGTTTGAAATTAATGTATATATCCCTAAGTTCAAGATCCTTGAAGGATAAAGTTTAGAATTATTTTTCTCTACTAATAATTTTAAAATATCTTTAGATGTTTTATCCACTAATTCTTTTTGAGACTTTTTAGATATTTCATTAATTTCCTTCGCTTCAAAATTTGTAGAACTGCATAAGGATTCAAAAAGTAGATCCAAGTGTTTTTCAGGTTGATATCCTTTCATTAATTCTTTGAATGTTTCGGTGAGGCCGACACAAAAGAGATAATCCAGCGTAAATTCATTTTGATGGTTCAAAAGATTAAGTTCGACAAGCATTTCATCAACTATTCTTTTGTATAAACCGGGAATGACGTAAGGAAATTTTTCATGAAATAACTTTTTGCTATCTGAAACAGTCAATTTTTCTTTCAATTTTTTATATGTAAACCTTAATAAGGTTAGCGTATGTTGACTCAATATCGTTAATATCTAATAAACAGATAAATATTATTATGATCCCTTTAGTTTTAGAAGAATCGGGCGGTAGTGAAAGAGTCTTTGATATTTATTCGAGACTATTAAGAGAGAGAATAATCTTTTTAGGTGAACAAGTTACTAGTGAAACTGCTAATAGAATTGTTGCTCAATTATTGTTCCTCGAGGCAGAGGATCCAGATAAGGACATTTATATGTACATAAATTCACCTGGCGGATCAGTATATGATGGATTGGGTATCTTTGACACAATGCAACATGTAAAGCCTGACATACATACAGTTTGTGTTGGTCTAGCAGCTAGTATGGGTGCATTTTTGCTCGCGGCAGGTACTAAAGGTAAAAGAAGCAGCCTTAGACATTCAAGAATAATGATTCATCAACCACTTGGAGGTGCTAGAGGGCAAGCAAGTGATATAAGAATTCAAGCAGATGAAATTTTGTTCTTAAAAGAACGACTAAATACTGAATTATCAGAAAGAACTGGAAAGGATTATGACACTATCAAAGAAGATACTGATAGAGATTTTTATATGTCCCCAAACGAAGCCGTTGAGTACGGTTTAATTGATCTCGTGTTAGATAAGAAACCAATAAAAGTTTAGCTTAATAATTGAGGTGTTCTGTCTTTCTCAGGAATTTTGGTGAATTTGGAGAGAATACTTACAAATTCATCACCATCTAATGTCTCTTTTTCGATTAATAGGTCAACTATCTTATCCATAGCTTCTCTATTTTTGCTTACTATATCGTAGGTCTCTTTATAACATTCTTTTACCATTATTCTTACACTTTCATCTATTTGTTTAGAAATTGAATCAGAAACTTCACTTCTAGTCATTAAATCTCTACCAACAAATACTTCTTGATTACCACTTTCTAAAGCTATCGGACCTAAATTACTCATTCCAAATCTAGTAACCATTTGGCGAGCCATTGAAGCAACTTGTTGAAAATCACCTCCAGCTCCTGTTGTAATCTCACCTTCTCCAAAAACAACATCTTCAGCAGCTCTTCCACCTAAAGCACCCATTATCCTAGCTTTTAATTGCGCCCTGCTAACAAGGGTTTGTTCGTCATCTGGGGTAAACCAAGTTAATCCTTTAGCTTGACCTCTTGGAATGACGGTCACTTTTTGAACAGGATCATGGGCTTTGAC
Organism: Prochlorococcus marinus str. AS9601; assembly: GCF_000015645.1. NCBI lineage: Bacteria > Bacillati > Cyanobacteriota > Cyanophyceae > Synechococcales > Prochlorococcaceae > Prochlorococcus > Prochlorococcus marinus. The sequence continues at coordinate 691,957 of NC_008816.1, forward strand.
AAGTGAACCTATGAGAGCATGGCCAACTTCATGATAAGCAATTAATCTCTTACTTCTACCATCTGTTAATGGGGAACCTTCCATTCCTGCGACAATCCTATCTACAGAGTCATCAATTTCTGAGATACTTATAGAGTCTTTTCTCCTCCTGGCAGTTAATATAGCAGCCTCATTTAATAAATTTGCTAAATCTGCTCCAGTAAAACCTGGTGTTCTTCTCGCAATGCTTTCAAGCGTTAAATCCTCTTGAAGTTTCTTATTCCTTGCATGAACTTCCAATATTGATAGTCTGCCCTTGATATCAGGTGCATCTACAGTTACCTGCCTATCAAATCTGCCTGGTCTCATTAGCGCTGAGTCTAGAACATCGGGCCTGTTTGTGGCTGCAATTATTATTATGCCACTATTACCTTCGAAACCATCCATTTCAGTAAGTAATTGATTGAGAGTTTGTTCTCTCTCATCATTACCTCCACCAATACCTGCACCTCTTTGCCTTCCGACTGCGTCGATTTCATCAATAAAAATTAAACAGGGACTATTCTCTTTAGCTCTTTTGAAAAGGTCTCTTACTCTACTAGCTCCAACACCAACAAACATTTCAACAAATTCAGAACCTGATAATGAGAAGAATGGAACACCAGCTTCACCTGCAATTGCTTTAGCTAAAAGGGTTTTACCAGTACCAGGAGGTCCTACTAATAGAACCCCTTTGGGAATTCTTGCTCCTACAGAAGTAAATTTTTCTGGTTTTTTCAGAAAAGTAACAACTTCTTGCAAATCCTGTTTAGCTTCATTAACGCCTGCAACATCATCGAATACAACTCCTGTTTCAGCTTCCATTGCAAATCTTGCTTTAGTTTTCCCAAACTGCATTGCTTGTCCAGGCCCCCCAGGCATACCATTTGACCTCCTCGCTAACAAAATTAAACCTCCAATTAAGATAGCCGGGAAGAGTAAATTACCTAAAATTCCTAATGCAGGGGGAGCTGTTTTTATTGGATGAACATCAAAACTAATTCCCTCTTTTTTTAAAATATTTATAAGTTCTGGTGTTAAGCCGGGAAGATCTACACGCAACCTTTGAACTTTATTATCTAAATCCGAATCTATGGTCTCTATAACTGCATTTCTGCCTCCCTCAAAAATATCGACAGATGTAACCCTTCCCGAATTAATGTAATCTAAAAATCTGCCGTAACTAACTCTTGCTACCGCTGAATTTCTTGGCGCAACAGTAGTCCCGTTAGATTTAAGTGAATCAACGTTGCTTGAAGATAAAAATTGGTAGGAAAGTGCTATTACTAAAAGTATAGGTAAAGCCCATAAAATTAATGTTTTAAATTTTTGATTCATTAATTTGGAGAAAGTCAATTCTAGGATTCTAGAATGAATCAGTGCATTTCGTTGATATTTTCTCTAACTTTATGCTTATACTACTCTTTGAGGTATCTAATTTATAAATGAAATTTGAGATCAACGATAAGGTTAAGTTGATTGCTCCAGTCTCTTACTTGAAGACATCAGATAATATGCCTATGTTAAGACCACCTGATCTAGTGGCAATTGATGAAATTGGGGAAATCCTTTCAATTAAATCTCCAGATACTGTTGAAGTAAAGTTTAGGAGAGGTTCGTTTTTAATAGATATTGATAAGATTGAGAAAAAATAATCTAAAAGTTTTTCTTCCACCTATTAGAAATTTCTAAACATATATTTTTATTTCCAGAAATACACAGAAAAGGTTTTGAAAAATACTTATTAGTTAATGTCAAAATATCTAACGAAGAAATTTCCTCTATTTTTGAATTTAATTCGTTCTCTGAAATTGGTGAAATACCATAACTAACTAACTGTATCTTTCTGTGTAAAATTTCATCTAGTGATTGATTTCCTAATAAAAAAGAACCTTTTAGTTTTTCTTTTGCTAAAAATATTTCAGCATCAGTCAACGGATTTAAAAGTAAATTTTTCCATAGTGTTGATAAAAGTTCAAAAGCAAAAAGTGCTTGATCATTAGATACGGATAAATAAATTAAAAATGGGGCATTTCCACTCCTGATAGGATAATAAACACCTAAATCGTAAGTGATACCATGTTTTTCTCTAAAAAGTTTAAATAAAGCAGCGCTCATTCCATAAGATAAATATGACTCCAAAACCTTAAGAGGAAAATATTCACTACTTCTTCGCGAGCAAGTTTGGTCACCCATCATTATTATTGTTTGATTTGTATCATTACTAATGTAATCAAATCTATTTGTAGTTTTTAAATTGTGATTTAAAGGATCTGATTTTTCTTTTAAGATTTTTTTTTCAAGTGTTCCATAATTTTCTCCATTTATTTCAGGATTATTTGAAATTAAATACTTTTCTCTTTTTTTTAAATTTTTAAACTCAAGTAAAATATCTTCATAGGTAATCTTTGAGACATCACTAGCATTGCCTATTGTGTTAAAGGCATAAGGATGATTTGAATAAACAATTTTTCTCCATTTTTCAAAACAGATATTGAATGGATTCTCTTTATCTTTTTTAATGTGATCAATAGAAGATTTTTTTACTTTTTTAAATTCAGTTTCCGAAAGGATTGGCTTATTAATTATTAACTCTAATAAAGGGAATAATTTGCTGAAATGTTCATTTAGGGATTTAATACTTATTGAAATTCCATCTTCAAATATTTCTTGATTTAATTCTGCTCCATAGGACTCAATATATTCAGAGAGAGTTAAATTGTTAAAACCTTCACATCCTCTGGTAAGTAATGAACAAAGGATCTTGTTAATACCTTTTTTGCCAGTACTATCCATATCACTCCCCCCTTTAATCCAAATTGAAGCAATTGAAAAATTTCTTTTTTTATTATTTAAAAAATATCTCTTTAACATTTACCAGGGGATGCAACTAATGTAAATTTCTCTCCACGGATATATTCTGTGATCTCTTTGAAATTTTCCAAGTTATTCCAATATTTTAAATGACTCTCTATACTATTTATTGAAGATTTTCTCCCCCAAAGAAGTTCATTCCCATAGAATGAAGTGAGTTGTGTAGATGTCTCTAAATTAAAGATATAATTACTTTTAACAATATTTATTGCTTTTTTTATTTCATCCAAAGCCAAGAGTTTACAATTTGATATCTCATCTATTGTTTTATTAATTTGCTTTTCTACTAAATCAATATCTTTGGACTCACAACTTGCTTCCATTATAAATAATCCTCCTAATTCTCCAGCATTTACATCTACATATATCGATTCAACAAGATTATTATCTTCTTTTAAAATTTTAACTAATCTGCTGTTTCTTCCAACAGAGAGTATGGATGCTAATATCTCAAGTCCAATAATATTTTTTTGATCATTTAGGTTTGGTATAAACCAAGCCATAAATATTCTTGAAAACTCTAAATTTTCAAACTTAACTGACTCTCTACCATTCCTTATTTTTAAAGAAGGTTTATTTTTTAGATTTATTAAATTTGGACTTTCTTTTATACCAGATAGATCACTTTTTTCAAAAATTTTATAAATTTCTTCGGAGAGATTCCCCGCAATTGCGATACAAATTTTTTCGGTAGTGTAATGTTTGCTATGAAATTTCGTAAGGTCATTTATCTCTAAGTTTTTAATGCTATGTTCAGTTCCCAAGATCGAATTGGCATAATTAGGACTTAACCAAACCCTTTTTAAAAAATAATTAAATAGTCTCTCTTCAGGCTGATCATTTTGTTGTTTTATTTCATCAATAACTACCCCTTTTTCTTTTATAAACTCATCAGGATTAAAAACTGGAGCAACGACTATATTTGTCAAAAGAGCAAGTGATTCTTTAAAGTTATTGGGTGGAACTAAGACATGGTAATGTACATCATCATAACCAGTTGAAGCGTTACTTACTCCGCCTAGTGATTCAATTTTATGGTCAAACTCACCTGGCATTATTTTGTTAGATCCTTTAAAAATCATATGTTCTAGAAAATGAGCAGTGCCATTTTTATCAACATCCTCAAATGAAGAACCTGCTTTGCACCAAATATCAATGCTTATAAGCGGCAATTCTTTATTGTCCACAAAAACACATCTAGTTTTGCTTGAATGGGTGTAGTAGTTAACATCTCCTACTTTCATTTCGGTTCTCTCTTTAAATTCTATTTTGGTACTTTTTAGCCTTGTTGTCTGAATCTTTAACTAAATCAAAATTAACTGACCCTCTTATTTTGGATTTATTACAAAATATTAGAGAGCATAGATCCATGCTTGAGGACCTTAAGAGTATAAAAATTGATCCAAAATTAACTAACATAATATCTAAAGAAATTGGCAGAGAACTTTATATTGAAAATGAATTTCATAAAGCAAAAGGTTTTAGAAAGTTACATATTGAAGTAGCAGAATTTTCAAAAAATCTCAAAATATTACACTGCGTTTTTTTCCCTGATCCAAAGTTCGATATCCCAATTTTTGGGATGGATTTGGTAAAAATAAATGATATTGTTTCTGCTGCCATTGTTGATTTATCCCCGGCATCACAAAACCAAGGTTTGAAATACGAAAAATTACTTTCTGAAGTTGATAAAAGCTCTTTTACCTCTTTGAGAGAGATTCCTAAATGGGGGGGGATTTTTTCTAATAATGTATTTTTTGCTTCCTTAAAAAGAAAATCTGAAAAAAATGATTTTTGTAGAGTTGTGGATCAATACCTAACTATTTTGATCAAATTAAGTAAGAGAGCTAAACCAGAAGTAAATGAGGAAATTATCCAAGAGAGAATAGATTTTCAAAAAAATTATTGTGTTCAACAAATGAAAAATGAAAAGACTAGCATGGTACTTCTAAAATATTTTGATGAAAAATGGGTCAATAACTACATAAAAACAGTACTATTCGATTTTTAATGAAATTAAAAATATTAAAAAATTTATTTATTTATTTTTTATTATTTACACCAATATCTCTTGGTGTTATCTCTTGTTCTGGAAACAATAAATCTAGTTCAAAATTTAAAGAGGAAATAACTTCAGATTTCATACCTCCTATTACAGCTGTTGCCGCACTTGGTCAACTTTCTCCTTCGGGGGAGATTAGACAATTGGCCGCTCCAATAAGTCAGTTTGGTTCTTCCCCCCGAATTGTCGAAATTTTAGTAAATGAAGGGGATTTCGTAAAAAAAGGTGATATCCTCGCAATCTTTGAAAATGGTGAAAAATTAATCGCTGATCTTGAAAGAAATGAAAATCTAATTAATACTATTAACGAAGAAATTACCCTAAAGAAAGATCAAATCCAAAGGTATGAGCTGGCTTTGAACAAAGATGTATATTCTTTTGTAGAGTTTTCACAGAGGAAAGATGAATTATTAAAATTGCAAAAACAGAAAATAAACCTTATCGGTGATCAAAAAAACATCAAGATAGATCTATTTAATTCAAAACTAAGGAGTCCAATCGATGGTTTTATCCTTGGAATAAACACGAGAGTTGGTGAAAGGCCTCAAAATGAGGGGATTTTGGATATTGGTTCTAGTCAAAAAATGGAAGCTTTGATAGAGGTTTATGAATCTGACATCGATAGGGTCTTTATCTCTCAGAATGTTGAATTGAGTAGTGAGAATGGAGGTTTCCAAAAAAATCTTAAGGGAAAAGTGATTAGGATTAGTCCTCAGGTAAAACAAAGAAAAGTTCTATCTACTGATCCAACAGGGGATGCTGATTCACGAATTATCGAGGTACTAGTAAAACTAGATCAAGATTCTATAGATATCGTTCAAAACTATGCAGGAATGAAAGTGATTGCAAAATTTATTCCCTAATGAGTTTTTCTTTTTTTAAATTTAGAAAAATACCATTAGCTTGGTTGTTATTAACTAGGCAACCATTAAGGTTAGCAGTTGCAATAGCTGGAATCAGTTTTGCAGGGATTTTGATGTTTATGCAATTAGGTTTTAGAGATGGTTTATTTGACACGAGCGTAACTATTCATAAACTTCTAGATGCAGATCTTGTTTTGATAAGTCCCAGATCAAAAAGTTCTATAAGCATGAGTGGATTCCCAAAAAGAAGATTAATTCAAACTCTCGCAGTAGAGGATGTTGAAAAAACTGCTCCTGTTAATCTGAATTATTTACTTTGGAGAAATCCCGAAAATCTTAAAACTAGATCTATACTTGCATTAGGTTTTAATCCCTCCGATTCACTTCTTTTAGATGAGGGATTCTCAAGTAAAGCTTATAAATTAAGAAATCCATCAAGAGTTCTTTTTGACAAATTATCTAGACCTGAATTTGGACCGATTGAAGAATGGTTCTTATCTGAAAAAAAAGTTGAGACTGAGGTTGCTGGAAAAAGAGTAATTGTTGAGGGCCTTGTGGAGTTGGGACCATCTTTCGGTGCAGATGGTAATTTGATAACTAGTCGAGAAACCTTCTTAAGACTTTTTCCTGCTAATCCTCCTGGCAGTATAGAAATTGGCTTGGTAAAGCTAAAAAAAGGATCTGATCCTGAATTGATTTCAATGATATTAAATAACTCACTCCCAAATGATGTTAGGGTTCTTACAAAAAATCAATTTATAGAATTTGAGAAGAATTACTGGAAAAATAGTACTGCAATAGGTTTTATATTTAGTTTGGGAGCATTGATGGGTTTCGTTGTAGGGTGTGTGGTTGTTTATCAAATTCTTTATAGTGACGTTACAGATCACCTCCCAGAGTATGCCACCTTATTGGCAATGGGATATAGACTTAAGTCCCTTTTCTTTGTTGTAGCTAGAGAGGGGTTTTTATTGGCATTGTTTGGTTATTTACCTGCTTATTTTTCTGGCCAGATACTTTACTCAGTTATAAGAAGTTCAACTAAGCTGCCAATAATAATGGATGCAGATAAAACTGTTTTAATTTTCGTATTAGTTTTAGTTATGTGTATGGGGTCCGCAGCTGTAGCGATGCGCAAATTAGTTGATGCTGATCCTGCCGAAATTTTTTAATAATTGAAGATAAATGGTTAAAGTTAATAAATTTAAAAATAATGTTAAAAACCTTAAAACCGTCTCAATAAATAATTTGAGTCACTTTTATGGAAAAAATGAGAATAAAAAACAAGTTCTTAATGACGTTAATTTAAATATTGATAAAGGAGAGTTGGTCCTTTTGAAAGGACCTTCTGGATGCGGTAAAACGACTCTTCTAACATTGATTGGTGCTTTGAGAACCTGTCAAAGTGGAGATTTAACTGTATTAAATAATCAGTTAAATGGAGCATCAAGGAAAACTCGTCAGATTCTTAGAAGAAGTATTGGAATGATTTTTCAAGGTCACAATCTTCTTAGATGTTTAACAGCAGAACAAAATGTCCAGATGGGCGCCGATTTAATAAAAGGTTTAACATATTTGCAAAGACGTGAGATAGCACGTAATTGGTTGTCAGCAGTAGGATTAGAAGAACATCATAAAAAATTGCCAAATGACTTATCTGGTGGGCAGAAACAGAGAGTAGCAATTGCTCGAGCTTTATCTGCTAAGCCAAAACTCTTATTAGCTGATGAACCCACTTCTGCATTAGATAGCGTCACAGGAAGGGAAATAGTAACCCTTTTAAGGAAACTAGCAAAAGAACAAAATTGTTCTGTACTTATGGTGACCCATGATCCAAGAATTTCTGATATGGCTGATAGGATATTAAATATGGAAGATGGTAAAATATATAGTGCTCATAGTGAGCTAATATAATTAAAAGTTAAAAATTTTATGTCTAAGAGAAGGAATCTAAAAAAAGAAAAGCAGGAACGTAATAGAGCCTATGCTAGAAAATTCAAAAAAAGGAAATTAAGAACTGATGGAAGACCTGATGGTGGAAACGTTACTGGTACAGCAAATAATGGCGGTGCGGCTGATTAGGGAATATCTTTTATTTTTATCTTTTGGAGTTCAAAATATTATGCATATTTAAGACTTAATCATGAATGTAAGTATTGTTATACCGACTTACAATAGATTACCCATACTAGAGAAATGTCTTTTTGCGCTTGAGAATCAAAAATTAAGTACAAATATAAGTAATTATGAAGTAATAGTAGTTGATGATGGATCAACTGATGGGACAACCTCATGGATAGATAAAAACAAAGCTAATCTCCCACACGTTATTCTATTTCAGCAAGAACATGGAGGGCCTGCACTTGGAAGAAATCTGGGAGTGATTAAATCGAAATATGAAATTATTATATTCATTGATAGTGATCTTATTGTTTTAGATAATTTTATAAATTGCCACGTAGAAAAACTACTTGCCTCTTGGAAAAAAAATGATAAAAAATGTTTTACCTATGGCTCTGTAGTCAATACATCTAATTTTCTGAATCCTCAGAGTGAAAAACATAAAATAATGGACACTTCTTTTGCCTATTTTGCTACTGGGAATGTAGCGATATCAAAAGAATTGATTTTAAGTGTGGGATTATTTGATACTTCTTTTAGTCTTTACGGTTGGGAGGATTTAGAACTTGGAGAAAGATTAAAAAAAATTGGGACAAAATTAATCAAATGTCCAAATGCAGTAGGTTTTCATTGGCATCCGCCATTTAATTGCGAACAAATAGATTCATTAATATCTCAAGAAAAAGAGAGAGCAAAAATGGCTTTAGTGTTTTATAAGAAACACCCAAATTTAAGGGTTAGATTTATGATTCAATTAACTCCGCTACATAATTTACTTTGGCAAATTCTTTGCTTGGGAGGACTAATCAGTGTGGATAGAATTCTTCCTTTATTGAGATTCCTAGTAAAGATAAGAAGAAATAGACTTGCACTTGAGATACTTAGGATCCCTCTAAATATGATTTACGTTAAACAATTAACTAAATCAAGATAAAAAAACTTTTAGAAATACACATCACTTGCTAGAATAATCGAAATAAATTTCACACATCTGACAGTTTCGGGTGAATTATTAATTTAATTCCCCGTCAGATGGAGGCTAACCCGAAACCCTTTTTAAATTATGGCTGTTGTATCACTATCAGAAATGATGGAAGCTGGTGCTCATTTCGGGCACCAAACTAGACGTTGGAATCCCAAGATGTCTAAGTATATATATTGCGCGAGAAATGGAGTTCATATTATTGATCTTGTAAAAACAGCATTGTGTATGAACAACGCTTATAAATGGACGAGAAACGCTGCAAAAAGCGGTAAACGTTTCTTATTCGTCGGTACAAAAAAACAAGCATCAGATGTAGTAGCGCAGGAAGCTACACGCTGTGGAGCTGCATATGTAAATCAAAGATGGCTTGGAGGGATGTTGACTAATTGGACAACAATGAAAGCTAGGATTGAAAGATTAAAGGATCTAGAAAGAATGGAAAGTAGTGGTTCAATAGCAATGAGGCCTAAAAAAGAAGCTGCAGTATTAAGGAGAGAACTTGAAAGATTACAAAAATACTTAGGTGGACTTAAGGGTATGAGAAGATTACCAGATGTAGTTGTATTAGTTGATCAGAGGAGAGAATCTAATGCAGTCTTAGAAGCTAGAAAATTAGATATTTCATTAGTATCAATGTTGGATACTAATTGCGATCCAGATTTGTGTGAAGTTCCAATTCCATGTAACGATGATGCCGTTAGATCTGTGCAACTTATTCTAGGAAGACTTGCAGATGCCATAAATGAGGGTAGAAAGGGCTCTAATGCTGAAAGGAAAAATTAAGCTCTAATTTAAAACTTACTATTCACTATTTTTTATTACTTCAAATGGGAAACATTACAGCAAAACTTGTAAAAGATCTTAGAGACAAAACTGGTGCAGGAATGATGGACTGCAAAAAAGCACTTAACGAAACTGAAGGGAATCTAGATAAAGCTTTGGAATGGTTAAGAAAGAAAGGCATAGCTAGTGCTGAAAAGAAATCGGGAAGAGTAGCGGCTGAAGGGTCAATTGGCAGTTATATACATACTGGATCAAGAGTTGGAGTTTTACTAGAGTTAAATTGTGAAACTGATTTTGTTGCTAGAGGTGATATTTTTCAATCTCTTTTGAAGGATGTCTCAATGCAAGTAGCAGCATGCCCAAATGTTGAGTATGTATCAATTGATGAAATACCAGAAGATGTTGTGGAAAAAGAAAAGCAGATTGAAATGGGTAGGGATGATTTATCTGGAAAACCAGAACAAATTAAAGAAAAAATAGTTGAAGGGAGAATAGCAAAAAGACTTAATGAGCTTGTTCTGCTCTCACAACCCTACATTAAAGATAGTTCTCTAACAGTTGAGGATCTTGTTAAACAAGCAGCTGCAAAAATTGGGGAAAATATCAAAGTAAGACGCTTTACAAGATATACATTGGGTGAAGGTATCGAAAAAAATCAGATGGACTTTGCTGAAGAGGTCGCATCAATGCAAAAAAACTAGTCACTTTAATGATTTGAATAATTTCAATAATTACATAGATATAAATAAAATTAATTCTCAATTAGAGAGAGCAGACATACAAAAAGGACTATTAACTAGAAATATCTATAGGGAATATGAACTTTATCTTAATCTAGTAAGAGATCTACTTTTCATCTCTGTAGAAAAAGGCCTTAATCAAATATATAGTTATCCAACAATAAATGATAATTTCTTAAATGAAAATGAATCCTATAGTCTTTTTGAAAAAAAAATAAGTAATTTAATATACACGAATTTGCCCTTTTTAACAGTAGAACAATTAAAGATTAATGAAATTGAAAAAAATATAAATAAGGAAATTAACTTTACTATTTTTGATGGTTCCACAAAAACAAAGGATGATCAAAAAGAAAAATTTCAATACGAAGAAGGTTTTCAATTAAAAGAACCCTCTCAGTTCGAGATTACTGAAGACTTTTCAAATACTTCTGAATATTATCAAGCTCATAATTATGAAAAATTCGGATCACTTGATTTAGATAATAACCACCATAATAATTATTTATCTACAAACAATATTTTTGAAAATTTAGGAGTTGAAAAACAATTTATTTCCTCCTTACTTGAATTAATAGGAGAAGAAAAAGTGGAAAAACAAAGATATCAAGTAAAAGAAAATATAAATCAAATGGATAATTTACCAAAAAATAAGATTCTTAATAATTTTGATTTAATTGACAAGTCATTGGAAAATTTACTATTGAATCTTTCATATAATATTAACCAAGAATTATTTAAGGTAAATCTAATAAAAAAGATGATATCTAAAGATTCCTTTGATTACTTAGTAGGCAAAAATTTCATGATAAAACATCCATATCCTTTTGTTATTAATTTCGAATTAAACTTAAATCGTTCCTCATTAACCGGCAATAATATTCCAAGCATTATTTTTTTCAATATATCTACTGTTGAGTTAGAGTTTAAAAATTTAAATCTTTCTATTCAAAGGAACAAAATAAATGAGCTAAAAAATCAATTTCAGCGTTTGATTAAAAAAGAGACATATTGGAGGCAAAAAGAAATAACCTTGAATAAGATACGTTGAAAAAATAACTCTTTTTTCAAATGTGACTATTAGCGGGAATAATAATAAATTAATTAAAGATTGGATAAGACCTCTTCAAAAATCTCTTACTATTGAAACTGAAAATAAATTTATTAACACTTTAGGAAGAGAAAAATATTTTAATGATTATTTGCATGAATCACTAAAAAAACTAGATAATCTAAATCTCTCAGGCGAATATTTAAGGATATTTGATGAATTTTCTAAAAAATATAATGAATATAATAAATTAGATGAAAATCAAAGAAAAAGGTTAGTTATAGATACAAGAAAAAATCTTTATAAACTAGGTAAAACCTTAGAAATAGAAAGTTCTAATAATAATGTTTTTCTGGATAAAGCTGATGCAAGTTTGTCTATTGATTCAGATATTTCATTAATAAAAAATGTAGGAAAAGTTTATAAAAATAAGCTTAATGAATTAGGGATATTTCATATAAAAGATCTAATTAATTATTTCCCAAGAACATATCTAGACTATACGAATAGAGTAAAGATAATAAATTTAAAACCAGATAATTTATACACGTGCATTGCAAACGTTAAAAGGTTTTATATTCATAAGAGTAAAAAAAATAGTAATTTATCAATAATGAATATTGTTGTTTTTGATGAAACGTCTTCAATAAAGGTTACAAAATTTTTTTTAGGAAAAAGATTTAGATCTTACTCCTTCTTCACATCTCAAAAATCTTTGTATACTCCTGGAACTAAATTAGCAATTTCCGGTAAGGTTAAATTGACAGAGTATGGCAAAACTTTTGTAGATCCGCAGATTGAAATTCTTAAGGACAACAATGATAATTTTAATTTCTCAGGCAAAATATTACCCTTGTATTCATTAGGTGAAGCATTATCGAATATGAGTTTTATAAAACTTATGAAAAAGGTACTAATTTATGCAAAGCAATATCCAGAAATTTTAAATAAAAAGCAACTTGATTCATTATCTTTATTATCAAAAGGAGAGTCGTTGATTAATATTCATTTTCCACCAACTCAACAGGCACTTATTGAGTCAAAAAAACGTTTGGTTTTTGATGAGTTATTCCTACTTCAAATAAAGTTCCTACTTAGAAAAAGAAAGACGAAAAAAAATGTAAATCCCCAACAATTACCTCAAAAGAAATCTTTATTAAAAGAATTTTTAGATACTTTTCCTTTTGAATTAACAAAATCTCAAGAAAACGTTTTAAATGAAATTAAGAAAGATTTATCTAATCCCGTACCAATGTCTAGATTGCTTCAGGGAGATGTGGGAAGCGGTAAAACTATAATTGCAATAGCGTCTCTTTTGCTTGTAATTGAAAAAAACCTGCAAGGTGCAATTATGGTCCCAACTGAGGTATTGGCAGAACAGCATTATAAAAATTTATTAAAATATTTGAACCCCCTTTTTGTTTCTGTTGAATTACTTACTGGGAATACTCCTCAAAAAAAGAGAAAAGAAATTTTCTCTAATTTGAACAATGGATTAGTTGATATCCTCGTAGGTACTCATGCATTATTTGAGGATAAAGTCATCTTTAATGCATTAGGCATGGTGGTAATTGATGAACAACATAGATTTGGAGTTACTCAAAGAAATAGATTACTAAATAAAGGAGAAAATACTAACTTGTTATCAATGACAGCAACACCAATTCCAAGAACTCTTGCGCTTTCTATTTATGGTGATTTAGATGTGAGTCAAATTACAGAACTACCTCCTGGGAGAGTTCCAATAACAACAAAAATAATTTCAGAAGACGATTTAACTAACTTGTTCAAGATTGTTGAAGATGAGATCAATAAGGGAAAGCAAGCTTATGTTATTTTGCCACTTATAGAAGATTCAGAAAAAATGAATTTAAGCTCCGCAAAGAAAACATTCAAACATTTATCAGAAGAGGTCTTTTTTAATAAAAAAGTTGGATTATTACATGGCAAATTAAGTTCACAAGAAAAAAATGAAGTAATTAATTCTTTTTTAAAGAATGAAATTAATATATTGGTTTCAACCACAGTAATTGAGGTTGGTATTGATGTCCCTAACGCCACAATTATGATTATTTATAATTCGGATAGATTTGGATTGTCCCAGCTACATCAATTAAGGGGGAGAGTTGGTAGAGGATCAACCAAATCTTTTTGTTATCTGGTAACCCCCGATAAAAATGGATTAGAAAATAAACGACTTTGTGTTTTGCAAAAATCTAATGATGGCTTTTATATTGCTGAAAAAGACTTGGAGCTTAGAGGTCCAGGTCAGATTTTAGGATATAGACAATCTGGATTGCCTGATTTTGTACTGGACAATTTACCTAATAATAAATTTCTTATTGATAAGGCCCGTGAAGAGGCTATTAAGATTGTTAGTGATGATCCTGATTTAAAAGAAAATATTGTTTTAAGGAAAATACTTATTGATAATTCTGATAATAAATTCATTCATGATTTCTTAAATTGAAAACTATCATTGTAATTTTTGATATTTATGCCACTATAAATCAATTGCAAATTTCAATTGAAAGTTTGGAATAAAATACCAATTAAAGATAATGGAGATAAATTAATAGCTATACCTAGCTGCCTAAAGTTTTTAGATCCCCACCCTTACTTTCATTTAGGAGCACCTTACAAAGATAAAACTTCTATTTGGAAATTAAGAGAGGAGGTTGTAAATAGATTAGTAAAAGTAAATGATTATTTGATATCAAAGAGTAGTTTTAACCTTTTGATTTATGACAGTTGGCGACCTTTAGAAGTCCAAGAATTTATGTTTAAAAGAGCATTTTTATTGGAGTGTGAAAAATCCGATATTGATACTTCTTTTGAAAACATAAAATCTTATCCATCCATTTTAAAAAAGTTGAAAAATTTTGGGCATATCCTTCTTATGACACTAGGTGTCCTCCCCCTCATTCAACTGGGGGTGCATTGGATGTTTGTTTATCAGATAAAGAAGGAAATCTTGTTGAAATGGGTAGCATGGTTGATCAAATGGATGAGACCTCAAATCCTTATTTTTTTGCAAACATAAAGAATGAAGAAGCAATTATTTGGAATAGTAGAAGAAATTTATTAAGGGAAATTATGACTAAATTCGGATTTGCTCAACATCCTAATGAATGGTGGCATTTTAGTTATGGTGATCAATTATGGGCTTGGAAAAATAAAAAAGCAAATGCCCTTTATGGAAAAATTTAAATTCTATTGATTTTTATTTAGTAAATTAAATATATAATTTTCATCTTGAGTATTTATAAAATCCCCGAAATCCAAATCCAAATTACTCTTCCAATTATTAAATAATGGTTGAAGAGTTTTTTCTAAATCGTTAAGTTCCATTCTTTGTAAAAATGGTTTAGCAAGCCTCTGTAGATTTTTACTTCCTCCCAACCATAGTTGGTATTTGTTTTGACCACTTCCAACCAGTGCTAATTCAGCCATATAAGGCCTAGTACATCCATTCGGACATCCTGTCATTCTGAATAATATTGTCTTTTGTATTTTTAGATCTAATAGTAAATTTTCAATCCTTTTTAATACATCAGGTAATATTCTTTCAGCTTCAGTCATTGCAAGGCCACAAAGTGGTAAAGCAGGACAAGCTAAAGCGTGTCTTTGTATTTCATTAATGTTTTCTAAATTTTCGTATCCAATTTTTGATAGAGATTTTTGAATTTCACCTTTGTTTTCATTGGCGATATTACAAAGTAAAATATCTTGATTAGGTGTGAGTCTTAAATCTAAATTATATTTTTTAACAATAGTTGTGATGGTATTCTTCTTCTCTCCAGATAATCTCCCTGATAATAATGGTAAACCTACGAAATAGGAGGTTTTATTTTGTTTATGCCAACCAAGGTAATCAATAAGAACATTATCAGGTTCTTTTCTGATTTTTTTAATTTCTTTTTTGAAATACTTATCAGAAAGTATCTTTTTGAACCATTTAATACCTTTTCTATGAAGAAGATATTTCATTCTAGAATTTTTTCTTGATTTCCTATCACCATAATCTCTTTGAATAGCCACAATGCTTTGTATTAATTCATAAACATCAGGTTCTTCAACATATCCAAGTGGATCTGCAATTCTGGCAAAGGTCTCCTCATTATTATGTGTGCGACCCATACCACCTCCAACATAGAAGTTGCACCCTTCTAAGTTTCCATTTTTAGAAGTAAAGGCAACTATTCCTATGTCATTGGTAAGAAGATCAACAGAATTGTCACCAGGAACTGTCACGGCACATTTGAATTTTCTCGGTAAATAAGTTGAACCATAAAGAGGCTCATCTTTTATCCCACTAAAAACATTATCTTTGAATTGGAGCTTCCTAATTGCTTCAATATCTTTGTCGGGCTTTATGGTGTACTCTAAATCTCCATCAGCCCAAAGCTCTAAAAAAGTGCCTTGGCCAGCCATTGGGGTGAGAAGATCTGCAACTTTTTTTGCTAATGCTCTTGCAATGTTATAGTCTGGCGAATCAAATGGAGCCGCAGGGGCCATAACGTTTCTATTAATGTCTCCACATGCAGCTAATGTGGAACCCATTGAATTTACTATTGTTTTAATTACTTCCTTTAGATTCTCCTTTCTGATTCCGTGCATTTGAAAGGCTTGTCTTGTAGTGGCCCTAAGTGTTCCATTACCTAATTTGTCAGATAATTCATCTAATGCTAAAAATAATTTCCCAGGGACTTCACCTCCTGGGTTTCTTAACCTAAGCATCATTTGCCAATCTTTACTTTTGCCAGGCCTTCTATTTTCCCTGTTATCTTGTTGATAACTACCGTGAAATTTTAATAACTGAACTGCATCATTAGTAAAATGATCACTTTCATTGACTAATTCTGTAGCAAGTGGTTCTTTAAGAAATTGGCTACTTTTTTTGAAATTTTCAAATTTAGAGACTTCTAGTCCATTTGCTAAACAAACGGTCTCTTCCTTTGCAGAATCTTTTTTCTTTTTTACTTTCTCAACCTTGATCAAAGGACCAAAACATATCTCTTTTTATACATTAGCGAAAAGCTTATTTAACTGGTAGTAAATTATAGTAAGTGAAGTCATATTTTTTTCTTGTCTAAATATTTACTTGAGATAGGAACAGAAGAGTTGCCCGCAAATTTTTCTCATGCTGTTCTAGAGCAATTTAAATCTCTAATAGAATTTGAATTGGATAAAAAGTTAATCAAATTCGAACATATAGTTGTTACCTCAACACCAAGGAGAATAGTTCTACTTCTCGAAGGTTTAGTTGATTATGCAGAAGATAAGATAATAGAAAGAAAAGGGCCTAAAGCAAATTCAGCTTATTTAAATGGATGTCCTACTAATGCTGCTTTAGGATTTGCTAATAGCTTAGGTATAGATGTTGGTGAGCTAGAAATAAAAAAGACAGAAAAGGGTGATTTTGTATTTGGAAAGAAAATTGAGAAAGGACTATCAACAAAAATTTCTTTGTCTTCGATTATCCCAAAATTAGTAAAGAGTCTTCAAGGCCCTCGATTTATGAAGTGGGGGGCCGGGAACATGAAATTTTCAAGACCTATTAGGTGGATTGCCTCAATTTATAATGATGAAATTCTTGATTTTGAATTTGATGAATGTGATCCAAAGATTAAAATAAATAATAAAACAAAAAGTCATAGGCTAATCAATGAAGTTTTAGAACTTCAGAATCCGGATGATTTTTTTGAATTATTGAAACGAAATAGAGTAATAGCTATTCGAAAAGAAAGAAAAGAAAAAATTGAAAGTTTAATAAATCAGGCATCTAAATCTTTAAATTTGAAACCTGACCTTTCAGAAGGGTTATTAAATGAACTAACTGATTTGGTTGAATGGCCAGACTTAATTATTGGCAAATTTAGTGATGAATTTCTTGAGCTTCCGGTTGAAGTTCTTTCAACAGTCATGAAAAGTCATCAGAGATACGTTCCTCTTTTATTGAAAAACAAAAGTTTTTCTAAACTAGATTTAAGCTCTGAAAAAAATATTAGTACAACTTTCTGTGTTATTTCAAATGGTCTTGAAGAATCAAATAATAATATTGCCAAAGGGAATGAGAAAGTTTTAAAGGCAAGGTTTTCAGATGCAAAGTTTTTCGTAGAAAGTGACAAAAAAGTTGCTTCAATCAAAAGAAATGAAAAGCTTAAATCTGTTTCATATTTGAAAGGACTTGGAAATATATTTCAGAGGGTAGAGAGGATAGAGGAAGTTACTAAAAAAATTCTTAAATTTTTAAATGATAAGTCTTTAGAAGAAAAAAAGATAATAGAAGCTGCTAAATACTGTAAAAACGACTTATGTAGTGAAATTGTTTTCGAATTCCCTGAGCTGCAAGGAATAATGGGTGGTAAATATCTTAAATATGAGGGATTTAGTGAGGATGTTTGCCTGGCTGTCGCGGAACATTATTTACCTTCTTTTTATAAGGATGCTTTGCCCTCCACAAAATATGGTGCAATAGTTTCTATAGCAGATAAGGTCGAAACTTTAATTAGTATTTTTATTTCTGGTAAGCGCCCAAGTGGATCATCTGATCCCTATGCTTTAAGAAGAAATTTGAATGGAGTGATTAAAATAATTTGGGATTATGAACTTGATTTGCCTTTAGATAAATTATTCAACGAACTTATTGATTTTTGGAAAATCGTATTTCCGAATTTAAACTTCTCAAGAGTAACAGTATTTAATGATTTAAATGAATTTTTAGTTCAAAGAATTGTTAGTCATCTAGAAGAAATATCACTAAGTAAAGAATTAATAAAGGCCGTTTGCTCTTCTGATGAATTATCTCAAAAAAGAGTATTGAATATTGTTGATCTTAAAAATAGGGTTAATTCTATTATCAAATTTAATAAAAAAGATAATTTTGTTGAAATACAGAAGGTAATTACTAGGGTAAGCAAATTAGCAAATAAAAGTGATATTTCCAGAGACGTTCTCTCAACAAGAGATTATGTAAATACAAAACTTTTTGAAAAAGATTGTGAATTCAAAGTTTTTGAATTTATTGGCGAATTAGAAAAACTTTTTTCAGAAGGTTATTCCAATTATTTGGAACTTCTAAATTTGTTTGAGATTAATGTAAACACTATCGAGGATTTATTTGATAACGAAAAGGGAGTCCTAATAATGTCAGAGGATTTAAAAATAAGAAATAATAGACTCAATTTGTTGAGCTTAATTAGAAACTATTCTTTAAAAATTGCCGACTTTACACTTTTGAACTCTTAACTTTAATCCCTCCCTTTATTGAATAATTTTCTAGCATTTTTTCTACCTCTTTATTTTCCCTAACAGCACTATCAACAGGTTTATATTTTAGAGGCGCTAGGGCTTTCCCTCTTAAAATCGAACCAAGTGTAAGCATCGTAATTTTAAGTTGCTGTAATGGTTTCATAGAGACAACTCTTTTGTATAAGTAACTATCAAAAGTAAGTCTTTGAACATCCATGTCATCACACATCTCAACAAAGGCTTCTCTAGCAGAATCATTTCTGTAGAAAATATTTTGAAGGATTTCTAGCACCTTATAAGTTGTGCCATATTTTTTATCCCATTTTTTAAGATAGTTTTTTAAATCTTTTTCTGATGGAATTACTTGACCATTTTTTGATGCTTCAACAATTTCTTCAGCACACATTCTTCCGCTTTTTGCAGCAAAATAAATACCCTCTCCAGAACTTTTTGTAACATAACCAGCTGCATCACCAACCAATGCCATTCTCCCAACTACCCTTCTTGGCCTTGGATGCTCTGGAATAGGGTGAGCTTCTACCTTTATTACTTCACCATTAACAAGTCTTTTCTTTGCTCTATTTCTTACACCCTCTTGAAGTCCTTTAATTAATGACTGATTCTTCTGCATGGTTCCTGTGCCCACAGCCACATGATCATATTTAGGAAATACCCACCCATAAAAATCAGGAGAAACATCTGTTCCAACATACATTTCAGCAAGATCTTCGTAGTAACCCATTTCTTCTTTAGGCAATTTAATTCTTTCCTGAAATGCAATGGCAACTTTGTAATCTCCTGCATCCATTGCTTTTGCTACTCTGCTATTGGCTCCATCAGCTCCGATTAAAAGGTCAACAGTAAGCTCTTTGAGTTCCCCTTTTTTATCTCCATTGGTGAAATCTGAGTAGGAAAGCTTATATGGCCCTTGATTATTATCGCCAGTATCAATTGAAGTAACTAATCCATTTATTAAAGTAGCACCAAGATCTGACGCTCTATTGCGCATAAAGGCATCCATAACTTCTCTTCTACACATCCCAATAAACTCATTATCACTTTTCCCATAAACTCTATCTAAGCTAATATCTACCTCTCTATTTGATGGGGATATCATTCTCATATGCCTTACTTTTCTATCAATAATTGACTCAGGTAAATCAAATTCTTCCACCATGCAAAGTGGAATTGCTCCTCCGCATGGTTTTGCATTATCTAATTTTCTCTCGAAGAGCCAAGTTTTTATTCCAGCTTTAGCTAGTATTTCTGCCGCACATGAACCACTTGGACCTCCACCAATAACAGCTACCCTCAACATATGAAAAAAAAATAATACTGTATATAAAAACTACATCTTTTTTGCTTATAAAAGTGCATTTCTTAAAATAATAGTTAATATCGAAATATCTTTTCCAAATTCACTTCTAAATATTGGAACTAAACAAAGATATCGATCAAATTGATATACCACTTGCCAAAAGAACTTACTTAAACAACCCAAATTCAACATTATTAAAAAAATTATTAATATTTTCTCCATTTCTTTTCCTTATATTTTCTATCGCTGCATTGCGATTTATTAGAAATGTAGAATTAATACCTCTCAGTAATCTCAAATTTGAGGTTAAAAGAAATCATAATGCCAGAATACTGGGCCATCTTCCCTATGAGGAAACTCCTAAAGAGAAACTAGTTTTAATTGAGCCTAATATTGAAGTCCATATGGATATGCGCGATTCTCTACTAAAAATGAGAGAAGAAGCCAAAAAGGATGGGATATATTTGGTCTTCTTAAGTGGTTATAGATCAATAAATTTGCAAAACGATATTTTTTATTCTTTAAAATCTATTAGAAATCAAGAAGCGGCAGAAAGAGCTAGAGTTTCAGCCCCTCCTGGATATTCTGAACATAGTACAGGTTTCGCAATCGATATTGGTGATGCTACTCAAAGAGAGACAGACTTTGAAACCGACTTCGAAAATACTGACGCCTTTAGATGGCTCAAAAAAAATGCAGCTAAGTTTCACTTTAAGTTATCGTTCAACAAAGATAATAAATATATAGATTACGAACCCTGGCATTGGAGATATGAGGGGTCAATTGAAGCATTAAAAGTTTTTGAAAGCGCTAATAGAAAATTATAAACCTAATTGATTGATTTAATTATTCAATTAGATTATATTTTTCAAAGTCTTAAAGAGAAAATTCTCATAATAAGCATACTTTGAGTTAGCCTTAATAAAGCCAATCTACTATTTATATAAATTCTATAAATGTCATCTTCGATAAAAGAAATTAGAAATGTTGCAATTATTGCTCACGTAGATCATGGGAAGACAACGCTTGTAGATGCATTGTTATCTCAATCAGGAATATTTAGAGACAATGAAGTTATACCTACATGTGTAATGGATTCAAATGATCTTGAGAGAGAAAGGGGGATAACAATACTCTCAAAAAATACTGCAGTTAACTACAAAGACACCAGAATTAATATTATAGATACACCTGGACATGCTGATTTTGGAGGAGAAGTTGAAAGGGTTTTGGGAATGGTGGATGGTTGTCTGCTTATTGTTGATGCAAATGAGGGACCTATGCCTCAAACAAGATTTGTTTTAAAAAAAGCATTAGAAAAAGGACTTAGACCTATCGTCTTTGTAAATAAAATTGATAGACCACGAGTAGTACCAGAAATAGCAATTGATAAGGTCCTTGATTTGTTTTTGGAGTTAGGAGCTGATGATGATCAATGTGATTTCCCTTATCTTTTTGGGAGTGGATTATCTGGTTTTGCAAAAGAAGAGATGGAATCTAATAGTGACAATATGATGCCTCTTTTTGAAGCTATTATCAGACACGTTCCTCCTCCAGTAGGTGACTCTAATAAGCCTCTTCAGCTACAAATAACTACTTTGGACTATTCTGATTTCTTAGGCAGAATAGTAATCGGAAAGATCCACAACGGGACTATAAAAAATGGCCAACAGGCTAGTTTAATAAAGGAAAACGGAAAAACTATTAAAGGTAAGGTTAGTAAACTTTTAGGATTTGAAGGATTACAAAGAATTGATATAAATGAAGCATTTGCAGGTGATATTGTTGCTGTTTCTGGTTTCGATGACGTCAATATTGGTGAGACCATAGCATGTCCCGACTCTCCTCATCCTCTTCCATTAATCAAAGTAGATGAACCTACCTTAAATATGACTTTTGTTGTAAATGATTCACCATTTGCGGGTAAGGAAGGGAAATTTGTTACTAGTAGACAATTAAAAAATAGATTGGAGAGGGAACTTTTAACAAATGTTGCCTTGAGAGTGGAAGAAACTGATTCTCCCGATAAGTTCTCAGTTTCAGGAAGAGGAGAATTACATTTAGGTATTTTGATTGAAACCATGAGAAGAGAAGGGTTCGAGTTTCAAATCTCACAACCTCAAGTAATTTTTAGAGAAATTGATAATGTTGAATGTGAGCCTATAGAGACTTTGGTCCTTGATGTGCCTGAAGTATCCGTTGGTTCTTGTATAGAAAAACTTGGATCGAGAAAGGCAGAGATGAAAAATATGCAGACAAGTTCAGATGGGAGAACCCAATTAGAGTTCCTTGTGCCATCAAGGGGACTAATTGGATTTCGTGGAGAATTTGTCCGGATAACAAGAGGTGAAGGTATCATGAGTCATTCGTTTTATGAATACAAACCTAAAACAGGAGATTTTGAAACTAGAAGAAATGGAGTCCTTATAGCTTTTGAGGAAGGTGTGGCCACGTTCTATGCATTAAAGAATGCTGAAGATAGGGGAGTCTATTTCATTAAACCTGGAGTTAAAGTTTATAAGGGAATGATAATTGGAGAGAATAATCGACCTCAAGATCTTGAGTTAAATATATGTAAAACTAAGCAGTTGACTAATATGAGGTCTGCAGGGGCAGAAGAACTTGATACTTTGCAGTCACCTGTTGACATTACCCTTGAAAGAGCACTCGAATATATTGGTCCAGATGAAATGCTTGAGGTAACACCAGATTCAATAAGAATGAGAAAAATAAATAAAAAGAAAAGAAATTAATAATTAGCTTCATGAACGAAGAAAGTGCAAAAAGTTTAAAAGATTCTCTTTTTAATGCTTTAAATCTTTTTAACAATCATGAATGGTATGAGGCCCATGATGCTTTTGAAGAAATATGGAATTCCGTTGATGGTGATGAAAGACAAGTTATCCAGGGAATTTTACAAGTATCTGTTTCTCAGTTTCACTTAAGTAAGGGTAATTTAAATGGAGCTACTATTCTGCTTGGAGAGGGTTTAGGTAGAATAAAAACTAGAACTAAGATTAATTTAGGAATTGATCTTGAATCATTCTGCCTAAGTTTGGAAGATTTATTGAGGAAATTGCAATATAAAGAGCAATTAAGTGAGAACGATAAGCCTTTTTTGAAACCTCTTTGATAAATTTGAATATTATGAAAATATCTTTATCTTGAATAAATATTATTTTCTATCCCATTTTTTTTCAAGAAAACAAGAAAACTAATCGATCTCAAGAAAAATGAACCTAAAGATTCATAATGTATCGCTTTCAATTAAAGGAAGATTAATAGTAAATGATGTTTCCATAACTGTTAATCCAGGGGAGGTTGTAGGTTTGATGGGGCCTAATGGTGCTGGGAAAACTACAACTTTTAATCTTGCAGTTGGGAATATAAAACCAGATAAAGGTCAAATTTTAATGAATGGGAAAAATATAACCAATCTTCCTCTTCCGATTAGATCAAGACTTGGGTTAGGGTACTTAACTCAAGAAGCGAGTATATTTAGAGACCTCACTGTTAAGGATAATATAGATTTGGCTTTACAAAATTCATCCTATAGTAGAGCAGCGATAAGAAATAGAAGAGAACAATTAATTAATGAATTTAATTTGAACAACTTTGTAGAAAATTATGGTTATCAACTTTCAGGAGGAGAGAGGAGGAGGTGTGAGATAGCTAGAGCTCTCACTGTAGGCAGAAAAGGACCTAAATATTTGTTATTAGACGAACCTTTTGCTGGGATCGATCCTTTAGCTGTGAATGATCTAAAGAAACTAATTCTTAAATTAAGTAGTGATGGGGTGGGGATTCTCATTACAGACCATAATGTGAGGGAAACCCTTCTTATTACTAATAAATCATATGTATTAAGTGAAGGAAAAATTTTAGCTAACGGTTCATCAACTGAATTGGCTGATAATCCAATAGTCAAGAAGTATTATCTTGGAGATAATTTCAGACTTTGAAATGCTTTTTAAAAAATAAATTAAAACTTTATTATTAAAGATTTACTCATATAAGAATGATTTTAATTATTATTTGTTTGTCATTGAATATTAAAACTTGAGAAATTTCTAGAAATGATACTAGATAATTTTTTTAAAAATTTAATATATGAACCGGTTTCAGTTTTAGGTCTTTTAGTTTTTTATTTTTTATTAATTAACTTGCCGATTTCTTTGGGTGCAGTTTTTAAAAAAAAGTCTTCTTCTGCGGTAAGACTTATTACGATTTTAGTGAACTTATTAATAACATTACAATTACTTTTTAGGTGGTCAATTTCTGGACATTTTCCTATTAGCAATTTGTATGAATCTCTCTATTTCCTTACTTGGGGTATCACATTAGGTCAACTATTGGTTGAAAGAGAATACCAAGCTCCAATAATTCCCTCAATTGCCATACCTATTGAGTTACTGACGGTGGCTTTTGCTTGTTTCGTTTTACCTGAGGATTTGAAATTATCATCCAACTTAGTTCCAGCTTTAAGGTCTAGTTGGTTAGTTATGCATGTTAGCGTGGTAATGCTTAGTTATGCAGCATTAATAATAGGTTCTTTACTTTCAATGTCCGTTTTGTTTATTAATAAAAATAAGCCGCTTCAAATCAGAAGTAGTTCTACAGGTATAGGAGGATTTAAACTTTCAAATAGCTATCCTGTAAATGATTTAGTTGAACCTATTGAATTTTCTCATTCAGAAGAATTAGATACATTAAGTTATCGTTCTATATTAGTAGGTTTTGTTCTTTTGACTCTCGGTTTAATTTCAGGTGCAGTTTGGGCTAATGAGGCTTGGGGCACATGGTGGAGTTGGGATCCAAAAGAAACATGGGCATTTATATCATGGTTGTTTTATGCGGCTTATCTGCATATGAGAATTAGTAAGGGTTGGCAAGGACGCAAACCAGCATTATTAGCATCTACAGGCTTTTTAGTTGTTTTAGTTTGTTATTTAGGAGTTAATTTTTTAGGAATAGGGTTACATAGTTATGGATGGATATTTGGGTGATTAAGAAATCACCAACCCTTATTGATTAAGGCTCTGAAAGAACATTCCCCTTTTGCGCTTCTTGTGCAACTTTTCTTAAGTCATCACATCCTTCTTTTAATGTTGGGTAAGCAAACATTCCACTACCTGCAATAAAACAATTGGCACCAGCATCGGCACATTGTGAAATGGTCCAATTTGCTTTTATCCCCCCATCAACTTCAATGTCGACATCTAAGTTTTTTTCGATAATAAAGTTTCTTATCTCTCTGATTTTATTAAGCATTGTTGGTATATAAGCTTGTCCTCCAAAGCCTGGATTAACTGTCATAACCAAAACATGATCAACCATATCCATTATGTTTTTAATCATTTCAAAAGGGGTATGAGGGTTTAATGCAACAGAAGGAGATCCTCCTAAATCTCTTATTCTTCCGAGAACTCTATGCAAATGAATATTTGCTTCGGCATGAGCTATTACTACTCCAGGTTCACCATTCGGCCCTTTTGTGGCTTTTACATAAGATTCAAGCATGGTTTCACAGTTATATTGGCTCACCATTAATTGAGTTTCAAAAGGGACATTGCAATATTTCCGGCATGCGGAAATCATTTCAGGACCAAATGTAAGATTTGGCACGAAATTTCCATCCATTACATCAAATTGAATTCTATCTACTCCAGCCTCCTCGAGCTCTTTCACACATGCCCCCATATTTGCCCAATCTGCTGGTAAAACTGAAGGAATTATTTGAATTGGTCTATTAGCACCAGTTAAATTTTCTTGATTTGACTCAGTCATTTAAATTTTAAAATATTTAATAAAGATACTATATTTAGTTGTTTATTCCTAATTTCAAGTCACGGCCTGATAAAGTAACAGCTGTAAAGAGTTAAAAAAAGCTTACTAGCATAATAATTCTCATAAAAAATGTCATTTTTTATGAGATCATACTCAAAACCTTTTAGAAAATCCTCAAAATTTAATTGTGAATCAAACTTTAATTCAAGAAATTCTCGAAGTTGTCGAGCAAGCTGCTATTGCCTCAGCAAAACTAACAGGACTTGGTCAAAAAGATGAAGCTGATGCTGCAGCAGTCGAGGCAATGAGATTGCGAATGGGCAAAATTGAAATGAAAGGGAAAATTGTTATTGGAGAAGGTGAAAGAGATGAAGCACCTATGCTTTATATAGGTGAAGAGGTTGGAAGTGGAAGTGGTCCAGGGGTCGACTTTGCAGTAGATCCTTGTGAAGGAACTAATCTTTGTGCGAATAATCAAAGAGGATCTATGGCTGTTTTAGCTGCCTCTGATACGGGTGGTCTTTTCAATGCTCCTGATTTTTACATGAACAAATTAGCAGCGCCTCCTGCAGCCAAAGGTAAAGTAGATATTAGAAATTCAGCGACTGAAAACTTGAAGATACTAAGTGATTGCTTGGGTCTTTCTATTGATGAGCTTACTGTTGTTGTAATGGATAGAACTAGGCATAAAGATTTAATTAAAGAGATTCGAGGATGTGGTGCTAAAGTTCAACCGATTTCTGATGGTGATGTTCAAGCTGCGATTGCATGTGGTTTTGCAGGAATTGGAACACATTGCTTGATGGGTATTGGTGCAGCTCCAGAGGGTGTTATTTCAGCTGCTGCAATGAGAGCTCTTGGCGGACACTTTCAAGGACAACTAGTTTATGATCCAGCAATCGCTCAAACTTCTGAATGGGCTGATTACACAAAAGAAGGAAATATAAAACGTCTTAATGAAATGGGCATAACCGATATAGATAAAATTTATGAAGCTAATGAATTGGCATCGGGAGAAAATGTTGTTTTCGCTGGAAGTGGAATAACTGATGGATTACTATTTGACGGAGTTAAATTTGAAAGGGATTGTGTTAGAACAAGTAGTTTGGTTATTAGTACATTAGATAGTACTGCAAGGTTCACAAATACTGTCCATATAAAAGATGGTGCTAAGAGTATCAGCCTTTAAAAATTCATTGTTGATATTATGCATATTGTTGTCGTCGGACTGAGTCATCGCACGGCACCTGTTGAAGTGCGTGAGAAATTAAGTATTCCTGACCAATCCATAACAGAATCATTGAAAGCATTAAAAGCTTTCTCTGATGTATTAGAGGTGTCAATCTTAAGTACTTGTAATAGGATGGAAATATATGCACTAGTAAAGGATAAAAATACTGGAATTTCATCTATAAAGGAATTTATATCAGAATATTCTGGAATTATTTTTGAAGATTTAAATCCACATCTTTTTTGCTTTAGACAGGAAGAAGCAGTTTTGCATTTGATGAAAGTCTCGGCAGGACTCGATAGCCTCGTTTTAGGTGAAGGACAAATCCTTTCGCAGGTAAAAAAAATGATGAGGTTAGGTCAAGAAAATCAATCTACTGGCCCAATTCTTAATAGATTATTAACACAATCAGTTAGTACAGGTAAAAAAGTAAGATCTGAAACAAATTTAGGAACTGGAGCCGTATCAATTAGTTCAGCAGCTGTAGAACTTGCCCAATTAAAAATTGGACAAGAAAAGGGTTTTGATACTCTCGTAAGTTTGGAATCAGAGAACGTTCTTGTTGTTGGCGCTGGACGAATGAGTAGGCTATTAATAACTCATTTAAAATCAAAAGGATGTCATAAACTTATCCTTTTAAATAGAAATATTGATAGAGCATTAAATCTTGCTCAAGACTTTCCTGATTTAGAGATTGTTTGTAGAGGGTTAAATGAATTAGAAGAAAACATATCACTATCTTCCATTGTTTTCACCAGTACTGCTTCTGAAGAGCCAATTATTGATCTCGCAAAAATTGAAAAATTAAATTTGAGTAATAGACTTAAATTTATTGATATTGGTGTACCGAGAAATATATCTAATGATGTCAAACAACATCAATTTGTAAAATCATTTGATGTTGATGACTTACAAGAGGTAGTTTCAAGAAATCAAGAATTTAGACAGAAAATAGCAAAGGAAGCGGAATCTTTAGTAGAAGAAGAAAGGATCATTTTTCTAGAATGGTGGGCAAGTTTAGAGGCCGTTCCAGTAATTAATAAACTTAGATCAGATTTGGAGTTGATTAGAAAAGAGGAATTGCAAAAAGCACTTAGCAGAATGGGACCAGATTTTTCGGCTCGAGAAAGAAAAGTTGTGGAAGCTCTGACTAAAGGAATAATTAATAAAATACTTCATACGCCGGTCACCAAGTTGAGAAGTCCTCAATCAAGAGAAGAAAGACAAGTTTCTTTGAAAATCGTTGAAAAATTGTTTTCTTTGGTAGAAGAGGAACAAAATAACTAACTTTTTTCGATTTATATTAAGTTTTTCCAGTGATTTATCGAAATACCTTTGTAAACTGACCATTTGTATTTCTAAATATGCACATAATCAGTTACTTTAAGTAGTTGTATATCTACCTCCATTAGATTGAATGAAGCGTGTGTTGGCCATAATCCTCGGAGGAGGAAAAGGTTCTAGACTTTACCCTCTAACTAAAATGAGGGCTAAACCTGCTGTGCCATTGGCAGGTAAGTATCGTTTGATAGATATTCCGATTAGTAATTGTATAAATTCAGGCATTGAAAAAATGTACGTATTGACTCAGTTCAATAGTGCATCTCTAAATAGACATATAGGAAGAACCTATAATTTAAATGGCCCTTTCGGTCAAGGATTTGTGGAGGTTTTAGCGGCACAACAGACTCCTGATAGTCCGAAGTGGTTTGAAGGTACTGCTGATGCTGTAAGAAAATATCAATGGTTATTTCAAGAATGGGATGTTGATGAATATTTAATATTGTCAGGTGATCAACTGTACAGAATGGACTACAGTTTATTTGTTCAACATCATAGAGATAATGGGTCTGATTTAACTGTTGCAGCTTTGCCTGTTGATGAAGCTCAGGCAGAAGGTTTTGGTCTAATGAGAACCGATGATGTAGGAAATATTAAAGAATTCAGTGAAAAGCCTTCTGGAGAGAAGTTGAAGGCAATGGCAGTAGATACTTCAAAATTTGGATTAAGTAAGGAGTCAGCGGCCGAAAAACCGTACCTAGCCTCTATGGGTATTTACGTTTTCAGCAGAAATACTCTTTTCGATCTTCTAAATAAATTTCCTAATTATACTGACTTTGGTAAGGATATAATTCCAGAAGCCCTCAATAGAGGCGATACTCTTAAAAGTTATGTATTCGATGATTATTGGGAAGATATCGGCACCATTGGGGCATTCTTTGAGTCAAACCTTGCATTGACTGAGCAACCAAAACCTCCATTTAGTTTTTATGATGAGAAATTTCCAATTTATACAAGACCTAGATTTCTCCCCCCTTCTAAACTTGTTGATGCTCAAATTACTGATTCAATAGTTTGTGAAGGTACAATCTTGAAGTCATGCAGTATTTTACATTGTGTTTTAGGTGTAAGAAGCAGGATTGAGAGTGATTCGGTTCTTGAGGACACTCTTGTTATGGGTGCCGATTTCTTTGAATCTCCTGAAGAGAGGATTGAATTAAGAAAAGGAGGCGGAACCCCTCTTGGAGTAGGTGAAGGAACTACTGTAAAAAGAGCAATCCTTGATAAGAATACAAGAATTGGTGATAATGTCGTGATCATTAATAAAGATCGAGTAGAGGAAGCAGATAAGCCAGAATTAGGCTTTTATATCAGAAATGGAATTGTCGTAGTAGTTAAAAATGCAACCATTGCAAACGGAACTGTTATTTAATTCTTTTCGATCATTTTTCGCTGACATAAGTATTTTTTTTTGAGCAATTTTGTTGAGTTGGATGCACACTATATTTATTGAGTTTTTTAATTTTTTATGTCCAAGGCACATTTTGGTTTAATAGGTCTTGGTGTTATGGGCGAAAACTTAGTTCTTAACGCAGAGAGAAATGGATTTTCTAGTGTAGTTTTTAATAGGACTTACTCAAAAACTGAGGAATTTTTGCAAGGTCGTGGCCTTGGTAAGAGTATAGAGGGAGCTGAAACTCTTCAAGAATTTGTTAATAAGCTTGAGAGACCTAGAAGAATTCTCATGATGGTAAAAGCTGGGCCAGCAACAGATGCTGTCATTGATAATATTTCTGGATATCTCGAGGAAGGAGATTTATTAATAGATGGCGGTAATTCTCAATTTAAAGATACAGAAAGAAGGGTGAATACCCTTGAAAGTAAAAGTTTTGGATACATTGGGATGGGAGTCTCTGGAGGTGCCAAAGGAGCTCTAGAGGGTCCAAGTATGATGCCCGGTGGTACTAAGGCTTCATATGATGCAATAGAAAGCTTACTAACGAAAATGGCTGCCAAAGTTGAAGACGGACCATGTGTTGCATATGTTGGCCCAGGAGGCTCAGGTCATTTTGTAAAAACTGTTCATAACGGAATTGAATATGGAATTGAACAAATACTTGCAGAAGCTTATGACCTTATGAAGAGAGTCAAAGGTATGAATGGACAGCAGATGTCAGAGGTATTTGGTATTTGGAATAATACTGATGAATTAGCTTCTTATCTTGTTGAGATAACAGAGATTTGTCTAAATACAAAAGATGAGATGACTGGAGATGATGTCGTGGAAAAAATATTAGATAAAGCTGGCCAGAAAGGTACAGGTCTATGGACTGTTGTAAGTGCTCTAGAACTGGGGGTATCAGTCCCAACTATTTATGCATCTTTAAATGCAAGAGTAATGAGTTCTTTAAAAGAGCAACGTACTGAGATTGAAAAAACTATTCCATCTAAAGATATAGAGGATTTTGATTTAGGAAATATATCAGATGGAATGAAACCTTTATTTGATGCTGTAGTCCTTGCCACAATTGCTAGCTATGCCCAAGGTATGGATATTTTAAGAGAAGCATCTGCAGTATATAACTATGGTTTGAATATGCCGTCAATTGCACAAATATGGAAAGGTGGTTGCATAATTAGATCAAAATTATTAAGTAAAATTCAAGATGCTTATAACAAAGACCCTGATCTAAAAAATTTAATTTTTGATGATTGGTTTAACAATGAAATTGCGACAAGATTAGATAACTTAGCTAAGGTGGTTTCTCTATCCACAAAGGCAGGTATACCAGTCCCATGTTTATCCAGTACTTTAGATTATTTGAATAGTTATAGAACTAATAGACTTCCTCAGAATCTTGTTCAGGCAATGAGAGACTGTTTTGGCTCCCATACATATGAAAGAATTGATAGGGAAGGTAGTTTTCATACTGAATGGATGAAATGATTGAAAAGGTCAAAAATGGATACACCTTAAATATATGCAAAGACAAGTTAGAACTATCAACAGCGGTTTTTAAGTTTATTCAAAGCCATATTATTCATACTTTAAAAAAGAAAGACAGATTCAAATTTTGTGTAAGTGGAGGTTCAACTCCTAAATCTGTTTATCATCTCTTATCTCATAATGATCTTCAATGGGATATGGTTGATGTCTTTTTAGGAGATGAAAGATGTGTTGATCCAAATTCAGAATTAAGTAACTCGTTAATGTTGAGAAATTCTTTGCTAACTAATTTTGGATCTAAAGCTTATTTTTATGAAATTTTCAATGATTTAAACGCTGATGATGAAACTACTAAAAATCAATTTATTTCTAAATTATTTGAAAAATGCGGATCAAACCCTCCAACTTTTGATTTAACATTATTAGGCCTTGGAGATGATGGCCATACAGCCTCACTATTCCCTTATCAAAAAAATAATAATGTAGATGATTTTGTTATTTTTAATGAAGGTAAAGGTTTAAAAAGAATTTCATTAACTCCAAAGGTTCTTTCAGCTTCTTCAAAGATAGTATTTTTAGTTAGTGGAGCTTCTAAAAGAATTGCTCTTGAGAGGTTATTAGATGAAAAAGAGCCACCAGATAGAACACCATCAAAATTAATAAAATCTAATAATCAAATTTCAATATTTTGTGATCAGGAATCAGCAAAAGAATTAGAAATTTAGTTAAAGTCTATTAATAATTTAAATTATTTAATGAGTAAGAAAAAATTTTTATTCCAGAAAAAGGAGTTCGATGGTTGGAAAACATTAAATGATACTGTTATGGGCGGATCAAGTTCAGCTTTTTGTGAAACCTCAAATTCGGGTTTGATATTAAAGGGTAATATTGTCGAGAAAGCAGGAGGATTTGTTAGTTGTAGATCTTCTATATATAAACCTTCTTTAAATGTATCTGAGTATTCATCCTTTGAATTAAATATTGATGGACAAGGAAGAACTTTTAAATTTGCTGTCGCTTGTGAAGATGATCTACTAGGACTAACCGAATTTATTCCTGGTGGTCTTAGATGGATTAAATCATTTCCAACAAAAAAATTCGGGACAACAAATGTTCAAATTCCTTTTAGTGAGTTAAAACCTTCAGTAAGAGCTAATAAAGTACGTTTTCCATTTAAATTCAAGCCATCTAAAATTAAAAGATTGCAACTACTACACTCTAAGTTCGGTGATGATGGATTACTTAATAATGAGTTTAAACAGGGTTCAATAAAAGTTTTAATTAAATCAATAAGTGTTATTTGAAAATCCACCTAAAAATATAGAGAGCTTAATCGCTAAGTCAGCAGATTTAACAAATAAACCTTTTGTGCATTCTGTCGTAAAAATAAATGGTGAATACGAATTCGAAGATGAAGATATTGATTTAACAGTTAATATCTTATGTAGAGATAAAGAAGGTAAAAGATTAGAAATTTATGATCTTGAATTAGAACTTTTTAAATCAAATAAAGAGTTGGTTTTAGTAATCTCTAAGCTTAACTTCCCTGATGAACCAATATTATGGTGTGGAGTTAAAACATTATGGATGGATAGCAATAATGGGAAAAAATGCAATTCACCGAAATACAGCGCTAGATTGGAAAATTTAGCAAATAGGATAAAAAGTTTTATTGATTAAGAAAAAAAATTTGAGCTGATTTATAAATCAGTAACAGCCCCTAAACTTGATGTGCTTACGATTCTCGAATATTTTGAAAGAATTCCTCTTTTGTATTTTTGAATAGGTTTTACCCAATCTTTTTTTCTTTTTTCTAATTCTTCGTCAGATAAATCAACTTCAATTAGTTGTTTTACAGCATCTACTGTAATTAAATCACCTTGTTTTATTAGAGCAATATTTCCTCCTACAGCAGCCTCTGGAGCTATGTGACCCACAACAAGACCATAGGTACCGCCGCTAAATCTGCCATCGGTAATTAAAGCCACCTTCTCTCCTAGCCCTTGACCAACAATTGCAGATGTTGGAGCTAACATCTCTCTCATACCTGGTCCTCCTACAGGACCTTCGTTTCTAATAACAACAACATCACCAGCTTTGATATCGTTATTTAATATCGATTTTAAACAATCTTCTTCACTTTCAAAAATTTTTGCGGGACCTGTTAATACAGGGTTTTTTACTCCGCTAATTTTGGCTACAGAACCTTCGCTCGCTAAGTTACCTTTTAATATCGCTAGATGTCCTTTTTTATAAAGAGGGTTATCTATGTCTCTTATGACATTTTGATTTGTTGGAGGCTTATCTGGAATATTTTGTAAGTATTCTGAGATGGTTTTTCCTTCAATGTTTTTGCAATCGCCATGAATTAATCCTGCATTCAAAAGTATTTTCATTACTTGTGGAATCCCACCTGCCTTATGAAGATCCACCGTCACATATTTACCACTCGGTTTAAGGTCACAAATAACGGGTACTTTTTGTCTGATTCTCTCAAAATCATTAATGTTGATATCTATTCCTGCAGTATTCGCGATAGCTAAGATGTGCAATACCGCATTTGTTGATCCGCCAATTGCCATAATTACTGATATTGCATTTTCAAATGCTTTCTTAGTCATTAGGTCTAGAGGTCTTATATCTTTTTCTATTGCGGAGACTAATATCTCAGCACTTTTGTCTGCACTTAGTTCTTTTTCAAGATCTTCAGCAGCCATAGTGGAACTGTGAGGAAGACTTAACCCTAATACTTCAATAACCGCAGACATTGTATTAGCTGTAAACATTCCTCCACAGCTACCAGCACCAGGAATACAATTTTTCTCAACTTGGATTAGCCTTTCTTCATTAATTTTGCCTGATGTTAATTGTCCAACAGCTTCAAATGCACTAACAACAGTAAGATCTTCTCCATGCAATTTCCCAGGCTTTATTGTTCCTCCATAAATGAAAATTGATGGAATATTCATTCTTGCAATCGCAATCATGGCACCCGGCATATTTTTATCACATCCACCTATAGCAAGTACTCCATCCATACTCTGAGCATTGCATGCTGTTTCAATTGAATCAGCAATAACTTCTCTTGAAACTAGGGAATATTTCATGCCCTCTGTTCCCATAGAAATCCCATCACTTACTGTTATAGTCCCAAACATCTGAGGCATCCCACCTGATCTTTTTATAGACTCTTCAGCTTTTAGAGCTAACTTATTTAAACCCATATTGCATGGTGTTATGGTGCTGTATCCATTTGCAACTCCAATAATAGGTTTATTAAAATCTTCATCATTAAATCCAACAGCTCTTAACATCGATCTGTTAGGTGATCTTTGCACACCTTGGGTTATTGCAGATGATCTGAGTTTATTCATATTATTTGAGAACCTTTTTTATTCTATTGCCCCAACTCTTCAAGTTGCTTCCTCACATCAGCAATTGCAGAATTAAGTTGCTCAACTTTCTTCTCCAGATTCTCTCCTTCAACTTCATTTATATTTTCATTTGAATCAATCGCTTCTGAGCCGTCTTGAATTCTGGAGGAATACATCATTGCTTTTTGTTTTTTTTCCTCTTTTCTTTTGTCTGCTTCAGATATTAACCACCATGCTAGACCTGCTGCTCCAATAAAAGCACCACTTATTAATGATAAAAGATTATTTGAAGACGAATCTCTGTATTCAGACATTGGTAAAATATTTACTCCTATATTCTATATTAGTTCTTATCTTGAAATATAGTACTTAAACGCGATAAAGGATTCCCAATACCGGGTACCAATAATGGTTTTTTTTCGTCTTCCTCATCTATGCAAGAAGTGTAAATTACCTGATTCGGGAATAATTTCGCAATTTCATTTAACCCTTTATTTGAGCAAATAGCAGTTATTAAAAGAATCCTATTTGAATCAACACCTAATTCCTTTAATTTAATTAAGGTTTCTAATGTGGTTGATTTTGTCGTTATTTGTTCTGAATAAAATATAACTCCTTCATTTGATTCAATAGTTTTAGGAAGTTCTCCTAATGAGAGGGTTGAATTAGGAATTACTTCTTTAGATCCAAACCAAAGAGATAACCCTTCGGGCAACATTGCGAGCACTTTTATTGGATAATCAGTATTAATAAAGAATCCATCTGTGTCCCCATTATCAGTATTTACTATTTCTTTTTTATATGGCAGCCAATTACGTAATGCTTCATATGTAAGCCATTTCCCTAATTGCTCATATCCTGTTGAGTACAAAATATCTGGAGTATTTTTTTCTCGCAATATTGAAAGCCAATGTTTTATTAATGGATGAGGAGGAACAATAACCTTTATTGACATTGCCATATATTTTCCTATAGGATACTCTTACAAACTTTAAATACTTAAGTTCTAAAATACAGTCTTATTATGATTAAATCAATTGTTTTCCCCTCACTAAAGAATGCATTAATTACTTTGTTGTTCGTTGGAATTTTATTTTTTAATTCTGTAAATTCTGCATGGGCTAAACGACCTCCTGAGATTAGAAACCAGCAAGACCTTAATTTAGAGCCAGATATGCATGGTCAAGATTTAAGCGGTAACGAATACGTTAAGTTTGATTTGAATGGATTTAATTTTAGTGAAAGTAATTTAGAAGGCGCGGTGTTCAATAATAGTAAATTGCAAAATTCAAAGTTTAATGGAGCCAATTTAAGAGATGCACTAGCTTATGCAACAGATTTTACAGATGCAGATCTTTCGGATGTTAATTTTACAAATGCTTTATTAATGGAGAGTAATTTTGAAGGAGCAAAAATAGATGGTGCAGATTTTACTGATGCAGTTCTTAGTCGTACACAACAAAAACAATTATGTGCGATTGCTAATGGCACAAATAGTTCTACAGGAGAGAGTACAGAATATAGCTTAGGTTGTTAATCATAAAAAATGAAAAAAAAAATACCAGTTATAGTTGTTTCAGGATTTCTTGGTTCAGGTAAAACAACTTTTCTAAGATATTTATTAAAAGAGAGTAATAAAAAATTTGGTTTAATAATTAATGAATTTGGTGATGTTGGAATTGACGGTGATTTGATTAAAAGTTGTGATAAATGTGATGAATCTGAAGACGACTGCGTAATCGAATTAAACAATGGATGTTTATGTTGTACTGTTCAAGATGATTTTGTTCCATCAATAAAAGCTCTCCTAGAATTTAATCCTCCTATCGAATCAATAATTATCGAAACAAGTGGCTTGGCACTACCAATTCCCTTAATTCAAGCACTTAACTGGCCTGAAATTAGGTCTTCCATTTACCTTGATGTTGTTGTTGGTATCGTTAATGGAGAATCAATGCTTAATGGTTCACCAATTAATGATTTAAATAAAATAACAAAACAATATAATGAAACAGATAAAATTGATCATAACGCCACTATAGATGAACTTTTTGAGGAGCAACTAGAAGTTTCTGATATCGTTTTAGTCTCTAGATCAGATATCTTAAATGATGATCAGTTTGAAGTTGTAAAACATAAAATTCAAGGAAGTCTAAACTCATCTACTCCAGTCCTTAAATCCAATAATGGCAAAATTGATTTGAACTATCTATTTGATTTTAATTTTAAAAAAGAGACTTATAAAGAGTTTTTAACTGAAGAACATGACCATAATCATGTTGAACTTGTATCAGATTCAATTAAATTAAATTATTTCCTTGAAAAAAATGACTTTGAAAAGGAGATGTCAAAAATTTTGGATGAATTAAACATTCTTCGAATAAAAGGACGTATTTGGATACCAAACAAATCATTACCTTTACAAATACAAATTGTTGGAAAGAAAATTAATACTTGGTTTGAAGAAGCTCCAGACAATTGTTGGAGACCAAATGATAATGCTGGGCTTGAATTAGTAATAATTTCCTTTGATGAAAATTCTATAAAAACTTTCAATAAAATAATTAAAGAGAAATTTAAGATTTTAAGTGACCCAAAAATAGCAATTTGACATTATAGTTAGCTGTCGGGATACTTACTACAGTAGACAGCCCAAGATGGAAAATCCAAAAATTTCTTTAAAACAAATAATCTCTGAAGAAGTAACATCAATTGATAAAATAAAATGTTCAAAATGTGGAGGGGCAGGAAATTTTAAAACACCTGAAAATTCAAGAAAAACTTGCCTAGTTTGTTTTGGTAGAGGCTACATAGACATTTAATAACTCAGAAAACCTTAATTTAAAAAAATATTTGTTTATTAATCAATAGTACTTTTTATTAAAATTTAAACTAATCTTCTAGTAGAAATTAATTTTTAATTGGACCAATTTGCTGTAAAAGTTTTTGTAAGACTAAGACCCTCAGTTTTAGATCCAGCAGGGGAAGCTACTAAATCTGCTTCTATAAAACTTGGAGCCGAGGGAATAAAATCATTACGTATAGGAAAAATGATTGAGGTTAAAATAGAAGGTAATGGTGAAGACGAAGTAAGGAAAAAAATTGATTTATTGTGTGATAGGTTATTCGCAAATATTGTTATTGAAGATTATGAGTATTCACTAGAAAAATTATAAGATGGATAATTTTACTGTAGGAGTTGTTGTCTTCCCTGGTTCTAATTGTGATCGTGATGTTTCATGGGCATTGGAAGGTTGTTTAGACATAAGAACAAAATACTTGTGGCATGAGTCTTCAGATTTAAGTGATGTAGATGCAATAGTTTTACCCGGAGGATTTAGCTATGGTGATTATTTAAGATGCGGAGCAATTGCGAGATTCTCTCCATTAATAAATGCCTTGGATGAGTTTGTTAAAAGCGGGAAAAGAGTTTTAGGAATTTGTAATGGGTTTCAAATTTTGACAGAATCAGGGTTTTTGCCTGGTGCGCTTGTTGCAAATAAAAATCTTAATTTTATCTGTGATGACGTTGAACTGGACATCATTTCTTCAAAAGGAGGTTGGTTCAATAATGTAGATGAAAAACAAACAATTAAGTTGCCAATAGCGCATGGGGAAGGAAGATATCATTGTGATTCTGATACTTTAAAGAAACTTGTAGATAATGAATTGATCGCTTTGAGATATAGAAATAATCCCAATGGATCCTCATTCGATATCGCGGGCATAACTAATGAGAAGGGAAATGTTCTTGGTTTAATGCCTCATCCAGAGCGAGCATGCGACGAGACAATTGGTGGGACTGATGGTCTCTTTACATTAAAATCATTAATATTGAAATAAAAAAAGACCTCCAATTTTGGTGGTCTTTTTTTATTTAATTTGGGAAGAAATTAAACAGTAGCTTTTACTTTTGGATCCAAATCACCTTTTGCGTAAAGATCAGCAAAATAATTAGTGCTATTTTGTTTGATCTTACTTGCTTGACCTTCACACCAGAACTGCTTGTATCTATCAAGACAAACTTGCTTCATGTATTTTCTAGCAGGCTTGTTGAAATGTCTTGGGTCGAAGTTTGCCTTATCAGCAAATGCTGCCTCTCTAACCGCGGCAGTGAAAGCAAGTCTGTTATCAGTATCAATGTTGACTTTCCTAACTCCATTTCTTATTCCCTCTTGAATTTCTTCAACAGGAACACCATATGTTTGAGGAATTTCACCGCCAAATTTGTTAATGATATCCAACCATTCTTGAGGAACTGAACTAGATCCATGCATTACAAGATGGGTATTTGGAAGTGCTTTATGAATTTCAGCAATTCTGCTTATTGCAAGAACTTCTCCTGTAGGTTTTCTTGTAAATTTATAAGCACCATGACTTGTTCCTATAGCAATAGCTAAAGCATCGACTTTTGTTTTAGCTACAAAATCTGCAGCTTCTTCAGGATCAGTCAGAAGCATATCTGTAGAAAGTTCACCTTCAAATCCATGACCATCTTCCGCTTCACCTTTTCCTGTCTCTAATGAACCTAAGCAACCCAACTCTCCTTCAACACTAACTCCAACTGAATGAGCAAAATCTACTACTTTTTTAGTAACTGCAACATTGTATTCGTAACTAGCGGGTGTTTTTGCATCTGCCTCTAGAGAACCGTCCATCATTACTGATGTGAAACCATTTATTGCTGCTGAATAACATGTTGATGGCTCATTACCGTGGTCTTGGTGCATTACTACTGGAATATTAGGATATGTTTCTGTAGCAGCAAGGATTAGATGACGTAGGAAAATTTCTCCTGCATAATTTCTTGCCCCTCTTGAAGCTTGGAGGATTACAGGACTATCAGTTTCATATGCTGCTTCCATGATTGCTTGAACTTGTTCAAGGTTATTAACATTGAAAGCTGGAATACCGTAACCATTCTCAGCAGCGTGATCTAAAAGTAGTCTTAGTGGAACGAGGGCCATAATTAAAATAAGTTAAATGCTATATAAAGCATATGTTTCCGAGAGTTTAGTATAAAGAGGTATCAAATGTCACGTCATTAGATATACAAAATACTAAATTAAAGAAACTTATTTTATGACCCAGAGTACATTTTTAGGAGTTTTTAGTTAATAAGTGTAGCCGGCCACAAACAATTGCTCATCAGATGAAGGTTGAGATCCTGCTACATAGGCACCTTTTGAAGCTTCAGAGTTTGCTTGAGCTCTTGCTATTAATGCTTTTTGACCTCCTTCAACATCGCTTCCTTTCCAGGCCTTTAAGCATGAATGTTGTAATGCTCTTCCATAGGAGAATGAAACATTCCATAAAGCTTTCCTGTAAAGAGTGTTCATATTATTTAGATAAACTGAAGCAGCTTCTTCGCTTAACCCTCCTGATAAGAAAACTATTCCAGGAACAGATGCAGGAACGCATCTTTCCATAGTTCTAATTGTCATTTCAGCAACCTTCATAGGATCAGCCTTTGTTGGACAATCTGCTCCATTAACAGTCATAGAAGGTTTTAATAGAGTACCTTCTAGAAATACTCCATTTGCTTGACAGGCAATATAAACCTGCTTTATTACCTCTTCTTGAACTTCAGCAGTTTTTTCAATAGTATGGTCGCCGTCCATTAAGATTTCTGGTTCAATAATTGGTACTAACCCAGATTCTTGAACTGATCTTGCATACCTTGCTAATCCCCAAGCATTCTCTTGAATTGATAGTTTTGAAGGACAACCATCATTTGTAATTTGCAGAACTGCTCTCCACTTTGCAAATCTGGCACCTTGTTCATAATATTTTGCGGCTCTTTCAACTAACCCATCTAGGCCAGAGCAAAAAGTTTCTACATCTCCTCCTCCTGGAAGTGGATTTAGGCCTTTATCGACCTTTATACCTGGAATAATACCTAAATCATTTAGTTTCTTAACCATTGACTCGCCATCTTGGTGATTCTGATAAAGAGTTTCTTCGAAGAGGATTGCTCCACTTATATATTTGCCAAGACCTTGTGTAGTAAAAAGCATTCCTCTATATGCCTTCCTATTGTCTTCAGTATTCTCAACGCCAATTCCAGCGAGTCTTTTACCTACTGTTTTAGTGGATTCATCTACCGCTAATATTCCTTTTCCTTTAGAAGCTAGTAATTGAGCATTTTCTTTAAGCTCATTTTTGTAATAATTTAAAGCCATTCTTTAATAATTCAGTTCAATTGATTTTTCCAGAATATGAAAAAAAAATAAAATCAATTCAATACTTTATGGGGTGATAATTGCTACTTATAAATGTATAGCCTTAAATTTTGATACTTAATCCACTTTTGGAAGATTCTCTTATGGCTTCGCAAACTTTATGACTAGCAAGTCCCTCGCATAAGCCTGGGATTACAGGTGTTCCGTTAATTATACTCTGAGCCCATAAATTTTGAATTCTCAAAACTGGAGCTATTCTCCCATCAGTCCATGTTTTTTCAAAATTAAAACTTGAATCTGCAGTTAGATTTTGTATTTTATTTTCGTTGTTTGAATATTTCAAATTAAAACCATGTACATAATCTTTTTGGTTTTCGCTTTTAAGAATTAGTGAACCTTCGCTTCCATATATTTCTAAACAAAATCCTCTACCATTTTTAGAAATTGATGATAAAGATACCTGACATGGAATAAGATTCGAGCTGTAGTTTGTTATTTCTATATTGGCTAAACATACATCCTCACTCGTAACAGCATTTAAATCAGATGAATTAGGTAAAGGTCTTTTTTTTATTGATGTTGCTAACTTGCCAGATACGTTTATTGCTTCTCCAAAAAACCAATTCAACATATCGAATGCATGAGTACCTAAAGCACCAATAACTCCTCCACCTTTTTCTTCCAATGAATACCAATTCCAGAATCTTTTGGGGTCGGATCTACTGCCCATTAACCAATCTAATTTGACTAAATATATATCTCCTAAGATATTTTCATCAATAAGTTTTTTTGTCTGAAGGAAAAGAGGTACTGCTCTATATTCAAAATCAACACATACGCTTAAATTATTAATCAAAGATATTCTCTGAAGCTCTTCAATTTCTGAGGAGGATATTGAAACGGGTTTTTCTAGGAGCAGATTTTTATTATTCTCAAGAGCTTGTTTTGCTAACTTAAATCTTGATTCAGGAGGAGTGGCAATAATAATTCCATCAATTTTTGGAGATTTAACTAAGTCTTCCCAATTATGAAAAAAATCTAAGCCCGTTTCTTTTTCTAATATCGATTTTTGCTTTTTATCGTAATGATAAATTGCTACAGGAGTTAAGTGATCAGACTCTTTTAATGCCTCTAAATGAACTTTTTTCCCAAACCCTAGTCCAGCGATTGCTATTTTTAATTTTTTATTTTTAGTATTCATTCTTATTTATTAATAAACTCTGAACAGCTGTTTTCAATAACAACATCTATAAGTTCATCATTATTAGAAGTTTGCCATTTTGAATTGAATTGAGGAATTCCATTTATTGATGTATCTTTGAATTTTTTTTCATTGCAATTAATTCTCATTACATAAAGTGATAACTCTCCATCATCATCTGAATTAGTTGGATTCTTAAAGAACTTTGTTAATACACTTATTTCACCATTTGGGAGCGACTTAATACTCCCTTGATCAAGCCATTCTTTCCCAACATAATTCTCTTTAAGGAGAACCCAATCAACATTTCCTATCGCATAAGAATAGGAGGCAAAGTTTAAAATAAAGAGTAGAAAGCTTAAAGAAAAATAAAATAAATTAGAAATTTTTCTCATTTTATGTATTTGCTTCTGCAAGTTCTTTTACACCATGAATTTTTAAAATTTTAGTCAGAGTATCCTTGAGATCTTTCCTTTTCACTATTACATCAACAAAACCATGCTCAAGCAGATATTCAGCTGTTTGAAAATTATCGGGTAATTTTTCTCTTAATGTTTGTTCTATAACCCTTCTTCCAGCAAATCCAATAAGTGCTTTAGGTTCCGCCAAAATTAAATCACCTAACATCGCAAAGCTGGCTGTTACCCCTCCAGTAGTTGGATGAGTTAACAAGGGCATATATAAGAGATTTTTCTCTTTATGTTTTTTTAGTGCTCCAGATATTTTTGCCATTTGCATGAGACTTAACATGCCTTCTTGCATCCTTGCTCCTCCTGATGCGCAAACAATAAGAATTGGAAAATTTTCCAAAGTTGCTCTCTCAATTATCCTTGTAATTTTTTCACCAACTACTGAACCCATGGATCCTCCCATAAATCTAAAATCCATAACAGCTAATGCTAAAGGCATTGAATTCACAGAACAGATACCTGTTACGACTCCATCTCTTAAACCTGTACCTGCTTGACTTTCTTTAATTCGATCAGCATACGCTCTTCTATCTTTAAAACCCAAAGGATCTGTAGGACTTAGTAAACTATCAAATTCTTTGAATGAATTTTTATCAGCAATTATATTTATCCTTTCATCGCTATTAATCCTATTGTGGTGTCCACAATTATTACAAACATTGAAATTTGAAATTAGGTCTTTTCTGTAGGCTACTTGCGAACACTCTGAACATTTAACCCACAAACCATCTCCTTCGTCAGTATCTTGGGAAACTTTCCCAACAAATTGATCTTTACGCCTTGCGGCAAACCAGTCGATTAATGACACAACTTTTCCTGTTTTTTCTATTTAAATCTAAGTAAGGTACTTTTATCAAGAAAGATATATAAAAATTTGAGATCCTCTAGATTAAAAACTTCTCAAAGTTAAAAAATAATGATTTGAGTTGTTAATCGAAAATTAATTATTATTTATTTTTCTCCTCAATCATTTTATGAATTATTGGAGTGAGAATTAGTTCCATTGCGAATCCCATTTTTCCTCCATTTACAACGATACTTGTTGGACTTGACATAAATGAATCATTAATCATTCCAAGCAAGTATTGAAAATCAATCCCCCATTTCTCTCTTGCCCCTTTTCTGAAATGTATGATCACAAAGCTCTCATCAGGAGTTGGGATATTCCTGCATATGAAAGGATTAGAAGTGTCAATTGTGGGAATTCTTTGGAAATTAATATCGGTTTTGCTGAATTGTGGGCATATATGATTTATATAATCAGGCATTCTTCTCAATATTGTATCCACAATGGTTTCCGCTGAGTAACCTCTTTCTGCGTTATCTCTATGGATTTTTTGAATCCACTCTAAATTTGTTATCGGAACAACGCCAACAAGTAAATCCGCATAAGAGGCAACATTGTATCCATCACCTTCTACCCCGCCATGCAAACCTTCATAAAAAAGTACATCTGTTCCCTCAGGAATATCTTCCCATGGAGTAAATTGCCCAGGTTCTAGGGATGTCCCAAGTCTTGTATTATGTTCTTCTGCTTCTTCAAGACTATGTAGATAATATCTTTTCTTTCCTCCTCCAGTTTCACCATAGATTTTAAAAAGTTCTTCTAACTTGTCAAAAAGATTAGCCTCTGGACCAAAATGAGAGAAATTTTCACCTTTTGAAAGAGCTTCTGCCATAGCTTTTTTCATAGGCATTCTTTCAAATCTGTGGTAACTATCACCTTCTACAACTGCTGGAACAATATCTTCTCTGGCAAAAATATGCTCAAAGGCTCTTTTTACTGTACTTGTTCCTGCTCCTGAAGATCCTGTTACAGCGACTACTGGATGACGTTTTGACATTTTTTAAAAACAATATCTAATGATTCTGACAGGTCATATGCCAACTTTATGTTTTACTTAAAAATATTTTTTTATTTATTAATTTTTTTTTAAATTTCATACATTATTTTATCTCCGATTTCACTGCAAGATAAAACTTCAGTAGACCCATCAGCTAAATCTGCTGTTCTAAATCCTTTTGATAAAACTTTATCAATGGCAGTTTCTAAATTTTCTGCAGCTTCTTCTTCATTTAATCCAATTTTTAACATCATGGAAGCAGATAAAAGCATTGCAATAGGATTAGCTATGTTTTTACCAGCTATATCAGGAGCCGAACCATGAACAGGTTCAAAAACGCCTGGGCCATTATTGTTTAAAGAAGCAGATGGAAGCATACCAATAGAACCAGTTAACATTGCTGCTAAATCGCTTAAAATATCTCCAAATAAATTACTAGTTAAAATCACATCAAATTGACCAGGATCTCTAACTAATTGCATTGCTGCATTATCAACGTACATATTGCTTAGGGATATATTTTTATCTTTTGAGGTGATATT
Organism: Prochlorococcus marinus str. AS9601; assembly: GCF_000015645.1. Lineage (NCBI taxonomy): Bacteria > Bacillati > Cyanobacteriota > Cyanophyceae > Synechococcales > Prochlorococcaceae > Prochlorococcus > Prochlorococcus marinus. The sequence continues at coordinate 736,885 of NC_008816.1, forward strand.
TAAAACTGTATCTCTCCATAATTGACTAACCTCAAGAACGTTTGATTTATCAACAGAACATATTTTTTTATTTCTTTGGTTAGCAATTTTTATTGCTATTTCAGTTATTCTTTCTATTTCGGTCAAATCATAAACCATTGTATTGAAAGCTTTTGGGATTTTTGTATTTGTTATATGTCCTCTTGGTTTTCCAAAATAAATTCCCCCTATTAATTCTCTTACAACAATAAGATCTACATTCTCAACGATTTCTTTTTTTAATGTACTTGCTTCCAAGAGAGATTTTCTTATTTTGACAGGCCTGATATTTGCAAAAAGGTTTAGAGCAGATCTTAACTTTAGTAACCCACTTTCTGGCCTTAATTCTCTTGCAAGAGAATCATATTTTATATCTCCAACACATGCTAAAAGTACTGCATCACTTTTTTTGCATTGATCTAGTGTCTCATCTGGAGCAGGAGTACCATATTTTTCATATGCTATCCCTCCAAATAATTTTTCAATAATCTCAATATCGAAATTATGATTTTTTGAAAGCTTTTTTAAAACTTTTTTTGAAACTTCTGAAATCTCTGGTCCAATTCCGTCTCCTGACAATAAAACAATCTTATAATTTTTCATTTAAATTTTTATTTAATAGAACAATAAATTATTGCTTGTCTAATTGTCTAAGTTTTTTTGCTAATTCTGGTAATTTTTTAAAAATACTTGAACTCCTTAGCCATGATTTATTTTCCATAGCGGGGAAACCACTTATTACCTTGCCATCTTCAATGTCACAATGGATTCCGCATTTTGAACTCGCAATGACATTATTACCAACTTTTACTCTATTATTGACTCCTACTTGCCCTGCCAAAATAACACCATCTCCAATATTTGCGCCTCCAGCGATACCAACTTGAGCTGCAAATGCACAATTCTTTCCAATTTTTACGCCATGACCTATTTGTATTAAATTATCCAACTTTGTTCCCTCATCAATAAAAGTAAATCCAACTGCAGGTCTATCAATACAACAATTAGTTCCAATTTCTACAAAACTCATTATTTTTACACCACCTTTTTGCGGCATCTTTACCCATTTGCCATTTTCAGGAATATAACCAAATCCCTCTGATCCAATAACAGAATTTGAATTAATTACACAATTATTTTTTAGAGTGGTATTTTCGTAAATAACACAATTTGGATGAATTATATTATTATTTCCTATTTGAACATTGCCTAAAATTGATGATCCAGGAAGAATATGATTATTGTCTCCAATTACGGTATTTTCTCCAATATAGACATTAGGTCCAATATGGCAATCTGCTCCAATTATTGCTGTTTTATCTATAACTGCTGAAGCATGAATTCCTGGTTTGAAATTGATAGTTTTATATAAATAATCCAATACTTCTGCAAATGCAATTCTTGGATTTTTAACGATTATGCTAGATATATTGAGTTTTTTTAGAGCACTAACGATTTCATCGTTGTTAGTAGTTATTATTGCTGATGCTTTAGTTTGATCTAATTTTTCTTTAAGGATATTATTTTCCTCTAAAAAAGATATTTGATGTTTAACTGCAGCATCTAATGAGGCAGCATCATCTATATTTAAATCTTCGAAAATATTGGCACTAATAAAATTTGAATTTCCTTTTTTTATTAGATCAACTAAATCACTTAAAAGCATTTTTCAGTTTTAATTTTTTCTAAGAGAGAGCAAGAACATCTCTATGAACGACAATTATCGAGGAGTTGTTATTTTCTTTATTATTTAAGATACTTCTTAATTTGTCGCTACTTATTGATACTAAACCTTTTGCAACTTCTTTATCATTTGTATTTACGATTTTAACTGCCTGATTAATCGTAAAGTTTCCTTCTACATTCTTAACACCAACCGCTAAAAGTGAGGCACCTTTTTTTTTAATTGCAAAAGAAGCGCCATCATCTAAAGTAATTTTCCCTACTGTTTGAATTGCGTGTGAAAGCCAACTTTTTTTGTTTCCAATAGGTTTTTCTACTGGATAAAATAAAGTTCCAATTTTATTATCATTAAATATTTCAATTAAGTTTTTTTTATTAGTTCCATCAACTAGTTGGACTTCGACTCCTCCTTTTGTTGCTATTTCTGCAGAAATTAATTTTGTAGAAATTCCTCCTGTTCCCCATTCATTATTTGAGTTTTGAATATTTTTATCTTTAATTTCCTTTAATTCACTATTATGAACTTCTTTGATAGGTTGCGCATCTTTATTATTACGTGGATCTTTTGAGTATAGATTTTCAATATCGGTTAATAAAATAAGCTTGTTAGCATTTATAGCCAAGGCAACTAAAGCAGAGAGGGTATCATTATCTCCATATTTAAGCTCTTCATTTGCTACGGTATCATTTTCATTTACTATTGGAATAACATTCAAATCGATTAATCTTTTTAAAGTTTTAGAAGCGTTATTAAAGGATTCTCGTGAATTGAAATCAGCTTTAGTTATTAAAATTTGAGCAATATTAAGACCTAATCTATTAAATACTTTATCGTATAAGGACATTAAATTAACTTGACCTACTGCAGCAGTAGCTTGAAGGGTACTTAAATCATTTGGTCTTGTTTTAATATTTAACTTTTGGCAACCTAATCCAACGGCTCCACTAGTTACTAAAATTAACTTGTTTCCTTTTGAAAGAAAACTTGTAAAGGATCTAGAAAGGTTTTCAATAACTTCTTCTGTAGATGTTTCCTCTGTTCCTCTTAAAATACTAGTACCAATTTTTATAACCCAAGTTTTCATTTTATAAAATGAGAAATTAATTTTTCTATTGTCAAAGTTAAATTAAATTTTATAGGCAGGCCATCTCTATTTAATCTCTTAACTAATATTGTTTTTATATCACATCTATTCCCAACAATAATATCTGTAAAAATTCTGTCGCCAATAATGGCTATATTTTTTGGCTCTCTGCCAATTTCTTTGATAGCAGACAAAGTTACTTTTTTTCTGGGTTTTGATGCATTGTATTTATAACTTAAATTTAATTCTTTCGCTATTTTTTCGATTCTTTTTTTTGATGGATTATTACTTATTAGATATAAGGAGAAAAGTTTTTTAGATTCTATGATCCAATTTTTTACAGCTTTTGGGATCATATTTGATTTTCTATTTACTAGAGTCCCATCAACGTCTAGCAATAAAGAATTAATTCCTTTTTTTTGCAACTCAGATTGAGAAATATTATATATTGGTAAGTTTGAATCCCAATTGATATTTAGGATAGATCTCATTTATTTTAAGAACTACTTTTTTCAAGCTCAGTTTCAATCAAAGGTTGAATTTTATCGAACTCATCATCTTCAACTAATAAGGCACCTTTGTCTTTTAATTTACCAACAATAAAAAAAGGATCTAGTGGTATATATAAGCCATATTCTTGGTCAAAAAGATTAAAGTTAACTAGCAATTCATAACTCTCACTATCATCATCGACGTAATCTTCTTCTAATTCATCGTAAATTGGTTCTTCAAGTTCTCCTGAAACTGTTAATGTAACCGCTGATCTGATAAGTCTTAAATCATGTTCTTGAAGGACTGCTTCAGCATTTTTTAGTATTTGTTCATTTTTATCTATTTTCTCAATTAGTTCAGGTTCATCTTTTTCATTTATCTTAAAAAGACTTACTGGTGTATCAACTGGCGTTAATAAAGCATATTCTTGGCCTTCAACACTTACTAATTGTTCAAGATAACAGAATAGCTCGTTTCCATTTGAGTCATTTAATAAAAGAGTCTGTGCATCATAATTATCATTTGAATTGGCTTCTTTCATTTAAAAATTATCTATCCTTTTTAATACTAATATTTTATCTGACGTTTACCAGCTATTTCTTCTAATTCAGGACCTTCTTCGATCCATTGTTCAAGTATTATTTTTGCTGAAAAACTATCAATCAATCCAGATTTATCTTTTTTTATTCCAAATCTTTCTGAAGATTCCCAAGTTGAACTATGTTCGTTGACATAAGAAAATGGAAGCTTTAATTCATTTGAAAGTAATTGACCGTAATTTTTACAGTCAATAGCTTGAGTGGTCATTTTACCTTTCTCATCTAGCGGAATACCCACAATAAAACCAGTCAAATTAAATTCATTTATATAATTTCTAATGATTTTAATCTCTTGATTATTTTCAAATCGTTTTACTGCTGGAAGTATATTTGATGTTATGCAAAGGGGATCACAATAAGCTAATCCTATTCTTTTGGTGCCTATATCCAAACTCAAAATTGACTTGGGCTTGGGTTTGCAAAATTTCACTTTGTTTTTAATGGAAAAGGAGATGGATATGGATTACCTTGTGGGCTTAATTTTTCAAAGATTGATTCCAAAGATTGATTTATTATATTTACTTGTTTGGCTTCATTCTTAATTATTGTGTTCCTAATAAGAATTATTTCTTGATTTTTTTCTTTGATATTACACTCTTCAAGAAAAACATTTAATTGAGAATTTTCTTTATAGGTTTTTAAATATGAAACAGGTGATTTTTCAAAAAATCTTTTTATAAATTCTTTTAAAATAGAATTGAATCTGTTATCCCAATATCTACTAATAGTTAAAGTATAAATTTCTTCATTTTGATAATTAATATCTTTTAAAATTGTACATAAAACTGAATTTTCATATATTAAGGTACCACTCTTAGAGTTATTTCTTTTAAGAATGTCGTCTTGATCAAAATCTAAAATATTTCTTATTAAAGGAGATTGATTTGATCTTATGAAATTAACTATTTTTAATATATTTTGTTTATTAATGTTTTGGAATTCATTAATTAATGTATAGGCATTGGTATTTTGATTTTTAGGTTTATTTAGATCAGAACCATCCCAAAGGATTATCTCTCCTAAAGGTTGAAAGCCTAATTCTCTTGCGTTTGATATGAGGTCAACATTATTTATATCTGAATTAATTATCCAACTTGAAGTTTTGATTTCTTTTATTGAGATGGATTTTTTTATCAATCCTAAAGTTAATTGTTTATCGGTTAAAGAACACTTGCTTTTAATCAACTTGGGTTTAGATATTTTTAAGCAAGTCTCTTTTTTGTTTAAAGGAAAAATATTTAAATAACCAATAATTTCGTTTCCATATATAGCAATTATGCATTTATTTTTATTTTTCTTAAGATTATTCAAGAAGATTTTTAAGTCATCAAAGGTATTGATAATTGCCATCTTTAAAAACCAATTATTCAATTCCTTATTTTTAATATCTATTAAAAGATTAATGTGCCGTATATGGAGTTCTTCAAAAGTTACTTCCATTCCTTTTTTAGATTGAAAAGAATAAGAGGTATCTTTTTTCATTTACTTTTTTTCTCTTATTAATACTATAGGGGTTTTTTCATCTCCATTGCCAGCTGGATTAGATAATAAGTTTTTTTTAAGTATTTTATTTACTTTTTTATTTGAACTTGCTAAGACTTTCACACCTCCAAGATCATTAACATCGACAACTGCAACATCTATCTTTAGATAGTTCGAGACCTCCTTACAAAATAAATCCGCATTGAGAGGACCCATAACTATACTCTTGTCGTAAGGTGTAACTGTGCCGCTTATATCATCAATGAGGGATGATTCTGAACCAGTTAACCTATAAAACATACCTTTAATCCCAACTAATTTGAAGAGATATCCAACAAATAGTGCAAAGGTTATTCTTGTGACTCCGATTTTATTTATTAATAATTGCATCCCGCAAGCTGTTGCGAGACTGCTTGTAGGGTGAAAAAAATAACATAAAGCTTTCGAAAATAAACTATATTCTAAATTTTGAGGGGAAATATATCTATTTTGCATAATCGCTAGCGGACTCTCACCGATAGTTAAAATATCATTTTTTTCTACAATTCCTTTGCAGTATTTAATCACAGTATTTACTGGGTTATCAAAGCAACCAAGTAAATCAGTTTTAATAGCAAGTGCTTTATATTTATTATTTATTGGAATTTCAAAAACCTCTTTCGGCCTTTGTTTTTGACCATCTAAATTAATTAAGAAACAATCCTTATTATTTGAAATACCAAAATGTCCATAGTTCTCCCAATATATTTTTAACCATAGATATTTTATTTTTTTTCTAAAGTTATCATTGCTAAATTTATATATGATTCTTACAAATAATTCTGAATTTGACTTGATAATTGTTGTTGGCCAGTAATTATTTAAATTCTTAATTTTATTATTTTCATATATGTAAATATCTTGTTGATAATTAAAATTTTGGCAATATTCGTTACCTTTACTTTTAAAACAATCTAACTCAAAATTTATATTAGAAACCATCGTCTCTTTAGTTTTACTTTTATTAGTTATTTTTAAATCAATAATTAATTCGTTTAAACCATCCTTTTTTTTGATTTTGTAATTTATAGGTACCAGATTTAACTTTGATTTGGGTGAGTTTTTAATATATAAATCTGAAATAATTAAAAAAATTAAAAGAACTAAGAAGATATTTATTAATATCATTTTTTTTTAATTAATTTTTGTTTTTATTTTTTTTTTCAGAAATGATACTGTTGTATTCATTAAAACTTTCTACAGAAAATGTCGTTTCTTCTATATCAATTCCCTTTAGTTCTCCAATAACTTTGTTTAATTCATCGATATTAATCATTCCATTTTTATCAAATTTAACTGCACCATCACTATTTAAAATAATGGTTTGTGGAATTAATCCGTTCCAATAATAATTAGGTTCATTTCTAAGATCAGACTTTTCTTTATCCTGTAAATCATCAGTAGTTAGAGCAATGATATCTATATTATTTCTCCATATCAAATCTAAACCGGATATTATCGGAGCCATAGCTTTACTATCCGAGCTGTCGTCAAGATAAAAAAATAAAACTGAAACTCTTTTATTTTTTAATGATTCCTGAAGAGTTGTCTGGGGAGGAACTATAGCCCCATTACCTGAGTATATTGGGAAAATGTTGCCATCGTAACTATCAGTATCTCTAGAGGCATTTGCTTTAAATGGGCTTAAGAAAATTAATGCTATCAGGATCCATTGAATTATTTTCATTAAAGTTTAATAACTTACTTTGAACTTGATCTTCCTAATCCTTGAAGGATTCCTTTCCCCACTAAACCGATAGCTTTACCAACGACCTTTGTAAGGAAAGTTACGAAAAGATTACCGATATATTTTACAGCAACTTCTAACTGTGGTGCTACGGCATCTCTTATCTCAACTAACAATGTAACTTGTTTTTGTAGCCATTCTAGATTCTCTAATTCTTTCTCTCTATTTTCATTTTTAAAGTAACGGGTAAATTTTTTATCGATAATATCAATATATTCTCTTTTACTCTCATACAAGTAGATAGGCATATAAATATAGTCATGCCAGCGATTGTAGTTATTAATATTATTTCTAAATCTTTCAAAATTTCTTGTCGATTGTAATTCGGGATTTATAAGTACAGTTCTTAATTCAGGCCAAGAAGAACAAATATTAAAGATTTCAGAAGCTAATAAATTACAGTTCCTTATTGTCCAGTTTGAAATAATATTTTCAAGGATCAAAAACGATTCTGTTTCATATAGAGGGAGTAATTTTCCATCATAGTCAAGAGCTTCATTTTTAATAATTGGCTCAATAAACATTATTGATTCGTGTGATTCTCTATCTATCTCTTCGCAACTTACCTCACTATAAATAAAATCATTTATTGAAATAGATTCGCCACCTTTTTTTAATCGAAAATAACTGTCTGTGATATTTGAAATTGTATTAACTTTAAGTTCTTTTATAAGAGAATTTAAATCATCTTTAAAATCTTTCTCCTTATAGTTTTCCTTAATATTTTTGACTAAATTATCTAACTCATCTAACATTTTGCAAATTAGTCGCGAAATGAATTCTTTCTTTATTCCAGAGAGAATTATTGATGAATTATTAAATTCAACCTGTAAGTTAGTTGAGCTATACCTTTCTTTTAGTCTATCTAAAATCAAATTCCATATTTCTGCGGTGTTTTTATCTTTAATGAAAACAGTGTTCTTATTTTCAAGATTTATTTTATTTTCAGTGTAAACTGCCTCTGTATAAAGTTCTAGTGAATTACCCCATAAGAAAATTAGAAAAGATTTTGCAGTAATAAGTTCTCTTAATCTTCCTTTTAAAATGAATTTATAAAATTCTGGTGTTGAATCAGAGTTGACATATTTGAATATATAGTTAATTTCAGAATCTATTTGTTTAAGACCTGAAGTTAGAATTTTTTGACTAAAACTGAGAGGCTTATTTTTGTTTAATTGAACTCGGGAATTATTTTCAATATCAAATACCCTTCCTCCATTTAAAATGGTTTCAATAGATTCAAGAACTTTTTCTGCACTAGGATTTAAAAGAAAACCTTCAGCATTTAACGATGTGGGGGTATTTGCTTCATAAACAAGTTCGCCAGAAAGAATTATAAGAAACTTTGACTCATCATATCTTTCTCTTAATTTTAATAATTCTAAACTTATAAGATCTTCTGATTGGAAATTAAGAACATTCCATATAACTAAATCTGGAGTTTTATTACCTTTTCCATTACTAAAATTAATGTCTAAATTTTGGTCTAGTGATGTTAACTTAAGCGATAAAGATTCTGCTATTAAGCTTGGAGCAATAATCAATATCGATTTTTTTGAAATTAATTCCAAGACTAGATTTCTTATCTCTTATACAAAATTAACTAACAATTACTGCAAACACCAGCCTTAAATCAATTTTTATACTCTTTTAAGCGTAGTAATTTGTGTTTAAATCAATGTCATTTAATCTCTCTGCTGACAATACATTATTCGCTTCGTTTATCGTGAATTTATTTTCATATAGAGCTTTACCTACTATTACTCCAAATAGGCCAGAGTTTTCAAATTTTACTAAGGATAATAAATCAGAAATTGAACCAACACCTCCTGAGGCTATTACTGGAATATCTGTAATTTCAAGTATGCTTTTTATGAATTCTTCATTTGTCCCTTCCAACGTCCCATCTGTATTTATATCCGTAACAATAAAACTAGCAATTTTAAATGAAGAAAACTCCTTTACTAGATCTGTGGCAAAAATATTAGATTGCTCAAGCCACCCCCTTGTACTAACTTTTCCATCTTTTGCATCTATCCCAACAATTATCCTTCCAGGAAATTTATTTGATAAGTCTTTAACTAGTTCTTTATTTTCTATTGCAGAGGTTCCCATGATAACTTTCTCAACACCATAAGAAAATAATTGTTCTATCCTTTCTTGAGACCTTATACCCCCACCTATTTGAATAGGTATGTTTACTGTTTTTGCAATCTTTTTTATAGATTTATCGTTTGTTGGGGATCCAGTTTTTGCAGCATCCAAATCAACTATATGTATATATTTTGCTCCTTCTCTTTCCCAAAATTCAGCTTGCTCATGAGGCTCTTTGGCGAAGTCTTTTCTTTTATTAAAGTCGCCTTTAAAAAGCCTTACACACTTACCATTCATTAAATCAATTGCTGGTATTAGGTCCATAGAATCATCCTTTTCATTAATTACTTATTAGTAGTACTATTCAATATGTAATTCTATTTAAGATTACTACTTCAGTTAAACATTTTTTGAATATGAAAATTCTTGTAATGGGTGGCACTAGATTTGTTGGCAAGTCTTTGGTTGGAAAGTTATTAAGTAAAAATTATGATATCGATATTTTCACGAGAGGTAATAAAAGTAATCCTGAAAAAACAAATTTAATTAAGGGTGATAGAAATAATTCAGTAGATATCCTCAAGCTAAGAAATAAAAAGTATGATGTTGTTTATGATATTTCTGGAAGAGAGTTAGAACAAACCAAACTTCTTATAGAAAATTTAGATAACTCTTTCCAAAGATATATATATGTCAGCTCTGCAGGAGTTTATAAAGATAATTCTGAACTACCCTTATCCGAAGTTGATCCAATTGATCCAGATAGTAGGCACAAAGGAAAGTTTGAGACAGAAAATTGGTTAAAAAAACAAAAAATTCCTTTTACAAGTTTTAGACCTACTTATATTTATGGACCAGGAAATTATAATAAAATTGAAAATTGGTTTTTTGAAAGGTTATTTACTAAAAAATCTATACCAATCCCTGGTGACGGTTCTTTAATTACTCAGCTAGGCCATGTTTCGGATCTAACTGATGTAATGATTAGGTGCATAAATTTTGAAAATTCCAAAAATAATATTTACAATTGTTCAGGTGAAAAAGGAGTAACAATCAAGGGTTTAATTTATTTCTGTGCGAATGTTCTTGGATTAAAACAAAATGAGATTTCTTTAAGAACATTTGATTATCAAAAATTAGATCCTAAGTCTCGAAAAGGTTTTCCAATTAGATTGAATCATTATCAGACTGATATCTCTAAGATAAAACGTGATTTAGAGTGGGCGCCAACTTTTGATTTACTTAATGGTCTAAAGGATAGTTTTGTGAATGATTTTAATAATAAAAAGAGTGAGGAGTTTGATGAAAATTCAGATAATATTCTTTTTAATTCTTAAATAGCCTAATAAAGTCATAAAAGTCAGGATGAATCCTAACCAATAAAAAATTAAAGCCAAATTATTCAATAAGCTAATTTTCAATGGTGTAAAGAAGGTAATTACTGAAATAAAAAAGAAAAATGTTTTATATTTACCTAATATAGATGCTGGTAAACCGTCTTTTGTAGAGCTCCTTAGGCCAGAGATAATTAATTCTCTAAATAAAATTAATGAAAAAGACCAGAAGGGTATAAAATTATTTTTACAAAGAAAGGTCAAAGGAATTAAATAGAATACTTTATCGCTTAAGGGATCGAGGATAGCTCCTAATCTGGTTTTAAGATTAAATTTTCTCGCAATTAACCCGTCAAAATAATCAGTTAAACCTCCAATAATAATCAATATAAAAACATAAAAAGGTCTGTTAATTTCTAAAAAAAGTATTAATGGAAATACAAGGAAAAGGCGAGATATCGATAGTAAATTGGGAATATTCAATGCCAAATTTCTAAGATTTTTTCTTAATAACAAATTAGTTTTTGTATATAAAAAATATATTACACTCTCAACAAGCTTAAATTTTTAGTAAAAGTCTTAAATGGTTTTGATGCAAGATTCTAAAATTCAATTTATATCTGAATTCTAAAGATTATAAACTCAACTTCTCTTTATGAATGATGATGTTTTATATTACAAAATTATTCCTTATATCTAATGCAGCCTCATAGCCTAAAGCTATTTCCAGAATCTGATTTGATAAATTCAATTAAAGAATATTCTTTATCGAATAATTTATACGGGTATGTTTCTGGAGTGGTTGGTAATCTTAGAACAGTTTGTATTCAATGCCCAGGTAATCAAGAGATAAATAAATTTGAAGGAAATTTAGAGATAGTTTCTTTAAACGGGCATTTTAATAAAGGAGATGTTCATTTACATTTGAGTTTTGCAGATGAGGGATGTAATGTTTTTGGCGGGCATCTTGAGGAGGGATGTATTGTAAAAAAAGGTACTGATATATTATTACTTTCTTTTGAACAGAAAATTATTAATATCTCAAATCATGATTTAATCACTAATGAATCACGTGTAAAAGCATATATTTTAAAGGATTGTCCTTGGTCTAAAAGAGCAATTAGGTTACTTAATTCTTTATCTATCCCTCATAAAGTTACTCTAATAGACAATGATGAGAGCTTTCAAAAAATTATGGCTCAAAGTAGCCATAATACTTTCCCTCAAATATTTTTGGATAATAAATTTTTTGGAGGATATGATGAACTTTCAGAACAAGCAAAATTGGATAACTTAATTTCATTTAAGTAATCTAAATTTTTTAACTATCACGATTAGTAAGTTTTTCAGCAACTAATTCGTCCTCTAACTGCTTTATTAATCTTGATACAAGACTTTGAAATTCTGGTTGACAGCCTTTAAATGCAGCTTTATGTCTTATTGGCTCATTTCTAGTTCTTAAATCAGTAAGCATTAATTGTAATGCGTCAATTTTGGGATTTATTTTCATAGTTTTAATTTATATATTTACATCTTTTAAATCATTTGCATAGCTTTTTTAAAAGATATTTTTTTATTATCGTTCGAACTTGTAACTTCTATTAATTTATTTATGGATTCTTTGTTTTTTAAAGAATCTATACAACATTGCGCAACTAATCTTCTTGGGATTGATCCATTAATTTGAGTATCCTCTTTAGAATAATTTATATTTTCTGATTTGATATCTTCATTTTCCTTTAATCCTCCAGGTCTAATAATAGTCCATTCAAAATTTGAATTGCGTAGAAAGTTTTCACCTAATTTCTTCCAAATAAGAATTAAACCAAATAAGTTTAATGGGTGAAATAATTTACCAGTACAAAGGGAACTAACTAAAATAACTCTTTTAATACCAACTCTTTTGCAACTCTCTAATTGCCTGTATACACCTAATGCATCAACCTTCGCAGGACCAGTTAAATCTAATGATGCTCTCGCCCCAGTCGCAATTATCAAAACATCCATATCTTTTAAAGCTTCATCAAGTTCTCCTTTTTTGTCTAATGAAATCCTAATTGTTTCTAAACGCTCTAGTCCTGCTGAAACTTTTGAATTCTTTCTGATGATTTGCCTTACCTTATATCCTTTCTTAACTGCTTCTTCGCAAATTCTATAACCTGTTTTCCCCGATGCACCAGTAATTGCTAATTTCATGATTAAAAAACTAATTTAAATATTATATAAATTTCTTAAGGCTTTTTACATATAAATTTCTTTTTTCTTTTTGGATAAAGAGTACGACATAAATAACATTTTGTTCCATCACAACCTCTTGCTGTGCAGTATTCTCTGCCATAAAAGATTATTTGTAAATGTAACGTATTCCAATCATTAACAGGAAATATTTTTTTTAGGTCTTCTTCTGTTTGAACTACGCTATCGCCATTTGATAGGCCCCATCTTTGTGCCAACCTGTGTATGTGAGTATCTACTGGGAATGAGGGTATTTTAAACACTTGAGACATTACAACTGATGCTGTTTTATGACCTACCCCTGGAAGAGATTCAAGCTCCTCAAAAGTATTAGGGACTATACTTTTATGCTTCTCAATCAAGAGTTTAGAAAGGTTATATATGTTCTTTGATTTTTGATTAGATAAACCTAAAAATTTTATGTATTCATAAATGCCTTTAATACCTAGCTTTACCATCTTTTCTGGATTATCTGCAACCTTAAATAAGCTTTTTGTTAATTCATTAACTTTCTTATCTGTTGATTGAGCACTTAGAACTACTGCTACGAGAAGTGTATATGCATTTGTATGATCAAGAGGGATTGGAGGCGATGGATATAGCTTTTTAAGTTCCCTGGATATTATTTCTGCTCTTTCTGATTTTCTCATTAATTTAATAAATTTAATGGTGTATAAAATTATACAAGAGATATTTAAGGTGAATATTTTCTGCTAATTTAAAATATTTAAATAAGAAGAATTTAGTGAATAAAGGTGCGTTAATAATTGATGATTTACATCATAAATATGATAAGCGAGATAATTCTAATTGGATATTAAATGAAATTAACCTAAAAATTGAAAGTGGAGAATTATTAGGTTTACTTGGTCCTTCTGGATGCGGAAAGACTACACTTTTGAGATTGATCGCGGGGTTTGAATATCCTACTAAAGGAAGGATTTCTTTAAATGATAAGGAAATCTCAAGAAGTAATAGAATTCTGAGCCCCGAGAAAAGAAATATCGGTATGGTTTTTCAGGATTATGCACTTTTCCCTCACTTAACAGTTTTGGAAAATGCAATGTTTGGCTTGAAAAATAAAAAAGATAGATCAAGAGTTGATTATTTATTAAATGTTGTAGGTCTTAATAGTTTTGTTGGAAGGTACCCACACGAATTGTCTGGAGGTCAAAAACAAAGACTCGCAATTGCAAGGGCTCTTGCTCCAGGCACAAATTTTATTTTATTAGACGAACCCTTCTGTAGCCTTGATATGCACGTCAAACTTAAATTGAGAAGCGAACTTCCAAATATTCTTAGAGGGTGCAATGCAAGTGGACTTATGGTTACCCATGATCCTGAAGAGGCAATGGCAATTTGTAATAAAGTTGCAGTTATGAATGAAGGTGAAATACATCAAATTGATACACCAATTAATTTACTAAATAATCCCAAAACTATATTTGTTAGTAGTTTTATATTGGGAAATAATATTCTTAATCTCCAAAAAAATGGTAATACATATATGTCTTGTTTAGGTGAAATAAATAGTTCAGACTTGTTAAATAATTCAACTATTAAAAGTATGTCAATATCGCCTAAATTTATTTCTATAAAAAGATCTGAATCTGGAAATGCCATTGTTATATCAAAAGAATTTCTTGGTGATTTTCTTATATACAAAGTTTCTATTAATGAGGAGATATTAAGGGTAAGAACTAATATTAATAATCAACTAAATAATGGTGATAAATGTTTTCTTTCTATTAACAAAAATGGTTATTATTTTTTATATCCTGGGGCACAAAAGATATATATTTAAGTTTTTTTTTATAGGCAATTACACTTCCCTCCCTTCCATTTAGAGCATTTTTTCTTTTTACATTTCTTTTTTTTACTAAAGTATATTTTATTAGTTAATAGCAGTTCAGGGAAACCGTATTCAAGAATCATTTATGATATTGCTATTGATATTCATTATCATATTGCTTTATTTAAATTAAAGAATTAATTAATTACTAATTTATACAAAATGTTGTATTATTTGTATAGATCCTTATATAAAAATGAATGAAAATAATTTAAAAACAAAGAAATTAATTAATTTTGGTCCATCTGGAAGAGCCGTTGCTCAACCGATAGACAATAGTTTATTAGATAACCTTTTTGAACATCTAACGATGGAAAGATTTGCCAATGTTCAATATTTTTCTATGTATCTATGGTTTCAAGAACGTGATTTAAATGGATTTGCCTCTCATTTCCTAAGTGAATCACAAGGTGAAATGGAACATGCTCAGAAATTTGCAGATTATTTAATCGCAAGAGGACAAAGCGTAAAATTAGATGAAATTCCTGCACCCGTTCAAACATGGGATTCTATAGAGGAGCTGATTTCTTATTCTTTTAATATGGAGGCTGATTTAACTTCATCTCTTCAACAGCTTTATTCCATATCAGAAAGAATTTCAGATACAAGAACTAACGTATTTTTAGATCCAATCATAGAGGCTCAAACACAATCAGAAGATGAATTTGCGAACATACTTGGCAAGGTTAAGTTTGCTTCTAATCAACCCTCGGCAATCTTATTAATAGATAGTGATTTAAAGAAAAAATAAATTACTTTCAAATTTATTTTCATTCAAAGTCCTTTTGGTTATTTCAAAAAGTAAATTCGAAAAGTTGATTTTCCCATTATTTTTATTTAAGAGTTCAGCTATTTTATAAATCTCCTTAACTCTATTAAAAATATTTTTGGTTTCAGTAAATAACCTTCCCTTCAATGCTTTATTTTCTGTAGTTTTGTAGGATTGCTTGATATTTCTGAGTCTATTCGATAAAAAATCAACTTCCATTAACAAGTTGTTTGTAAGTGATTGTGATTCCTTCATGTTTTTATAGCGGAGATGTTTCAATAAAAGAAGGCGCAACACTGATTGTTTGGGTTCCAATTGGAGCTATTAATAACTCAGATGATCTTAATTTAGAAATTAATCTAGTTGATGTTACGCGTGTAGAACCGATTAATTCTCCAATCCTTTCGTGCGTTAACCTAAAGGGTAGCTCGCACCATTGACCACATCTTCTACCTAGACGATTTACTAGTATTGAAAACAATGCTTGTAATCGCTGTTCTGCATTTCCCAAGTGTCTTATCCTAAGGAGTTGCAAAGTCCATTCATTTACTGCATCAAAACCAATATTCTGATCAATATTTACATTGCTATGAAAAGACAAATCTGTTAATGCTTCAACACAAACACCTTCGCTACATAAAAGATCCGTTCTTAGTTGATCACCTGATTGTAAAAATGCAAGTGTCATTCCTTCAGTTTCTTCACAAGGGCAATAAACCCTAGCAATTCCACTCTCAACTTCTAAGCAGGTACCTTTTGGCCTTGATGAAGGGTCTATTAAAACAGATTGTCCAGTTATTATCCTTACTAATTTTGAAGGGGGTTCTCCATAACTATGGAAATTCATTAATTTAAATATGATAATGAGAATTATTATCAATTATGCACTATAAAATCACTTATTGCAATAGATTCTCATTATCATCTTATTTTTGAAGTTTTTCTTTACAAAGTTTTTATCAATATAATTTAGTTAGAATTACTAAATATTCTTATTTTTGATGGGAGCAAATAAAGTCTGTATTAATTGTGGAAGTTGTTCATTCGTCTCAGATCGATCTTTAGGAGGTAAGATTGTCTGCTCTAAATGTGGATCTTCCTTATTTAAAAATAAATCCTCTTCATTTTTAAAAAGTAAAAAATTAGTATTTCTTGCTATTGCGATAGTTATTTTTATAATTGTTATTTAGATAATCTCTTTATATTCCAAAGTCCATTATTTTTAGTTACCTCTACATCAATACCATATAACTTATTAAGATTGTCACTATTTATAACCTTATTTTGCTCCCCATCAGCGATTATCCTGCCATCTTTTAACATTATGACCCTGTCATAAATTTTTGTAATTGTTGAAATATCATGAGTTACGCATAAAATTTTAGTTTTTAATTTTGATAATTCATTAATTTTATCAATTACAAAAAACTTTGATTTATAGTCTAAATTTGCAATTGGTTCATCTAGGATTAATATATCCGGTTTTTTGATTAACGCCCTAGCAATCAGAGAAATTTGTTTTTCTCCATCAGATAAATAGGAAAAATATTTTTTTGATAAATTAGACATATTCATTTTCTTCATAATTTTTTCTACTTTGTAAGAATCTCTTTCTGATTTATTTTGTATATAACAATATCTTCCATATAGTCCACTTAAAATTAAATCAAAAACTTGTAGATTTGGATTTATTCTATTTTTTATATCATTATTTACGGTACTTATTCTCTTTCTTAGTTCCCATAAATTTATAAGTTCTTTGTCAAATATTTTCAGTTTCGAATCATTAGTTATTACTGGGTATATGTTTCTATTAATTACTTCTATTAATGATGATTTACCTGAACCATTTGGTCCAATTAATATGACATTTTCTGAATACGTTATCTTTAAATTTAAATCTTTAATTACTTCAAAGCCATTTTTAAAACAATTTATATTTTTTGCCTCAAACCAAAATTTATTAAACACTAAAACTTATTGCTCCAAAATATAATCAATTGAATTGAGCTTAAAATAAATATAAAAAGATAAAGCCAATTCAACCATGAAGGTCTATTTACTTTCTTCATAAATTATATTATTAAGATAAAAAATATAAGCGGAGCAGCAAATCGTACTAATGTTTTTCTAATAATTTCTATATTATTAACAATTTCTAACTTCTTTATCTCAGGAGGATATTTCAATATCACTTTGTCATAGACATCAAGATTTTGATTTTTTATATTATTTTTCCATGGTTCATCTTTATCTTCAGACTTTTTGTACCATTTCCAAAAATAATTGATTATTCTATCTTCTCCCAATAATTTTATTTCATCTTTACTTATAAATCCCATATTGTGGTTATATGTTTGTGTTTTTAAAATCATATAATCCTCATCGAATATCTTATAAAAAATCTTTCTTTGGTTCTCTTTAAACAACATGAGGTTATTAAGTAATTTATTTCTTAAAAATTTCCTGTAATGTCTCACTATTACTCTTGCTTTGTTATTTCCTAGTGGAATATGATCTAAAACTTGTAAATATCTAGCTGCAGAAGGATCACCTTTATAAATTAATATCCTTCCTGGTGGTATGTACTTTATCCGGATAAATTCTTTTGTAGGTTCATTCTTGTAGTAATAAATACTTTCAATGTATTTATGAGTCACATTAATTTTCTGGTTAAAACTAACTAGAACATTTTTATTAACATCTTTATCAGGGATTGTATCTCCATGAACCCAAAAAAGATGGAGGATATCTAAGTGGTTTTCAATTATCCTTGACCAATCACATTTAAAGTCAACTAATACCTCTTCAAATACATAATCTTTATGCAAAAACCCATTTTCATATAATTCGTAATTACTTATTGGCACATCTTCACTTATGTTACTTAAATCAGTGTCAGATTTTTTAGAAAAATGTACAAAAATATATCCATTTTTTTCTAAAGCTTTGTATTGAGATAAGTGTATTCTTTTGGCGTAGTTATCGTAGTTATTATCTACTATATGTTTACATGTTATTCTGTCGAGATTTTGGCAACTTCCACCAGATGAGAATTTAGCTCCATGATATGGACAAGTTATTACTCCATCTGATAATGACCCCTCAAAAAAAGAGGCCCCCCTATGTGGACAAATATTTTTAATGCACCTAACGTTTTCATTTTCATCTCTATAAAGAACAAGAGGCTCATCAAAAAGTGAAAAATAATATAGCTTATTATTTTTTAGTTCTTTCGAAGGACAAATTGCATACCAACCAAATAAACCTATTTTTAATTCATTTGGGCTTTCCTTAACATCTAACGAGTCAATTTTTACTACCGTTCCTTTTTTAAATGGCTTAAGAACGGTATTAAAGTCTTTTGATTTAAAAAAATTAATTTGTCTGTTTTCCATAAATTAATTTCTTTTTTAATTGACTGTTTATCTTTCGGAACTATAACCCAAGTAAATAATCAATTCTCTATAAAAAGAAAATTCTCTATTATTTGTAGCAATAATTATTTAGTTCTTGAAAAATATTGAGTCCCTATTGTATTGGTGTATCTTTATTTCATGTTTTTTGTATCTTTTGTGATTCTTTCAAACTTTTTATGTAATCGATAGCATCATCAATATTTTTGTAGAAATTGCACTGTCCCAAATAACAACCTATGAATCTTAAGAATTTTCTCTTGCCACCAGTAATCTCATATCTATGTATTGTTCCGCCATCGATAGGAGCATAAATAAGTTCTGGTAAAGCCATATTAATTTTTTATTTAATACTTAATTAAACAATAATTCATGTTTAAATACATTTCCATAGCTCAATCTATATATTTAATAATTAATTTACTTATTTTTGGGTAATTATTTATTGAATATCCAAGTATTATTTGTTATCTATTAATTATTAAGATGGATTTTTATTATGCCAAAAGCATTTTGGCGGTTTTTAAAAAAAATACCCAAAAAAATTAAAACTATAAAATACTCATTTAGAGAGTTTTTATCTTCAAAAATATGAAAAAGCTGTTTTGGTTAATAAATTTTTAATTTCTATATTTTTAATAAAAATTAGTCGGCTGAGTTGAATTCTAAATTATATTAAATTTGCAATTTATGAAATATTATGATTAGAAGAGTTTTTACGATATTCATTTTAACTTTGCTTTTTCTATTTAGTAGTCCAGTTTACTCATTGGATACTTCTTCTCAAACTCTTGAAAAGTACACTAAAAAGATTTCTAGCAAGTTCACTAGAACTTACTGCAACACTAGCAACTTCGGTATTTCTTATGAAGGAGCTTTGGCATTTGCTATTGGAGAAACTAATAAGGAATTTAAAAATAATAAACTCAATAAGTTGATAGATTATTCTCTACTAAAAAATTCAATAGTTAATGATTTAGAAAATAATTGCCAGGTTTATGATTTCGAGATTAGTAATTTAGAAAATTTGAAATTTAACTAGAAAATGTATTTTGTATGAGTCTTATTTTTTACCTATCCAATCATTTGGTTTCTCCATCATCCATTCGAAAACTTCCTTGGCATCAAGGTTTTTAGAAGCATAAACAAATAAAATTGGAAATATTAAAATTACTGAGCCAATAACTGCTAACTCTATTTTACCGATCCCCATCTCAGTAACTGTTAAAGCAAAATAATTAATCATTATATTTATTGAATTAAAATTTATTTCTTCATAATTTATAAAAAAATTTGTATCCATTCACTTATTTATAAAATATCTTAATTATTTATAGCGAAGGATATTTGTATAAAGTACCTATTTTATTGATGCAAAAATTTTAATAATTTAAATAATAGGCTTCTCATTGATGGTTATGAATCATGAAATTATTATTTTTACACCTATTTTTGCATTATTGATTGGATTTATAGTATTGAGAATATTAAAAAAAAGAAAGAGATCAGCTAAAAGTATTTATAAATTAATAGATGATTTGGAAAAAAAATATATATATTGATTTCTTTTGTAAGAATAAAGATTAATCAAATTCTATTCCAACTTCTTCTTTTAAATTTCTTTCCAAATCTGGAAGATGAGGTTCAACCCAATGATCTTTATTATCAATTCCTGCTGCATTTACATAATTCATAATATGTTGATCCACTTGCTTGTAAAGATCATGCAAATTTAAATCCATACGAATATCATGTGCAATTTCAGAAACTTGTTTTTCTGTTAGACAATGATCTGGATGAAGTAAATCACAACATGGGATTCTCTTCTCGATCAATTCATTTAGATTGATTTTTATTTCGTAATCTTGATGGACAGTCATTGAAATTTATAATTTTATTACTCCAATTTTAATTATGTTTAAGGTTTTGTATATCTTTAGTCAAGAAACAAAGTTCTTTAATGCATATACGGTAATTTTAAATAAATAGATCTTCCAAATCTTTATACAAATCATCATTCTCTTTTTGGTTTTCTATAAGTTCATGGTGATCTAGTGAAAGTTCTTTTTTTGAGGTATAGAAAAGATATCCAAGAGCTCCTAAGAGTAATGTTGTTGGTAAGATCATTAGCATTAAATTGACTTATAATGAATATAGTGCAACACTTATTACAGTCAAGTGCTGAACTTTAATTAATTTTTAAATGCCTACCAAGAAAAAAAGAGTTGGTTTTATTCCTAGAGATGATGTTATGAGAATAATTCAAAAGTTGAGCACAGAGAACAATTTAAGTAATTCAAAAATAATAAGTATTTTGGTAGAAGAAGCACTTTCTATAAGAGGTATATTTAATAAAAAAGATGGTAAAGTAACTCAATCATATCAATCAAATGAGGATAATTCAAAAAACTTAATTGATAAATCTGGTGACTTTACAGATAATGCAAAACTCTCAATTGATACTAACTTGGGAAATCATATTATTCCTAGTAAATTAACCCATTTAAATGAAGAGAATCAGGAAGCTTTTGACTTGCAAACTTATAAAAAGTTTTTATCATTCCTAAAATTTCAGGAAATGATGAATAAATATAACTCTTAATAAAGTGTTGCTAAGTGATGAACTGTGCGTTAAATTCAATTTATACATATAGGAGATTCGCATATAAAGATTATTTTTCATCATTTCAAAAACCTAAATTCAATTAATCTATAAAATATTTATTCCTATGAATTCATCTCTCCCAGGTTTATCTGTAAATCTCCTCCCCCCAGAAAAATTATATTGTAATTTTAGTTATTGGAGTTCTTTGTTCTCCAATGATATGCAAATTTTATGGGATAGGGCCCATGGAGTGCCTTTAGAAAAACTGCCAAAAGGTGTCTCTGATATGATTTTTCCGTATTTATTGCTTGCTCTCTCAGACTACAAGACTTCGCAAATAAATAAAATGAATGGGATAGGATTAGATAATCTATTAAGCCTTTGGTTTGATAAGTACTTATTAAATAAAAATGGTTATTTCGAGCTAATTAAAAAATAATATTTAAAAATTAGCTATTAATATCAAATTTGATTGCTAAAAATTTATTTCGTTTAAAAAATTTTTAAGTGATTCTTTCGGAATTGGCACATCAATAGTTTTGCTATGAATATATTAAATGGTTTGATGATGAATTCTTTAAATTTCTTTTTAACAAATATGTGTATTGTCGTTTTGATAATTTTAATTTGGAGAGATATAAAATTAATAAAAGCAAGTTAAATGAAATTAAATTCTAAAACCCTAAGTTTGATATTAAATCTTTTATTTTGCTTGTTAATATTTATAATTTAATTCTTAGTCTTTATTAATTAATTTTCAAAAAATTCAAAAATTAATATTCGAACTTGGTTGACTTTTTTAGTTATTGCGTTGATAATGACAAAAAAAATTTCTAATTGTGAATTTTCTTTCAGATACTTTTGATGATTTTGTTGATGATCTACTTTCATCCGATGTTAATTTGTTGAAAGGTGAACTTGATTTTTTGCTTATGCAACATTTATTTAATTCTTTAGAATTGAAGCGTATTAATAAAACTGAGATTGAAGATAACGAATCTTTAGTTGCTTAATTTTTTATGAAATATTTTTATGAAAAGTTTTGGGTTCCAGTTTTTGGTTATATTTTATCAAAATTTGTTTTTTTAATAGAAGGTAAAAAGCCAGATTCAAAAAAAAAAGATTAATTACTTTTTATCGTTATAAAGTATTTTTAAATACATAATTTAAGTCTCTATATTTTGATAACAACAAAATTTGTGCTTTAAAATTATAAATATATGCATGGTTGAAATATATATAATTGCTTTTTAGCAAAATTAAAATGAACCAAAATAATATGTTGAAGCCATATACAGTACATTACCGTGATTTTCAAAATATAAGATTAGAAAATTGTTTTTATGCTTTTGACGCCTACGAGGCTAGAACACTAGCAATGGAATTTAATAAGTATATTAGTGAGCATCCAAATAGTATAGACCTTATAAGATGCGAAAAATGAATAAAAGTTTTTAGTAATCTAAAATAATTTCTTTAGACACTTAAAAACTTATCTATAACTGCTTGACTCAACTCACTAGTATTTCCGCTAGCTACAATTCCGCCGCGTTGCATCGCATAATATCTATTAGCTTGTCTTACAAAATGCAAGTGTTGTTCAACTAATAAAACACCAATTCCTGTATCTCTAATTATCTGATTAATTGCATTTTCAATGTCTAAAACTATATTCGGTTGAATACCTTCAGTTGGTTCGTCAAGTAATAATAGTTGAGGTTTGCCCAGCAATGCTCTTGCAATAGCTAATTGCTGTTGCTGTCCACCACTAAGATCTCCACCTTTCCTTTGCAGAAAATCTTTAAGGATTGGGAAGAGATCGTAAATAAATGTGTCTATATTCTTGTTCTTAGATAATCCACCTGGTAGAGACTCCATTCCTAACATAAGATTTTCTTCAACTGATAGATATGGAATAATTTCTCTGCCTTGAGGAACGTAAGCCATTCCTTTCCTCGCTCTCTGATGAGGTGCTTTTCTATTCATATTTTCACCTATCAAATAAATATCGCCTTTTTTTTGTTTTAACAAGCCAATTAGTGATTTCAATAAAGTTGTTTTGCCAACTCCATTTCTACCAATCAAACAAACCATTTCTCCTGATTTAACATTTAAATCTACATCTCTAAGAATATGACTCTCGCCATAATAAGTATTTAACGATTTTATTTCGAGTAAATTTTCCATAATTAGTCCTCAGGTCTTCCTAAATAAACATCAATTACTTTTTTGTCTTTTTGTATGGTTTCCATCGTTCCCTCACATAATACTGTTCCCTGATTTAATACTGAAACATTACTATCAAGTCTTCTTATAAATTCCATATCGTGATCTATTACTACTACAGTATTTTCGCCTGATAAAGATTTTAATAAATCAGCTGTAAGATCAGTTTCTTCATCAGTTAAACCGGCAACAGGTTCATCTACTAACATTAAATCTGGCTTCTGTCCTACTAACATGGCTATTTCGAGCCATTGTTTTTGTCCATGCGATAAAGATCCAGCTTTAGAATCAACTTTTTGAGCTAAATTAACAATCTTCATAAGACGATCAATCTCATTAAGCTGCTCATCCTTAATACTTTTATTTATAAGGTTTAAGGGACTTTTAGGAGTTGTCACCGATATTTCAAGATTTTCTTTAACTGTTAGATTTTCAAAGATTCTTGGACTTTGGAACTTTCTTCCAACTCCAAGTCTGGCTATTTTATGCTCCTTTCTACCTACTAAAGATTTCCCTTTAAAAATTACTTCACCATTTGTTGGCTTGACCTTTCCAGTAATTACATCAAGAAATGTTGTTTTACCTGCGCCATTGGGTCCTATTACAGCTCTTAATTCTCCTTTCTTCAAATTTAAATTAAGTTTGTTAAGAGCTAAAAAACCCTCGAAACTAACAGTAATATCTATTAAATTTAGAAGATCTTTATTATTCATTATTCCCCTCCTTATTGTTAACTTCTAAGCTTGGATAGGTTTCAATCTTTCTTTTCAAACCAAATTTTTGAAGAAGATTCCTAGGACCATCTCCTTGAATCCATCCTAAAACTCCCTCTGGCAGAGCTGTTACAACTAATATAAATAACCCTCCTTGAATAAACATCCAGCTAGCAGGTAAAGCTTCACTTACAAGACTTTTTGCATAGTTGATAAAAACTGCTCCTAGTATCGCTCCCAATAAAGTTCCTCTTCCTCCAACAGCAACCCATATAACCATTTCTATAGAAAAGGGAACTGTCATAAATTGAGGGGATACTATCCCAGACTGAACGGTATATAAAGCTCCCGAAATTCCAGCGAGTCCTCCAGCAATAGAAAATATTATCGTCTTGAATATAACTGGGTTATATCCTGTAAACCTAACTCTTGGTTCATCATCTCGGATTCCTATAAGTATATTCCCAAATCTTCCTTTAACTACCCACTTTGCAAAAAACCATGCTGCTATTACTAGTATGGCGGTTATCCAAAAGAATATTCTTTGCATAGACTCAGAGCCTACCATTTGACCAAATAGTTGTGTTACATCTGTTTTTAATCCATTTGTTCCATTTATAAGTTTTTGTTGTCCATTAAAGAAGTTAAAAAATACAAGAAGAGAAGCTTGAGTAAGTATAGAAAAATAAACCCCTTTGATTCTATTCCTGAAAACAAGAAATCCAATTAAACCAGCAACCAATGCTGGAATTATCCAGATAGCGAAGAAGGTAAAAACAGGCGATCTAAACGGTTCCCAGAAAAAAGGTAATTTTTCAACACCATATAAAGCAAAAAATTCAGGAATATTATTTGGAAATTCAGAGGAGCTGGTTATTTGCAAATACATTGCTGCACAATATCCACCTAGTGCAAAAAATATACCTTGTCCAAGACTTAGTAAACCTGTATATCCCCAGATAAGATCAACACCAAGTGCAACTATGGATAATGATAAGTATCTACCTAAAAGGTTTAGTCTAAATACAGGGAGTATAGTTGGTGCTGCAATAATTAAGGCTATTAATATTATCCAAAATGATAATACTATTTTTTTATCAAATTTAATTTTACTTAAGGACATTAGTTTTCAACCATCCTTCCTTTTTGAGGAAATAAACCTGTAGGTTTAAATTGTAAGAATATAACAATTAGTGCAAATATCATTACTCTTGCCATACTTGTGGTCGCAAAAAAGTTAATTGTGTTTGATAAAGGTAAAGGCATATCTGGCCATATTGATAAGAGCCTTCCGGCTCCGATTAAATCAGTCATTATTCCTATTCCAAATGAAGCAAGTACTGTTCCTAATAAATTTCCTACACCTCCCAGCACTACAACCATAAAACAACCAACTATGTAGTTTCCGCCAACATTTGGTCCTACAGAACCTAAAAGAGATACTGCTACACCAGCAACTCCTGCTAAGCCAGATCCAATTCCAAAAGTAATTATATCCACTTTTTCAGTAGATATACCAAGACAATCACTCATTTGTCGGTTCTGAGTAACTGCTCTTATACGCATCCCCCAGGCACTTTGATTAAGAAATAATGTTATTGCTATTACAGAGATTAGAGTTATGACAATTATCATTAATCTTGTCTTAGGAAATGCAGTTCCAATGATTTCAACTTGACCTCTCATCCATGAGGGTGCTGTTACATCAACATTTCTAGCGCTTGCTCTACTAAGTTTGCTGACAGAGGATGAGATTACACCACCTGTCAGGACCCCAGTTAAAGCAGCAAATATCCAAGAACTAAATTTAAAATATTTGAAATTTATTGATTCTTTTATTTTTGAAGGGAATGTTGTTGGTAAGAATAACCCAATTAACAGACTTATAACCAGACCGGTCCCATAAGCTAAAGGTACACTTCTGACAAATTGTTGAAGAATTAAGCTTACGCCCCAAGTTGCTAGAAGTGTTTCTAGTGGACTTCCATAAAGCTTTCTTATTATGGTTTTTTCCAGAAGAATGCCAACTACTCCACTAACAATAAAAGCAAGGAAAATAGAAACTATTATGTACGAATTGTAGAAAGGTTTTAATATAGGTAATTTGAAAATTAATTGTGTTACGTATGTTGTGTAAGCCCCAAGCATCATAAGCTCTCCATGGGCAAGATTTATTACACCCATAAGACCAAAAACAATTGCTAGACCTAATGCTGCAACAAGTAGTACAGATCCGATTGCAACACCATTAAAAAGACTATCGAGAAGTAACTCCAATTTTAAAAAAGAAAAATTTGATTATATAAAATAAAAGGAGGTGTTAACCTCCTTTTATTTTGAAGTATAGGTTTTAATAAGTTTAAAGCTTATACTTTTCTCCTTTTGAAGGATCTGTCCAATCGCATGCAAATCCTTTTGAACTTGGATGCTTTTGGTTCCATGCTTGAGGAAGTACAACTCCTGTCTCTTCAAGGATTGTAAATCCACCCTCAGCATTAATCTCACCAATTCTCACTGTTTGAGATAAGTGGTGATTAGGCATAACTTCAACAGGACCTTGTGGAGCATCAAACTTTTGTCCAACAAGGGCTTCCCTAACTGCGTTGTCGTCGAATGTTCCAGCATCTTCTACTGCTTGTTTCCATAAGTAGACCATGTTATAAGCAGATTCTTGAGGATCAGCTACAACACGATCTGCTCCCCATCTTTTCTTGAAACTTGCAGCAAATTTCTTAGATGCAGGAGTATCAATTGACATCATGTAGTTCCAAGCACCGTAGTGACCTTCAAGGAACTCAGGACCAATTGTGCTAATCTCTTCTTCAGCAATTGAATAGTTCATTACGTAATATCCACTTGAAGGTGTGATACCGGCGTCTTGAATCTGTTTGAAGAATGCAACGTTTTGGTCACCATTAAGAGTATTAATGATTATTCCACCGTCAGGCAACGCTTTTTTGATTTTTGAGATAATCGGAGCAACTTCAGTATTTCCTAATGGAAGGTAATCTTCTCCAACAACTTTACCGCCTAACTGTTTTACCTGAGCTTTCGTGATTGTGTTTGAAGTTCTTGGGAAAACATAATCAGAACCTACAAGGAAAAAATCTCCACCAGCTGCGGGGGAACGCTTATACATGAAATCTGTAGCAGGTTCCGATTGTTGGTTTGGTGTGGCTCCTGTATAGAAAATGTTGTTAGAACATTCCTGAGCTTCATATTGAATTGGGTAATAGAGGAACGCATCTTTTGATTCGTAGACAGGTAACATTGCCTTTCTACTTGCAGAGGTCCATCCACCAAATACGACAGGAACTCCGTCTTGGTCTATAAGTTTTTTTGATTTTTCAGCAAAAGTTGGCCAGTCAGATGCACCATCTTCGACTATGTATTCTATTTTGTAGCTTTTGCCGCCAACTTTAACACCACCAGCAGCATTTATCTCTTCAATAGCCATTTTTTCTGTATCAACAAGAGTTGATTCAGAGATAGCCATTGTTCCGGATAACGAATGCAAAATACCAACGGTGACTGTGTCATCGAAACTTCCTGAGGTTCCGCCTCCACCACACGAAGTTGCGGTGACCGCAAGTGAGGCAGTAGCTAAACCTGCCAAAATACGCCTTGAAATTCTCATGAATTAGGATAAATTAGGTAATTGACCCTCATTAGGGGGATAAAGTAAAAGTTATTAACGAGTGAGGATTCGTTTTGTATCGGTCGTAACTTTTTGTTGAATCCAATATATTAGTAATGATCATTTTTCTAGTTTCGATTGTTGGGTATATGTGATTCTAAAAATTGAATTATTTCTTCAACTCCCATGCCGCTACTTAGGTTGGTAAAAAACCATGGTTTCCCTTTTCTCATAAATTCAGTATCACTTTTCATAATATTTAAATCTGCACCAACTTTGTCTGCTAAGTCAATTTTGTTTATCAATAATAGATCCGACCTTGTTATCCCTGGGCCCCCTTTTCTAGGGATTTTGTCTCCGGCAGATACATCAATTACATATATTGATAAATCTACAAGTTCTGGACTAAAACTAGATGCTAAATTATCACCTCCACTTTCTACAAAAACAAAATCTAATGGATTATATTTATTTTCTAAATCTAAAACTGCATTTTTATTTAATGAACAATCCTCTCTTATCGCGGTATGAGGACACCCTCCTGTTTCTACACCAATAATCCTTCCTTCCTCTAAAACCTTCTTATTTATTAGAAAGTTAGCATCTTCTTTGGTGTAGATATCATTGGTAACAACTGCTATCTCATAATTTTTATTCATGCTTAAGCATAGAGTTTCTACTAATGCAGTTTTTCCTGAACCTACAGGCCCAGCAACCCCTACTCTCAATTTGCTGCTCATAAATTAATTTCTAAAAAGTTTTGTATAAAGGTCATTATGATTTTGTTGTGCCATAGCTAAACCTACATTGCCAAAATAGATGTCATCAATTTCTTTGTCCATAATTTCTTTAGAAACTTTTGAAATTATTGCTAGTAAGTCTCTCTGGATTAATTGTGCTTTTGTTGCCCCAATAGGAATAATTCTTAATGCAGCACTAAGTTGGTTTGCACTCCACGAATAGAAAAAATTCTCAATCATTTCTAACTTGGTAATTTTAAAACAATAACAAGCCCAACTCCACGCCAATGGCCAAGAGCTTTTTTTATTATTTTTACATAGATATTCAAATCCAAATTCTTTGGTTAAATCAAAGAGAGATTTTGCCATTTGAATTTGTTGTTCTCTAATTTCGAGTGTGTCCTTTGATGAGAGAATCCATTTATCCAAGCTCATTAGCTTATGCAAATTACCTTTTAAATTTTTGCCTTCGTTTATCTCATCGAAAATATCAAAAAAATCTAGTAAAAGTCTTGCATCTAATCTTATTTGACCAATTTTTAATTCATTTATTATTAAGTCTTTTACCGAATTTGAATCTATTAAATTTTTATTATGAAGATAACTCTCCATTCCCTCCGAATAACAAAATCCTCCAACTGGTAAGTTAGGACTTATTAATAAATATTTTAATAAGTGACTTTTACTCATGACTATGGGCACCTCTTTCCGGAAAAAACTTTTTTTTCGTATTTTTTACATTAACTTTAAAATTAAGAAGCATATTTTTAATAACATAATCACTTTTTGTTAGAAGAATGCCTTCTTCGATTTCTACTTCTACGTGCCTATTCCCAAGATGATAAGCAGTTTTAATAAGCTCAATTTTAGAATTTGAACTTATTTCAATTAAATCTTCTGTTTTGGCAATTATCTCTACATAAAAATTGGATTCATTAGTTGAAAGAATATCTCCATCATTTAATTTACCATTTCTAGGTAATTGCAAAATTATTTCTTGATCACAATCAGTTAATCTTTTACCTCTTAAGATTCTTCTTTCATCTGAACTTAAGGTAAGTTTTAAAAATAAACCTAATTTCGGTTTTTCCTTAATCCAATCAGTTACAACAATTTGTTTATTCATTCTCATAATCAAAATTTTTGGTTACTTTAATTTAGTAATTAAAGAAAACAATTTATGATTAAAACTTCATGGGAAGGTAATTGTTTCTTAAATTTTTTCAATAATAAAGTAAGTTTAGGAAATGTTGATAAAACAATCTTTAAATCTAAATCAACTTCTCCTTATAAGCTATTAAAGTCTACTCATGATCAAGAGGGCAGATGCATTTTGCCAGTTCTACATACTGCAGGAGGATTGGTAGGAGGTGATTTACTCGTTTTTGAGGTTAATCTTGAAAAAAACTCTAAGGTTTTGTTAACGACTTCTTCAGCTCAGAAAGTATATGGATCAGTTGGAATATCTAAAATTAATCCAAAAGGAAGTTTTTCAAAGCAAAAGAATCTCATAAACATTCTTGACAATTCTCATTTAGAGTACCTTCCCCAAGAAACAATCATCTTTGCAAATGGTTTATATGAGCAAATTTTTAAAGTATCTATTTCAGAAACTTCAAGTTTTTTATTTACTGATTTAATAAGACTTGGAAGATCTTCTTCCGGAGAATCTATTGAGAGTGGAGTTTTTAGGTCTAGATTAGAAATTATAAGAAATAATGATTTACTTGATGATTGGGAATATGTTGATCAAATTGAATTATCTAAGGCAAGCTTTGTAGCCAAGTCAGGCATGGATTATATGCCCGTTTTTGGATCCTTAATTTGGATTTGCGAAAAGGATTTTTCAAAGTCAAAAATAAATAATCTTGTAAGAAAAATAAAAAAGATTTTCAATAAAACTAATAATAATTTATCTATTGGAATCCTTGAAAATGGAATCTCTGTACGATTCCTAGGGAGTTCTTCTCAAGATGCTAGAAAATGTTTTTTTCGTATTTGGAAACAAATTAGGTCTGTAAGTGGATTTTGTGAGCCAAAATATCAAGGTGTATGGCCTTTACAAGATTCTATGAATTATTAATTATGTTCAGAAAGAACCTTTTTTAAGAATTTATAGATTAATTTTTTATTATGCATCTTTCACCTCAAGAAAAGGATAAATTATTGATTTTTTCTGCTGCGCTATTAGCTGAAAGAAGGCTTAGTCGAGGTCTTAAGCTTAATTATCCTGAAACAATTGCTTTTTTAAGTTTTCAAGTTCTTGAAGGAGCACGAGATGGTAAAAGTGTAAGTCAATTAATGTCAGAGGGAACTACCTGGCTTTCAAAATCACAAGTTATGGAGGGCATTCCTGAAATGGTTGATGAAGTTCAAATAGAAGCGGTTTTCCCCGATGGGACTAAATTAGTTACTATTCACAATCCAATTAATTAGTTATGAGTAATTTAATTCCTGGCGAAATAATTCCTGAACAAGGCCAAATTGAACTAAATCTTAGTAAGCAAGTTAAAACAGTAACGGTTTCTAATTCTGGAGATAGACCTGTGCAAGTTGGATCTCATTATCATTTTTATGAAGCAAACAAGGCTTTGATTTTTGATCGAGAAATAACATATGGTATGCGTCTTGACATTCCTGCAGGAACAGCAATTAGATTTGAACCGGGGGATACAACAGATGTCAAATTAGTTCCATTTTCAGGTTTAAGAAATGCATATGGTTTTAATTCATTAGTTAATGGTTCTTTAAATAGTTAGAATTATGTCTTACAAAATTGATAGAAAAACTTATGCTCAAACTTACGGACCTACTACAGGAGATAGAGTAAGGCTTGCTGATACCGAACTGTTTATAGAAGTAGAAAAGGATTTAACTACATACGGAGATGAAGTTAAATTTGGTGGAGGTAAAGTTATTCGAGATGGGATGGGACAGTCTCAAGTAAGAAGAGCTGATGGAGCTGTAGATACCGTAATAACTAATGCTTTGATCGTAGATTGGTGGGGAATTATTAAGGCTGATGTGGGTATAAAAGATGGAATGATTTTTGAAATTGGTAAGGCTGGCAATCCAGATATCCAGGATAATGTTGATATTGTTATTGGTGCATCAACAGAAGTAATAGCTGGAGAGGGGCATATTCTTACTGCAGGTTCAATAGATACCCATATTCACTTTATCTGTCCCCAACAAATTGAGACAGCACTATCCTCTGGAATTACAACCATGTTGGGAGGAGGAACAGGACCTGCAACTGGCACAAATGCGACTACTTGTACTCCTGGTTCTTTTCATATTTCAAGAATGCTTCAATCTGCAGAAGCATTTCCTATGAATTTAGGTTTTTTTGGAAAAGGAAACTCAACAAACGAGATCAATCTTATTGATCAGGTTGAGGCTGGTGCTTGTGGTTTGAAGCTTCATGAAGATTGGGGGACCACCCCTTCTACAATAAATTCTTGTCTAAATGTTGCAGATAAATTTGACGTACAAGTATGTATTCATACTGATACTTTGAATGAGGCAGGCTTTGTTGAAGATACCATCAACGCTATTGCAGGAAGAACTATTCATACTTTTCATACCGAAGGAGCAGGTGGAGGTCATGCTCCAGACATTATAAAAATCTGTGGAGAAAAAAATGTTCTTCCTAGTAGTACAAATCCAACAAGACCTTATACAAGAAACACATTAGAAGAACATCTTGACATGTTAATGGTTTGTCATCATTTAGATTCTAAAATCCCAGAAGACATTGCATTTGCTGAGTCAAGGATAAGAAGAGAGACTATTGCAGCTGAGGATATCTTGCATGATTTAGGTGCCTTTTCAATAATTGCTAGTGATTCTCAAGCTATGGGAAGAGTTGGCGAAGTAATTACAAGAACTTTTCAAACCGCACATAAAATGAAAGTCCAAAGGGGGCCGCTATCGCAGGATTCTGATAGAAACGATAACTATAGAGTGAAGAGATATATTTCTAAAGTCACAATTAATCCTGCAATAGCTCATGGTATTGATAAACATGTTGGGTCTATAGAAAAGGGTAAAATTGCAGATTTGGTATTGTGGAAACCTTCCTTTTTTGCGGTGAAGCCTGAATTAGTTGTTAAAGGAGGATCTATAGTTTGGTCCCAAATGGGTGATGCAAATGCTTCAATTCCTACTCCAGGTCCCGTACATGGTCGGCCTATGTTTGCAAGTTTCGGCCAATCTCTAATTAAGAGTTCTTTTACCTTTCTAAGTAAAAATTCAATTGAACAAAATATTCCAAATAAATTAGGCTTACAAAAAAAATGTATTGCCGTAGAAAATACAAGAAATATCAATAAATCAAACTTAAAACTTAATACTAAACTACCAAATATTTCAGTTGATCCTCAAACTTATGAAGTTTTTTCTGATGGAGAACTTCTTACTTGTGAACCACTTGATGAAGTCCCAATGGCTCAGAGGTATTTTTTGCTTTAGAAGTTTTTAATTAATTCTTTTTCACTTATCTTTATGTCTTTTGACCCCGCAATCGCTAAATCTTCTTGAAGTTTGTTCTCACAAGATAGAACCCTTGACCAACTTGGTAATTGAAGTGTTGTAGGACAAGCCAGATAATCTTCTGTAGCAGGTCTTAATAGTTTCGCAAACTTTTGTACTGATAATTCTTCTTCGTGCCTATCGTATGGAAGTTGATTAACTGCTGAATCTAATCCAAATTGTTTTACCCGATCTTCTCCAACTCTTTTGTAGAGAACTTCTAAAGTTGCTAGTTGAGTGCTAGTTAAGGTCTCGGCTTGATGCTCCATGAGACCTCTCAAAACACTTGATAGTATTTCTGTACACATTTTTTGCAATCCTTCTTTAGAAGAATCTCCAATGTTCTTATGTTTATGGTCAAATAAACCTAGGTCAACCTGGGCTATTTTGGAGGTCCTTACGTTTCTATAAACCTCTGATAATAAACCTATCTCTAAACCCCAGTCACAAGGTATTCTTAAATTCATAGCAAGGTCTTTAGTAAAAGCAAACTCACCTGCTAATGGATATCTAAATGATTGAAGATATTGTAAAAAAGGACCCTTACCAACTAATTGCTCCAGACTTGCTAATAAAGGACCCACGAATAATCTTGTTGCTCTTCCTTGCAATTGATTTGTTTCTAGAGATAATCTACTGTAAAAAGCTTTTACATATGATATTCCATATGATTCATCCAGAAGTGGAAGTATCATTCTTGAAGGATATAAAGGACTAAAAGTTCTTATATCAGCATCAAAAAGAGCAACAACTTCTGATTTTCTAGTCGCAACTCCTATACCTTGCCATACAGCCCATCCTTTACCTGGAGTTCCTAAAAGTTCTAATCCATTTTTTTCTTGGCTTTTCAATAGCTCAATTACAGAGGGAGAATTAGTCCATTGAACGTGAACTGGGAATGGCATTGAGTCAAAAAATGATTTTGCTGCCTTAACTTGCTCAACAGTTTTTGCAGAGAGAGCAATTACTAATTCATTTAAGCCTGTAAGGTTTTTTAAAACTTCTCTTATATCTTTTAATGCTGGACGCTCAAATTCCTCATATAAGCAAGGTATTAAAATGCTAGTTGATCTTCTTTTAAGACTTTTGTTTAATTCTTTAAGTAAATTTCCTGTAACTCCATATTCATGTATTGTTGTGATTAAACCTTGTTGAAAGTCCATTTTCTAATTGATGTGCAGAATGGTATTAATACTTCGATGATTTTTTCAAAGTGAAGCAAATTGATTCAGAGAAAAAATTAGATAGATTAATAATTGATAAATTGTTAAAAACAATTTATTCAAATCTTACTACAGAAGAAATTAATTTTATTTCAAACCAATTATTACAGATTTTAGATGATTTCTCAGAGAAATCTTCTTATGAAGAAATAAGATATAAGGAAAGGTGGAATGAATCTCATTCGGTTTTGATAACTTATGCAGATAGTATTTATAAAGATGGCGAGGCAACATTAATAACTCTTAGAAAGTTGTTGAGTAAACATTTTGGCAGTCTTTCTAAAGTTGTACATATTCTTCCTTTTTTGAAATCTACAAGTGATGGAGGTTTCGCGGTTTCAAGTTATGATTCCTTAGAAGAAAAATTTGGTGGTTGGGATGATCTCAAAAGTATATCTAAAAATCATGATTTGATGGCTGATTTAGTACTAAACCATGTCTCATCATCTCACCCATGGGTTCAACAATTTATTAAATCCCAGGAACCAGGGATATCAAATGTTTTTTCACCGAAACAAAGTCTTGACTGGTCAAATGTAGTTAGACCTAGAAGTTCCTCTTTGTTTTCTCAAATAAATACTGATGATGGTCCTAAACAAGTTTGGACAACTTTTGGGCCAGATCAAATTGACTTGAATTGGCATAATCCTAAAATGACTCTTGAGTTCTTAAATTTAATTACTACTTATTTATCTAATGGAATTAAATGGTTCAGGCTTGACGCTGTAGGTTTTATTTGGAAGGAATCAGGGACTACCTGCTTACATTTACCTAAAGCGCATTCAATTGTGAAACTATTAAGAGTTCTTTTAAATAATCTTCTTGATGATGGCGTTTTAATAACAGAAACCAATGTTCCTCAGAAAGAGAATCTATCTTATCTAGTTCCTGATGATGAAGCTCATATGGCATACAATTTCCCATTACCTCCAATTCTCCTAGAAGCAATTATTACTTCCAGAGCTGATATTCTAAACTCATGGATTTTTGATTGGCCGGAATTACCTGAAGATACTACTCTTTTTAACTTTACTGCATCGCACGATGGTGTTGGGCTAAGAGCTCTTGAGGGTTTAATGAATGAGCAGAGAATCAAGGATTTATTAATTAATTGTGAGAAAAGAGGAGGATTAGTAAGTCATAGACGTTTATCAAATGGTGATGATAAACCTTATGAATTGAATATTAGTTGGTGGAGTGCAATGGAAGACTCCAGTAGAGATTCTAAAAGATTTCAATATGAGAGATTTATTTTGAGTCAACTATTAGTAATGGCTCTGAAAGGAGTCCCTGCATTTTATTTGCCAGCATTACTAGCTTCAGAAAACGATATCAAAAGTTTTTCTATGACAGGTCAAAGAAGAGATCTAAACAGAGAAAAGTTTAAATCAGAAAATCTTTCAGCTGTTTTAAATAATCCTGAATCTAATGCTAATAAAAACTTAAAATGTCTTCGTAATGCTATGGATGTCCGATCAAAATTAAAGCAATTTCACCCTTGTTCACAAATGAAATGTTTGTCTAAAGGTAGAAGTGATATTGTTGTAATCAAAAGAGGTATAGGTCCTGAGTCTGTTTTTGCAATCCATAATATGACTGAAAATAAAATTAATTATCAATTGAATGATAATGATCTACCCAAAATAATTGATAATGATTTCAACATCCATGATTTTTTGACATCCACTAAATACAATTGCAAAAATATTAGTCTTGATCCTTTTCAAGTAATTTGGCTTAGTGCTTTATAAAAATGATAGAAAATTCTTCTGTTTGGGTAGTCAGTGATGTAGATGGCACTTTAATGGATCACTCATATGATTTATCACCTGCTAAAGAAACTATAAAAAAACTACAAAAATTATCTATACCCGTAATTCTTTGTACAAGCAAAACCGCTTCTGAAGTAAAAGTTATTAGAAAAGAACTTAACTTGACGGATCCTTATATTGTTGAGAATGGTGCGGCAATATATGGTGAATCTCTTAAAAGAGTAAATGGAGAAATTATTCTTGGAATAAAATACGAATCTCTTGAAGAAATCTTAAATTTTATTTCTAAAGAAATTGATTACAAACTTACTCCTCTTAATAATCTCACTGATCAAGAAGCCACTCAGCTTACAGGATTAGTAGGCAACTCATTGAACTTAATGCGTGAAAGACACTGGAGCATGCCTTTTTTAAATCCGCCAAGTTATTTAGAAGAGAAAATTAATATCTGTTGTAAAAAATTCAATGTTGATATTTTTAAGGGCAATAGAATGAGTCACTTATTATCTACAAAATCGAATAAAGGGAAAGCAATAAATGCTCTTAAAGAATATTCAAATGTTCATAATATTGAAATTATAGGTTTAGGCGATTCTCCAAATGATTTGCCTCTACTTTTAAACTCAGATATTAAAATAGTTATCCCTGGAGTAGATGGACCTAACTTAAATTTACTAGATCAATTAAAAGATTTGGAATTTACTTTGGCTTCTGAACCAAATGGATATGGTTGGAAAAATGAAATCAATAAATTAATAAATAAGCGAGAACTAAGTTAGAAAGATGAAAGATTTAGATTTTAATTTTCCTCTTGATAAATTTGAAAAATTAATTATTGATATTGGTTGGGAATCCTTGGATGATTGGTTCAATTTTTGGAATAACAAAAGAAATATTCTTTCAATTGATCAATATTGGAACAATAAAGTAAATGAGGACTGGATTTGGGGTTTAGCTTTACCTCTTTTATCTCAAGCTTATAGATTTCATAATGATTTTTCTACTAGAAAAATTATTGGGATCTCAGCTCTTCCAGGTACAGGCAAAACAACTTTAGGTAACTGGCTTGAAGCAATATCCTTAAATTTAAATTTCAAAATTGCTGTTATATCAATAGACGATTTTTATCTTCCATCAGATGAAATGAAATTAGCTATTAATAATAACCCTTGGAATGTATCGAGAGGTTTCCCTGGTAGTCACTCAGTAAAATTAATGTATGAAAAATTATTATATTGGAAAATTAATGGAGAGTTAAATGTTCCTGTTTTTGATAAGTCACTGAGGAATGGATTAGGAGATAGATCTCATTGGAGATTTGATAATCCTGATTTAGTAATTCTCGAGGGATGGTTTTTAGGAATAGAACCTTGCTCAATTGATGTTAAAGATCAACATATACAATCAGCAGTGTTGAGTCCAAATGAATCTTCATATACATTAAAGATTCAAAATAAGTTAAATGAATATTTAGATGTTTGGAGTTTAATAGACAATATCTGGCATTTAAAGCCCTTGAAGATTGAATATATGAATATGTGGAAGACAAATCAGGAAAAAGAAATGTTTTTACAGAAAGGCAACTCCCTTAAAGATGAAAAATTATCTAATTTCTTGAGAATGCTTAATGTCTCTATCCCTCATAATAGTTTTGATTTCATAAAATCTTACGCGCTTTTATTAATTGATCAAGAAAGAAATTTAGTTGAGGTTGGATTAAATTTGTAGCATTTTCTAAATTTCTTTTTTTTCAGTAATTTTTTATACAATCTTTTAAGCTTTAAATAGTGTTTAATTATAGATATTTTGCTGTTTAAGGATGGTTGAGTTTTCTTATAAAAATGAAGGCTGCAGAATGGTTGTTTTGCGATGTGTTGGCCCATCAAATTTTTTTTTAGAGAGAGTTTTATTTCCCACTGATATACTTACTTTTATGGCGCCAAATGACTCAAGAGTGGAAATATGGGGAAATGAATTATATGGTCCAAAGTTAGAAGAGAGAATAAGAATTTCCGCTGATAACGAAGATTCTACTTTAGTTGCCTAGTAGAGATTTCCTCTAATTGTCTTCGAGTCAAAATTTTTTACAAATACCTAATTTTTATTGATATTATCTAACTAGTTTTAGTTTTAAAGATGTATCATTTTTCTTCCTTTGCAATAGGAGGTTTTGTTCCTTCTGCAGCTATCGCTGGAGTTCTTCTTTTAATTGGTTTAGGAGCCTTCTTTTATCTTGGCATTAAAGGGCCTACAGATTATTAAAGCTGAGTTTAAAGAACATATAGTTTATTTAATTTTTTATAACCTTACTAAAAAATAATTATCATTATGGATTTAACTACTATTTTATTTATATTAAGCTTACCATTCGTTTTATTAACTGTTTACTTTGGAACAAAAAATGATTTTTATGAGAGTGAAAACTATAAAGGTGATGGCTGTGCTCACGATGTTAAAAGATAATTTTAATCACCTGTAAATACACATGTCCATCTACTATCAAATTGCCAAACAGGTTTATATATTTCATTTGTAATTTTTTCACCTGCCTTATTACATGAATCCAAATCTTTCATGGGAATAGAATGTAAAGAGGGACTTGTTATTCCACTAACCTCTGGTCTTCTACCCGGCCCTTGTCTATAAGTTCCAATTATTAACCAATACTTAGCTTTTGCAGAATCAGAAACGATTAAGGAAAAAAGAAAAAATAATATTAAGATAGATTTTTTTTTCATTTTTATATATTAGCTTTTAATTATTAAATGTAAATTGCTAATAATTGTTTAGGCAAGTTTATAATCTTTTGGAATATCTTAAATTTTTTTTATATGGCTTGATCCAAGGTTTCACTGAATTTATTCCTGTTAGTAGCACCGCTCATTTAAAAGTTATATCTCTTTTTTTAGGTATTGATGATCCTGGCGCATCTTTGTCAGCTACTATTCAACTTGGAAGTGTTTTAGCCATAGCTTGGTATTTTAAAAATGATATTTTTAATTTTAGAAGTCAATCTTCAAAAAAACTTATTGCATATCTCTTACATAAAAGATTATTACGGTCAATTTTGATTGGCACTATCCCAATTGTTTTGCTTGGTGGGAGTATAAAATTATTTGTCCCTTATTTTTTTGATAACGTTCTTCGTTCAAATTTATCAATAGCATTGGTCTCATTTCTAATGGCTTTTTTTATGTACTTGGCCGATAGTTCGAGAAGAGGTTCTATTAATATTAAAAACCATAATTATTCAAATAGCTTTTTGATAGGTTTCTTTCAAGCATTTGCAATTTTTCCTGGTGTTTCAAGATCGGGGATCACTATTTCTAGTGCTTTAATATCAGGATGGGAGAGAGGCGATGCTGCAAAATTTTCTTTTCTTTTAGGGATCCCAGCTATTTCTCTTGCTGCGATTGTTGAGTTTATTTCTTCTTTTAATGATTTTTTTGCATTAGGTTTTTTCCCTCTTTTTGTTGGACTTATTACCACATTTGTGTCCTCTTTATTAGCAATAGATTTCTTATTAAAGTATTTTTCATCAAATGGGTTGAAAATATTTATTATCTATCGAGTAATTTTTGGTATAGTAATCCTTTTGAATTTATAACTGGATGAAAAAATATTTTTTGCAATTGTGTTAAGGTTTTAAAAAAAATCTTTCTAATGAACATTTTTATATCTTTCCAATTAGGTGAAGTGGAAGTTTCAAATCTAACTATATTGGTTTTAGCTTTTTTTTCTTCCTTTACGTTTATAGCAGTAGGAATAAGTTCATATAAACTATACAAATCTCTTATAAATGAAGACGATAAATAATCGGAACGGCGGGATTTGAACCCACGACCCCCACTACCCCAAAGTGGTGCGCTACCAAACTGCGCTACGCCCCGTGTCTTTACTATAAAGATTAGATTGATTTAAATGTTATTCTTTATGGGATTGTTATCAGATCTCAATACACACTTGTCAACTTCCCAATTAAAGTTTTCCCATATATGATCCTCTAATTTATAGTTGCTTCCAGAAAAAACTCCTAACTTAACTTTTGTAGGTGAAGCGGAACAATACTGCCTGCTTCCAGCTGATGCAAGATATTGTTGATGGTACTGTTCAGCATAAAAATATGAATCAATCATTTTTATTTCCGTTTCAATTAAACCAAAATTCTTTTTGCTTAGTTCCGTTTGATATTGTTCCTTACTGGCTAATATGATTGGAATATTATTTTCATTTTTGTAATATATTGCTGATCTATATTGTGTTCCCATATCATTACCTTGTCTGTTTTTTTGAGTAGGGTCATGACATTCCCAAAACATTTTTAATAAGTCACTTAAATCAATTTGCCTTTTATCCCATATAACTCTTACAACTTCTGAATGACCAGTTAAGCCGGAACATACTTCATAATAAGTTGGATTGTTTTTTTCTCCTCCAGCATAACCTACAGAAGTTGTGATAACTCCAGGAAGTTTCCAAAAACATTTTTCAGCACCCCAGAAACAACCACATCCAAAAATTATTTCATCTTCTTCTAAGTTAGGATCTTTTTTGATATCTGTTTTTAATATTCTATGTAATGAATAAGCATCATTAGTTAAATTTACCTCCTCATTATTCATGATGTTTTTCAAGAATTTAAACATAATTTAAATCTATTTATTATAAGAAAAAAAATTACTTTTAGCTCTTAACAATTCTGGTGGCTAGTTCTCTATCCCAAAGTTGTTTATATAGTCCATTTACTTTTACTAAATCTTTATGAGTCCCTTCTTGTATTATTTCTCCTTTATCCATCACTAAAACCCTATCACAGGTAGCTGCAACAGAAAGTTGGTGACTAATCATTATGATTGTTTTATTACTTCTATTACTCATTTCATCTATTATTCTTGCTGCAGTTTTATTATCTACGCTCGCTAAAGCATCATCAAGAACAACAATAGGAGAATCAACAAGTAGTGATCTTCCTAGTGCAGTTCTTTGCCTTTGTCCACCACTTAATGTAATACCTCTTTCACCAACAATAGTTTTAAACCTTTGTGGAAAACTATTGATATCATCAATTAATCCAGCTTTTGTTGCACTTTCTTTAACTAAATATTTAGAAGCTTTGGGTTCTCCAAAACTTAGGTTTTCTGAGATTGTAGAAGTGAATAAGAATGCTTCTTGAGGAACGATTGAAATATTTTTTCTAAGATCGCTTAATTTTAAAGTTTTTACATCAATTTCATCTAAAAATAATTGATTGTCTGGTATTTCAATAGTCCGTCCTAGTGACTTTGCTAGTGTTGTCTTTCCACAGCCTACTGGGCCAACTATTGCAATAAGTTCTCCAGGATAAATTTTAAAATTGAGACTATTTAATGAATTAAATTTTGATCCTGGATACTTTATCGTTAAATTTTTTGCTTCTAATAATCCTTTAATCTTTCTTTTTAAAAATTTAGTTTCTTCTCTATCTACAATATTTGGGTTATTCTGAAAGATTTCTTCAACACGATCTAAACTTACTTGACCAAGTTGAAAAGTATTTAAGGTAAAACCTAATAATGCAGTTGGGAAGACAAGTCTTTCTACGTAAAGAATTAAAGCTACTAAACCACCTATAGAGATAAATCCACTCTCTAATTGAAAAGTTCCTAATGATAATAAAATTAATAAAGAAATTGAGGA
This sequence comes from Prochlorococcus marinus str. AS9601, assembly GCF_000015645.1. NCBI lineage: Bacteria > Bacillati > Cyanobacteriota > Cyanophyceae > Synechococcales > Prochlorococcaceae > Prochlorococcus > Prochlorococcus marinus. The sequence goes on from NC_008816.1 coordinate 778,855, forward strand.
AATCCCTTGTAATAAGGGGAATAGGGTACTCGCTGTTCTTGCAAGTTTGATCGCTGAATTTCGATAGTCATTATTATATATGCTAAATTCTTTTTTCTCTGCATTCTCTTGGGCATAAATTTTAATGGCGCTTATGCCAGATAAGTCTTCTTGTATTAGATCACTAAGTTTTGATAATGATTCTTGTTGAGCTTTTCTTTGATTAACCATTCTGCCGCCAAATAGACTTACAATTCCAAGGATTAATGGGAAAATCATTAAAGCTGATATTGTTAATGTTTTATTAATCGAAAACATTGAAGGAATAGTGAATGAATAAGCTAAGACAATGTTGCACAAGCTTAAAACTGTAAACCCCAAAAGTCTTCTTATGTTTTCTACATCACTTGTAGCTCTACTAATAATGTCTCCACTACCTTTTTTTTGTATCCATTCAGGATCTTGAATAAGTAAATGGTCAAATAGTTTTTGTCGAAGATTTACTTCTACTTTTCTACCTATTCCGAAGACAATCTGTCTAGATAATAATCTTATTAAACCCATACAAGTTGCTAAAAATATTAACCATAAAGATTTAGAAATAACAAAATCCGAAGAGAACCCATTTTGTAATTGGTCAATTATATTTTTTACTTCTAAGGGTATAACAACACTTAGTATATTTACGATTAAGAGAGCTAAAGCTCCATATAAGAATTCTTTTTTGTAAGGTCTTAGGTATTTAGTTATAACTTTTATCTTTAAATTTTTCATTTTATTTTGCCGATATGATTAAGATAATGTTTCATTTTTGAATATGTGAGCTAATTTTATAAATGATTCAGTATTTATTTATGGGTAACGATCAAACTCATCCATTACATGAAACCGATAAAAACATTATAGATTCCCTTATAACTCAAGAAACACCAGATGATCTCGACTTTATAAATTTAGCTAGATTAATAAATCGTTATACCAATTTCCCAGGAGAAATTGAAATTAAAAACGATATTGAAAAAATTTTAAATTTTTGGAAGATCACTAAAGATGAACTTTTTTCAAAAACAAAAATTATTTGGTCAAAAAACTTCAGGCCTTCTAATACAAATAAAGATTTAGTTGGCTCAGGTTTTGATACCTCAAATTGAATTTTATCTTCATAATTTTTCTTCCATAAATAAATGTCCTCTAATCTTTCAAACTCTCAAATCCTAAATAATTTATTGGAGGGAAGGAACCTTGATGAATTAACTTCTAGATCCTTAATGCAAAGATGGCTTAATGATGAAATTTCAGATGTAGAAACAGGAGCTTTTTTGAGTGCTTTGAGAGCTAAGAGCTCTACGGGTGTAGAACTAAGTTCTATGGCTGAGGAACTCTTAAATGTTTGCAAATTGCCAGTAGCAAGACCAAATTTGTATTTAGTAGATACCTGTGGAACTGGAGGGGATGGAGCAAATACATTTAATATTTCAACTGCAGTAGCATTTGTAGCTGCATCTTGTGGAGTAAAAATTGCAAAACACGGAAATAAAAGTGCTAGTGGCAAAGTTGGCTCTGCCGATGTTTTGTTGAATCTTGGTTTGGATTTAAATTGTTCATTAGAAAAAGTAATCACAGCTGTAAGTGAAATTGGAATAACTTTTTTGTTTGCACCTGTTTGGCATAAATCGTTAATAAAACTAGCTCCTTTAAGAAAGACTCTTGGAATAAGGACAGTATTTAATCAACTTGGACCATTGGTAAACCCTTTAAGACCCAATGCGCAAGTTTTGGGTGTTGCTTCTGAGGATCTTTTAGAACCTATGGGGAGAGCGCTTTTAAAAATGGGGATGAATAGAGCAATAGTCGTATATGGTTCTGGCGGCCTTGATGAAGCTTCTCTTCAAGGAGAAAATAAATTAGTTCTTGTTGAGAATGGAGAATTACGATTTTCAAAAATAAATATTTCAAATTTTAATCATGAAAATATTGCTAACGAAAAGCTTGTGGTTTCTGATCAAGAATCTAACGAAGAAATATTAAAGAGTGTCTTAAATGGTTCCGGACAAATATCTCATATTAATGTAGTTGCCTTGAATTCTGCTTTAGTGCTTTGGGCAGCAGGAATTGAGGATGATTTGAATGAAGGATTTAATAAAGCTTTATTTTCTATAAATCAAGGAGATCCTTGGAAAAAGTTTTTACTTTTAAAAAATTATTTACAAACAAATTAATTAGTTTCAAATTGATGATTAATCCATATAAGAAAAACGCGAAATTAGTTTTAAGTAATGGTATTGTATTTCCGGGATTCTTTTTTGGTGCTTCTGGTACTGCAGTTGGTGAAATAGTTTTTAATACGGGAATGACCGGATATCAGGAAGTTATTACTGATCCTAGTTATTATGGACAAATTTTAACGTTTACTTATCCAGAGATTGGAAATACTGGTATTAATTTTGAAGATTCAGAATCCAATATTAATATCAAAGGTATAATTGTTAGAAATTTTTCATCTAATAACAGCAATTGGAGATCTAAAAAGAATTTTAATCAATGGTTAGTGGAGAAAAATATCATTGGTCTATACGGAATTGATACAAGGGCTCTTGTTAAGATTTTAAGATCTACTGGCGCAATGAATGGAGTTATTACCTCTCTAGATAAAACTGATGAAAGTTGTTTAAAGATAATTCAGGATACACCAAAGATGGAGGGATTAAATTTATCAAAAGTTGTTTCAACAAAGCAACAATATTTATGGAATAGTCATACACAAACAGTTTTTGATTTAAGAAAAAGATATGATGAATCTTCTAAAAAGTTAAAAATAGTGGCAATTGATTTTGGAATTAAAAATTCAATTTTAAATAGACTCGTATCCCATGGTTGTGAAGTTTTGGTTTTACCTTCTCGATCTTCTCTAAATGATGTCCTGTCTAACAAGCCGGATGGTATATTTTTCTCAAATGGTCCAGGCGATCCTTCTACTGTTTCTGAAGGTATAGACCTAGCAAAATCACTCATAGAATATGGTGAAATTCCTATGTTTGGTATATGCCTTGGCCACCAAATATTTGGATTAGCACTAGGTGGCTCAACTTATAAATTATCTTTTGGCCATCGTGGTTTAAATCACCCTTGTGGTCAAAATAACAAGATAGAGATAACTAGTCAGAACCACGGTTTTGCTATTGATCCTAATTCTCTACCAAAGAATTTAGTTAGAATAACCCATTACAACCTTAACGATAATACTGTGGCTGGCCTAGAAGTTAATAATAAGCCAATATTTAGTGTGCAATATCATCCAGAAGCAGGACCTGGCCCACATGATTCAGATTATTTATTTAAAAAATTTGTTTCTCTAATGTTAGAAAGATGTTGACATATTGTTTTCTTTTGATTTGATAATTACATTTGATACATTAATTTTTTGGAGGGATTAGATCATAGAAGATTTCCAGAAGTTAACGGTTTCTTTAAGAGGAAACCTTGAGGTAAAAACAAACATTATTGTTTTTTCCTTTAAAGGCCAACTTGATGCTTTCTCAGAAAAACAATTCAAGACTTTTGTTACTAATAATTTAAAAAATGAGCTTCCATTCGTTATTGATCTTACAAAAATAGATTTTTTAGATTCTTCGGGTCTTGGAGCACTTGTTCAGACTGCAAAAGATTGCAAAAAATCTAAGCATGGGTTCTCAGTCGTTGGCAATTCGAGAGTGGCCCAAACGATTAAACTTGTTCGTCTAGGGGATTTTCTTAATTTGAAGTCAAGCCTTGAAGATGCATTAAATTATTTGAAAAATTGAATTATTGGATTCAAAACTTGGTTCCATATGGATCTCCCGATGATATAGGTGTTATTCAACTTGCTTGGCTTGGAGATTCTGTATGGGAGCTTCACCAAAGACTAAAGCATGTTCATTTTCCTTTAAAGTCTAAAGATCTCCATTTATCAGTAGTAAACGAAGTCAAAGCAAAATCTCAGTCAAAATCATTAAGTCAAATTGAACATTTATTAAATTCAAATGAAGTGGATCTAATTAGGCGTGCTAGAAATAAAACAAAGAGATATCCAAAGTCTTCAGACCCTACCATATACTCTAGAGCAACTGGTTTTGAAACTCTTATTGGCTGGCTATTTTTAAAAGATCCTCAAAGGCTATCAAAACTTTTTGAATATTTAGAATTAAAAATAGATTGAATCTATGAAAAACTCCTCTAAAAAAAAATTCCCAGGAAAAAATAATAAAGAATACAAAAAAAACTCAGATTTTGGTTATTACCCAAAAAATAAAAATCGTTCTGAAAAAATTGATAGATTATCGAACAATTCTGATAAATATAAGAATGTTGAAAATTTAAATAAAAATGAAAAGGATAGTACTTTTTCATCTTTAAAAAGAAAAAAGCCAACATTTAAATCTAATATAGGTCTTCATAATAAAAATCCTGATATTAATCAAGAGTTTAATAACAAGAAAAATTTTGATGATTGGATATGGGGCAAACATTCGGTTTATGAGGCTCTTAGTAGTGAAAGAGCAATTAATAGGATTTGGTGTACATCGGAAATCTTTTCTTCAGATAAATTCTATATTTTGCTTAAGGATCTTAAATCAAAAGGAGTGCTTATTGAAGAAGTTTCTTGGAACAGGCTTTCGCAATTAACTTATGGTGCTTCACATCAAGGCATCGCATTACAGTTGGCATGTTCTAGAACAATATCCCTAGAACAATTAATCGATTTTTCTAGACACAACTGCGCAAATCCCATAATACTTGCATTGGATGGTATTACTGATCCGCATAATGTTGGTGCGATCATTAGATCAGCGGAAGCATTTGATTGCAAGGGCATCATCATTCCTCAGAGAAGATCCGCTGGATTGACAGGAACAGTAGCTAAAGTGGCTGCAGGAGCCTTAGAACACGTGCAAGTAAGTAGAGTTGTAAACCTAAATAGAGCACTTGAGGAACTTAAGAAAAATGGTTTTATTGTTGTTGGCCTATCTGGAGATGGCCAATTATCTATCTCAAATTTTCTTGAAAAAGCCCCTTTGGTAGTTATAGTCGGTTCAGAAGAAAAAGGTATTTCTTTACTTACTCAAAAAAAATGCGATTTTCTATTAAGTATTCCCCTTAGAGGTAAGACTTCAAGTTTAAATGCATCTGTAGCGGCCGCTATATCACTATTTCACTTGACAAGTATATAAATTTATTTGTTAATAATCATTGTTTTTAAAGCCCTCTAAAATGTTGTTGTTTCCGTATATTTATATGTTTAATAAAAATTTATTGAATTTTCGCTACAAAATTGTATAGAATTTAACAAGAATTGATGGCTAATTGGCCAAAAAAATTGATTAGAAACTTTGGAAACAAACTCGGGTTAGCCTGGTGGGCTAAAATTGAGACGGAACATCCTAGTGGTACTTACTGGTTCGGTCCATTTATTACTAAACGTAGTTTAAAAGAAAATATCCCTTCTTTTATTAATGATCTTTCTGATGAAGGGTCTAAAAACATTAAACATAGTTTAGTTCGCTGCAAAAAAGAAGAACCACTTACTGTTTGATAATTTTTAATTTAAGAAATAAATCAAGGAATGAACTTTAATTCTTTAAGAAAAGAAATTACTAGCAATAATGCTTCTGTTAAGGAATTAGTTAATGATTTTTTTGTAAAAATCGATCATAAGGACTCTAAGATTAATTCATATATTTGTACTACAAAAGATAATGCTATCGCGCAAGCAGAGGATATTGATAAATTAATTCAAAATAATGAAAAACTTCCTCCTCTCGCAGGGATGCCAATAGCAATAAAGGATAATATTTGCACCAAAGGAGTTGCAACAACTTGTGCGAGTAATATGCTCAAAAACTTTGTTGCACCTTATGAATCCACAGCTTCTAGTAAATTATGGTCTTCAGGGGGAATTTGTTTAGGAAAAACAAATTTAGACGAATTTGCAATGGGTAGTTCAACGGAAACTTCTGTATTTGGAGTTACTTCAAATCCTTGGGATATTAATAGAGTGCCAGGAGGTAGTTCAGGCGGTAGTGCTGCTTCAGTTGCCGCTGGATTTTGTGCAGCTGCTATAGGTTCTGATACAGGAGGATCAATAAGGCAACCAGCTTCTTTTTGTGGCGTCGTAGGTCTTAAACCTACTTATGGCAGAGTTAGCAGATGGGGACTTGTAGCATTTGCTAGCTCTCTTGATCAAATTGGTCCAATTACAAATACTGTTTCAGATGCAGCTGAAATTCTTCATTCAATATCTGGTAAAGACCCCTTTGACTCAACATGTCTTGATAAGCCAGTACCAAATTATTTGACTGACCTAAATAAATCTATAAAGGGCTTAAAAATTGGAATCATTAAAGAGTGTTTTGAACACCCAGGGCTTAATCCAGAAGTTAAGGAATCTGTTCTTTCTGGAGTTGATAGGTTCCAAGCTTTAGGTGCTGAAATTATCGAAGTTGAATGTCCTAGATTTAACGATGGAATTGCGACATATTATGTCATTGCACCATCTGAAGCCTCCGCAAATTTAGCTAGATATGATGGCGTTAAATATGGCTACAGATCGAATGAGGGTTCAAATCTTATAGATATGACTTCAAAAAGTAGAGCTGAAGGTTTTGGAGATGAGGTACAGAGAAGAATTTTGATAGGTACTTATGCTTTGTCAGCCGGATACAGTGATGCCTATTACAAGAAGGCACAAAAAGTAAGGACGCTTATAAGAAAAGATTTTGATAATGCGTTTAAGAAAGTAGATGTTTTATTAACTCCAACCTGCCCAACCACTGCTTTTTTGAAGGGAGATTTTGTCAATGATCCACTTTCAATGTATTTATCTGATCTATTAACTGTTCCCGCTAATTTGGCAGGCCTCCCAGCAATCAGTATTCCTTGTGGTTTTGATACTAAAGGATTACCTATAGGACTGCAATTAATAGGCAATGTACTAGAGGAAGATAGAATATTGAATGCCGCAAATATCTTTGAAATTGATGCTCATGTAATTAAGAAAAGACCTTTATTTTAAATTTGTATTAATAATTAATTTGTAATCACAAATTATAGATCTTTTAGAAATCTTCTCTATCTTATATATATAAATTATTTGAATATGGCTTTCGTTCCGCTTCATAATCATAGTGACTACAGCTTACTTGATGGTGCCAGTCAAATTTCAAAAATTGTAGAAAGAGCTTGTGATCTTGGGATGGATTCTATTGCTCTCACAGATCATGGAGTTATGTATGGTGTTCTTGATTTGGTCAAGAAGTGTAAAGAGAAAGGTATAAAGCCAATTATTGGTAATGAAATGTACGTTATTAATGGTTCTATTGATGATCCTCAACCAAAAAAAGAAAAAAGATATCATTTGGTGGTGCTAGCAAAAAATTATACTGGTTATAAGAATCTAGTGAAGTTGACAACAATTAGTCACCTAAACGGGATGAGAGGTCGAGGCATTTTTTCTAGGCCATGTATTGATAAATCTCTTTTAAGCAAATATAGTGATGGCCTAATAGTCTCTACAGCTTGTCTTGGTGGAGAGATACCTCAGGCTATCTTAAAAGGTAGGTTAGACGTAGCAGAGGATATAGCTCTTTGGTATAAAAAATTATTTGCAGATGACTTTTATCTAGAAATACAAGATCACGGCTCTATTGAGGATAGAATTGTTAACGTTGAATTAATAAAAATTGGGAAGAAGCACCAAATAAAAGTCATAGCCACCAACGACGCCCATTACTTATCAAGTATGGATGTTGAAGCTCATGATGCCTTACTTTGTGTATTAACTGGAAAACTAATAAGTGATGAAAAAAGATTGAGATATACCGGTACAGAATATATTAAAAGTGAAAATGAAATGCTTGAACTTTTTAAAGATCATATTGATGATAAATCAATTATTGATGCAGTGAATAATACAGTAGAAATTTCTCAAAAAGTTGAGGTATTTGATTTGTTTGGTAATTATAGAATGCCCAAATTTCCTCTTAATGAAGATAAAGATTCATTTTCTTTCCTTAAACAATTATCTAATAAAGGTCTTTTAAAAAGACTTAAAAAAAATGATCTTGATGAAGTTGATGAAAAATATAAAGAAAGACTAACTTCTGAATTAAAAATTATAAAAGATATGGGTTTCCCAGATTATTTTTTGGTTGTTTGGGACTACATCAAATTTGCTAGAGACAACTCTATACCAGTAGGACCAGGTAGAGGTTCTGCTGCGGGTTCACTAGTAGCTTATGCACTTCAAATCACAAATATAGATCCTGTCGAGCATGGATTGTTATTTGAGAGATTTTTAAATCCAGCAAGAAAGTCTATGCCAGATATTGATACCGACTTTTGTATTGATAGGAGAAATGAAGTTATTGATTATGTTACTAATCGTTATGGAGAGGATAAAGTTGCGCAAATAATTACTTTCAATAAAATGACCTCTAAGGCGGTTTTAAAAGATGTTGCAAGGGTTCTAGATATTCCGTATGGAGAGGCTGATAAATTGGCTAAGTTAATACCGGTTGTAAGAGGGAAACCTTATAAACTAAATGAAATGATTGATAAGAATTCTCCTAGCCAAGAGTTTAGAGACAAATATATTAATGATAATAGGATAAAAAAATGGGTTGATTTGGCTTTGAGAATTGAAGGAACTAATAAAACATATGGAGTTCATGCTGCTGGAGTTGTTATCGCATCAGATCCTCTCGACGAACTTGTACCTCTTCAAAGGAATAATGAAGGACAAATAATAACCCAATATTCTATGGATGATATCGAATCACTTGGATTATTGAAAATGGATTTCTTGGGTCTTAAGAATCTCACTATGATTGAAAAGACAGTTTCTCTTGTTAATCAATCCTCCGGAAAGAAAATAAATATCGATGAGTTACCGCGAAATGACAGTAAAACCTTTGAGCTTATTGGAAGAGGAGATCTTGAAGGTATTTTTCAGCTTGAATCTTCTGGTATGAAACAGGTTGTTAAGGATTTCAAACCTAACTCTCTAGAGGATATTTCTTCCATACTGGCTCTTTATAGACCTGGTCCTCTTGATGCGGGTCTCATTCCTAAATTTATAAATCGAAAAAATGGGAATGAAAAGATTGATTTTCCTCATCCTTTTATTAAGTCAATTCTTACTGAAACCTATGGAATTATGGTTTATCAAGAGCAAATCATGAAAATTGCTCAAGACCTAGCTGGCTATTCTTTAGGTGATGCTGATTTACTTAGAAGAGCAATGGGGAAAAAGAAAGTATCTGAGATGGTAAAGCATAGGAATATTTTTGTAGAAGGTTCTATGAAGAAAGGTGTAAATGAAAAATTAGCAAATGATCTTTTTGATCAAATGGTTTTATTCGCGGAATATTGTTTTAACAAAAGTCACTCAACTGCTTACGGGGCTGTAACTTATCAAACTGCATTTTTAAAAGCCCATTTTCCTGTTGCATATATGGCAGCCCTTCTAAGCGTAAACTCTGGTTCTAGCGATAAGATGCAAAGATATATTTCTAATTGTTATTCCATGGGAATAGAAGTTATTTCACCAAGCATTAATTTTTCTGGTGTTGATTTCACTATTAAGAATAATCAGATTTTATTCGGGTTATCTGCAATTAAGAATTTAGGAGATTCTGCGATAAGAAATATAATTGAAAACCGAAATAGTTTAGGAATATTTAAGTCACTAGCCGATTTGTGCGATCGTTTGCCTTCTAATGTTCTTAACAAAAGAAGTCTTGAATCTCTAATTCATTGTGGAGCACTAGATGAGTTTTCAATTGATAATAATAGAGCTCAATTATTGTCAGATCTCGAAAATGTCATTGAGTGGGCCTCTTCAAGAAATCGTGATAGGTTATCTGGGCAAGGCAATCTATTTGATTCTAAAGAAGAATTTTCTAATGTTGCTTTTTCAGATTCACAATTAGCTAAGGTTGAGGATTATTCACTTATTGAGAAGTTAAAGTTAGAAAAACAGCTACTAGGTTTTTATTTATCTGATCATCCTCTAAAGCATTTAACTAAGCCAGCAAAACTTATATCTCCTATAAGCATTTCGCATTTAGAAGAAACAAAAGATAGAACCAAAGTCTCTTTAGTTGGAATGATCCCTGATTTGAAGCAAATTACAACGAGAAAAGGAGATAGGATGGCTATAGTTCAGCTAGAAGATCTTTCAGGAAGTTGCGAAGCAATAGTTTTTCCAAAAACCTATGTAAGATTATCAGAATTTCTTCTGACGGATACAAGATTATTGGTTTGGGGAACAATAGATAAAAAAAGTGATAAGACTCAATTAATAATTGATGATTGTAGAGAAATCGATAACCTTAAATTGCTAATTATTAATCTTGAAAGTTCTCAAGCATCAGATGTACGCGTACAAAATACTTTGAGAAACTGTTTAATTAAATTTAAACCAGATAAAGGTAGATGTGGAATAAAGATTCCAGTTTTAGCTGCAGTAAGAAATAAAAATAGTGTTACCTACGTTAAATTTGGCGAACAATTTTGTATTGGTGATATTCAGGGAGCATGCAAATTATTAGAAGATAAATCATTTAAAGTTAACTTGAAATCTTTAGTTTCCTAGATTAATTTTTATCCTCGAAATTTTGAGTTGCAGGTTTGAAGGCTGCTTTTGCACGTTGTATGTTCATTGGAATATTTTCAATACCAAAAAAAGATCCAGGTTCTTTATCCCAACTAGCCGATAATATTCCAAAACTCAATCCTGCCAGACCTAACAAGAAAAACAATGCTGAAATAGCAATTGTTGATGAAGGAGGTATTTCGGCAATATTTCTTGTAACTATAATGTAGCTAACAACAAAAACAGACATTCCTAATATTGTCGGTATTCCAGCTGTAAAGAATATTCTTCTTGCCATTCTGTCAGCAACATATTTTGGGATGCCACTTGATGATCGCTTTGGCTTGGTTACAGGAATAGATGTTTTTTCTAGATTAGCGAAAGCAGTTGTTTCAGAATAGTTTTTTTTCTTTTTGTTTTGTGTCTTTTTTTTTGATTGTTTTCTTTTCATTAATTGAGATCATCCTCTGATTCCAATTTTCTTAACTAGTTCTTGATATTTTTGAACGTTTTTGTCTTTTAAGTAAGACAATAATCTTTTCCTTTTACCAATCATTTTTAATAATCCTTGCCTTGAAGCAAAATCATGAATGTTTCCTTGAAGATGGTCACTTAATTTCGATATTCTTTTAGAAAGCATTGCTACTTGTACTTCAACTGAACCTGTATCAGTAGGATGCACTTGATGATTTTCAATAAGCTTCTGTTTTTCAGCTGTATCTAATGACATAAATTTATTTCTTTTTACCTATGATACTACGTCATCTATCTTTATTACTACTATCTTCATCAAGATAATGCATAGCCAATTTCAATAGTTTTTCAAATGATAAACTATTTTCTTTTTTACCTAGGTGATCTATTTCTTTAATAATAATTGGCAAAATAGTATTTATTTCTTTGTTTTTGTAACTTAATGATTGAAGGGTTAACTGAAGGTCTTCTATCATTTTAATTATCTCAGGATCCTTAATCTCAAATTCATCTTTGCTTTTTTCTTCTTCAGATAATATTTCGCTTTTAAATTTACTTTTTAATTCTAAAATTAACCGCTCACTCATTTTTTGTCCTATACCAGGTACGGAACAAATTAATTTTTTGTCTTGTGTTTTTATTGCATTTATAACTTCACTAATAGAAAATTTGTTTAATATCCCAATACCAATTTGAGATCCAACACCTCGAATACTTAAAATTTCAATAAAGAAATTCTTTTGATCCTTTGATGTAAAGCCAAATAATAAATCTGAATCTTCTTTTTTAATATGCTTTATCCAAAGAGTGATGTTTTTAGTAGATATCTGATTTGTTTTTAATTTGAGAAAAAAGGATTCTAGTATTTGTATTTCGTATCCTAATCCTTGACAATTTATTAAAACAAAAGATTTTTGATTAGTTTGCCATAAATCAACTAAATCTCCATTTATCCAACTAATCAATTAACCACCATCCACCTGACATCCAATTAGCGCTCCTGCAGTACCGCCCGCTGGTACGGCCCAAAACCTGTCTTTACCTCTAGATGAGGATAATGCAATTCCAGCACCAAGAAGACCCCCTATAACAGAACCTTCACTACAGTCATTATCATCTATTTTTTCAGCTTTGTTTTGACCTCCACAAGGTATTACAACGTCTACCTCATAACTTTTTACGTAGCCAGGGTTTGATTTCGTTCCAGGAATGTACTCTTCTCTATATTCAGTTCTTGTACAAGTTACTGATTTTGGAGTTGTTGCATTAACTTGAGCGATAGGAGAAAAACAAAATAATAAAGCTAAATAGTGAAATTTCATCATCATTTTTAATCTAATAATATTCTATGTCCTTTTGATTATTTTGGTAGTAGATATAATAGTTCCTAATAAAACTAGTGAGGCCCCTAATAAAAAATTTATGTTTATTATTTCACTAAAAAATAAAATCCCCCAAATTGAACCAAATAAAACTTGTAAATAATTAATTATTGATGCTTCAGAAGCAGGTAAATTTTTTAATCCAATAGTTAAGAAAGTCTGACCTAATTGAGTAAATAAGCCAATTCCTAATATCCAAACTAATTCACTCCAATTTGGGGTGACCCAATTGATTAATACAATTGGTAATAGAGTTATAAAAGAAACAAGTGGAAAATATTCAATAATTACATAAATATCTTCACTAAATGAGAGTTTCTTAACTGTAACGTAGGCTAATGCGGTGCAGATTGCTCCAAGAAATGCTATCAAAATCGAAATAATTTCAATTTCAACGTTTACAATTGATAATTGGCTTGGATTCAATATTGTTAATATTCCAAACCAGGCAATAATTAAAGCAAAAATTATATTACGAGTTATTTTTTCGTTTATAAATATGGCAGCAAATATAGATATAAAAATAGGATATGTGTACTGAATGACTGTAGAAATACTAAGAGGCATATTTCTTATCGCATAAAAAATACAAACTAAAGCTAAAGTTCCTAAAAAACCTCTTAAAATAAGTAATGGTTTATTTTTGCCCCAAGGATTTATATTTTTTATATTAATTATTAATAATGTAATTATTAAACTTAACAATGATCTGAATAAAACTAATTCAAAGATAGGTATCCTTTTATCAATATTTTTTACGCACAAAGTCATCAAACTGAAGAAGAATGAGGCAAATACTAAATTATACTTTTTTAATGAATTAATTCTTTTTTCTAATTCTTCGATATTTATCATTTAAAAAAAATAATTTTATTGTGAAATTAAGTAGATTCTTACTTGATTTTGACCTATAACAAATAAATCACTATTTATTTTTCGATAATAATCTCAATGGTTCATTCTATACACCCAAGAACTATTCAAGAGGTTAAGGAAAAGGCAGATATTGTTGATGTTATATCTGAACATATTGTTCTTAAGAAGAAAGGCAAGGAATTTGTTGGTATTTGCCCTTTTCATGATGATACTAAGCCATCTATGACAGTATCACCTAGTAAACAATTCTATTATTGTTTTTCTTGTGGTGCTGGTGGTAACTCTATTAAATTTTTAATGGAATTTACTCGTGCAAATTTTTCAGATGTTGTACTCTCTCTAGCTAAAAAAAATAATATTAATGTTGAAAATCTCGAGGGTCCCCAGGTAGAAGCTTATAAAAAACAATTAACTAGAAAGGAAGAGCTTTATAAAATATTAAGAGTCACTAAAAATTGGTTTAAGTCTCAATTAAATAATTCTCTTGGTGTTGAAGCTATGAAATATTTAACATCAAAGAGAAACTTAAGTAATAAGATTATTGATAACTTTGAATTAGGTTTTGCCCCAAATTCATGGAATGATTTATTTAACTATCTATCCAAGGCAGAAAAATTTCCTATCAATTTAATATTAGCTTCAGGCCTTGCAATTTCTAAAGATAATTCTGACAAAATTTATGATCGTTTTAGAAATAGATTAATTGTTCCAATACATGATATGCAGGGAAGAGTAGTTGCTTTTGGAGGAAGATCTCTTGATGGTCAGGAACCTAAATACCTTAATTCTCCTGAATCAGAGATATTTGAAAAGGGCAAAATGTTGTTTGCATTCGAAAAAGCTTCTAGCAATATTAGGAAAAGAGATAAAGCTATTATTGTTGAAGGCTACTTTGATGTTATTTCTCTTCATTCAAAAGGTATTACTAATTCTGTAGCTTCTCTCGGCACCGCATTAAATAAGTATCAAATTTCTCAACTATGTAGATGTACAGATAATAAAAATATAATTTTGAATTTTGATTCTGATAATGCAGGTATTTTAGCTACAAAAAGAGTAATTAAAGAAGTCGAGAGTTTATCCATTCATGATCAAATTAATCTTAAGATACTTCAACTAAGTGATTTTAAAGATCCTGATGAATATTTAAATAGTCATACTCCTGAAGATTATTTTAATTTAATTGATAATTCATCCTTTTGGATTGATTGGGAGATTGATCAGATTTTTAAAGATAAAGATTTAACTAAGTCTGAAATTTTCCAGAGTGTTATTTCGTCATTGGTAAAATTGTTGAGTAAATTACCTCAATCATCAACCAGAACTCATTATCTACAAAAAGTTTCCGAAAAATTAAGTAAGGGACAAGCTAGGTTAGCAATACAGTTTGAACAAGATTTAAGAAATCAAGTAAAGGGATTTCGTTGGCATGGTAGATCAAAAAAATTTGAACAACCAAATGAAATTTCCCGACGTGAGAAAAATGAATCGGAAATAATTTTTTATTATTTACATTGTCCAGATCTTAGGCTATTTATTCGTGATGAATTTCTCAAAAGAGAAATTAATGGTTTTAATACTAGTTATATTCAAAGTTTATGGGAAGCTATTTCAAAAATTGAACAAAATAATTTAGGTTTAAACTACTTAAATGATTTAAAACAATCAAATAGTCAAAATCTTCAAAAAGATTTTTCTTCTATTAACCTAATTTCACTTCTGCCTGATTACTTAGCTCTTAATAATTCTGAATCATCAAATAAAATTAATATTTTTATTAATCCAAATGAGTTGTTTTTAACATTGCTTAGTAATCCTAAAGACAATTTACTAGGAACATTATCACTTCTTGAGAAATATAATTCTCTTAAAAGATGTAGACACCTAATCGAATCTTGGGGATCTCAAAGATTAAAAACTTTAGAAAATTGTATATCTATTTTAATTGATAATCCTTCTTCAGGTTCTTCAAATACAAATAAAGAGATAGATGATCTTTTTAAGGATTTAAACTCAGATGCGATTAAATTTCAGGAATTATATTACTTGGAAAGGCAACATATTAATTTTTTAGATAAACAACGTTGTGGCAATTTCATCGCTAGTTAATATAAAAATTTTTAATTTATAGACAGTATTTTTCTATCAAGTTTTTAACTTTTTTGGGTTTATCTTCAAGAACATAAGCTTCTACTTCTTTCGCATAAGTCCCAGAAAAAGTTGAACTAGAGAACTCTAATGCTTTTCTTTTACTTTGATGCAATTTGCTTTCTAATTTTTTTATATTCCCTATTGTTTTATTGTCATTACATTTTTGTATCGCATGAGTTGCTTCGTGTCTTAATGCTTTTCTTATCGCCCTTTCTGTTTTGAAGTTATCTTTATTTGGTTGTTGATTCTTATTTCTATAATTTGTTTTCCTTTTTGCGTTTTCAGTACATATTATTATTTTATTTTCTTTAAAATTATGTAGCCCTTTTATTTCTTTGTTTAATAGACATTCAATTTTATTTTCTTCAACTATGTAGTTTGCTTTAATTAATAAGTTAAGAATCTCTTTATCTAATTTGCTCAAAAATAATATAAATTCCATTCTATTTTGTTTACTTCACTATAGTTGGGATTTGTTCTATATCAGTTGTAGATGAGCGACTTAAGAAATTATTATTCATCTTCCAACTTTGTGGATTTTTTGTAATAGCCCATGTAATTGCATTGTTATTAAATCTTTTATTTAATAAATCAATCGTTTTCATAAGATTTGCTGATTTTTTTAAGTCTTTCTGAGATTTGTAATTGATAACTGATTGCTGTAAATATTCGCTATTAGTTAAATCCTGCATTAAAACACCAGCTTTTGAGAATTTATATTCGGGATTATAAATTTCTTCAGATAATTCAACTACTATTTTTAAAATTTTATTTGTGTCATCTGTTGCATTTGTAAGTTTTCTATGAGCACTTCTTTGATAATTTTGACTTGAATATTTACTGGTTCTGGCAAATACTCTAATATCAGATGATTGCAAATTCTGACTTCTCATTTTTTCAGAGGCTTTTATTGCGTGAGTTGCTAGTGCTTGAGTTAAGTCTTCTAATTTTGTGATAGGCGTGCCGAAACTCCTGCTCACCTGAATTTCTTTTTTTGATTTCTTGTTTTTTTCTATGGGCAGGCATCTATGGCCTTTCAGTTCTAATTGCAGTCTTTTCCCTACGATGCCTAATTTCTTAATGATTTCATTTTCTTCCATATCTCTTAGTTCTCTCGCATTTTTAATACCTTTACTTTGCAACCAATTAGAGGTTTGTTTCCCGACTCCCCATATCTTATCTATACTAATTCTTTTCAAATAATTATTCTCATTTTCGGTTCTAGCTAAATCAAATATTCCAGCTGAATAATCAATATTTTTAGCTAGTTTATTAGCAATTTTTGCTCTTACTTTATTTTCTCCTATTCCTACTGTTATGGTAATCCCTAGATTCTGATATATTAATGATCTTATGCTTCTTGCCCAAGGATATAGATTTTCATCATTAGGTCTAGAAATCGAGACGAATGCTTCGTCAATAGAATAAATTTCTATCTGTTCACAGTAATTTTTCAGTAAATTCATTAGTCTTCTGCTCATATCCCCATAAAGCGAGTAGTTTGAGCTTAAGACTGCTACATCTAATTTATTTAGTCTTTCTTTGACCTTAAAATACGGAGTTCCCATTTTAATTTTTAAAGCTCGCGCTTCAGGGCTTCTTGCAATGATACATCCGTCATTATTAGATAAAATTACTACTGGTTTATTTCTCAAATGAGGATTAATATTTTGTTCACATGACGCGTAAAAATTATTGGCATCTATAAGAGCTATTGCATCAATATTTGAAATTCTCATAAATAGCTATGTATTGAATAAATAACAACTCCCCATATCTGTACATCAATATGGTTTTTAAATCTAAAATCAGGATAATTATGATTTTCTGCTTTTAAATATAATTCATTATTTTTTATAGATAATCTTTTTATTGTAAATTCTCCGTCTATCATTGCAATGATGATATTCCCTGGCCTGGCTGTTAAGCTCTTGTCTACTATTATTAAATCTTTATCTTTAATTCCTGCATTTATCATTGAGTCACCTTTAACTCTAAGAAAAAAAGTGCTAAACGGATTAGATATTAAATGTTCGTTTAAATCAATATTTTCTTCTGTATAGTCATCTGCAGGAGAAGGAAACCCTGCTGATACCGAATCAGTTAATAAGGGGATTTTAAATTTCTTAGTAGTCGAGCCAAAAGAATCCAAGATTAAATTAATAGTATATATGTACTATATAGCAAAAAATCAAAAAATAGTTAGTTATTAAACTTTTATAGATTAATTTTAGATTGAATCTAATCTTTTTAAGAACGATGATAAGGGGAGTTATTAGATATAGAAATAGCTCTATAGATTTGCTCGATAAGGATTAATCTAGCTAATTCATGAGGAAAAGTTAAAGGAGATAGGCTTAGTACAAGATCTGACTTTTCTTTTATATCTGAACTAACACCATCAGTATCACCGATTAAGAAATTAATTTTTTTATTTTTAAAATTCAAGAGTAAGGAACATAGTTCAACTGAATTAAACTGCTTCCCTTCTTCACTTAGGCAGATAATAATATTGTTATTGGATCTGAGATTATCTAAATTAAAAGTCTTTGACTCATTAATGATAAGTTCAGGCATTCTTTTTTTGTATTGATTAATTCCATCTCTAATCCAATGTTTTTTTATTTTGCCGATAGCATAAATTGTTAATCTATTACTCTGAAGCATAAGAAAATATTAAAACTAATTATTCATCAAGAAGATAATTAAATTCATCATATAGTTCCTCTTCGGTTGTTAATTTCTTGGGAAAATTATCTTTTTTAGTATTCATATTAATTTGATTAATCTCACTTCTTCTTAGTGAATTATTAACGTTAGAAGTCTCTTCTAAAGATTCTGAATTATCAATTAACGAATAAAAAATTTTATTGGGATCTTCTGAATTAAGTGGATTGCTGATTAAATCATCATTATTAATTAAATTTGTATAATTATTTATATTTTTACTTTCGTGATTTAAATTTTTCTTTTTTTTAAATTTATTGAGTTTATCTAAATTTTTTTTTGATAAGCTCATGATATAAAGTATTAAATAAATTCATATTTAATTTAAACATATTATTTATCTTTTAGATGAATTCTAAAAACCATCATCAAAAAAAAAGATTTGGACAACACTGGTTGGTAAATAAAAAAATATTAGAAAAAATCAAAGAAATTGCTGTTCTTAATCAAAATGACTTTATTTTAGAAATTGGCCCAGGTAAAGGAGCTTTAACATCTAAGTTATTAGATTCAGAAATTAAAAAATTACATGCGATTGAATTAGATAAAGATTTAATAAATTTATTGAATGATAAATTCAATAATAATGATAAGTTTTCACTTCAGCAGGGAGATATTCTTACCGTAAATTTAGATTCAATTAATAAAAAGATTACAAAAGTGATTGCAAATATTCCTTACAATATAACTGGCCCAATATTGGATATTTTCATAGGGAGATTGGGTATTACAAGAAACTATAATTACGAAAAAATAATTTTTTTAATGCAGAAAGACGTTGTAGATAGGATTTTGTCTAAAGAAGGAAGTCCCAATGCTGGTGCGCTTAGTGTAAGAATGCAACTCTTATCAAAAATAAAAAAAATTTGTGATGTACCGCCTTCATCTTTTAGTCCACCTCCAAAAGTTTTTTCTTCTTTAGTAGTTTTCGAACCAATTAAAAATCATTTAAGATTAGATATTAGTATAGAAAAAAATATAGATAAACTTCTTCGAATTTCATTTAATTCAAGAAGAAAAATGCTTAGAAATACACTTAATTCAATACTTTCAAATGAAGAGATAAATGAATTATCTGAATCTTCAAAAGTTTGTTTTAATTTAAGACCACAAGATATTTCTATTGAACAATGGATTAAGCTTGCAGAAAATTGTATTAAAATTAAAAAATAAAAATTTAAGTATATGCAAGATTTTGCTAAAAAGAAAATTAATATAAAATCTCCTGCCAAAATAAATTTGCACCTTGAAGTGATTGGTAAAAGAGAGGATGGATTTCACGAGTTAGCAATGATTATGCAAAATATCGATCTTGCTGATTATTTAGAATTTGAAATTAATAATGAAGGTTTAATTAAACTTGAGTCTGATTGTAATGATTTAAGCCTATCTGATGATAACTTAATTGTTAAATCGGCAAACCTATTAAGGAAAAAATCAAATATAGATTACGGTGCGAATATATTTTTAAGAAAAAATATCCCAATTGGTGCAGGATTAGCTGGTGGATCCAGTAATGCAGCAGCAACATTAATTGGTCTTAATAATTTATGGGATTTGAAATTAGATCAAGAAACTTTATGTTCATTAGCATCAACTTTAGGATCTGATATTCCCTTTTTTATAAATGGTGGTATTCAATTATGTTTTGGAAGAGGCGAAATTTTGGAGAAATTAGATTCAACCCTTGAATATGGAGCAATTCTTTTAAAAAATCCTAATGTATCAGTATCCACAGCTGAAACTTATAAAAAATATAGTAATAGATTTTGTGATCAATATCTTACTGATAGAGAAATGATTGAGAACATAAGAAAAAATTTAAGAGATAATGGTTTAAATAACTTAAATTTTGATAATCAACATTTATCTATTAAAAATGATTTGCAGTTAGTTGTTGAAAATGAAAATGATTCTGTAAAGCAGGCATTATATTTACTTTCTAAATTAGAAAATTGTCTAACATTTTCAATGAGTGGATCAGGACCTACATGCTTTGCACTCTTTAAAGATAAAGAGACTGCTAAAAAAGAATTAACTGCAAATTCTAAATTATTTAAAGATAAAGGCTATGATTCATGGGTTTGCACTTTCCTTGAAAAGGGAATAACATTCATATAAATTTTTTTTTTATAAAAATCTATTGTGGCTGATAATAGTAATGAGAATATTGAAAAAAATATTCCCGAAAAAGGACCTTTAAATTTTATTGTTGGATCATTAACAAGTTTTTTATTATTTATATTTTTTTATTTTTTAAGTAATAAAATTGCAATTTATTTTTCAGTACATAAACCATCTAATTCTTCTGAAATAGTCCAAAGTATTTCCTCTAGTATTAATACATTAATAATTGGATTATCATTTTTGCTAACTTTCTCTTTTGCTTTTATAGGTATAGGACTTTTTATTGTATTTATTCGCAGTTTTATTGTGAAGAATAGTTGAATTGCCAATATTATTAAGAAAACACTTTCTTTGAATGTCTTTACATGACTTAGGCCTTTTAGTCCTTTTGCTGTCGCCAGGAATGATTTTATCAATATTACTACTCATAACCTTCGCTGAAGGAGGCTGATTTATTCAAAGTGGTAGGATTATATATGTGATAAATTAGGTAATTAATTGTGGCTGGAACATTATTATTTAATGCTTTGAAAGAGGCAATTGATGAAGAAATGGCAAATGATGTAAATGTTTGCGTAATGGGGGAAGATGTTGGTCAATATGGAGGATCTTATAAGGTAACTAAGGATTTATATGAAAAATATGGAGAGTTAAGAGTCTTAGATACTCCAATTGCAGAGAATAGTTTTACGGGTATGGCTGTGGGTGCAGCAATGACTGGCTTAAGACCAATAGTAGAAGGAATGAATATGGGGTTTTTGCTTTTAGCATTTAATCAGATATCAAACAATATGGGTATGCTTAGATATACAAGTGGCGGAAATTATAAAATACCAGCAGTAGTTCGAGGACCTGGTGGAGTTGGTCGTCAACTTGGTGCTGAGCATAGTCAAAGACTTGAAGCATATTTTCATGCAGTTCCTGGCATAAAGATTGTTGCATGTAGTACACCCACAAATGCTAAAGGTTTAATGAAAGCAGCTATAAGAGATGATAATCCGGTTCTATTTTTTGAACATGTTCTTCTATACAATTTGTCTGAAGAATTACCTGAGGGTGATTATACTTGCGCTTTAGATCAGGCTGACGTTGTAAAAGAAGGGCGTGATATTACTTTATTGACTTATTCAAGAATGAGACATCACTGCCTTAAAGCTGTTGAAGAATTAGAAAAAAAAGGAATAGATGTTGAGTTAATAGATTTAATAAGTTTAAAACCATTTGATATGGAAACCATCTCAAAATCAATAAAAAAAACAAATAAAGTAATTATTGTTGAAGAATGTATGAAGACTGGAGGTATTGGTGCAGAATTAATTGCCTTGATAACAGAAGAGTGTTTTGATGATCTTGATGCCCGACCAATTAGATTATCTAGTCAGGATATTCCAACTCCCTATAATGGAAATCTTGAGAATTTGACAATAATCCAACCACATCAAATTGTTGAAAAAGTTGAACATTTAATTAGTGGGAGTATATAGAAAATGAAAAGAAGGCAAGGTTGGCTTTTTTTTATTATATTTCTACTTACTTTATCTGTTTATCTATTAATAAATTATCCATTACAGTTGGGATTGGATTTACAAGGGGGGTCTCAACTTACACTTCAAATTATTAAAGAGGAAGGTAAGGTAACAAGGGATGAACTTGAAGCAGTTAATTCGGTTATAGATAAGCGCGTTAACAATTTAGGAGTTTCTGAGTCTAATTTACAAACCCTCGGTGGAGATCAATTGATTTTAGAATTACCAGGTGAACAAAATCCATTAGTTGCTTCAAGGGTATTAGGTAAGACTGCTTTATTAGAATTTAGAACCCAAAAAGAAGGAACATCTACAGATTTAAAAACCCTGCAACTTCAAAGATTGAGTATTAAAGAATTAATTGAACAATATTCCTTTGAAGAAAAAAATCAAAATAATGTTAATTTCTTAAAAGTTATTCAAGATGATCTTAAAGATATAGAGCAAGAATTGAATTACTCATCTACTAGTAATGATTTATATGGGAAGTTAATTGAAATCAAAAAATATATTGATAAAGAAATTACAAATTTATTTATTAAAACAGATTTATCTGGTAAGGATCTTATTAACGCAGGAAGGAGACAAGAACAAACAAATAGTAATTGGGAAGTTTTATTAACTTTTAGTAATTCTGGAGGTGAAAAGTTTGCAGAAATTACAAAGTCAATTGCTGGCACTAATCAACTATTGGCTATTATTCTTGATGGCGAATCTATAAGTGAAGCTAGTGTTGGTAACCAGTTTTCTAGTACTGGTATTACAGGTGGATCAGCAACAATAAGCGGTAATTTTAGTGCTGAAAATGCTAAAGAATTAGAAGTTCAACTTAAAGGAGGCTCATTGCCATTGCCAATTGAAATAGTAGAAACTAACACTATAGGGGCTCTATTGGGATCCAAAAATATTTTAAAAAGTCTTTATGCAGCTATTAGTGGTTTAATTTTTGTTGGTATATTTATGATTCTTAATTATAGAATTCTAGGTTTCGTTTCAGTTTTATCTCTAGTACTTTATGGTTTCTTTAACTTAGCCCTATATTCTTTAATTCCTGTAACTTTGACTTTACCTGGAATATCTGGGCTTATACTTAGCATTGGTATGGCTGTTGATGCAAATATTCTAATATTTGAGAGAATTAGAGAAGAATTATATGAAGGAAATACTCTTACAAGATCTATTGATAGCGGTTTTCAAAGAGCTAATTCATCTATAGTTGATGGTCATATTACAACTCTTCTAAGTTGTTTTGTATTGTTTTTATTAGGAACAAATTTTGTTAAAGGTTTTGCGGCAACATTAGGTATTGGAGTTCTAATAAGCTTGTTTACCTCATTAAATTGTTCTAAAACTATTTTGCGATTTTTTACAACATATCAATCTTTAAGAGAAAAAAATCTCTATCTACCCAAGAATAATTTTTCAAATTAAATTTTTTGTTTCTAAATTCCATGAAATACAATCTTGAACTAATAAAAAATAAAAGAAAAATAATTAGTTTTTCAACTCTTCTTATTTTGTTAAGTCTTTTAGGAATTTTATATTCAACTTTTAATACTTCTTATAAGAAACCTATAAATTTAGGGATGGATTTTGTTGGAGGAAATGAACTAAGAATAGAAAGAGTTTGTGAAGAAGAATGTTCTAATCTTTCCCCTGATTCAGTTTTAGAAAATTTAAGAGAGATCTCTATTAATAAAAACTTTATAAATAATATTAAATTACAATTCCAAAATAATAATAAATTAATTTCCATAAGAACGCCTTATTTGAGTATCGAAGAATCAAATAATCTAATTACTAATCTTGAAAATATTATTGGACCTCTAAATTATGAGAGTAAGGATTCAAGATTAATAGGTCCAAAGCTTGGGAAAAGATTACTTACCAATTGTGTTACTTCTTTGTTGGTTTCTTTATTTGCAATATCTTTATATATAACTATTAGGTTTGATAAAAAATATGCATTATTTGCATTAATAGCTTTATTCCATGATTTATTAATTGTTTTCGGTATATTTTCCTGGTTGGGAATTATATTATCTGTCGAGGTAAATAGTTTATTTGCGGTTTCCTTGTTAACTATTGCTGGTTATTCTGTAAATGATACTGTTGTTATTTTTGATAGAATTCGTGAGAATTTAAAATCAAAGGAAGAAGGCTATAACGAAACTATTCAATTATCAGTAAACGAATCATTTAGGAGAACAACTTTTACCAGTATTACAACCCTTATCCCTTTATTAAGCATAATTTTGTTTGGATCTTACTCGCTGTTTTGGTTTTCTTTGGCCTTATCAGTAGGAATTATTGTTGGAAGTTATTCAAGCATTTTATTGGCCCCATCTTTGTTGCTTAAAGACTGAACTTAAGCTTCTCATTTTATGAAATTGAATTACTATTTGATCATTTTATTTTCTTTAGTTTTCATAGATCTTTCTACTGAGCTAAGAATATTATTTGATCATTTTACTTTTAACTCTTTATATTTTGCTATGGGTAAACACCCCTTAGCTATCTTTATACTTTTTTCATACCCATATTTATATAAAAAATTAATCAAGTAGTTTTTAAATATCTTTAAATGATTCTTTGATTAAAACCTGTATTACTACAGCTAATGGAAGAGATAGTATTAATCCTAATGGACCAAAAATGAAGGTAAATCCAAATTGTGATATTAATGTCAAACCAGGAAGTAGGTTTGCTTTTTTCTTCATTATAGATGGCATTATGATATAGCTTTCAATATTTTGAATAATTATATATGATCCTAAAACTGCCAGTGGTTTCCAAAAATTATCTAGTAGTGCAATTGAGATTGGAAATATACCACTTATAACTGGACCTATATTCGGAATTATATTAAGAACCATTGCTATTAAGGCATTTGAGACAACGTATTTGACATCTAATATAGATAAAACTATTAATGATAATAAACCTACTGATAATGAGCTTATGACCATAGAAAAGGTCCAATTTGCTAATGCAATATTGCATTTTTCCAGAATATTTCTAAATTTATTACGGTAATTTTTTGGTATTAATAGAAGTACATTTTCTTTATATTGTTTTGGTTCAATAGAAATCATCAAACTCACTGCTAATACGAATATTAATCTCAAAAGACCTGAACCTAGATTCCCCGCAATATTAATTAAATTCTTAAAACTTTCTTGAATAGCTTTTGCAATAGTTGAGACATCTGGAATGGTAACTACATTATTTATTAAACTGAATATGTCTATAACATTTTCTGATTGTTTGCCATAAAATAAGTTATTAAATTTGTTCAGATTTGTATTGATCAATATATTTATTTTTGATAAAGCATTTGGAATGTCAACTAGTATTTCATTGAATTCTTTTATAAACGGAGGTAATACAAGAATAAAAATAGTAAATATTATTACTGATATGACGGCTAAGACAAGAAACAAAGAAATCGATCGAGGAATTTTCAAACCTTTTTGGATTTGATTAGATAAATTACATACAATATTTGAAATTACTAAAGAACAAATTATTAGTAGGAGAAAATCCCTTAAAGTCCATACTATTAATAAAGTGATTAATATTACTACTAACTTGAAATATGATGAACTATTCAATTTTCATAATATTCTACTTCTTTTCAGAATATCCTAATCCATTTGATTTGGCATAACTATTTGCAAATCTCATAAATCTGTCAAAGTCTGGCGTGTTCTTCCAAATATAAACCGCTTCTAAAAATATTGGTTCTCCATCAACAAACTTTACTTTAACTTCTCTAGTTAATATTTCACCTTCGGTATCTATCATCCGCATACCTGTGATTTCACCGTCTGTAATTGAAGATAATGCCTGAGGTTTTTCAAACAAAAATAAAGCTTGACCGGTGGTACCATCTTTACTCCTGGTCAGTCTTATTTCAGGCACTACTGGTTCATCAGTTCCCTCATAAAATTGTATTTTTGCAGTTTTATTTGATGTCATAATATTCGGTTTATAATTTTTTATCTTAGGAAATATTTTTCATATTCGTTTGTAGTTATTTTATAAAACATTATTTATTAACTCTAGGATACTTTCATCATAATTTTTATCAGTTAAATCTATTGTCTTTATATTAGTTTTGCCAACCTTTTCATATTCATAACACTTATCGTAATAATCTAAAACTGATCTGCAAACTATGTCCCATTTCTCATTATGAATTGATTCAAGAGCTATTTTCGTTCTTTGCGGTCCAAGTCTTTTTTTTATCCTTAGTACTGATTCTTGGAGTTCATCTTTTTTAAATACACTATAAGTATCTATTAACTCATCTAACCTGTTAGATTCGCTCCTTATAATTTCAATCCTCCTAGAGTTTTTCATCTGATTGAAGAATTCATGAGGAATTTTACATTTACCTATATTTGCACTTTCAGCTTCTACAAAAATATTATTAGAAAATTTAAAAGAATTTAATTTTTCTGCAATTATATTTTCAAATTGTTCATTTGAAGGTTGTTTTATCATTCCTAAACCTCCAAATGTACTTCCTCTATGACAAGCAAATCCTTCAAGATCAATAGTTTGATATTTATATTTATCAAGTAATGATAATAATCTTGTCTTCCCTGTTCCTGTTTTCCCGCCAATAACTACTAAATTCAACTTATTTGAAAAACTATCTAATACCCATCTTCTATATATTTTGTATCCGCCATTAAGTGTAACTATATTTAATTTAAATTTATCTAATAACCATCCAATACTTTGTGAACGCATTCCTCCTCTAGAGCAATATATCCTGATAAATAATTCATTATTTTTTTTAGGAATAGTTTTATGAGACTCAATACTCTTGAATAAATTATCAAGAAGTAATTCCATTTTTTTTTCAAAAAATTTTAAACCCTCTATGACTGCTTTTTTTCTACCTTCTTTTTTGTAAAATGTACCAATTATAGATCTCTCATCATCATCAAATATTGGAATATTAATAGAATTAGGCATGTGTCCTTTATAATATTCACTCGGGCTCCTAACATCTATAAGTGGTCCTTTAAAACATCTAAATTTCACTAGTTCTTTTCTTTTGAAATACATGGATAGTTTTTATTTTTTTTAGATTGATTTTTTAAAATGAATAACAAAGAACAGGATAACTATAGTAATGTTACATTAGATCTTATAAAAAAATTTGTAGATTCCAATCAAAGAAAAAGAATAAATTCATTAACTCAAATAGAATCTGAAGTCGAAAATATTTTTAATCTTGGCCCATCACTGTTTGATATGTTTGATAGAGAAGGAGATGACTGGGCTGCTGGTTGGATATTGCAAGTTTTAAAAAAATTTAAGCCAGAATTCTTTGAAAACTCTAAATTCAATAATTGGTTTAATACATATTCAGATATTGATATTAATTATGAAGATTTGCAATTGATGTTAGTTGAGCAAAAATTTGAAGATGCAGATAGATTAACAAGTTCCTACTTACGCAAATTAGCTGGAAAATTGGCAGAAAAACGTGGATATGTTTTCTACAGTGAAGTTAAAAATATGTCAGGAAAAGATCTAGAAACAATAGATAGATTATGGAATATCTATTCTACTGGCAGATTTGGATTTTCGATTCAAGCAAAGATATTAAAATCAGTAGGGAAAAAATATGAATTAATGTGGCCGAAAATAGGGTGGAAAAAAGAGGGCTTATGGACTAGATATCCTGGATCTTTTTGCTGGTCATTGGATGCTCCTGATGGACATATGCCTTTAATAAATCAACTTAGAGGAGTTAGACTTATGGACTCCATCCTACGGCATCCTGCTATTGCGAAGAGACACAATAATATTCTTTAAAATGAGGTATTTAATAAGTTAAAATTAAGATAGTGTAAAAATATTATTATGTCCTTATTCCGGGGCAAAAATATTTTAAAAAGATTTTTTAAAAGACCAAAAATTGACTGGTCAAACTACGAATTCGAATCATCATTACAATTAAATGAATTTGTCGATCAATTATTAGAACCTATTAAAAATACTCAATCAAGCTATCTTATAAAACTTGGTTTACATGAAGCTCTAGTTAATGCAGTAAAACATGGAAATAAATTAGATCCTAAAAAAAATATTAGAGTAAGAAGAATAATTACTCCTAATTGGTGTGTTTGGCAAATTCAAGATCAAGGTAATGGTTTAGAAATAAAAAAAAGAGACTACACATTACCAAAAAAAATAAATAGTGTAAATGGGCGTGGCCTATACATTATTAATGAATGTTTTGATGATATTAGATGGAGTAGTAAAGGTAATAGGCTTCAGTTGGCTTTAAAAAGGTGATTTTTACTAGGGCAAGGTTGATCTACGTTTATTTCTTTTAACCATTTAACACTTTCTTCTATATACTCAATAGATTCCTTTTCATTGCAAGAAATAATTAAATGGCATAATCCAGCCGAAATTAGTTCTGCAGCTCGTTTATATTTATTTCCTTTATCTTTATGCCATTTAGAATGATCAATCTTTAATTTGTCATTAAGACTTTGAACCAGCTTAATAGTATCTTTATCCCAATAGGTCATAGGAGTTTTTTTTTACTTTACAGCAGACCATACTTTGGTCATAAAAAAGGAATTTGATTTTACATCTTTAAACCCTACATCCTCAATTTTAGAATTTATATCCTCTTTTATGTAATCACAATAAAAAGGCTCATGAAATGATTTATAGAAGCTTTCCATTACAGATGTAAAGTCAGGTGAATCACTTATTTGAATTGAATCAGCTAAAACTAATATTCCACCAGGTTCAAGAACTCTAAAAAATTCATTTAATACTTTAGCTCTAATTGTTCTAGGTAATTCGTGAAACAGGTAAACACAAGAAATGCATTGAAAACTATCATTTTCAAAAGGTAATTCCTCAGCGTTGCCTTTTATCAACTGAATTAAATCTCCATCTAAATCTGAAATATATCTACTTGCCTCTTTTAAGTATGAATCAGATAAATCAATGCCTGTAATTTTTTCTTTAGGAAATGCTGCTCTTAATTGTTTTAATGTTCTTCCTGATCCTGTAGCCACATCAAGTAATTTTATAGAACTTTTTTTTCTATCTCTAAAAATTTCAAGTCCTTCTTTTATTGGTTTAATTATTCTTCTCCTCATTGAGTCAGCACTCCCATTGAAAAGTATCTCAACTTGTAGGTCATAAATGCTGGCTGAAAAATCTGATAAATAACCATCTGTTTGATGATGAAAATTTCTCAAATAATATTGAGGATAATTATCTTTATCAATTGATTTTGGAAGATCATCAAAGTTTTGTTTTCTGCGTCTATCCCATGTGTTAGGCATATCAAGCCAAATTTTAGGATATTGAGTTAGATATCTAAGCCATGGTTCGTCAAACAATAATTTTTTTGGATATATATTTTTTTCTGCATCATTCCAATCTTCTTCTCTTAAGATATCCATTGAATTTTGGATTTGCATTAGAAGGTCTCTATCTATATTAAAATTTTCAAGCTTTGAATCGGGAAGAATAAAGTTCATTAATCTTGAACTAATCTGCTTGTGAGCGAAACCTGCAATGCTTTTACTTTGTTGTAGCGTTTTATATGCAATTTTTGAGATAGATTCCCTAGCCATTTTTCGATTTATATATATATATTCCAACAAAAAAAAAATCAATTTGAGAATATTTTGTGATATTTCTCAAATTGATTAATTTAAACTATTGTTTTTTTTATTTATGCATCGTAATACATAAAGAATTCATGTGGATGAGGCCTTTGTCTTAGTTGTTGTACCTCTTCGTATTTTATATCGATAAAGTTATCAATAAAGTCTTCAGTAAATACTCCACCAGCTAATAGATAATCCTTGTCTGCTTTTAGCGCATTAAGTGAATCATTAAGAGATGAAGGCACTGTATCAATTTTTGCAAGTTCATCAGCTGGAAGTTCAAATAAATCTACATCTACTCCATCACCAGGATCAATTTGATTTTTAATTCCATCAATACCGGCAAGCATCATTACAGAGAATGCTAAGTAAGGATTTGCAAGTGCGTCACCTGATCTGAATTCTAATCTTTTAGCTTTGGGGCTTGGTCCTGTTAAAGGTATTCTTACAGCAGCTGATCTATTACCCTCAGAATAAACTAGATTTACAGGTGCTTCAAATCCTGGAACCAATCGTTTATAACTATTAGTGGTTGGGTTAGTAAATGCTAAGAATGATGGCGCATGTTTAAGTATGCCTCCGATGTACCATCTTGCTGTTTGAGATAAATTTGCATATGATCCTTCACCAAAGAATAGTGGCTGTCCACTCTTCCATAAACTTTGGTGAACATGCATTCCTGTTCCGTTGTCGTTAAAAACAGGTTTAGGCATAAATGTTGCTGTTTTTCCATATTTTTTTGCAACATTTCTGACAACGTATTTATAAGTCATAACGTTATCAGCAGCATTTATTAACGAATCAAATTTCATTCCAAGCTCGTGTTGGCCGGCACCAGCAACTTCATGGTGATGTTTTTCAGTGGGGATACCTAATTCACCCATAAGAAGAAGCATCTCAGATCTGATATCTTGCGCAGTATCATTTGGAGCTACTGGAAAATATCCTTCTTTATATTGTATTTTGTATCCTAAGTTTCCCCCTTCTTCAATTCTCCCTGTATTCCATGGAGCTTCAATAGTATCTACACTATAAAAGCAACCTCCTTCTTTAGAGTCATATCTAACATCATCAAATAAAAAGAATTCTGGTTCTGGCCCAAAAAATGCAGTATCTGCTATACCAGTCGAGTCTAAATATTTTAATGCCTTTTGAGCTAAAGCTCTTGGACACCTATCATAAGGTTCCCCGCTTCTTGGCTCTTGAATAGAGCAAATCATACTTAAAGTTTTATGTTTATAAAAAGGATCTATCCAAGCTGTACTTGCATCGGGCACCATTGACATATCCGAGGCATTAATTGCTTTCCAACCTCTTATTGATGAGCCATCAAATGCTAACCCTTCTGTAAAAGAATCCTCCTCTATCATGTCTGATGTAAGAGTTAAATGTTGCCATTTTCCATGAATATCAGTGAATTTTAAATCGATGAGTTCAATTCCTTCATCTTTAATTTGACTTAAAACATCTTGAGGAGATTTAGACATAATTTTGTAATACCTTATATGAAATTAATAACTTGATGATTCTTGTTATGTATCAACGGTAACTTTTTTTAAGACTTGATGTCTTCTTTTAGTGTTTCAAGTCATAAGTTTAATAATTGTTTACCTAAATATTTAAATTGAATTAATTTCTATAAATAAATATCGCTTATGTGGAGATATTAGATTAATTTAAAAGTAATTGAATGTAATGCTTTGACAGAAGCAAAACTTATTTCAGCTTTAAATGAAGAGAATTTATCTCATTTCTCAAAGACTTATGTTCCCTCTAGACTTTTATTAGGTCCTGGGCCTTCAAACGCACATCCAGAAGTCTTAAGCGCTCTTTCTTTGAATCCTATTGGTCACTTAGATGAAGCATATATTTCATTGATGTCTGATGTTCAACAACTTCTAAGATATACCTGGCAATGTAATAATCGTCTGACTCTTCCAATGAGTGGTACTGGAAGTGCAGCTATGGAAGCATCAATAGCTAATTTTATAGAGGAAGGAGAAAAAATTCTTATCGCTAAAAAAGGATATTTTGGAGACAGACTTGTTGATATGGCAACAAGATATAAAGCAGATGTATCTGTTATTGAAAAACCTTGGGGTGAATCCTTTTCTTATGAAGAAATCAAGTATGAAATAGAAACTAAAAAACCAGCAATTTTTGCTATTGTCCATGCTGAAACATCAAGTGGTGTTTTACAACCTCTTGATGGTATAGGGGATGTATGTAGAAAAAATAACTGCTTGTTTTTAGTTGATGCAGTTACTTCTCTTGGAGCTCTAGAACTATTGATTGACGAATGGAAAATTGATCTAGCATACAGTTGTAGTCAAAAGGGATTAAGTTGTCCCCCGGGATTAAGCCCTTTTACGATGAATAAAAGAGCTGAAGAAAAACTAAGTTCAAGAAAAACAAAAGTACCTAACTGGTATTTAGATTTATCTCTTTTAAATAAATATTGGGGTTCTGATCGCGTTTACCATCATACGGCCCCTGTAAATATGAATTTTGCTATTCGAGAAGGTTTGCGATTAATTGCGAATGAGGGTTTAGAAAATGTTTGGAATAGACACAATACTAATGCAAAGAAACTTTGGAATGGCCTGGAAAGTCTTGGCATGGAATTACATGTATCAGAGGATTATAGATTGCCAACCTTAACAACAGTTAAAATACCTCCAGCAGTTGATGGGGATGGTTTTAGAAATCATCTCTTAAGAAACTTTGGAATTGAAATAGGAAATGGGCTTGGAGAATTATCTGGTAAGGTATGGCGGATAGGTTTAATGGGCTTTAACTCAAGTGATGAGAATGTCGACAGATTATTAAACTTATTTGATACTGAGCTAAAGAAATTTTCTATTTTTGAGTCCTCAACTTTTTGAACCAAATCTGTAAAATTTGACTACATTCATCTTCTAGGATACCTCCAATTATTTCCATTTTGTGATGAGCACTTTCATGTTTTGATAGGTCAATTGAGCCGCCCAATCCCCCTCTTTTCTTATCGTAAGCCCCGAAAATAACTTTACCCATCCGCGCTTGTATAAGAGCAGAGGAACACATAGTACAAGGTTCTAAATTTGTGATAATAGTACATTCATTAAATCTCCAATCATTTTTTATTAGAGATGCTTGCCTAAGTGCCATTATCTCAGCATGACCCAATGGGTCTTTATTTATATTCCTACTGTTAACACCTCTCCCGATACATCTTCCTCTCTCATCTAAAATTATTGAACATATTGGTAGTTCAACTTTTCCAATTTCTTTGGATCTTCTTAATATCGAATTCATCCACAAAGTGTATTTTGAATTATTTGTTTTTCTTTGTTGATCTTCATTACTATTTCCATTTTCAAAAATATATCTCATTTACCAATATTGAGAATACAATTACTAATAGATATTTTATCTGATGGCTGAAGATTTAATTAATAATAAAAATATATATTTTCCCTCATATTTAGGGACTAATGACAAATTGAATATTCTTTTAAATAGAGCAAGTAAAACTCTTTGTGACTGGTTCTCTAAATCTGATAAAAATGGTCCTTTACCTTTTGATGAGAGCTTCAAGTGCATTATGCCTGCGGAGGATGGCAACTCTGAAGAAGATTTGTTTTCTGAGATTGAATCTCTTTTGAATAATTCATTTAATCCCGTTCATCCCGGCTCACTAGCTCACCTTGATCCCCCACCTTTAATTTTCTCTATATTGGGAGATTTAATTGCTGCTGGTTTAAATAATAATCTTCTCGCTTACGAATTATCACCAAGTGTAACTTTGCTTGAGGAATCATTATGCAAATGGTTTGCCAAAAAAATAGGGTTTAATGATTTCTCAGGGGGTATAGCTGCAAGCGGAGGTACATTAAGTAATCTGAATGCACTTATAGCAGCTAGAAATAATGCTGGATTAGGTACAAATCCTGATTCTGTATTACTAGTTAGTGAAGATGCTCATTCATCCTTCGTTAAATGTATAAGAGTAATGGGTCTTGATACTTCGAATCTTGTCAGGATTAAAACTGATAATCAAGGTCGAATGGATATAAACGAGCTCAGAAAGTCTTTAGAAAAATGTTCAATAGAAAATAAAAAAATTTTTGCTATTGTTGCCACCCTTGGGACAACTGTAAGAGGAGCAATTGACCCGATTAAAGAAATTGGTGAAATCTGTAAGCAAAGAAATATATGGTTACATATTGATGGTTCAATTGGAGGGATTTTTGCAATAACTTCTATTCCAATAGAAGGTTTAAATAATATTAATCAGGCTAATTCGATAACGATAAATCCACAAAAAATTATTGGTATTACAAAGACTTCATCTTTGTTATTGGTATCAAATATGAGTACTTTAGAAAATACTTTTAATACTGGACTACCATACATATCATCTAAAGAAAATATTATAAATAGAGGAGAGATAGGCATACAAGGTTCTAGACCTGCAGAGGTTATAAAATTATGGCTTGGGTTACGTTTTTTAGGTATGAATGGAATAGAAAATATATTAAAGTCATCAATTAAAAGAAAAGATTTTTTTATAAGAAATATTAGTAGCAATAAATTTGATATATATTCAGGTCCTCTTCATATCGTTTCATTCTTACCAAAGAAACTTGAGCCAAAAGACTCTGATGCATGGACTCAAACTAAAGTTAATGAACTAATTAACAATAATTTTATGCTTTCTAGACCAAAATTTAAAGGTAAATATTTTTTACGGGTTGTAATGGGAAATTACAATACAAAAGAATCCCATATAGAGGAACTTTTGAGACTTTTAAATGCTTAAATAGTGAATATGGGCAGACCAAAAATTATTGCAATTGTAACAGGGTTTATATCTATAGCTATTTGTATTGCTTATTTACTCTTAATAACTATCTTTGATTTCAGAACATATCTAAATGATCAATTATCCAATTTTACATAGTAAATGGGGGCAACCTTTTATTTGATTTAAAATATTTTTTCATTTCAATTTTTGAAATAGCTTCTTTTACGAAGTTGTTTAGGATGTCCTCTCTCTTACTTATCCTATAGATCTTATCTACTACTTCTTGAATTCCTCCATCTCCCCAATCTTGACCATTTTTAAAATACTCAATCAAACTTAGTCCTACTATCCTTATTAACCAGCCTGCTGTAACTGATTGTATAGATTTAGATAATATTATTTTTGTCAAACTTGTAGCTAAAGCAGGAGAAAGAATAGCGAGTCCCCCTTTTAGTATTCCTTGTTTAGCCAATGCGCTTAGCAATGATGTCGCTAAATCTTTTGCATCTTTTTTTGTAAGCTTTATTTCATATATTTTTGATAATTCCATTATCATTTGAAGGTTTACGGAGGTAGTAGTAAGGAAATCAATAGCTGGTAGTGGATTAACTAGTATTACACCTCCTGTTATCCACATGTATTTATTAATCACTTTATTTGACATCAAATATCTTTGTTCTTGGACGAAATTTTTACTTTTAATACCTAACTTATTTGAGCGAAAAAGAATATTATCTGCCAATAACTCTTCACCATTATTATCGAGTGTTTCAATTATTTCTCTAAATAAACTTCCTACCTCTGGAACTAAATTTAAAGCATCTGATTTTATGTATGGAGAATCTTGAGGTGCTGCAATTGTTTTAACAACTGAAATTTTATTTTTTCTAGCGGAAGTTATAGAAATTATATTTTCTTTGATGAGATTATTTTCATCTCTAGACCTCAAATCGCATTTATTTAGAACTATTATTATTTTTTTTCTTAATTTTAATAATTCTTTAATTAAATAGTTTTCGTATTTATTTATGTCCTGATCTAACACAAAAAGAACCAAGTCAGAATTTGATGCTTGTAAAATTGTTGCTTTTTCTCTTTCTTCTCCTAATTTAGATGGTTCGAATAAACCCGGAGTATCCACTATATTAATGTTTCTTTTTAAGATTGGGATACGAATTTTATAGCTTTTAATATGCTTTGTCGTACCTATTTTTGCTGAAGTTTGTCCGACAATATTTTTCAATAATGATCTTGCTATAGATGTTTTTCCTGAGGAACCTGCTCCAAAAAGAGTAACTTTATAATCTCCTGTTTTTAATTGGGACTCTAGTTTATTTTTTTGGTAATTTAACAATTCAACTTTTACTTTATCGTTAATTTTTTTATTAATATTCTCGACCCCTTCCAAACTTATCTTGGCAGCACCATATGTATTTTTAAATAAAAGTGTATTTTTTTTATTTTTATATATAACTTTATAAACTATTTTTTTAAATAATTTCTTATCAATATTATAAAAGATATAAATAATTATTATTAAAAATAAAATAGTATAAATATTTACTATTCTTACAAATATCGAAAATAAAATATATAGAAATAATATTAAGACCAAATACTTTATATACTTTAACTTCAAGTGATTCATTTTATCTATTATTTTTAAATAAGTTATACAGTAAAAAAATAAAACCAATATTAATAGATATATCAGCAATATTAAATACTGGAAAATTTATAATATTTAAATTTATAAAATCAACCACAAATCCTTTATATATTCTATCTATACCATTACCAAAAGTTCCACCAAGTATAAAGCTATAAGCATATAAATCAAATATGTTTAAGGTATTTTTCCTAAATATTAAATAAATAATTAATATTGAAAAGATAATACTTATTAAAGATAAAAAAATTCTACTACCACTAAATATGTTAAATGCTGCCCCATAATTCTTTACAAGGTCTAATTTGAATAAAAGAAAATCTTTATTGACAAATAATTTTTCATAAGATATTAAATACTTTGTAAATTGATCTATTAGAACAATAAAAATACTTAATGATAAAAAATATAATTTTGTTTGTATTTTATTAACCATTATTTATTATGTTTTATTCGTTCTATAGGTTTTATAAGTAATAAGAGTGGAAAAAGCATTAAAAAATGATATCCAATCTTACCTAATGAGTATTTACCTAAATTATATAAAAATAAATTAAATTGACTGTAAGATATTATTTGTATGAAGTTGTAAAATATTCCAGTTAAATGCATAGCAAATATTGCTATAAATCCATTTTTTAAAAAGTTACTAACGTTTAATTTATTTCTAGTGTTTAAATTATCAACTATTTTGATTAATGGATAATAACCTAGTAAATAACCAAAATTTGGGGTTAGTAAATAACCTATTGAACCACCTTGATGAAAGACAGGAAATATAAATAGCCCCAAAATTATATATATAGTAAATGCTCTGAAAACAACTTTTTTATGAAATATAAGTGTTAATAAAATTATGGTTGGAATTTGCCATGTGATAGGCAACTCAAAATTATTACTAGATTTGTAGATAAAAGGTAGTGGAATATAAACAGGTATCATTGATGTTATTACAAGTGATTGAAGACTCACTAGTATCTCAATTAATTTATAAAAATTGAGCATTATTATAAATTCTATTTATAAACTTCTTAATGCAACAATTGGATCTAATTTAGAAGCTCTTTTAGCAGGTAAAACGCCAAAGATTAAACCTATTGATCCTGAAATGATCATGGTGGAAAAAGTAGTTGTAATTCCCACCGATGCAGGAAGTGGTGTTATCAGAGATAAAAGAAAAACACCTGATAATCCTGTTGTTGTTCCAATTAATCCTCCAATTGTAGATAAAATCAATGCCTCAATTAAAAATTGAATTAATATATCTGACTGTTTAGCTCCTATTGCTTTTCTAAGTCCAATCTCTTCAGTCCTTTCGCTTACAGAAACGAGCATAATATTCATGATTCCTATGCCTCCAACCACTAAAGATACTGCACCAATACCAGCCAGTAAAAAAGTTAGTCCACTTGTTATGTTGGTTACTATGTTCAGCGCATCTTCTTGTGATCTAACCGCAAAGTCATCATCTCTGATTATTTTATGTCTTTGCCTTAATAAGTTAGTAATCTGAAATTTAGCGGCACTAGTTGCATTTTTATTTATCGCTTCAACACTAATGAAGCTTAAACTTACTCCATATGTCGGGTCCTTCCCTGTAATCCTATTTACCATGGTGGTTAATGGAATATAAGCATTTTTGTCTTGATTGCTCCCAAATACAGCACCTTTGGGCTTTAATATTCCGATAATTTCATAAGTATGGTCTTTAATTCTGATTTTTTTTCCAAGTGATGAAGATTTATCTTTGAAAAATTCCTCTTTCAGATCAGGTCCTATCACAACATAACTTCTTGCACTATTAACATCACTTTTTGATAAAAATCTACCTTTATCTACTTCAAAGCTTCTTACTTCAAGAAATTCAGGAGTAACTCCAGCAATTGATATATTTAAACTTTTAGAATTTGATTGCACTATTTCGTTAGCAGAGATTTGAGGGGCTACTTTTTTAACTGTTGGGACTTGATTTCTTATTGCTATTGCATCTTCTAAAACTAAGTTTTTAGGAAATGAAATACCTCTTCTTCTTGTGTCATTATTTCCGGGAACAATGAATAAAACATTGGCGCCTAAATTACTTAATTGGTTTTTTGCTAATGTTTGAGCACCTCTACCAAGTCCAACAAGTGTAATAACTGAGGCATTTCCTATAATTATTCCAAGCATTGTTAGCGAACTTCTCAATTTGTTCGAAACTAAAGTTTTTGTTGCCATGCCTAAGGCTTCTTTTATTGAAATATTCCTAGACATATTTATATTTATCTATTGCATCATCATCTTCAATTTGTCCCATGTATATAACACCTTCATTAAGCTGGAGGGTAATAAGATCGCCATTACTGATTTGATGATTATCCATATTCTCTAAATTACAAATTGTAGAAATCTTTTTATTATTTTTATTAAAAAAGGCGTAAACATCATTTACATTTTGGTTTGTAACAATGCCGGCAATATTTTTACTCAGTGGAATATTTTTCATTAATTCCTTGGGAACAAATAATATTTCTCCTGGGCAAATTAAGGATATATCAAGATTATTTTTAATTATCCTTGCTTTACCTGTAACACCGATTTCCCCTATTGAAATTCCTCTTGATACAATCTTTCTTACTAAACCGACTTTTATTAAATCTGTAGAGCCGCTAATTCCTGTTAATGTACCTGCGGTTTGAACTACTAAATCTCCTTGATTTAGGATGCCCATCTCTTGAGCAATTTGCATAGCTAAACTAAAAGTCTTTGCTGTTCTTTCATCATTTTTAACTACTATTGGGGTAACTCCCCAAACAAGTTGCAATCTTCTCGCTACACTTCTTTCTGTAGTAGTTGCCAAGATAGGTGTTGGAGGTCTGAACTTACTTACATTTCGAGCGGTAGAACCTGATTTAGTTAAAGGGATTATAGCTCCTGCATCAAGTTGTCTAGCTATATTGCTTACTGCTGCACTAATAGCATTTGGGATCGTACTGGGTAAGTGGCTTTCAATAGCCTTAAGTGGATAATCCCTTTCAATTCTTCTTGCTATGGTTGCCATCGTTTCAACTGCCTCTACAGGATAATCGCCAACTGCAGTTTCGTTTGAAAGCATTACAGCATCTGTACCATCCAGAATTGCATTTGCAACATCACTAACTTCGGCCCTAGTTGGTCTTGGATTAGAAGCCATAGAATCAAGCATTTGAGTCGCTGTAATTATTGGGATACCTAATGAATTAGCTTTTCTTATTAACTCCTTTTGTAGAAGAGGAACTTCTTCAGCAGGCATTTCTACTCCCAAATCACCTCTTGCAACCATAACCCCATCACATAAGGGTAAAACTGTATCGATCTGATCAATTGCTTCAAATTTTTCTATTTTTGCGACTACCGGAGTTGAATGCCCATTTGTGTTTATTAAATCTTTTATCTCATTTATATCGGATGGATTTCTTACGAAACTTAGTGCTATCCAATCAACTCCTACAGATAAACCAAATTTTAAATCCTCTTTATCCTTTTCTGTTAATGCTTTTACTGATAATTGAACATCTGGAAAATTAACACCTTTATTGTTTGAAAGAACCCCTCCTACAGTTACCATGCACTCCAGATTATTAGCTTTTGTATCAACTTTTTCTACAATCATTTCTATTTTTCCATCATCTAAAAGTATTCTTTTCCCTTCGCTAACTTCTTGAGAAAGTTTGTCGTAGGTAACATTTGCAATAGTATTTGTACATTCGACTTCATTTGATGTAAGCGTAAATTTATCGCCTTTTTTAACTTTTACTGGCCCATCTTTAAAGCGTCCTAATCGTATTTTAGGTCCTTGAAGATCTTGCAATATTCCAATATCTATATCTAACTTTTTTGATACTTCCCTTATGGTTTTTATTCTCTCAGCATGATCTTTATGATCTCCATGTGAGAAATTTAATCTGAATGTTGTTACTCCAGCTTTAATTAAATTTGTAATTATCTCTTCAGATTGGGTCGCAGGGCCAATAGTTGCTACTATTTTTGTTCTTCTTTTTAAATCAATATTCGACATATATAGATAATATTGCTAGATATAAATAAATTTACCATACCCAAAGTTAGTTATTTAAGTCATGGATTTTAAAACTTATCAGAAAAAAGCTAGAGAAACAGCACAATATCCAGATTTAGGTTCAAATAATATTTATCCAACTCTTGGTTTAGTGGGAGAGGCTGGTGAGGTGGCAGAAAAAGTGAAAAAGGTTATAAGAGATAAAAATGGAATATTTGACTACGATTCAAAATTAGGTATTAAAAAAGAGTTAGGAGATGTTTTGTGGTATGTATCAAATCTTTGTACAGAATTAAATTTCAATTTAGAGGATGTTGCATTGCAAAACCTTGAAAAATTAAAATTAAGAGCTGCTAAAGGCAAGATAAGAGGTTCAGGAGATGATAGATAAATTCAGCTATAACCTAAGCTTGCATACTGTAGATTTGTAATTAAATTTTGAATAACATTTAAAAGTAAAAAAGCTAACAAAGATGAAATATCAAATCCACCTATTGGAGGGATAATACCTCTAAAAATGTTTAAATAAGGATCTGTGATAGAAGTTAATGCAGATAAAACACCGTTACTCCAATCAATACCTGGAAACCATGTAAGTAAAATTCTAATTATCAATATGAAAGAATAAATTGATAAAGTTTGACCCAGAACTGCAAAAATCTCAGATAGCATTATCTTGTCGTAATTTAATACATCCTAACATTTACTTATTATTGCTGCTTATTGTTACCGCTTCCTATATTTGAGAGATATTCATTACTTACTGCAAAAGTTTGAAAAAACTTTTCTGATAATGATAGCCAATACGATCTACCATCTTTTTGCTTCCGTTTGACGATGAATTTCTTTTCTATTAATTCTTTAATATGATCATAAGCACCTGAACCTCGAAGAAGTATAAGATCCGATTGCAGGATCTTTTTTTTGATCGCAATAGTTGCCAATGTCCTTAATTCGGATGTTTTCAAATCAGAAGGCAGTAAATCATCGACGAATTCATTTAGACTAGATTTTAATTCGAGAGAAAAACAGTTATTTACTGCATTTAATTCAATAGCTGAGTTGGGATTAGAGTATTTATTTTTTAGATCTTTAATTGCGTCATTTATTGAGTTTATATCAGAATTAGTAATTTCTGAAAGATCCTTTTTTGTTATTGGTCTGCCCTTTAAATATAGAACAGCTTCAACTTTAGTAACTAGATCTATATCAGATATTGGCGTGGTATTTAGATCAGATTGATTGATTTTAATTACCGAAATCTTTCCTAATTTACCTTAAATTTAATCTGATGCACCAAGGAACAATCTATATGTATCGTTTTGAGTTTCATCCCAGAATTTATAACCTAGAATTTTTACAAATTTATTCCACTCTAAAATCTCATTTTTATCGATCAAAACTCCAATGACAATTTTCCCTACATCAGCTCCATAATTCCTGTAGTGAAATACGCTTATAGACCAATTAGATTTCATATTATTTAAGAAGTTTATTAATGCGCCAGGCCTTTCAGGAAACTCAAATCTGTATAAAAGCTCAATAAAGTTTTTATATTCCATCTCTTTAAAATCCCTTGGTAATCTTCCACCTACCATATGTCTGAGATGATTTTTAGATAATTCATCATCACTTATGTCAATAAATGAGTACTCAGAATTTCTAAATACATTTAATAAATTTTTTTTATCATTTAAACCATAGACTTGAACCCCTACAAATATCTGTGCATTCTTAGAATTCGACATCCTATAGCTAAATTCTGTTAGATTTCTATTATCAAGTAACTTACAAAAATCAATTAGACTACCAGCACGTTCAGGAATTTCAACAGCCATCATTACTTCTTTGCACTCTCCAAGTTCTGCTCTTTCTGCTACAAATCTAAGCCTCTCAAAATTCATATTTGCACCACATGCAATCGCAACCATTTTTCTATTTGAATGATTCGAATTTAAAATATCTTTTTTCATTCCCGCTATTGATAAGGCCCCTGCGGGCTCTAATATGGATCTAGTATCCTCAAAAACATCTTTTATAGCAGCACAGATTTCGTCAGTATTAACCCTAATCATCTTATCTATATATTTTCTACCAATATCAAAAGTATTTTTACCAATTTTTTTTACCGCTACTCCATCTGCAAATTGACCTACAGAAGGTAGTTCCACAATTTTTTCTTCTTCCAATGATTTAGTCATAGCGTCAGCATCTTCAGGTTCTACACCAATTATTTTTACTTCTGGCCATATTTTTTTAACGTATATGGATATTCCTGATATCAATCCCCCACCACCTACAGCAATATAAATTGCATAAGGTTTTTCCTTAAGCTGCTGTTCAAGTTCTATAGCTATAGTTCCTTGTCCTGCTATTACTTCTGGATCATCAAAGGGATGAATAAAGCATAAATTTCTTTCTTGGCTAATCCTTATTGCCTCTTTGTATGTTTCATCATAGTTGTCACCATATAATATAACTTTTGCTTTTAAACTTTTTACTGCATTAACTTTTACTATAGGTGTGGTAACGGGCATTAATATGGTTGCTTGGCAATTTAACTTAAGGGCACTAAGTGCAACCCCTTGGGCATGATTTCCAGCACTAGAAGTAATTACTCCCTGAGCAAGCTGTGAATTAGTTAGCTTACTCATTTTGTTATATGCACCTCTTATTTTGAATGAAAATACATCCTGAAGATCTTCTCTTTTTAGAAAAACTTCATTATTAAGTGTGTTACTTAAATTATGAGCTTTCTCTAGTGGTGTTTTTTTTGCAACTTCATAGACTTCAGCTTGAAGTATTTTTTCAAAATAATCATTCATATATATATTTTTAGCATTAATTATTAATCTAATAAAACATTACATGATCTATTTCAAAAAAAATACTCATTTTGCACCTCGGCGTTTTAGATTATATAGATGCCAATTTTTGTTAAATGCTTTTAAGTGAGTTAAGTCATCCAAATCAACTTCATGGCTTAACAGTTTCACAATTAGAGGAAATTGCTTGTCAAATTAGAGAAAGACATCTTCAGGTAGTATCTACTAGTGGTGGACATCTTGGTCCTGGATTAGGTGTGGTTGAGTTGACATTGGCTCTATATCAAACTCTCGATCTTGATTTTGACAAAGTTGTTTGGGATGTAGGACATCAAGGTTACCCTCATAAATTAATTACAGGACGTTTCAGTCAATTTGATTCTCTAAGGCAACAAAATGGAGTCGCTGGATATTTAAAAAGAAGTGAAAGTAAATTTGATCATTTTGGTGCTGGACATGCAAGTACATCTATTTCTGCTGCTTTAGGAATGGCAATAGCGAGAGATAGAAAAGGTGAAAATTATAAATGTGTTGCTGTTATTGGAGATGGAGCACTAACTGGAGGAATGGCATTAGAAGCTATAAATCATGCAGGTCACTTACCAAATACTCCTTTAGTTGTAGTATTGAACGATAATGACATGTCTATTTCACCTCCTGTTGGAGCCCTTTCATCGTACTTAAATAAGGTAAGAGTTAGTCCACCATTGCAATTTTTGTCCGATAGTGTTCAAGAAAGTGTAAAAAATATACCCTTAATTGGTAAGGATATCCCAGAAGAACTCAAAAATATTAAAGGAAGTGTTAGACGACTATCTGTGCCTAAGGTTGGAGCTGTTTTTGAAGAACTTGGATTTACATATATGGGTCCAATTGAAGGTCATGATATTGCTAATTTAATTAAGACCTTTAACGCAGCCCATAAACTTAAAAGACCTGTACTTGTTCATGTTGTCACAACAAAAGGGAAGGGATACCCATATGCAGAAGCCGATCAGGTTGGATATCATGCACAGTCTGCATTTGATCTTACAACTGGGAAATCTATTCCATCAAAGAAACCTAAACCTGTTAGTTATAGTAAAATTTTTGGTCAAACCTTATTAAAAATATGTGAGCAAGATAGCAAAGTCATTGGTATCACAGCTGCAATGGCTACAGGTACTGGTTTAGATATATTGCAAAAAAACATCCCT
This sequence comes from Prochlorococcus marinus str. AS9601, assembly GCF_000015645.1. Lineage (NCBI taxonomy): Bacteria > Bacillati > Cyanobacteriota > Cyanophyceae > Synechococcales > Prochlorococcaceae > Prochlorococcus > Prochlorococcus marinus. The sequence continues at coordinate 822,909 of NC_008816.1, forward strand.
GATCAATATATTGATGTAGGAATAGCAGAACAACATGCAGTTACTCTTGCGGCAGGAATGTCTTGCGATGGTCTTAAACCTGTTGTAGCTATTTATAGTACTTTTCTTCAACGTGCCTTTGATCAATTAATTCATGATGTAGGGATACAAAATTTACCTGTATCATTCGTACTTGATAGAGCTGGGATAGTTGGAGCTGACGGTCCTACTCACCAAGGTCAGTACGATATCAGTTATATGAGATCTATACCTAATTTTGTATTGATGGCTCCAAAGGATGAGTCTGAATTACAGAGAATGTTAATAACTTCAATAAACCATAATGGTCCTACAGCTCTAAGAATACCAAGAGGCTCTGGATTAGGAGTAGCTGTAATGGATGAGGGTTGGGAACCTATGAATATAGGCGAAGCTGAAATACTTGAAGAAGGAGAAGATATTTTAATTATTGCTTATGGTTCAATGGTCGCATCAGCAATCGAAACAGCAAAGATATTAAAAAATATGAACATTAATGCATGCATTGTTAATGCGAGATTTGTTAAACCTCTTGATAAAAATCTTATTATGCCTCTAGCAAGTAGGATTCAAAAAGTTGTAACTATGGAAGAAGGAACTTTAATAGGTGGTTTTGGTTCCGCGATAGTTGAACTATTTAACGATAATGAAATAAACATTCCTGTATACAGAATAGGTATTCCTGATGTTTTAGTTGATCATGCTTCACCTGATCAGAGTAAAGAAAAATTAGGGCTTTTGCCTGATCAGATGGCAGATAAAATTATTAAGAAATTTAAGTTAGTTATTTAAAATTTTATAAATAAATATTTATAAAACACCTCGTGAGGCTAATCCTAAGATTGCTCCAATTCCGAAAATATGACCTAGGCAATTAGCACCTACAACTGATGCGTGACTTAAACCACCATAGAATTTTGAATTAGGTATTTCAAAACCTTCATTAGGTTTTCTTATTGTTGCTCTAGCAATTGCATAAGCAAAAACATTACATGCAATCATTACGACGGCACACTTTGGAGACCAAGAAAAAGTTGCTGGATCTGCAGCTGCAAATAATGTAGTAAACATAAAAAATCGTTATTTTCATATATTCTCTAATACTTTTACCCAAAAAACACAAAATTGTAAAAGGTCTTAAGAGTTGTTTACTTCTAAGCTATTTAACAAGTTTGTAAATCCAAACAAAATAACAAAATCACTTAGAGTTAGGAAGGCTTCTGCAAAGCCATGCAGGAGGTCAACCTCAACAAGGGTTTTATCATAGTAATTAAGTGTGAAGATAGATACTAATATAGTTATGAATACGAATAAAACAGTTAAGGAAAAGCCTGTTTTTACAAAATTATTAACAGATTTGATTTTATATAAGTAAAACAAAAATATTGCATATGGAATTATTGATACTGCAAACAATAATGTGTTATCAATAGAACCTAATTTCTCTATAAATTTAAAAAATAAATCATTCATAAGTCTCTTCTCCTCTAAAAATCTTTATAGCAGCTAAGGCTAATGTTGAATTTCCTATAAATGTAAATATTCCTTGAAGTGATACTAGACCGTATAGATTTTCTTGATTGTCATAAATATGCCAGGTAATAGCGCACATAGCTCCTATTAAGTTAGGAACCATAGCTAAGCTTAACCAAAAAAATAAATTGTATTTTTTATATTTAGAAATTTTGTTTATAACAAAGATGGTAAATATCCATTCAATGACCGAAGAGATGTGAATTAACCAAGTTCCAAATGAAAGTTCGTGCAAAATTTATATTTTTTTCTTTAGTACATTAAGTACTTCTTTGGCATGATTTATAGGTAAAACACTTATCCATCTATAAGAAATTTCACCTTTTGGAGAAATCAAAAAAGTATTTCTATCAGAAAATGGAGGAATCCACGAACCATATTTTTTGCTAATAATTCCATCAGGATCGGATAATAAAGTGTAGTTTATAGATTTTTCGCTGCAGAAACTTTCATGAGAATCTTGATTATCAGCACTAATACCGACAATTTCGGCATTATATTTTGAAAAATCTTTTTTTAATTCCGAAAAACCTTTAGCTTCAAGAGTGCAACCTGCTGTAAAGTCCTTTGGATAAAAATACATAACAAGCCACTTACCTTGAAAATCATTTAATTCCCAAATATTTTTTGATTTTATGTTTTTATTAAAACCTTCTAATTGAAAGTTTGGAGCAATATCTCCAACTTCAGGAGCAAAGTCAAAAGCGATTACTGAAGTACAATTAAATAAAAAAATAAAAGATATAAATATACTTATAACTAAATTTCTCATCAAATTTAGAATTTTTTTAAATCAACCCCATTAGATTTGGCAAATTTATCTAAACCTACTTTTTGTATAGACTTTAGGGCTTTGGTGCTAATTTTAATATTTACCCATTTTTTCCCTTCTTCCCACCAAAGTCTCCTTTTTTGGAGATTAACTTGTTGCAATTTTTTTGTACGAATATGTGAGTGACTCACTGCCATTCCGTTATTAGCTTTTGCACCTGTCAGTTCGCAAGCTCTTGACATATTAATTGAGTTATATCTTTAAAAATTCTAACACATGACTCAATTTGTTGAATTTAGTAGTTCTGAAATTAATTCGGCATTATTATTTTGTAAATTAATTATCTGTTCTTGATCTAATCCACCAACGGAAAGCTTAGCCATATCGTAGACATGATTAGCAATTTTAGAGGCTAATGGATTCTCAATAGGATCTTTTTCATCAATAATTATTTTGTTGCCTGTAATTTTATTAAGACCAACAATAAGTGGATGTTCTTTGTTAATTAAGAGCACATGATATTCAGGTAAGCCAGGCATCTTTTGTTCCATGTAAGCACCCATATCATTAATTCTTCTCATTTGTTCTGGAAGCAAGATCATCGCTGGTGGAGCATCTTTACTTGAAAGTGACTGCACTTTAACTGTTACTTTCTCATTTTTAAGGGCTTTAACTATCGTATCTCTAAGATTATCTGTATTTGATTTGCCATCCTTATCTACAATTTCTTTAGATTCTTTATCTTCTAGTTCATTTATTTCTGAATCTACTCTTTGGAATTGATAATCTTCATTTTTACTTTCCAACCATGGAAGAAATTGTGCGTCAATTAAGGGATCTGATTTAATAACTTCTTTATTATCAGATAAACAGATATTTAATGCACTAGACTGTGCAATCAGATCTGAACAATAAATTATTTTTTTAGAATCAGTTAATTTATTTCGCTCTTTGTAATTTGCGAGAGTTGTGAAATATTTATCATTGGACTTGATCAGGGATTTATTTTCAATATCTTTAGTTACGTCTTTCTCTGAGTTTAAAATTGTTTCGAAAATTATACTGTTATTAACTAAATCAGCAAATTTTTCATCTTCGATAGCACCAATTTTAATAAAAGCAGAGATTGAATCCCAAATTTCTGCATAAAATTCTGGAGAATTTTTTATCAAATCCTTCAGTTTATTAGCGATTTTTTTTGAGATAAATGATGATATAGACCTTACTTTTCTATCTGTTTGTAATGCACTTCTACTAACATTTAGAGGTATATCTGTAGAGTCAATAACTCCTCTTAAAGGTAAAAGGTATTTTGGTACTATCTCTTTAATTGAATCGCTTACGAATACTTGATTGCAAAACAGTTTTATTTCTCCCTTTTCCCAATCAGCTCTACCTGACAACTTTGGAAAATACAAAATGCCTTGTATGTCATATGGGTAATCTGTATTTAGATGAATCCATAACAGTGGATCTCCCTGGAAAGGATAAAGGTATTTATATAACTCAATATAATCTTCATCTTTTAATTCACTAGGTTGTTTTCTCCAGGGAGGATTTTTCTTATTAATTGTCTCTCCTTCTAATAAGACATCTATTGGCATAAAATCACAATATTTTTTTATTAGTGATTTAATTCTTTCAGGCTCGATAAACTCTTTTTCTTCTTCAAGTAGGTGAAGAATAACATCTGTACCAATTGTTTCTCTTTCAGATTCCTCTAACGTGAAATTTGGCGATCCATCACAAGACCATTTGAAAGCTTTTGATTCCCCAATTGCCGACTTAGTTAATATATCAACTCTATCTGCCACCATGAAACTTGAATAAAAACCTAGTCCAAAATGACCTATGAATTCATCATTATCTTTTTTGTATTTTGTTAGGAATTCTTCAGCACTAGAAAATGCAACTTGATTTATGTACTTCTTAATTTCTTCATCATTCATTCCAATTCCATTATCGGAAATTGTTAACGTACTTTTTTCACGGTTAATTGTTATTTTTACTTGAGCCTCCTCAGTATTCTCGCAATCACCAGCCATAGAGGCCATTCTCCTTTTACTAATTGCGTCAACACCATTACTAACAAGTTCTCTTAAAAAGATTTCATGGTCAGAATATACTGCCTTCTTGATAATTGGGAAAATATTTTCGGTATTAATACGAATTTCGCCTTTTTCCATTTAAAAAAAATCAAACATATTAAATAATATTTCTTAAAAACTTGTTAATCAAGTTTAATTAGGAGTATTGTCCGAACAATATTTGAATTTTAAAACTTAAATAAACTTTTAAAAGGTTTTATTTAACCCACAAAATCTCACTACAATTGTTTTCTTTCATAATTTGATTGGCTTTAGCCAAGTCATCACATGGATTTAAATGTAAGACGGCAATGTTTCCTCTTTTTTGTTGTTCTTTTTGTTCATTCATACCTTTTTCTAACAAATACGAATCTTTAAACATCAATAAAATTCTTTTTTTATCTGTCTTTTCTTCCTTAATTAAATTTCTTAAAATGTCTACTGAAATTGTAAATCCAATCCCATTAAATATTTTCTCATTAGGACTAAATGATCTTACTAACTCATCATATCTTCCGCCTTTTGCGATTACGCTTTTATTTTTACCATTATCCCCTATTAATTGAAAAACTATTCCTTCATATAAATTCAAGTGAGGTTGAAAAGTGGGATCAAGTTGTAATTTAACACCATATTTATTTGATATTTTTGATAATGTTTCAAATAAAAAATTTAAGTCATCTAATGTTTTACTAGTACCATATATAGTTTTTAATTTTTTTAAAATTGCAATTGGCTCTCCTCGTGTGAATAAAAGATCTTTAAGAATATATTTATCATCTTCATCTATTCCTAATTTAGATAAATTATCTTGATCAAAATTAACCAGACTTTTCTTAATTTCTTCAAAATTATTATTCTTATATTTGTTCAGTATCAAGTCCATTATTTTTGTGGTACTTACTAGTAGAAATAAATTACAACCGTCCTTCAAATTAATATTATCGATTGAATCAAACAAAATATTAATAACTTCAATTTCTGGGTATTTTGTATCATATCCAATTAATTCAATTCCACTCTGCAATTTTTCTTGTAACTTAAATGAATTTTTATTATTTTGTTTTTTATCAAAAACCATTCCATTAGTGAATAATCTTATAGGTCTTTTCTTATTTATTAATCTTGTAGATGATAATTTAACAATTGATGTTGTCATTTCTGGCCTAAGACATAATGAATTATTACTTACTATTCCTACAACCTGATTTTCGTCAATAACGCCACGGCCTTTTATGGTCTGTAAAGTATTTATAAATGATGGTGAAACCTCTTCATATCCCCAAAGTTTATAAATACTATTTAAATTATTTATGATGTTTGAATTATTTTTTACATCGACTAATTTAATTTCTTTTATATCTGACATTTGAATATTTAACTAATTTTAGGTATACAGATTTTTTTTAAATGGAGAAACTTTATCTAGTTCATTTTTTAATTCATTCTCAAGGCAGGGAGAACAAGCTAAAATTCTTCCTGAACTTAAATTAAATTCGCCTGATGGATAATCAGAAATAATACCACCAGCCTCTTTAACAATAATAGCACCGGCCGCTAGGTCCCATACTTCCAATCCTCTTTCCCAATATCCATCTACCTTACCTGCCGCAACAAATGCTAGATCAACAGCTGCTGCACCTCCTCTTCTAACGCCTCTAGTTTTATGTGTTAAATAACAAAATTCAGCATAATTATTATCCTCTGTCTCAAATCTGTCATAAGAGAAACCAGTTACAAGAAGACTATCAGATAGATTAGAAGGATTCGATACTTTAAGTTCACTATCATTGCAGAATGATCCTAAACCTAAACAGGCAGAATATAGTTCATTTAAATAAGGTACTGATATAGCGCCTATTATTGGCTTATTTTTATACACAAGACCAATAGAAGTCCCAAAAAAAGGATATCCATGGGAATAATTTGTTGTACCGTCTAATGGGTCTATACACCACGTTAAATCGCTAGATTTGGTTAATTTACCCGATTCCTCTGCATTTATAGATATGTTTGGTGTCTTTTCTAATAAATATTCTTTTATTTTATTTTCAACTTCCAAATCTACATTGGTAACTAGATCACCCTTCCTACCCTTTGATGATATTTTCTGAATTTTATTGTAATTAACTTTTAAAATTTCATTACCAATTTGAGCGGAATTCTTGGCTATTTCATATAAATTAGATAAGTTTACTTGATTTGCAAGTTCCTCTATTTCACTTAATTCAAACATGATAGTTAATCCTCCTCAAATTCCCAAGGTGGCGCAACTCTTGTATTTCCCCTGCCAAAATATTGTCCAAATTGTAAATCGTAAACTTCATCTTCATATGTAGTTTCTACCTCAAGATCTGAAGTTGCTTTAGCTACACAAAGAAGTGCATAACCTTTGTCTTTTAATGCCTGAGATACACCCATTGCTTCAGGTTGATGTAAAGTACCAGATTTAATTTTAACTGCACAACTTGTACAGCAACCATTTCTACATGAAAATGCAAGTTTGAAACCTTTCTTTTCAAATTCCTTAAGTATATATTCGTCACTATTAACCTGCTCTTGGTAGACCTTTCCGGTTTCTTTATTTTTAATCGTGACTGTGAAAGTCTTTTTCAAATAACTTTCCTCTAAAATGGGATGATCAAGGGTTAAAATAGTTATCTTGGGAGAGGTGGCCGAGTGGTTGAAGGCGCAGCACTGGAAATGCTGTATAGGGGCAACTTTATCGAGGGTTCGAATCCCTCTCTCTCCGTTTTATATTAGTTTATTTTGGTTAACTACATCAACACATTTGTCATTAAAGAATCTTTTAAAATAGATAGTAATCTTTTTGATAAGTTATAAATAATCTTATTTATTTAAATTAAGTTGAAAATATTTGATTTTTACTATTATATGTAGATATCTAAGATAAAAATTAATTAAATTATTAGTAAATTTTGCTTTAATTTAGCAATCTAAAATCATGGGGCAAATAGTTGGAATTGATTTAGGAACTACTAACTCTGTAGTCGGAGTTATAGAAGCTGGTCGTCCAATTGTTATTGCAAATTCTGAGGGATCTAGAACTACACCTTCAATTGTTGGATTTACAAAAGAAAAGGAAATAGTAATAGGAGACCAGGCGAGAAGACAACTTGTTCTAAATCCCAAGAATACCTTTTATAACCTAAAAAGATTTATTGGTAGTGACTGGGATGAATTAGATGAGAATAGTATTTCTGTTCCTTATAACGTAAAGGCTAATAACAATGGAAGCGTTAGGGTTCTTAGTCCAAATACAGAAAGAGAGTATGCACCAGAAGAATTAGTGAGCTCATTGATTAGAAAATTAATTAATGATGCTGAAACTTATCTTGGAGATACTGTTGATTCTGCTGTTATTACTGTCCCTGCTTACTTTAATGAATCTCAAAGGCAAGCTACAAAGGATTCTGCAATATTAGCTGGTATTAAAGTAGATAGAATTCTAAATGAACCTACTGCTGCTGCTCTAGCTTATGGTTTTGAAAAAAGTTCTTCTAATAATGTTTTGGTTTTTGATTTAGGAGGAGGAACATTTGATGTTTCATTATTAAAAATTTCTAATGGTGTATTTGATGTGAAAGCAACTTGTGGTGATACACAGCTAGGTGGAAATAATTTTGATTCAAAAATAGTTGATTGGCTAGCAGAAAAATTTCTTGCTAAAAATGATATTGACCTAAGAAGGGATAGACAAGCTTTACAGAGATTAACTGAGGCCGCTGAAAAAGCTAAATGTGAATTGTCAGGATTACAAAAAACAAAAATATCTTTACCATTTATCACAACAAGTAAAGAAGGGCCGTTACATATTGAAGAAACCTTAGATAGAAAAATATTTGAATCATTATCACAAGATTTACTAGATAGATTATTAGAGCCTGTGCAAATAGCCTTAGATGATTCTGGGTGGAGCGCTGAAGATATTGATGAGGTAGTTCTTGTGGGAGGCAGCACAAGAATTCCAATGGTTCAACAATTGGTGAAGACCCTTGTTCCAAATGATCCTTGTCAATCAGTTAATCCTGACGAAGTTGTAGCAGTTGGAGCTGCGATACAATCTGGAATTATTAGTGGTGATTTACAAGATTTACTACTAAATGACGTTACTCCCTTATCTTTAGGCTTAGAAACTATTGGTGGTCTTATGAAAGTGCTCATCCCTCGTAATACGCCAATACCAGTAAGACAATCTGATGTTTTTAGTACTTCTGAAGCTAATCAATCATCAGTCGTTGTTCAAGTACGGCAAGGAGAAAGGCCTTTAGCCTCTGAAAATAAATCCCTTGGTAAATTTAGACTATCAGGAATACCTCCAGCTCCAAGAGGGATACCTCAAGTCCAGGTGGCATTTGATATTGATGCTAACGGTCTTTTAGAAGTAAGTGCTACTGATAGGACAACCGGAAGAAAGCAAACAGTTACAATCTCTGGAGGTTCTAATTTAAATGAACAAGAAATAAATTCGATAATTGAAGAAGCTAAAGCAAAAGCAAATGAAGATAGAAAGACAAGAGCTGTTATTGATAGAAAAAATAGTGCTTTAACTCTGATTGCGCAAGCTGAGAGAAGACTTAGAGATGCCTCATTAGAATTTGGCCCTTATGGGGCCGAAAGGCAACAACGAGCTGTTGAATTGGCTATTCAAGATGTTGAAGAGTATATAGATTACGATGATCCTCAAGAATTAGAAATATCAGTAAGTGCTCTACAAGAAGCATTATTCGGATTAAATAGAAAATTTGCTGCTGAAAAGAAAACTGATAATAATCCCTTACAGGGTATTAAAAATACATTTGGATCATTAAAGGATGAACTCTTTTCTGATGATTATTGGGATGATGACCCTTGGGATAATCAAATGAATAGAAATTATAAAAATTCGAGGTATGGTAATTCTAGGGACGATGATCCATGGGACAATGACTACTTCCTCTAAAAAAGACTATTTGTCGATTTTGGGTTTACCCCCTGATTTCGATGATAAAGAACTCAAAAAGGCCTTTCGAAGAGAAGCGAGAAAATGGCATCCAGATTTAAATAAAAATGATATTAATGCGGAAGAAAGATTTAAATTAATTAACGAAGCATACGAATATCTTCGTGATCCTAATGTAAAAAAAAATAATGGGGATGAAAATGTCCATGGTGATAACGAAAATAATAATTTCAAGACTGGGTTTCCTGATTTTGATGATTATCTTGATTCATTATTTGGATATGAATATTCACCAAAGAATTCCGATGATTATGAAAACGAAACATATGAGGATGATTCGACAAATACAAATAATGATGAATTTAATCATTATGAATACCCTACAACCTCTCCAGAAGAGCCGCCACCAGTTAAACTCCACCAAGATATTGAAACAGTTATAGAATTAACTCCTGATGAGGCCTTAAATGGAGCTTCAATTTTAATTGAGCTTGAAGATGAAACTGTAGTAGAAGTTGATACACCTCCATTCGCTGGAGATGGATGGCGATTAAGACTTGAAAATATTGCAAGAGGAGGTAAAGATCATTATCTACAGTTAAAAGTTCAAACGGAAAGTGGTCTAAGAATTGATGGTTTAAGAGTTCTGTATAAATTAGAGTTATTTCCTCATGATGCTCTTCTTGGTTGTGCAGTAGAGGTTCCTACCCTTGATGGAAATGTCACACTTCAAGTACCACCCAAATCATCCACGGGAAGAATGTTACGTATGAAAGGGAGGGGCTTAGCTTTCGAAGATAATGTAGGTGATCAATATGTTGAAATCCTGGTAGTGATACCTGCTGATATTAATGATGAAGAAATTGCTTTATATACAAGATTACAAGAATTATCACTTTCTGATTCTTAATCAAATATTATATAAATAGTAAAATCGATACTTATGAACGTATTTGTTCTTTTATATAATTCAGGAACAGATAAGGAAGGAATTCATTCAATCGAACTTAAAGGAAGGACCATCGTTCTTATGTTTGAAGATAAGGATGATGCAACAAGATATTGTGGTCTTCTAGAAGCTCAAGATTTTCCTTTGCCAACGGTTGAGATGATTAATATAGAGGAAATAAAAGATTTCTGTATTAAATTAGATTATGAATGCAAACTAGTAGAAAAAAATTTTGTACCTAAAACCGCTGAAGATAGGTTATTAATTTCACCACCCCATAAAAACCTAGAAGTTGAAAATTGGGAGGAAGAGAAAAACAGTAATAAAGATAGCATTGATATAAACACTATTAAGGAAAACCTTGAAAAGTTGCTTTAGCTACTAAAATATTTATTAATTACTAAACAAATAAAACATGACAGCTGCATTATTTGAAACAGAAGTTGGGAACATTAATATTGAATTTTTCTCTGACGATGCACCTAATACAGTTAAAAACTTCACGAGCCTAATTAGTGATGGTTTTTATGATGGTCTAGCATTTCACAGAGTTATTCCTGGATTTATGGCTCAGGGTGGATGTCCAAATACTCGTAATGGAGCATCAGGTATGCCTGGAACTGGTGGGCCTGGATATAATATAAAATGTGAAATTAATTCCAATAAACATCTAAAAGGCTCACTTTCTATGGCTCATGCAGGAAAGGATACAGGTGGAAGTCAGTTTTTCATAGTTTATGAACCACAACCCCATCTCGATGGAGTTCATACAGTTTTTGGTAAGACTGATGATATGGATGTAGTGCTAAAGCTTACTAATGGGTCAAAAATTTTAAAGGCAACTTTAAAATAGTTTTTAGCTCTCAAAAACAATACTAAATGTCTCTTTATCTAGATTAAATTTTCTTGTAGATGAATACAAGATTTCATTATTTATTGAAAATTTAGTATTGATTAATTTGATACTACTTTTTGGGTGTAATGCTTGTTCAATGTTTCTAGAAACAATAATTCCAATCTTTGTACTATTTTCATAATTGGATAAAAATTGAATAAATAATTCTATATTCTTTATCTCTTCATTAGTAATGTTGGAATTGGTTCTATTCTTATCATGTAAAATTCGCCAAACTAATTTTGGTCGATTCCAAAAAGCCAATAATCTTGGAGTACTTTCAAGTTTAATATTAATTTTCTTATCACTACAGAATTTAATAACGTTATTTTTTATTGGAACTAGATCAATAGATTTATATTTTCCGTCAAGAAATATTGATATAAATGGATCGATATTTCTTGAATTAGAATTATCTTCATCAATCATGTGACCTAGCTTCGTTTTTTTTACACTCAAATATTCTGCATTATTATCGTTTGGACAAATTACTAATGGAACTCTCTCAATAACTTCTATTCCATAACCACCTAATCCAGCAATCTTTCTGGGATTATTTGTAAGTAATTTTAGTTTTTTTATACCTAGATCGGTTAATATCTGTGCTCCAACTCCGTAATTTCTGAGATCAGCTGGAAAACCTAATTTTTCATTAGCTTCTACAGTGTCTAATCCACCATCCTGCAAACTATAAGCTTTTAATTTATTTATTAGACCAATACCTCTGCCTTCTTGCCTTAAGTAAACAACAACCCCCTCTTCCTCCTTTTCTATCCTTGATAAGGCAGCCTCTAATTGGGGTCTACAATCACAACGTAAAGATCCAAAAGCATCGCCAGTCAAGCACTCTGAATGCATTCTTACTAATACAGGTTCGCTTAATTTGAATGATTTTTGTTTAACTAATGCAACGTGCTCTGAACCATCAAGTTCATTAACATATCCATAAGCTTTGAAATTACCAAAAATACTTGGAAGTACCGCATCGGATTTTCTAAATACAAATCTCTCAGTTTGGAAACGATAACTAATTAAATCAGCTATGGATATTAATTTCATTCCCCACTGTTTTGCATACTCTTTAAGTTGAGGAAGTCTTGACATGGAACCATCAGGATTTTGTATTTCGCAAATAACTCCAGCGGGATAAAGACCTGACATCGCCGCAATATCTACTGCCGCTTCAGTATGACCTGCTCTTTTTAATACTCCACCTTTCTTAGCTCTTAATGGAAAAATATGTCCTGGCCTTCTCAAATCATCTGGTTTTGTCTTTGGGTTTATAGCAACTTGAATTGTCTTTGCCCTGTCTTCAGCAGAAATTCCAGTAGTAACATTATTTTCAGGTCCAGCATCAATTGATATCGTAAAAGCGGTTTGATTTTCATCTGTATTTCTATCTACCATTAATGGCAAATCTAAAGAATCAAGTTTTTCGCCTTGCATTGCTAGGCATATAAGTCCACGTCCCTCAGTTGCCATAAAATTAATTTGCTGTGGAGTAGCAAACTGAGCCGCACATATTAGATCTCCTTCATTTTCTCTTCTTTCATCATCTACAACAATTATGCATTCACCATTTCTTATGGCTGCCAACGCATCGCTGATAGGATCAAATTCAATTTTAAAAGATTCATTTATATCCAAAATTGTTCCATTATTTGATTTGGGACTTGTTTCTTTCATTATTCCTATCAATATAGAAAAATAGTGTTTTAGTTACCTTAAATTCAACACTTTATAATCCTATCTCAAAGTCTGCCAATTCAAAGAAATGAATGTTGCAATTGTAGGTGCTACTGGTTACGGCGGTATTCAAGCGGTAAATCTTTTAAAGAAAATAAAAAAATACAAAATTTCATTTTTAGGAGGTAATAAAACATCTGGATCAAAGTGGAATGAAAATTTTCCTTTTATTTATCTAGATAATGATCCCTATATAGAAGAAATTTCTGTAGATAATATTTCAAAAAATGCAGATGTTGCTTTGCTTTGCTTACCAAATGGACTATCTTCAACATTGACAAGGAAATTATTAGATCGGGGACTTAAAGTTATTGATTTATCTGCTGATTACAGATATAAGTCTTTAGATGAATGGAAAAATGTATATTCCAAAGAAGCTGCTATTTATAAAAGGAATGATGACGATTTATGTAAAGAGGCAGTCTACGGTCTTCCCGAAATAAATAAAGAAGCCATTTCAAAAGGAAGATTAATTGCCTGTCCAGGATGCTATCCAACATCTGCTCTTATTCCTTTAGTTCCTTATCTTTCTCAAGGAATTATTGAAAATGAAGGTATAGTAATTGATTCTAAAAGCGGAACTTCTGGTGGTGGTCGAGAACCAAACCAAAAGCTACTTTTATCAGAATGTGGAGAAGGTCTATCAGCATATGGATTGATTAACCATAGACATACCTCAGAGATCGAACAGGTAGCATCTTTAATATCTGGAAATAAAATTGAACTGCTCTTTACTCCACATTTGGTACCGATATCAAGGGGTATGCATTCGACTATATATGGGAGATTAAGAGATCCAGGATTAACTTCTGATGATTGCAGAATTCTTTTGGATAATTATTATAGAAATTTCAAAAATATTAAGGTCTTACCTGTAGATACATTCCCATCAACAAAATGGGTTAAAAATACAAACCAAATTTTCCTTTCTGTTAAAGTCGATATTCGAAATGGGAGGATTATTATTTTATCTGCAATTGATAATTTGTTAAAAGGTCAGACTGGGCAAGCAATTCAAAATTTAAATCTTATGAGTGGATTTTCAATGGATGAAGGTCTTGATTTAACTAATAATTTTCCATAAAATTACTTCTTATCAAAAACCCAGCTTGAGAGATTGAGTGAGGTAAAATTTTATGCTCAAGCATTTGTATCCTTTTGGAAAGTGATTCAATATCATCATCATCTCTAATTGACAATGCAGCTTGCATTATCAATGATCCACTATCTACCTCCTCTTCTACAAAATGTACTGAACAACCAGTTATTTTTGAACCATTTAATACAGAGTCCTTTATCGCAGAACCACCTTTATATGCGGGAAGTAATGAAGGGTGAATATTTATTATCTTATTCTTAAATTTATTAATAAAAAAAGGAGAAACAATTTTCATCCAGCCAGCCATAACTACAAGTTCAACATCGTAATGAATTAAAGTATTTATAATTTCTAATTCAAATAGTTCTTTTTGCGAAAAGTCTTTGCCTCTTATAATTTTGTGAGGTATTTTATTACTTTCAGCTCTCTTTATACATCCTGCATCATCTTTGTTAGTTATTAGAACTTTTATATCTATATCTAATTCTCCTTTTTCTGAGAGATCAATTAATTCCTGAAAGTTTGTTCCTTTCCCAGAAGCTAGTACACCTATTTTTAATTTAGGGGAAAATCTTCTAAATTCAGATATCTCAGGCGAAATTATGTAATTAAATGATCTATCCAAAATTTTTTTATTTTATCCAATGATAAATTCATATGAAATAAAAAAAACCCTCATTTTTAATTGTTTATATTCAAAAACATATTTATTTGAAGATAATAATTTAAACAAATTTAAATGATTCAAATCTATGTACTATTCGTATAGATATAATTGAATAATAAATAAAAGAAACAAATATATAAAATGAATGGAGATTTAAACTCTTGGGATAAATTTTGTAATTATCTTTGGTTTGATAAAAAATTAAATATTTGGTTAGACATAAGCAAAATTAATTTCACAAGTAAAGAGATAAAAAATTTAGAAGATAAATTTAAAGATGTTTTTTCATCAATAAAAGAATTAGAAAATGGTGCAATCTCAAATATTGATGAAAATAGACAAGTTGGACATTATTGGCTTAGAAATCCATCAATTTCACCCTCTTCAAAAATAGGAGAAGAAATTAGAGCAGATATTAATTCAATCTCTGAATTTGGAAAACAAATTTTAAATGGGGATATTAAGAATAAGAATAATCAGCAGTATACTGATGTTCTATGGATAGGAATTGGTGGAAGTGGATTAGGACCATTACTTATTACAGAGTCACTGCAGAAGTGTTCTAAAGGCTTAAATTTTTCTTATATCGATAATGTTGATCCTTTTTTAATTAGCGAAAAGTTAGAAGAGTTATCTGAAAAATTATCAACAACATTATTTGTAGTAGTAAGCAAATCAGGTGGTACGCCTGAACCTAGAATTGCTATGGAAATTATTAAAAGTCACTGCGAAAACAATTCTCTTGAATGGAATTCTAATGCTATAGCTATAACTATGAAAGGTAGTAAGTTATTCAAAAAAGCTACTTCTGAAAATTGGTTAAAAATATTTAATTTGCAAGATTGGGTTGGTGGAAGAACTAGTATTACAAGCTCTGTGGGATTACTTCCATTAGCTCTTATTAATGAAAATATATCTGAATTTATCAGAGGTGCATCATTAATGGATGAAACCACACGTATAAGAGATTTTAAAAATAATCCAGCAGCACTATTATCATCCGCATGGTATTTAACTGGGGATGGTATTGGAAAGAGAGATATGGTCGTATTACCTTATAGAGATAGGTTACAGGTTTTTAGTAAATATCTTCAGCAATTAGTAATGGAATCATTAGGAAAGAAATTTAATAGGAATGGTCAAGTAGTTAATCAAGGTATTTCCGTTTTTGGTAATAAAGGATCTACAGATCAGCATGCCTATGTTCAGCAACTGAGAGATGGTATTGATAATTTCTTTTGTATTTTTATTGAATTATTAGATTCTCCATCTACTAATATATTTGATGAAAAAGAGAATCCTAAAGAATATCTTTCTGGTTTTTTGCAAGGAACCAGATCAGCACTCTCTAGTGAAAACAGACAAAGTATCACTATTACGTTAGAAAAGTTAAATTGTTTTTCACTAGGTGCCTTAATCGCTTTATTTGAAAGGGCTGTATCCTTCTACGCTGAATTGGTAAATATAAATGCATATGATCAACCTGGAGTTGAAGCTGGAAAGAAAGCAGCTGCAAATATTATTGAGTATCAACAAAAAGTAAGTCATTTATTAGATGAAGGTGGAGAATATTCTATAAATGACATAACATCATTATTTGATAATTCAGTTAGTGAACCTATATTTTTTATACTCCGTGAAATGTGTTTCGGTAATGATAATTATTTAGTTAAGGGCGATTGGTCAAATCCAAATTCATTAGTTATTCAAAAAATAAATTCTTAAACAACAATATTCATTATTTTTCCTTTAACAATAATTATTTTTCTTATTTCCTTATCTTGAGTCCATTTTAATATGTTAGGTCTTTTAAGAGTCAATTCTTTAATTTGATCTTCACTCATATCATTATTAATATTTACTTTGTCTCGAACTTTTCCATTCACTTGTATTACTAGTTCATATGAATCTTCCTTTAGTGCCTCGGCATTAAAGGAAGGCCAGTGTTCTAAATGTACAGATTTTTTAAATCCTATAAGATGCCATATTTCTTCTGCAATATGAGGTGCAAATGGAGCCAACAAAATACAAAAAGTTTTTAAAGCATCAATTTTTAAATTATTGTTTATATCATTAATGGAATTTGATAATGAATTATAAAACTTCATTAGTTCTGAAATCGCAGTATTAAATTGGTTATTTAATATATCATTTGAAATTTCTTTTATAGCAATATTCATTGACTTTATTAAACTTTTTTCTTTATCTGGATGGGAATTAGATTTACTATTTATATTTTTTGCACAATTTATATAAAGCTTCCAAATCCTACTTAAAAATCTAAATTGTCCTTCAACATCTGTATCTCCCCATTCCAAATCTTTTTCAGGTGGTGCTTTAAATAATATAAACATTCTTGCTGTATCTGCTCCATATTTTTTAATTACTGATTCAGGGTCTATTCCATTATATTTAGACTTAGACATCTTCTCGAAAAGAACTTCGAGTTTAGAATTGTCAATTGGATCTGTAGGATTTGATAAGTCAGTAATATCGGAAGGAGAAACATATTTACCAGTTTTATTGTTTTTATAGGCTGCGGACTGAACCATTCCTTGCGTTAATAGTTTTTTGAAAGGTTCATCAATATCAAATAGTTCATTATCTCGCAAAGCTTTAGTGAAAAATCTTGCATATAATAAATGCAAAATTGCATGCTCTACACCTCCAACATATTGATCTACAGGTAACCACTTATTAATTTCATTCTTTTCAAATGGCTTAGTTGAACATTTTGAAGATGGGTATCTTAAAAAATACCAAGATGAACACATGAAAGTGTCCATAGTATCAGTTTCTTTCCTTGCCCCTATTCCACATTTTGGACATGTTGTATTTATCCAATCATTATTATTACCTAAAGCATTAATCTTGTTAGCGGAGATTTCTATATCTTTTGGTAATGAAACAGGCAAATCAGATTGGTTTAAAGGAACAGCTCCACATTTTTTGCAATTAACGATGGGTATCGGACATCCCCAATATCTTTGTCTAGATATTAACCAATCTCTTAAACGATATTGAATTTTATTTTCGGCCCATCCATTATTTACTCCCTCCTCTGCAATTTTTAATTTAGCAATAGTATTTGCTAAACCATTGTAATGATTTGAATTAATTAGATATCCATTTTCTACATAAGCATTATCAAGCTCATTACTTTGTTCACTTTTATCCTTTACTATTACCTGTTTAATATCTATATTGTTTTTCTTAGCAAACTCAAAATCCCTTAAATCATGAGCAGGTACACCCATAACAGCGCCTGTACCGTATTCATCAAGAACATAACTAGCCACCCAAATAGGTATAGGTTCAGAATTAACTGGATTTATTGCTATTAAGCTAGTTTTTATTCCAATTTTTTCAAGTTCATTATTTTTATTATCTTTCAAATATTGTTTAAGATTTTCTATATCTTGTATGGTTTCTTGATCAGTAATTTTTTTAATTAATGAATGATTTACAGAAATTGCTAAATAAGTAACTCCAAATAAAGTATCTGGCCTTGTTGTAAATACAGTTATATTCTTTTCTGGATTGGTATTGATATTGAAATTAATATTTGCACCAATTGACTTTCCAATCCAATTATCTTGCATTATTTTTACTCTTTCTGGCCAGTTATCTAATTTTTCTAAATCCTTCAATAACTCATCAGCATAATTAGTAATTCTTAAAAACCATTGCTTTAATAATTTTTTTTCAACTACTGCCCCAGATCTCCAAGATTTACCCTCTGAGTCAACTTGTTCATTCGCTAGGACTGTATTATCTATAGGATCCCAATTAACTTCTGATTCCTTTTGATATACAAGACCTGACTTGTATAACTCTAAAAATAGATATTGAGTCCAAATATAATAATTTTCATCACATGTTGCAAATTCCCTATCCCAATCAACTGATAGGCCCAAAAGCTTTAATTGTGACTTCATATGAGAAATATTTTTTTTAGTCCAGACACTTGGACTAATTCCTCTTTCAATAGCTGCATTTTCAGCAGGCAAACCAAAAGCGTCCCAACCCATTGGATGTAAGACAGATTTACCCTTAAACCTTTGGAATCTAGCTATTAAGTCTGTAATAACATAATTCCTAACATGTCCCATATGAAGATTGCCTGAAGGGTAGGGAAACATTGATAAGGCATAAAACTTATCGCTATTCTCAGTTAATTCATCGGTTTTGTATAAATTGTTTTCTGTCCATATTGACTGCCATTTTTTTTCTATTTCAGATGGATTATATAAATTGGTATCAGCCTCATATCGTTTATCGGGAGAAATCACTTAATTTTTATTTGTTAAATTATTATTTTAATATCCATTGTATAAAATAAATAGATTGTTAAAAGGAATAATTTATAATTAAAATTTAAGATATATGAATTACAAATGAAAAATATAAGTTTTGAAAAATATCAAGGTAACGGAAATGATTTCGTAATAATAGATTCTAGAGGAAATGAATTATATAAAAATTACAAGACAAATAAAATATTTGATATAAAAAAAATTTGCAACAGGCAATTTGGTGTTGGAGCAGATGGTGTGATTTTTATAGAAGAACCTAATGAAGATAATTATGCAAAAATGATAATTTTTAATTCTGATGGTTCTGAAGCACAAATGTGTGGAAACGGAATTAGGTGTTTAGTTGAGTATCTCCACGTAAATGATTCAATGAATAATGAAAATATAGAATATAAAATTGAGACTAAAGCAGGTTTAAAAATTGCAAAATATATAAATGATGAAATTACAGTTAAAATGGGAGTCCCTATTTTAGAAGGTCAAAATATTCCAACAACAATTGAAAAAAAAATAAATTCAATTCCTTCACACGAATTTATTGAGAAAGATTTTAGTAATATGGGTTATGCCGTAGGAATGGGAAATCCTCATTTAATATTCTTTGTAAAAGACATAGAGTCAATTGTTCTTTCCAGACTTGGTCCTATATTTGAAAAAAATGAATTATTTCCTGAAAAAACTAATGTACATTTTTGTCAAATTTTAAATAGAGATAATATAAAAGTAAAAGTATGGGAAAGAGGTGCAGGACCAACCTTAGCTTGTGGAACAGGTGCCTGTGCTATCCATGTGGCAGCTTATAAATTAGGCCTTTGTAATTCACAAACCATAGTAACCTTACCAGGAGGTAATCTTAAAATTGATTGGTCAGAAGACGATTGTGAAGTAATGATGACCGGTAATGCTAAAAAGGTTTTCTCAGGATCAATTTTAGTAAATTAATGGAAAATAATTTTATCTATTTAGATAATGCATCCACAACTCCATTATCTGAGAATGTTTTAAAGATAATTAATTCAACTTATAGGAATTATTGGCATAACCCTTCATCTACATATGAGCTAGGTATAAAATGCTCTACTTATCTTGAAAAAATTAGATCCAAAATAGCTTATATATTTGAAGCAGATCCAGAGGATATAATTTTTACATCTGGTTCTTCGGAATCGACAAATATTGTATTTAATAATATTTATGAGAAATTTAAAAATGGTAGGGTTGTTATTTCAAATGTCGAACATCAAGCAACAATTATTTGTGCTAATAAACTAAGAAAACAAAATTGGGATATTTTCGAATGGACGGTAAAAAATGATGGAATTTTAAATATTTCCAATATCGAAAAATTTTTAAACAATGATACTAAGCTTGTATCAATTATTTGGGGACAAAGTGAAATTGGGACAATACAACCTGTCCAATTTATTGGTTCCAAATGTGAAGAATTAAATATAATGTTTCATTTAGATGGAACTCAAATATTAAGTAATGGAATATTCAGTTGGAAAGATCTTAAATGTGATTTTTTAAGTTTATCCGCTCATAAATTTGGAGGTCCAAAAGGGATCGGTATTCTTTTAACAAAAGAAAAGTCTAGACAAATTTTAAAAAATAATGACATATCACTTACTCAGGAATTTTCAATTAGACAAGGTACACAAGCTTTGCCATTAATCGCTGGAATGTATGAATCACTAAAGAATATTGAAGGAAAAATTAAATTATATGATTACATAACTGAATTTCCTTCTAATAATATTAATAAACTTAAAAATTATTTTTTTCAAAAAATTAAAGATAATAATCATATAAAGATTACGGGTAGTATTAACCATAGACTTCCCAGTCATATTTCTTTTCTACTGTTAAATAAACTATTTGAGCCTATACGGGCCTATAAGATTGTTAATTTCATGTCAGAAAATAAAATAGCCATAAGCAGTGGAAGTGCTTGTTCAAGCTCATCTGGGAAACCTAGCTCAACACTTAAAAATATTGGTTTAAAAGATGATGAACTATATTCAAATATTCGTGTTACTTTAGGTTCAATAAACAATAAGTCAGAAATAGATAAATTTTTAGAACTTATTCAAATATGTATTGACAAATTTTAATGGAAACTAATTACAGACTACCTAAAGATTTAAATGAATCTCTTAAGAATATGGAGGATGCAATTATTCCAAGTTTATTAGATTCAAATAAAAGATTTACTATAGAATTTAATTTTGAAGGATTGAAATTTAACAGAATTGGAATAACTATCTACAAGATATTGTCTAAAAATAATAATGTATTCATAACATTTGCTGATCAAGGTGCTGTGGCTTTGGCTCAAAGAGACTATCCAGATATCAAAGATAAAATCTTTACTTTTAAATCATTTAATGAATCAAATAATATAAATAATATTGATAGTGCAATGATATCGATACTACCTCAGCCATATGATTTCGATTCATTTGAACCAATGTCTGATAATTATCAAGGTACGCATTATTCATTAAATCCAAAATTTGAAGATGCCAATATTGGTATAGGAAGTGTTATAAGAGAGCGACGTAAAAACTTTGTCAAAACATGGAAAAATATTTATTTTCTGCAGCCTTTAAATAAAGCTGCTCTTATGCATATATATCCAAATAACTGGTTGCTTTTCAAAGAAGAAAATAAAAGATATTTTTTTAAAAAAGAATTTGAAATTAAACCCGACAATGAATCTATTTTTGTAAATTTATAGATTGAATGTGATAAAAAAAATATTTTCATTTTTATTTATTGTTCTTGTATTAGTAACATTTCCTTTCTTAATAAGATATTTACTAGCAAATCAGAAAATAACTGTTTTAAATAGTATTTATTTTAATTTTCCGGGAATAATTACTAAAAACAAAATATGTCCTACTTATGATGCTTTATTGAATCAAACGCTTGATGATTCCTTTAGTGTATCAATTATTAATAATAAAGGGGAAATAATAAGTTCTTACAATGAGGATGTTCCAAGGTTGCCAGCATCTAACCAAAAATTATTCTCATCAGCTTATGTTTTAAGTAAATATAAACTAAATAATAATTTAAAAACTTCCTTATTTAAAAATAAAAACGATTATTATTTGCACGGTCAAGGTGATCCAGATCTTAATTATGAAAATATAATCGAACTAATTTCAAATGTTAAAGAAAATAAAATTATTAACTTCAATATTGTAGAAATTGATTCAAAATTATATTGGCCTAATGGTTGGACAAATATTGATAAAAATTACGAATATGGATCTCCAATTACATCTCTTGCAATAGAAAGTAATCACAATAAATATGATGATATTTATGCATTAAAAAATTTTATTAAAAATTATTTAAAAAATAAATTTCCAAATTCAAAAATATATATAAATATTTTTGATTCAGAAAAAACTTTTTATTTAAATAATTTTAAAGAGATAAATAAAGTATATTCAACTCCAATTCTTTCATTATTAACTCTAACAAATTCTGAAAGCCATAATTTTACGGCTGAATCTCTTTTTAAAAATGCCTCAAATACATGGAACGATAATAACTATATAAAATTGAAAAGATGGCTTGAAAATAAAGGCCTCCCAGCAACTAATGCATACTTTGCTGATGCTAGTGGTTTGTCTCGAAAAAATAAAATTACAACAAAGTTAGTTGTATTGTTTTTAGATAAAATGAGATATTTTAATGATTTTAAAGCTTATCAATCTACACTTTCAATTACAGGAGTGAGAGGAACTTTAGCTAAAAGATTTGTAAATAGTGAATTGTCTGGAAAGTTTTTTGGTAAAACTGGGACTCTTTCAAATGTCTTCGCATTATCTGGCTTTTTATATAAAAATGAAAAGCCAATAATTATAAGCATTATCCAAAATTCTAATAAAATTGATAAAGAAAAAGCTTTTAAATTATTACGTGATCTTTATTACTTGAAATCTTGTTAACAAAAATATTATTTAAAATATTCTTTTAAATCCTTCTCAACAGGGGGGGGTACCATGTGATTAATTTCACCACCAAATTTTGCAACTTCTTTTACTAAAGAACTACTAAGAAAACTATAATTTGTATTTGTAGATAAAAATATAGTTTCAATATCATTATTAAGAGATTTATTTGTATGAGCAATCTGAAGTTCATACTCAAAATCACTCATTGCTCTTAAGCCTCTAAGAATAAGATTTGCTTTTAGATCATTTGCACAATCAACAGTTAGACCAGAATAAGAAATAACTTCAATATTAGGTAAATGAGAAAGAGAATTTTTTATTTGTATTATTCTTCTTTCAAGATTAAATGTTGGTGTTTTAGAGGTGTTTTCTAAAACAGCAACTACTAGATTGCCAAATATTTTTTCAGCCCTTTCTATTAAATCAAGATGCCCATTTGTTAAAGGATCAAATGTACCTGGATAAAGAATTTTCATGAATTTATTATGAACGAATAAGAAAATTTAGTTAAAATAAGATTATTAGTTAAATCAATTATGACATTAAATCTAGAAGCAAAAAAAATCTTATTAAGAAAAATACCTCACGGATTATTTATTTGTGGCGTTAGAGATGAGGATAAAAATGAAGTGAATGGATTTACTGCAAGTTGGGTGACTCAAGGTTCTTTCACCCCACCATTAGTTGTAATGGCTGTTAGAGCAGAGGGTTCTAGTCATGAAATAATAAAGTCAACCAATAAGTTCTCATTAAATGTGCTCAAAAGTGATCAAAAGGATCTAGCAGCTGTTTTCTTTAAACCTCAAAAAGCATTAGGAGGTAGATTTGAATCTGTTGAATTTAATTTAGGTGAGCTTGGATTGCCTATTTTAGTTGATAGTGTTGGTGGTGTTGAATGTAATGTTGTTGGAAGTGTTATGCATGGAGACCATACCGTTTTTGTAGGAGAGGTTCAATCTGCTTATCTGAATAATGATGTTGACTCACTAAATTTATCTTCAACTGGCTGGAATTATGGAGGTTAGTCATTATAAATGAGTAATTCCTCTATCGAAAAAATAAATAACAAATATAATTTTAAAATTGAATATAAATTAATTAATAATAAGGAGTTATTAAAATCAAGATTATCCGAAATTCCAAAGTCATCTGGTTGTTATCTTTTTAAAGATATTGATAATAACTTACTTTATATCGGTAAATCTAAAAAACTACGTAGTAGAGTAAGTAGTTATTTCAATAATTATTCAGATTTAACTCCCCGATTAAGTTTGATGGTTCGTCAAATAACTGAAATAGAAATAATAGTCACAGATAGCGAATATGAAGCATTAAATTTAGAGTCAAATTTAATTAAAACAAACAAACCATATTTTAATATTCTTTTAAAGGATGATAAGAAATATCCATATCTTTGTATAACTTGGAGTGAAAAATATCCTCGAATATTTATTACAAGAAGAAGAAGAAATAGAAATAATTTAGATAGATATTATGGACCTTATGTTGATGTCGGACTATTAAGGAGAACATTATTTACGATAAAAAAAATATTTCCACTTAGACAAAGACCAAGGCCAGTCTATAAGGATAGAACTTGTTTGAATTATTCAATAGGAAGATGTCCAGGTGTTTGCCAAGAAGTAATATCATCTGACGATTATAAAAAAATAATGAAACAAGTATCTATGATATTTCAGGGAAGAAATGATGACTTAGAAATATTTTTACAAAAAAAAATGCTGCAATTTTCAAATGATTTAGATTATGAGAATGCAGCAAAAATAAGGGACCAAATTTCAGGTTTAAAATTATTAACTGAATCACAAAAAATATCAATACCAGATTCTTCAATTAATAGAGATATCTTTGGAATAGTTTCAGAAAAAAATTTAGCTAGTATACAAATTTTCCAAATGAGATCTGGTAAGCTCATTGGGAGAATTGGCTATAGTCAAAAATTAAATAATGAAGATGAAAATCTTATTTTACAAAAGATATTAGAAGAGCATTATATGAATGTTGAACCTGTAGAAATACCATCAGAAATTCTTATTCAATATAACCTTCCAAAACAAGCAACCATAGAGGATTGGTTAACGGAGCTAAGAAAAAATAAAGTAAAAATCTTAATCCCAAAAAGAAATAAAAAACATGAAACTGTAGAAATGGTTTTAAAAAATGCGAAATTGGAATTAGATAGAATATTAAATGGGATACAAGATAATGAATCATCAATTGAGGATCTTGCCCAAATACTTGAATTAAGCGAACAACCTAAAAGAATTGAAGGTTATGATATAAGCCATATTCAAGGTAGTGACCCTGTAGCATCACAAGTCGTTTTTATTGATGGGATTCCTTCTAAACAGGATTATAGGAAATATAAAATTAAAGATCCAAACGTTTTTGTAGGACATAGTGATGATTTTGCTTCGATATATGAAGTAATACATAGAAGGTTTAAGAAATGGTCAAGATTTAAAAAAAACGGAGGAGATTTTTCAATATTAAATGATAAAACGAATAGTAAATTAGACAATGAACTTCTATCAGATTGGCCTGATTTAATAATGATTGATGGAGGGAAAGGACAGTTAAATGCAGCTATTAAAGCATTAAAAGAATTAAGTCTTGAGGAAGAAGTAACTATATGTTCATTGGCAAAAAAAAATGAAGAAATATTTATTCCAGGATTTACTAAGTCTCTTGATACTGATGAAAATCAAAAAGGAGTTCTTCTATTAAGAAGGGTAAGAGATGAAGCACATAGATTTGCATTATCTTTTCATAGAGACAAAAGATCTAAAAGAATGAATAGATCTCAATTGTCCCAAATCAGTGGATTAGGACCATCAAGAATAAGAGAATTGCTTGAGCATTTTAAATCAATAGACGCGATAAGAATAGCTAGTAAAGAGGAATTATCAAAAGTTAAAGGACTTGGAAAAAATTCAGTAAATGATATATATGAATATTTTAACGAGTTATAAATATTAATTAATTTTTGAAAAATAGATTTCTTGATATTGTTAAATATAACTATATTAAAAATATATATTTTTATATTAATCTAGTAATTTGGCAGCTGAAGCATATCTCTGGTTTAAATCACTTCACATTATTGGTGTAATCGTTTGGTTTGCGGGACTTTTTTATTTAGTAAGACTTTTTATATATCATGAAGAATCTAAAAATATGGATAATGAATTAAAAATTGCCTTTAATAAGCAATACACTTTGATGGAAAAAAGGCTGGCGAATATAATCACAACACCTGGGATGATATTAGCTTTAAGTATGGCTATTTGCATGGTTATTATGCAACCAAGTTGGCTAAGTGAGAAGTGGTTGCAAATTAAAATTTCTTTTGTTTTGGGATTAGTAATTTATCATTCTTATTGTTATAAAATAATGTATTCATTACATAATGGTACTTCAAGCATTTCAGCAAAGAACCTTAGATTATTAAATGAATTGCCTACTTTATTATTGTTTATAATTGTACTTTTAGTTATTTTTAAAAATAATTTTCCAACTAGTGTTGCTACATGGAGCGTAGTTGGACTTATTATTTTCATGTTGGCTTCAATACAATTATATGCAAAGATTAGAAAGAAAAATGAGAATTCATTAAGTAATGAATAGGGAAGACTTAGTTAAATTAACTTCCAATATTAATAAAAATAGTTGTCCTAAAAATATTAATTTTCACTGTCATACAAAATTTAGTGATGGAAGTTTAGAACCATATGAACTTTTAGAACAAGCTTATAAAAATAACTTGAAATTTTTATCAATAACCGATCATCATACAATTAAAGCTCATGAATATATAAATAAAAATAATATACTCAAAAATTATCCTAAAGATTCTTTTACATTAATTTCGGGAATAGAAATTAATTGTTTGATTTTAGGATGTTTAGTACATGTAATTGGATTGGGAATAGATATAAAAAGTAAATACCTAAATCCCTACATCCTTGGAGAGTCTCCAATAGGTAATGATTTAAATATTAAATCAGTTATAAAAGCAATAAATTTAGCTGGTGGCTTATCATTTCTTGCACATCCAGCGAGATACAGGATTCCCTTTTATAAATTAATTCCAGAGGCCAAAATACAAGGTATTGATGGAATAGAGGTTTGGTACGATTATGAACTTAATGAAGTATGGAATCCTAGTTTATTTGTATGTTCAGAAATAGATAAATTAGCAGATAAATATTCAATGCTAAAAACATGCGGAACAGATAGTCATGGACTTTCGCTATTAGGTAGATAATTCAGAATTCGTTTTTTTCAATTATTGAATCAGTATTAATAATTATGTTCTTTAAATTTTCAATGACATCTGATGAACAATTATTCCACATTTTTCTATTGATAATTTCAAGAAATCTTTGGGCAATATCTCTTAAAGCCCATGGATTATTCTCTATAAAGAAATTCCTAAGATCCAGATCACATAACCATGATTTATAAACTTCCTCATAACACCAATCTGAGACTACTTCAGTAGAAGCATCAAAAGCATATAAGTAATCTAGTGTAGCTGAAAATTCAAACGCTCCTTTATAACCATTATCTTTCATTCCATTTATCCATTTAGGGTTAAGTACTCTTGAAATAACAACTTTATTAATTTCATCTTGTAATTTTGAAATTTTGGATAATCCAAATTTTGATAAATCACCATGATACATTTCAGGAAATTTACCGCTCAATTTTTTAACTGCTGAAGATAATCCACCATGAAACTGATAATAATCATCAGAATCTAAAATATCATGTTCCTTATTATCTTGGTTATGAACAACTAACTGCACATTTTTAAGTGCATTTTCTAATGATTTTTTATCCTCTATAGGTTCAAGATTATCACTGTAAATCCACTTACTCCAATTAAGAAAAGATTCTCCAAAATCATCAATATTTTCCCAATTAGAATTTGAAATTAGTTCTTGCAGACCAGCTCCATATGAACCTGGCGCCGACCCAAATATACGATTAATTGAATCACCATCCCTTGATGCCCCAGCGAGAGGGTTAAATTTATCATCTTCATTAAGATTTGAAACAAGATTTATTGCTTTAGATGTTAATTTAACTAACTGTGGAAATGCATCTCTAAACATTCCCGAAATCCTTAAAGTAACATCAACCCTTGGTCTTTCGAGAACAGATAAAGGAATGATTTCTAGATCAACTACTCTTCTTGAAGGCCCATCCCAAATAGGCTGTACTCCTAATAAATATAGAATTTGACAAATGTCTTCACCACCATTTCTCATTGTGGATGTTGCCCATACAGATATTGCTATATTTTTTAAATCTTCTCCATTATCTTGTTTGTATAAATCAAGTATTTGTGAAGCAGACTGACAACCAACACTCCATGCTGATTCAGTTGGCAGTCCTCTCGAATCAACTGAAAAGAAATTTTTACCAGTGGGTAAAGTTTCGGTTTTACCTCTCGTAGGGGCTCCAGAGGGACCACTTTTTACATATTGTCCCTTTAATGAATTAATAAATGATAATTTCTCATTATATGAAGAATTAATGATTGGAATTAGAATCTCTTTTTTTAATAATAAAAAATACTTATTATGTTTTTTTTCATTAAAGAAATAGTCTATTATTTTCTGATTTTTATATTTTTCTAGATTTTTTATATTGGTATTCTTTTTGTAAAAAAACCAATATATTAAATACTTTGCTTGTTGTTCCAAAAAATCAATAGCCATTCTAAAGTTTAAAATGTTTTTGTTGGAAAAAGTCAATAATATTTTTTTATCCTTTTCACATAACATTTGATCATATTGATTTGTCCAAGGATTCAAATCTAGTTTTAAATGTTTTGCTATATATTGAATAACACCAATTCGGTTCGTATTTGGTACTCTTGCTATACACAAGAATAAATTTATTTCATTAATATCATTCTGCCTATTGCCAAAAATATGCAAACCTGTCCTAATTTGAGATTCTTTAATATTGCAAAGAAAGGAATCAATTTCTTCTATTTGATTATTTTTATTCTTTAAAGTAATTTCGCTAAAATCTTTTTTTATTAATTCAAAAATGGAATTTTCTATTATTTCAATCCGATTAGAATTTAATAATTTTGCTTCAAAATATTCGTCTAAATAATTTTCTAATATTGAATATTTTCCATATAATTCTGACCTATCCAAAGGAGGGGTTAAATGATCAATAATTGTTGCAGCAGTTCTTCTTTTAGCTTGGGATCCTTCTCCAGGATCATTTACGATAAAGGGATATATGTTTGGTATTGCTGGACAAATAATATTTGGAAAACATTTATTGCTGAGACCTATAGATTTACCAGGTAACCATTCAACAGTCCCATGTTTACCAATATGGCACATAGCATTTGCATTAAAAACATTTTCAATCCAAAAATATTGTGCTAAATATCTATGGGGAGGTGGAAGATCGGGAGAATGAATATCTCTATCAGTGAAAGCGTCATAACCTCGTTGAGGTTGAATCAATAATGTTATTTTTCCAAATCTAACACCATTTATTGAGAAACCTTTATTATCTAGATCGATAGCATCAGATGGTTTACCCCAACGACTAACAATAATATTTTTGGGATCAATTTCTAAATAATTCCAGTATTTTAAATATTCACTAAGTGGTAAGTAATCTAATGGTTTATTATTTTGAGATTCAATATCATTAGTTCTAGTTTTTATAAGCATTGACATTAATTCCGAAGAATCTTGAGGATAATTACATGATCCAAGGTCATAACCTTCATCTTTTAACCAATTAAGAATATTTATTATTGAAGATGGTGTATTTAGACCAACGCCATTACCGATTCTTCCGTTCTTTACTGGATAATTACTTATTATTAAACAAATTCTTTTATCAAAATTATTAAGTTTCTGAAGTTTCACATAATTTGTTGCAAATTTTGAAATCCATTGAATACCTACTTGATCAGCTTTGTAACTAGTTATTTCACTATATAGTGTATTTTTCTTAGATATTATTTCTTTAAATGCTGAAGGACAGGTAGTAATTCTTCCATCAAATTCAGGAATAATTATTTGCATTAATAAATCAGATGAATTCATTCCAATAGATGAATTTAACCACTTTTTTCTTGATCTATTAGAAGAAAGAAGCTGTAAAATTGGAATTTTAAGAGAAGTAAAAATATTTGTTGAATTTTCAATTAATTCATTATTTTTGATTTGAGATGAAGAAAATGAAGTTGTGGTAATTATTAGTTTAATATTTTCCTTTTTAAAAATTTCTATTAACTTCTTCTGAATAATATGATCTTTTAGTGTTGAAATAAAAAATGTTTTAGGAGATAATCCGCATTTTCTTAGTTGCAAGTTAAGTTTTTCGTTTACTTCAATTTCATTAGCCAAAAAAAGTGATTTATAGGATATTATTCCTATCTTTTCGCCACTTTCATTTTTCCAATCATGTAAATAGGGATCTGCATAAAAAGTAATATTCAAAAAATCATCAGGAATTAATTTTTCATCTACAACTAAATAATTTAAACAATTAAGAAACTTTCTATAATTATCTAGTCCTCCAGATCTTAGTAATCTGGAAATATTTAATGCAATATTTTTATCTATACTACTTATTTCACATAAGCAAATTTCCTGGTCAATCGTACCAGATAGTATTACTAACTTCCTTTTTTTATTAACTGCTTGCCAATTTAAAAGTTGTTCAATTCCATAGTTCCATGTACCTTTATCTCCAAATATTCTAAGTACGACTACTTTTGCATAATTTATTGTTTTTAATATATAGTTATCTATTTGAGCAGAGGAATTTAAATTAGAAATTTCTAAAGCTCTTATATTATTTTTTAATGAAGCAAATTCTTTTTCTAACAATAAGTTTGATATAAGATTTAAATCAGCCTTGACACTTGTTATAAAAATAAAATCTGCAGCTGGTTGCTCAATTAAATCATCCTTATTCTTTTCATTTCCTGCTATATTTAATATCCTGTGCATTTTTATATATAAATAAGGTTTAGAATACGTAAGTAGGATAAAACAAGTTTACCTTAATTAAATAAATTAAATATGCATGAATTTCTTCCATACGCCTGGTTCGAAGGTAAATGTATTCCATTTAAAGAAGCAAAAATATCAATAGCTACTCATGCACTACATTACGGTACTGCTGCATTTGGAGGAATGCGAGCGATACCTAACCCAAAAAACAAAGAAGAATTCCTTTTGTTTAGAACTGATAAACATATAAAAAGATTATCTCAAAGTGCAAAATTACTCTTAACTGAAATTTCTGAAGAATATATTTATAAAGCCTTAGAAGAAGTTATAAAAAGAAATAAGCCAGAAAAACCTATTTATATAAGACCATTTGTATATACAAGCGATTTAGGTATAGCGCCAAGGTTACACAATATTGAAACAAATTTCTTTATTTATTGTATTGAACTAGGAGATTATCTATCCCCAGATGGTGTTTCTTGTAGGATGAGTAGTTGGTCAAGACAAGAAGATAGATCTCTCCCCTTAAGAGGAAAAATAAGTGGAGCATATATTACTAGCTCATTAGCCAAAACAGAAGCTAGTTTATCGGGTTTTGATGAAGCCCTGCTATTAAATTCAAGTGGTAAGGTAAGCGAAGCTAGTGGTATGAATTTATTTATTGTAAGGAATGGAGACTTAATCACTCCTGGTGTTGATCAAGATATCCTTGAGGGTATTACTAGAGCTAGTGTAATTGAATTAGCAAAATCATTTGGAATAAATGTAATTGAAAGGCCTGTTGATAAAACAGAATTATTAATAGCAGATGAAGTTTTTCTAACTGGTACAGCAGCAAAAATTACACCAGTTAAAAAAATTGAATCAACTGAATTAAATGTTGAAAGACCAATAATGAATAAATTAAAAAGTAAGCTTATAGAAATAACAGAAGGTCGTTCTCAAGACTATGATAATTGGGTAACAAGAATTTCACTAAAATAAATTATTTTTTAACTAAAAATGGAATCTTTCAGAACCTATTTAAATAGAGATGAAAAACCATTAATTATTTTTGACGGAGGTACTGGAACATCTTTTCAGAACTTAAATCTTACTCCAGATGACTTTGGAGGAAAAGAATTAGAGGGATGTAATGAAAACCTTGTTTTATCATCGCCAGAGGTAGTTGAGAAGGTTCATAATTCATTTTTAGAAGCAGGTTGTCATGTTATAGAAACTAATACATTTGGTGCCTCATCAATAGTTCTTGATGAATATGATATTGCAGATAAGGCTTATGAGATAAATAAAAATGCAGCATTTATAGCAAAAAAAGCTGCTCACAAATACTCATCAGTTGATAAACCAAGGTTTGTAGCAGGTTCAATTGGGCCAACAACTAAATTACCCACCTTAGGACATATAGATTTTGATGAATTAAAGCAATCATATAAAGAACAAATTTATGGTCTTATAGATGGAGGAGTTGATATTCTTTTGATTGAAACTTGTCAGGATGTTTTACAAATTAAATCTGCCTTATTAGCATCAAAAGAAATTCTCGAAAGTAAAAATATTGATATACCGTTAATGGTATCTATAACAATGGAAACAACAGGTACTATGCTTGTTGGATCTGATATTGCTTCTGCATTAACAATATTAGAGCCATTTAATATAGATATCCTTGGACTTAATTGTGCAACTGGTCCTGAGCAAATGAAGGAACATATTAAATATTTGTCTGAAAATTCTCCCTTCGCTATAAGCTGTATTCCCAATGCAGGTCTTCCTGAAAATATTGGTGGTGTAGCTCACTATAGATTAAAGCCAATAGAATTAAAGATGCAGTTAATGAATTTTATATATGACTTTAATGTTCAATTAATAGGTGGATGTTGTGGGACAACACCTGAACATATAAAATACCTGTCTTCAATAATCGATGAAATTATTGATATTGAAAGGACACACAACAATGGTAAGAAAAATTCAAGTGGTTTTATTCCATCTGCCTCATCAATATATAACTCTGTGCCATATAAACAAGACAATTCAATCTTAATAGTAGGAGAAAGATTAAATGCAAGTGGATCGAAAAAGGTAAGGGAGTTATTAAATAACGACGATTGGGATGGCTTAGTTGCAATTGCCAAACAACAACAAAAAGAAAATGCTCACGTTCTTGATGTAAATGTTGATTATGTAGGCAGAGACGGAGTGAAAGATATGAAAGAAATAACTTCAAGACTAGTTACCAATATAAATTTACCATTAATGATTGACTCTACAGATGCTGACAAAATGGAAAGTGGATTAAAGTCAGCTGGTGGTAAATGTATTATAAATTCAACCAATTACGAAGATGGCAATGAAAGGTTTGATCAAGTTCTAAATTTAGCCTTAGGGTATGGTTCGGGTCTTGTTGTCGGAACAATTGATGAAGATGGAATGGCAAGGAATTCAGAAAAAAAATATAAGATTGTCAAACGAGCGATTAATAGAACAAGAGAATGTGGTTTGTCAGATTATGAGCTATTTTTTGATCCATTAGCTCTGCCAATATCTACAGGGATAGAAGAAGATAGATTAAACGCTAAAGAAACTATTAGTGCTATTTTAAAAATTCGTGAAAATTTCCCAGATATTCATATCATACTTGGGATATCAAACATTAGTTTTGGTCTTTCACCATTATCAAGAATTAATCTAAATTCAATATTTTTAGATGAATGCATTAAAGCAGGATTAGATTCTGCTATCATCGCACCAAATAAAATTTTGCCATTATCAAAAATTTCTGAAGAAACTAAAAAGCTTTGCTTAGATTTGATTTATGATAAAAGAAAATTTGAAGATGATATTTGTATTTATGATCCATTAGTAGAATTAACAAAGGCTTTTCAAGATTTATCTATTCAAGATTTCAAAAAAGCATCTTCAGAAAATAAAAACCAAACTCTTGAGGAAAGTCTGAAAAATCATATTATAGATGGAGAAAAAATAGGATTAGAGGATCAATTAAATAAAGCGTTAAAAAAATATAAACCTCTTGAAATAATTAATACCTTTTTACTAGATGGGATGAAAGTTGTAGGAGATTTATTTGGCTCAGGTCAAATGCAATTGCCATTTGTACTCCAATCCGCCGAAACAATGAAATTTGCTGTTTCAATTTTAGAACCACACATGGAAACTGTAGATGAAAACATATCGAATGGAAAACTCTTAATTGCAACTGTCAAAGGCGATGTACATGATATTGGAAAAAATTTGGTAGATATAATACTTACAAATAATGGTTATGACGTAATAAATCTAGGAATAAAGCAAGATGTTTCAGCAATTATAGATGCACAAAAAAAATACAATGCAGATTGCATAGCTATGAGCGGATTACTTGTTAAATCAACTGCATTTATGAAAGATAATTTAGAGGCCTTTAACAATGAAAATATTAGTGTACCAGTAATATTAGGAGGCGCAGCCTTAACCCCAAAATTTGTAAATGAGGACTGCAGCAAAATATATAAAGGGAAAATATTGTACGGAAAAGATGCGTTCACTGATCTTAAATTCATGAATGAATATATGGATAATAAGAAAAAGGGTAATTGGTCAAATACAGAGGGGTTCATTAACAATGAGGGTATAAATATTAATTTAGCTTCATCAAAATCAAACTCTCAAGCTGTTAAAAAATCAATATCCATAAATACCGATACTTCCAAATTTAATTTAAAAGAAAATTTTATAAGATCTAAATTTATAAATGAAGAAGATCCAATTCAAGCCCCTTTCTTGGGAACGAAAGTCTTGAACGATGTTGATATAGATTTAAATAAGTTAATATTTTATTTAGATACAAAAGCTTTATTTAGCGGGCAATGGCAAATAAAAAAAGGAAAAAACCAAAGCGTAGATGAATACAATAATTATTTAAATTCATATGCTAAACCATTGTTAGATAAATGGTTAGAGATAATTATAGAGAAAAAACTTATATCACCCAAAGCAGTTTATGGATATTTCAGATGCGGGAGAAAAGATAATAGTATTTTCTTATTTGATGAGAAATCATTAAATAAAATTTCCCAATTTAATTTTCCACGACAAAAATCTGGGAATAATTTATGCATAGCTGATTTTTATTGTGATTTGAAAAATGATAAACCGATAGATATATTTCCTATGCAGGCAGTAACCATGGGTGATATTGCTAGCGAATATTCTCAAAAACTATTTAAAGAAGATAAATATAGTGATTATTTGTTGTTCCATGGA
The DNA here is from genome assembly GCF_000015645.1 of Prochlorococcus marinus str. AS9601. Classification (NCBI taxonomy): domain Bacteria; kingdom Bacillati; phylum Cyanobacteriota; class Cyanophyceae; order Synechococcales; family Prochlorococcaceae; genus Prochlorococcus; species Prochlorococcus marinus. Next base: position 858,221 of record NC_008816.1, read on the forward strand.
CTTACAGTGCAATTAGCAGAAGCTCTAGCTGAGTATGTCCATGCATTAATTCGTATTGAATGTGGATTTAGGTCTGAAGAACCATATAAAAATAGAGAAATACTAGCTCAAAAATATAGAGGAGCTAGATATTCTTTTGGTTATCCTGCATGTCCAAAAGTATCTGATTCAAACATACAATTATCATTGTTGGATGCCAAAAGAATAAACTTGACCATGGATGAATCTGAACAACTTCATCCAGAACAAAGTACTACAGCTATCATTTCACTACACTCAAAAGCTAAATATTTCAGCGCTTAAGCTAAATTTTTAGTTATTTTCTAAATATTCAATAATTTCTGCCTGTAGTTCTTCCATCGTTTCATTATCACCCAGATCAATTCCCTCACCTGCGGCATCCTGTGTTAACTCAAGATAATATGAAGCACCATCACTAGATAAAAATTCTAATGCGGAAGTTTCATCACTATCTTTAAAAGCTTCATAAAGAGCTTTAAATGCAATGTTTTCAGTAAAGTCCCAATCCATAATGAAAAAAACCTTATTAGAATTATTACCTCCTTACCCCCCATACTCGTCAACCTTTTTTAAAGAAATGTTGGTGTTTTATTATTATTAAAAAAACTATGACCATAAATAATCAAAATCAGTTAAATGTCCTTGGAGAAGAAATTGAGATTTGTAGTTGCGCACCTATGACAGGGTGGTTCAGGGATGGATTTTGCAACTATGACAAAAATGATGGAGGGAATCATTCCATATGTTGTGTAATGGATGATAATTTCCTGAAATATAGTAAATCGCAAGGTAATGATTTAATAACTCCCATGCCTATTTATTCCTTCCCAGGACTAAAGGATGGTGATCATTGGTGTATTTGTCTTGATAGGTGGAAGCAAGCATTATTAGACGGTCTTGCACCAAAAGTCATATTAGAATCAACTAATATTGTCGTCTTAGAATCAGTACCTCTGGAAAAATTGAAAGAATATCAATTTAATAAAAATTAATTACAAGTTTATTTTTTTTTTTAAAATGATAATGATAAATTTTTTTAAATGAGTTTAGAAATATATTGGGAAAAAGCACTAGAACAAACTCAATTATCAATTGATGATGAATCATTATATCCTCTCAAAACTGATATTATTACAAGAGATTTATATGAAAAAGACGACTTCATAATTAGGAAACTCGATACGTCAAAATTTAATAAAAAAAAAATTTATGGTCCTAAACAAAATCCATTTTGTCCTTGGGAAAAGATACTAGAAATTGATAAAATTGGTGATAATCATCAACTAATATTAAATAAATACCCTGTACAAAAAGGTCATATTTTACTTATTACAAATGAATGGAAACCTCAAAATGGATGGTTAGATATTAAAGATTGGAGAGCGATCCAACAAGTTAATAAAGATACTAGTGGATTATGGTTTTTCAATAGTTCTCCAATTGCGGGAGCAAGTCAACCTCACAGGCATTTTCAACTTCTGCGTAGATCTAAAGGTGAGATATCATGCCCAAGAGAAAAGTGGTTTTTAGAGATGAACTCATATCAAGATATAGATAGTAAGCTTAAAAAAAATATTGTTGTATCCAAATTTAATTTTTTAGAAAATCCATCATGTCTTTTTGAATTTTACTTGGCATTATGCAAGAAATTAGGACTTGGGAACCCTATTAGTGATAAGAAACCGATATATCCTTACAATATTTTAATAACTAATAAATGGATAGCTATTATAAAAAGAAAAAAAGATCATATCCATGGTTTCAGTATTAACGGTTTAGGATTTGCAGGATACTTATTAGTAACTGAAAATTCAAATATTAATTATTTAAAGAAATTAGGCCCTGAAAAACTTTTAGAAAATTTTGTTTAAATACTAGTTAGTTACTTCAACTTCCTTATCCCTGCTTATTTGGCTTTCTAAAACTTCTATAGATGCTGTTACCGAGGCAATTTTACGTTCAAGTGAATCCTTAATATAATTGAGCATTTCTAATTTCTTATGTTGATAAAAACTCTTTTTTTCTTTAGATGACTTGAAATAACAATTAAACATTTTTTATTTTTATTATAAAAAGACAATTAATTGACTTGTGACATAAAAATAAATTGTTTTTAATTTAAAAACAATATTTCGTATAGACTTTCAATTTTTTTTGAATAAAATTAAATAAATTCCATACTATTCAAGAAAATATTATTGAATATTCCTGAAAATTCAAATACAAAAAGAATTTCAATTGATTTACCTGAGGAACTAATTTCCAGGTTTGATCAATTACGAAAAGAGTGGGGATTTAGAGCAAGAGGGCCTGTAATAGAAAAGATACTGAAAGAACTTCTTCAAGAAGATGATTTACTACCTAAGAACCAACAGCAAGAAATAGACTTTAACGAGAATAATAATAAAGAAAATTTAAATATTGATGAAGATACTGCATTGGTATTAATTAAATCAGACGTAAAAAAAGAAGTTAATGAGATATCTTTGAATAAAAGATTTAAAAATAACAATCAATCTAAGGAAAAAACCAACTCAAACATAAGCCTTCCCAATTTTGTTGAAAAAAAAGTAAGGAATCTAAGAAGAAGTATTAATAGTGAAAAATTAAAGGATAATATTAATGATATTCAAATTAATACAATTAAAGAAACTGAATTAATAAAATGTCGAATTGAGTTAATTAGTCATTGGAAAACCTTATATGGATCAGTTCCTAATGATCATGTAGTAGAAGCTTCGATGGATTGGTTTGAAAGGGATATATGGCCAAATCTTGATGGAACTGAAAATCTGACCTTTACGTGGTGTGCAGCCAATAAATTAATGTCAGAATTATGCCCATTTTGGATAAAGAAAAATCCATCCCTTGAAATTGTTTTATTAATGATTGGCGTTTTAGAAGACCCTTTTGCTACATCAGACCTGATAAATAGAATACCAACACTTATGAGAAGGTTTATAAGTAGATTTAAGCGAAATAATAGATCAAATTCATTTGAAACTTTGGACTCAACAATGTCAGTACATGGAGCACTTAAATTATTGAATTTATCAACATCCGCAGGATCTGCTCATACGTTCCGTAAAATTAGGGAGGCCTATAAATCAATAGCCTTAGAGACTCATCCAGATGCTGGAGGATCAACAGATCAAATGAGAAAATTAAATGAAGCCTATCAATTGCTAAAAAATCTATATAGAAAATAGTATACTAATTCTCAAATAAGACTAATTATAAGTCTATTCAATAGTCTTATATAAGATAGCCGCTAATTTGAAATTTTTTAATTTTTGTCAATTATTATTATTCAAATATATAGAAACAATAATTACGTATAAATAAAAATAGAATGTAGTTTTAAAGAATAAAATTCTCTGTATAGTACTTCTTATGTGAGACTTAATATAAGTCTATTATATAGTCTCAAAAAAGATATGTAAGATAAATTAATTTATCAATTTGGATGATTCGCACCCAAACTGTTTATTACCTGCGAAAAATTAAAAATTGAATAATAAATCAACAAATTATGTCCTTTCAATGTCCAAGAAAATAATAACTCTTAAAAAGTCTTGATATCAAAGGTTTTTATGATTTCCCGAACTGCCTTAAAGACAGTACTACTTGGATTGAAGCTTTTCAATTGCTGTTTGTTTGTCAATGCTAGGGACGTCACTTAATCCGTTAGCATCAAACCAAGGAGCACTAGCCCAATCAAATCCTTCGCCAAAAGTATTATCTGGTGCAGCTATGTACCAATGACATGAAGCATCTGGTATGTCAACAGCACATTTTGACCAATCATCTGACCACTGAGGGACTTGCACCCACAAAACTGAAGATAGAAGTAGAGATAGTAAATTGATCATGAAAATGATCATACAACATTAATTAGTTTTATACGATTATTATTTGTCTTATATAAGAATTATATTTAGACTAGAATATAGTCTTAAATAAGATTAGTAATACAATTAATTCCGCAATTTCGTGTCGAAACATTTTTCAACATTAGAAATGATATTTGAATGTATTGATGTAATGTCCGAGTCCAATAATGTTTTATCTTTATCTCTATAAGATAATCTAAATGTATAACTTATATGATCCTCTCCAAATTTAGTATCTTCAAAAACATCAAGTAAATTTACATCCTCTAAGAGATTTTTACCAGTTTTTCTTATCTGTGATGTTATATCGCTAATTAAAAATTTCTTACTGAAAACAAAATTTATATCTCTTTCCATTTTCGGAACAATTGGGTATTGCTTATATATTGGAATCCATTTATTTTTTCTTGTACTAGCTTCCAAGAGGTTAGAAACATTAATGTTAAATAAATAAACTTTTTTTAATGACTTCTTTTCTAATATTAGTTTGGGATGAATTTCACCAAAATAACCTGCATCTTTCCCTTCAATAATTAATTTCGCTGTTCTTCCTGGATGAAGAAAATCAATTGAATCAGTAGGTTTATCATCAATTTTTATGTTCAAAGATGATAAAGCCTCCTTTAATTTTCCTCTGGCCTGGTAATAATTAAGATGATTATCCTTACCCGAATTTAACCATTTTCCAAATTTTTTATTTCCATAAATCGCACCATTCAGAACTTCTTCTTGAATGAAATCAGTTTTTTTATGAAAAACATTTCCAATTTCAAATATATAACAACTTTCTTGTCCAGCTTTTATATTACGGTTCACTATCTCCAAATGTTCTTTCCAGATATTATTTCTAAGACAGCTAGTTTCTAATAACAAAGGATTTGAAATCTTTATAAGTTTTTCATTATCTTCAGGAACAAGAGAGTAGCTTAGTACCTCGTTAAAACCGTTATCTATAAAACCATTTTTTACTTTTCTCAATGCCAACTGTTCTGATGACAATTTTCCAGGCTTAATTGGATTGGGAAGTTTTAAGTCGAATCTGTCATACCCTATTAATCTCGCTATTTCTTCAATTAAATCTATTTCTCTTATTAAATCATGCGATCTATTAGGGATTACTGCTACATCCCAGCCATATTCTTTATTCTTTAAAGTACAACCTATAAGTTTTAATTTATCAACTATTTCATTATCAGATAAATTTCTTTTTTCAGATTGATCGTTAATTATTAATGGACCAAGAATTTTATGTATTCGATTTCTCCGTAGTTTAATAAATATATCCTCATTACTTATTAAATTGGAAGTATTGATGATTGGTGAATTAATACAAAAATATTGTTCTAAAAGATTAATTGCCCTTGTTACTGCACTAATCGTATTTTTTGATGATATCCCTTTTTCATACCTGCTGCTAGATTCTGTTCTTATGCCAACCGCCTTTGAAGATTTTCTTATAGTAACTGGATTAAAAACAGCGCCTTCAAGGTAAATAGATGAGGTAGTATTAGTTACAGAAGTCTCTATACCGCCTATCACCCCTGCAATAGCTACCGGTTTATCACAACAAGTAATGACTGTGATATTGTCATTTAAGTCATATTCTTTACCATCTAAGCAAATAAGTCTTTCATTATCCTTACCTTTTCTTACAGAGAAATCTTCTGGAGAAACTTCCTTACCAATTAAGTTTGAAAGTTTATCTTTATCAAACGCATGCAAAGGTTGACCTTGTTCTAAAAGAATATAATTTGTCAAGTCAACTAGAAGATTAATAGATTTTATACCTGATTTTTCTATACGGTCTTTAAGCCAATTTGGCGATAATTTATCTCCATTTACTCCATCAATGCAGCTTATTGTATAAATACAGTTCGATTCTATAGCCTCTGGACAAAGTTTAATTCCCTTAAGTAATTGAATATTGTATTTATGGTTTAATTCAGGAGAATTTAAAGTGGATTCTAAAAGGGCAGAAATTTCACGGGCTATACCCAAAACTGACATTCCGTCAGGTCTATTAGCTGTAATGGCTAAATCATATATAAAATCATTTAATTGAAGCAATTCAGACGCTGGAGTGCCTAATTCATGTTTTGAGGCTAAATCTTCATCAATGATCTCTATACCTTCGCTAGAGTCCTCTAAACCTAGTTCCTGCAGTGAACATATCATGCCTTCACTCATGACACCTCTAATTTCGCTTCTTTTAATATTTAAATTAACAGCATTTAATTTCGCGCCGACAGTAGCAATATAAACATAAATATTTGGTTTAATATTGCGAGCACCACAGATAATTTGTAAATTCCTTGAATTACCAATATCGACTTGGCAAATTGAAAGCTTGTCAGATCCTTCGTGTTTTAAAACAGATAACACTTTACCTAAAACAACACCATTTACATTTTCTGAACAATCTTCTAATGATTCAACCTCAAATCCACCAATAGACAATTTCTCAGAGAGATCTTCAGGAGTAGAAGTAATTTCTACTAAATTATTCAACCAATTTTGAGAAACTTTCATTTATATTTTTATTCAATGAGTATAAAAGAAATGAGTATATCTTCAAAAAAGTTTGTTGAAGATGTACAATAGAAAATTATACAATAAAGTATTAATTAAAATGGCCAAAAAAGGGACAAGAGTTGTAGTGACCCTGGAATGTACTGAAGCTAGGACAAGCACAGATCCTAAGAGATCAAATGGTGTTTCAAGATATACTACTGAAAAGAATCGTAGAAATACAACTGAAAGATTAGAACTAAAAAAGTTTAATCCTCATTTAAACAGAATGACAATTCACAAAGAAATTAAGTAATCAAATTAAATTAAATCATGCCAAATTCAATTTTTAAAAAACAATTATCACCTATCAAACCTGGAGATCCCATTGACTATAAGGATGTAGAACTACTAAAAAAATTCATAACTGAGAGGGGAAAAATCCTACCAAGAAGGATGACAGGTTTAACCTCTAAGCAACAAAGAGATCTTACATTAGCTGTAAAGAGAGCCAGAATTGTAGCTCTTTTACCCTTCGTAAATCCTGAAGGATAATTTCATATTTAATATATTTGGCACTATAATTAATATTTCAAATATTTGAAAGATTTAACTAATTTAAAAACATATATTATTGACTCTGATGATCCACATGAGGTTGATGACGCTGTTTCATTAGAAATAAGAAAAGGAAATAAAAAAAAATTATGGATACATATTAGTAATCCATGCAAACTCTTTTTGCATGAATCTAATATTGATTTAAATGCAAGAAAGAGAAATAGCAGTTTATATTTAATTGATCAATATGTCCCAATGCTGCCTAATGATATTCTTGAAAAGGCAAATCTAGCCCAAAATAAAGTTTCAGAAACTATTAGTGCAGCGATAGAATTCAATGACGATGGATCAATAAATAAATATGAAATAACTGAAGCAATAATAAAACCAAAATATCAATTAACATATGAAGATGCAAATGAAATATTAGAAATAGAACCCAAAGAAGAAATAGAATTACTTGAGATTAAAAAATTATTAGAAAAAAGTATTAAATTTAGAAAGAAACAAGGAGCAATTATTTTTGAAAGTCCTAATAATAAAATTAAATTATATAAGGATAAGATTATACTTACTAAATTAGAGAAGACAATATCACAAATTATAATTGCAGAATCAATGATATTAATGGGTTATGTAACAAGTTTATTTATAGATAAATATGATTTAGCGGCTGCATTTAGGATTCAAAAAATAAACTGCAATCCATCTGAAATACTCAATAGATATAATGATAGTGATATTAAATATATAATATTAAAACAATATATGGGAAGAAGTTACATAACTACTAAGCCTGGAATTCATGAATCTTTAGGCCTTAAAATGTATGTACAATGTACATCACCACTAAGAAGATATCTTGATTTGATTATACAAAGGCAAGTCTATAACAAAATTAATAATTACGAAGTTCTTAGTAAAGATTCAGTCTCTAAGATTATTGATTATTCAAAGAATAGACAATCAGAAAATAATAATATATTTAAAAATGATAAATATAAGTATTTAAAATTATTTTTTAAAAATGAAGAAAAAGCTTTTTATAAAATTATATTCGTTAAGTGGATTAATCATAAAAAAAATATTGCTTTGGTTTATTTTCCAGATTATTCACTAGAAATACTTATTACTCTTTTTGTATCAATAGAAATATACAGTAATAAAATATATAAAGTTAAATATATTATAAATGATAGTAATCTTTTAGAATTTATTTATTAATAAGATAATCAATATAATGGGTTATTATTAGTTTAAAAAATATCTGTTAGTATAAATATAAAAGCTTTATGACTTTTGTCATTACTACACCTTTATACTATGTTAATGATAAACCTCATTTAGGAAGTGTATATACAACAATAATTTGTGACTCAATAGCTAGGTATAAAAGGCTTGCAGGTGAAGAAGTTATTTTCATCACTGGTGTCGATGAACATGGTTTAAAAATACAAAGAACAGCTAATGAAAAGGGTATTCCTCCAAAATCACATTGTGATGAAATCTCAGAAATCTTTAATAATAATTGGAAAGATTGGAATATATCCTTTGACAAATTTATAAGAACAAGCTCAAAAAATCATGAATTTGTTGTTAATGAATTTTATGAAAGAGTAAAAGCATCAGATGATATCTATATGGGAGTTCAAAAAGGTTGGTATTGTGTCGGTTGCGAAGAATTTAAAGATAATCCAGAAAATTCATCAACATACAAATGTCCCATACATCAAAAAAATCTTGAATGGAAAAATGAAGAGAATCTCTTTTTTAGGCTTTCAAAATATCAAAAAGAAATCGAGAAAATAATCAACGAACCTTCTTTTATAGAGCCAATAGAAAGAAAGAATGAAATTATAAATTTTGTTTCTAGAGGTTTAAAGGATTTTTCAATTTCAAGAACAAATGTTACATGGGGAATTCCAGTCCCTGGTTACGATAACCATACCTTTTATGTGTGGTTTGATGCTTTACTTGGATATGTAAGTGCCATTAGTTCTGATGCGACAGAACATTCATTGGAAAAATCAATTAATGGAGGATGGCCAGCTGATGTTCATTTAATTGGTAAGGATATTCTGAGATTCCATGCTGTATATTGGCCTGCAATGCTCATTTCTGCCAAAATGAAAGTTCCTAAGAAGGTTTTTGGGCATGGGTTTCTTACAAGAGAGGGGCAAAAAATGGGTAAAAGCTTAGGAAATGTACTCGACCCTGATTTATTGCTTAAAAAATATGGAAATGATCCTGTAAGGTGGTACCTCATTAAAGACATATCATTAGGAAATGATGGGGATTTTCAAGATAAAAGATTTGTTGACATCATCAATAATGACTTAGCTAATACAATAGGTAATTTATTAAATAGAACATCATCTATGTCTAGAAAATGGTTTGATAATAAAGTGCCAAATAATGAAAAAATTTCAAGTGAAAATAAATTAGAGAATTATGCCAAAATTGCAGTTGAAAACTATATTTATAACTTTGATAACTATAAATTAGATTTAGCAGCTAATGAAGTACTTAGCCTAGCAATTAATACAAATTTGTATTTGAATGATAATCAGCCATGGGTGCTAATAAAAGAGAAAGATAATCTACCTCTAGTTAAAGAAATTATTTATAACGTTTTAGAAAGTACCAGAATAATAGGATTATTATTACTACCTTTATTGCCCGAATTATCTATAAAAATTAATGAACAACTTGGCTCTATATACAGAGAGGAGATTTCTTGGAAAAAACAATTAATTTGGGGATTATTAGTTAGCAACTCAAGTCTTCCTAAACCCACTCCAATCATAAATAAACTTGAGTATGAGCAAAAATTATAGATTAATAATTTTCCTTACATTATTTATGCTTGGTTGCTCTCCAAGTGTAATTGATGAAAAAAAAGTTATCCAAAAAATAGACAGTTTAGATATGACTATATTCTCTAAAAGTGGAGATAAGATATATTCTATTACCAGTCCAAATTCAAGTTATGACAATATTGAATTAAAATTCGAATTAAAAAAACCTATTATTAATATTCTTAATGGGAAAGAAACTAAATATATTATTAGTGCAGAAGAATCTACATTATCAGACAATAATAAACTCTTGAAATTGAAAGGGAATGTTAAATTAAAAACTTTAAAAAATAATGAGGATATTTTAAATGCTGATAATTTTACTTGGAATATAGAAAATACTAACTATCTATTAGAGGGAAATATAAGATTTGAAAATCAAAATATCATCTTAAATTCAGGAAAAGCCATATTGGGTTCAGATAACATAATTGAATTTTTCAATCCAGTAAAATATATAATTAAAGATGAAAATAACGAAAATAAATATGAAATAAACTCAGAAAATGCTTTCTATAATTTAAATACTGAATCAGTAAGCTTTGAAGCAAGAGATAAAAGAGTTAAATCAATAATATATTTTTAAATTTTATTTTTTGAGAAAATATTATTAATTTTTTTGGACCAGTTATTAATCCATTTTTCATCAGACTTCGTAAAACACTTAGCACTCCAGCCTCCTATCAATATGAAAGCCTTATTATTTATAGGAACAATTAAAATAGATGGGATTTCAGCGCAAAAATTATAAAATTCATCTCTCCTAGGATAAAATTTAGTGTTTGCCAATGATATTAATTTCATATCTTTAATAGATCTCAGACAAGTTTCCCCAGGTTTAAAATCATTACTTGAAGTGATACCTCTCCTCAATATATTAACGCCATCATTGTGGATTAATATTGCTGCTGCTGCTGTAGAAGTTAATATCGCTTCAGAACCCCATGCAAGTTCATCAATAACTTCATCCGGCATGTTTTTATCGAAGAGAAACATATTTTCTCCTTTTAAAAGAGTTTTCTCACCAGCTATGGGTTGGAATTGTTTAAATAAAAAACCTATCAAAATAATAATTAACGAAGCTATTGCAGCTAACACTTGTGCTCTTTCAAGCTCAGGAGTGATTGTTTCTATTGAAATGAAATTTGCTATCTGAAAAATAAAGAGTATTACACCGACTGATATTAATGATTTCCCATTGAATCCCATATTTTAAATATGTTATTTCTAATTAAATTATTCAAATATTATATTGTTTAGTAGATTTAAAATTACTCAAACATATGGTTTTTAATATATAATTAACCAAAACCTCTCAAAATGAACCTAAACATCAATAAATATTTACTTTCCCTTATCTTTACTGGCTTTATTTTTATTCTTATCCCTTCGACTACATACGCAAATGAACTTAATACTATAAATAAATATTTTGGTGTTACTCAACAGAAGACTGTTATAAATTACGAAAAAAGTCAGCCCTCATCTATCGACAACCCTGTAGTGGATCCAAATTTTAACACTATGAGATCAAAAGATACTGAGAGTTCAACTGCTACTTATATAGTTGTAGGTTTGTTAATTGCTGCCACGATTATTCCTCTAGCAACATGGTGGTATTTCTCTAAATAATAGAGAATTTATGAATGCCAAGGTTTTAAATATTAGTGAATATTCATCTCATATAGTTTTAATTACAGGAGGGACAAAGAGTGGAAAAAGTGAATTCGCGGAGCATCTTGCAAAGGGGGTAAAAAAATTATCATATGTTGCCTTATCTGAAAACAATTTGGATGATAAAGAATGGCAAGATAAAATTAATTTACATCGAAAAAGAAGACCAAAAGATTGGAAATTAATAGAAACGACAGATCTATTAAATACATTAAGGAATGAAGAAGGTCCATTATTAATAGATTCTATTGGGGGATTCGTTATGAAAAGTATTGGAAAGGAACAAAAAGAATGGTTAACAAAAATGAATTCACTTATAAGTCTCTTAATGAAAAGAAAAAGCATAACAATTATTGTTGGAGAACAAGTGGGTTGGAGTTTGGTCTCTGAATATAAAATTGGTAATACATATATTGAGAGAATCGGCGAAATTCAAAAGAGAATAACCAAAATATCAAAAGATAATTGGCTGGCCATAAACGGCAGAGCAATCAAAATAGATGAAATAAGTATTGAAATACCTACTTAAAATTGGAAGTCGCTCTTTTTGAACCTAGAATCCCACAAAATACTGGTAATATTGCCAGATCATGTGCTGCATTTAATATACCTTTAAATCTTATAGAGCCCTTAGGTTTTAAACTAGAAGATAAATATTTAAAAAGAGCAGGTTTAGACTATTGGCCTTTAGTTACTGTTAATCAGTATGAGAATTTTGAAAAATTTTTAGCGTCAAAATCAACAAAAAGAATAATCTCTTTTAGTAAAAAAAATGGATTATATTTGAAGGATTTTAAATTTAAGCAAGATGATATTTTGCTATTTGGGAGAGAAGATTCAGGATTACCCGATTCCATTATTGATAAAAGCGACTTTTTAATATCAATATTTATGCCGAATATACAGACTGGTAACAATGATCAAAAAGGTGTGAGAAGTCTAAACCTTTCTGTTGCATGCGGAATTGCTATATATGAGGCCTACAAACAAATAAATTTTCAAAATGGTAATTAAGTACAACCAATGCCTTACAATATTCCCATGTCTCGGTAGCTCAGCTGGTTAGAGCGGCGGATTCATAGCCCGCAGGTCGCGTGTTCAAGTCACGCTCGAGACATTTTTAATACTTTTCAATTGAAGAACATAGGTGTAATTTTAATTTAATTAAACTATTAAAGACAATAATGGTTAATTCACTCGGGACAGTCTTAGAACCAAAAAAATCTAAAGCAAAATATCCAGAAGCAAGAGTTATAGTTCTTGATGACAATTTTAATACTTTTCAACATGTCGCAAATTGTCTTCTAACAATAATTCCAAGCATGAGTGAACAAAGGGCATGGGATCTAACCATTAAAGTTGACAAGACAGGATCTGCAGAGGTGTGGAGAGGTAATCTTGAGCAAGCAGAGCTGTATCATGAGCAACTATTCAGCAAAGGATTAACAATGGCTCCAATTGAGAAAACATAAAATAAGTAAGATTGACAGAAAATTATTGGCTTATAAATTCGAATCGTTCAAGGGTTAAAAGGTTTTCAAAGAATAATCAAAATAAAGATAAATTTTTTGAATATATGTTTATAGACTCTGGAAAAATTCTTGGTGTTTTAGGAAAAGAACCACCTGTTATGACAACCAGAGAAGAACTTAAAGTTGATAAAGCTAGAGATGAATGGAGAAAGTTAATCGCTCAAGGTTGGAGGAGAACCAAACCAGTTTGGGAAGACTACTAGTATCCAATATTGTTACTAGGATTAGTTATATAAATTATGAGATTTAGGACGTAGTTAGCGGGTAAATTTAATGGCTTCAAAAGTAACAAAGCCATTCCTTGAGTTACATTAAATTCTTTATTTTTCATAAAAAAAATAAAAGTCTCATTTTAATTATAAAAAGACTGTCAAATACAAACTAAAAATTCTGAAAAAAGATATATAAGCATTTATTGATTAAGGATTATCAAGATATCTAATATCTAAAACTTGTTTTAAAAAATTATAGATTTAGGGTTACTTGTTTTTTTTTAACAAAAAATTCCAGGTTACAGTTTAATAGTCCCTGATATTTATTACTTAATAAAGACCCAATGAAATATCTCATCACAAGCAAAAGATCAATAGCTTTATTTGGTATTGGAATAGTTGCTATAAGTATTGGATTAATATCAAAAAAAGTATTTAACTATCCAACTGGTGGAGGATGTATGAAAGGTACTCAAGAACTAACCTTTAATATCTAGCCATTAATCATCTTACATTTTCCTTAATTCTTAAATCCAGTCAACTTTGATAACTCTTTTAGAGAAAGTACACCTAAAATTAGGTTTCCATTTATTTCCCATGTGGGAAACCCTTTAATTTTTTTATCAATACATAACTGAGTTTGACTGTTTATGCCATCTCTTGCACATTCAACCACATTAAGTTCTCTATAAGCTTGCTTACCAAATAATTCACTTTGATTAAGGCAATTAGGACACCAATATGCTGAATATTTAACTACACCACTATCTTTAAGGTATTTTGCTAACTCGATTGATTCCCTAGTGCTTTCTGAGGTGACTATAAGTTCTCTCTGATTATTTAAGTGGGAGCTATTTACGACACTTGGTAAAGGAAGTAAAACTAATAGTGGGATTAATAGATGTTTCATTTATTTACTACTTTTCCTCCATATTTTCTTACTACCTTATCAAGCAAAATTCGTATATCTTTATTTTTAAGTTTCTCTATTTGCTGAAGATTTTCAAGAAGATCACATATTTGATCCTGTGTATCTTCATTTAATTCACTTACAGCCATTAATATATAGAGTTTTTATAATCCAATTCTAAATCAAAAGTAAATTTACATACTTGTTGTAATTATATTTTTTTATTGCTATTTTTTTAAAGCGGGCTAAGGTTCATATCTCCACGAGGATTTAGTCCGCTGAATTTTTAAAGATTCAATTTGTTTTATATCCTTCTTTAAGAAATCGATTAGAAATCTTAAAAAATATTTATCTCTGCATAATTTCTAAATTCCACTGAAAAGCATTCTTATATAAACATTAATAGTGTGACACTATTTATTTAATAATGTTGTTATTTCGCTTCATAATTTTCTTAAAATACTTAAACTCAATAAATTCATGCATCATTTTGATATCATCAGATAATACTTTTTTATCAACTGCATATTCGTCCACATTAAGTGAAGAACTATTATTTTCAGAAAATGATTCGTGATCAAAAGAAAAGTTTATTAAATCATTATTATTATTCTGATTTTGACCATAAGATTTATTTAACACACCTCTAGACCTTAACGCTTCCTCAACCAATAATCCTGTGACTTTTGACTGACTAAACTCATTAGCTGTGCACAATTTTTCAATAATTTCATGCACTTCTTCACTTGGCAAAAAACCAATTCTTTTCCTCGGAGAGGGCATAATAAAAAAAAATTAGTGTGACACTTGCACATTATAAGTGTTGCACTATATTTGATTTAAGTCAACTAATTTTGCTATGCATATTTTATTATTTCCTGTCGGATTTATTCTTTGGTATCTAGCTTATGAAGCAAAACCTATCATTAATGATGAAGTAACACTTAATTGGGAAGAAAAAAATACAATTAAAAGAAATAAACTTTTAAATATAATCAACGAAAGCTTTTAAAATTTACTGTTAATCGATTTTGACCATTCCTTGTGCTTATTATCTAGATCTGAGATTAACTGTTTTTGATAAGTAAATTTGAGTTGATTTTCGTTAAGTGATTTTTTTGTGATAATCATCTCTTTAGAGAAAAAATAAGGAGTGTTAGAACTACTAATTTTTTTTTTGACTTCCATATAATCAATTTATCTATTTTTTTTATATGACTTAAAAGGTTATAGTCTCAATATTTTTATAATCTTTTTATATTTCCTTCATATATGTTTTTAGCACGTTTGTAAAAAATATTAGTTTATTAAATAATAAAGGCTATATTTAAACAAAATATATGTTTTATCATGAATCTAAAGGAGAGAGGGATTACTGTTGGAGATTTACTAATAATACTAATAATAATAATCACTTCTACAATATTAATAAAATCATTTAGCAAGGATAAGAAAACATCGCTTAATTATAGTAATCAAGAGCAAGTTTCTTATAAGGAAAATTACTATCAAAAATTTATTTGAATAGCTTATATAAATTATTTTTAAGACTCTTAATTAATTGAATTAACTTAAGCATCTCTCTTGTAAATTCCAAGAATTCATAATTATAAAAAATTAGTTTTTGTATTTTAAATATTTTGATTAAATGATTTAGAACTTTCCCATTTCAAGTTATCCTTTAAATCATTGATATCATTTGATATTGAAGCTAAATTAACCATTTGAAGAATTTGACTTTTATTTAGCCTATTAATAATAATAAGTTTATTAAGCATTTCTAAAACAGATTTATCATTAATATTCATTAATTGTATAAAAAGCTTTGATCCTTCAATTTAAATACTTTATCTAATAATTTTAAGAACTTAATTATATGTTTTATGCTAATTATAAAAAATATTTATAAAATCATCAAAAATAAAACTTTTACTTATAAGAAAATATCATAAGCTCACTTTCTTTTAAATTCGTTTATTGTAAAAAGAAAAAAATGAAAAAAAATTCTAAGAAAGAATACCTTAATAGAGATGAAGTTAATGAGATGATTGAATCAGCTTTAAGGAGACATAATAGAAGATCTACAATAATATCAAGCGTACTTGGCTGGATTCTAATTGGAGGTTATTCGTTTGGACTTTTTCAAGCAGTTCAAAATGTCTAATTAATCTTTTCTTTAAAGCAGAACTAGAACTTCCTAAATGATAAATTAATATAAGACTTATTATTTTTTATGAGGGAATATATAAAGACAAATCTTACAGTGATCAGAAAATATTTAAAAAAACGAAAAAAGTATACAACAAAATTAAATAATGCTTCGATAATAGAAGAATTCAAAGAATGGAGCAAAGATCCATTACCTGAGACGGAATCAATTTGGACTTTACCTGACTTAACGAGGGATGAAAGACTAAAAAATTTTTGTCGCTCAATTAAGAAGGAAATAAGATAAGTTTTTAACTACCTAGTTGTATATGATTTACCTTTAAGTAAAAATAACCCGCAAATCCAACTATATTCAAAATTACAACGAAAATCCAAGCTCCAATTGGCTGATTAGTATCAAATTTTTTTATTTTAATTTTTTCCTTTAGTCTTTCAATATATTTAGCCATAAATTAAAAATATTTAAAAGAATATTACTAATTATAGAGAGATAAATTTTAAGGAATCTTAAATAAAATAAAATTTCTTTTAATTAGAATTTTTATTGTCAAGCCTGTTAATGGGATATTTAATTAATTCCTTTTTGAGATTTTTTAAAAGTTTATTGTGATTCAAAATTGTAAATTTCCTAGTAAAGGAATAATGCCATTTCATTGAATTAAAAAAAAACTTGCTAATTCATTATCAATAAAATTATAATACTTACTACGGTCATTAAGACCATACATAATTTAAATTAAGGACAAATTTTTTCATGAGCTTAAGAGTTGGCCAAGAAGCACCAGACTTTAGTGCTACAGCAGTATATGATCAAGAGTTTAAGGAGGTTACACTTTCAGGTCTAAGAGGTAAATGGGTTGTTTTATTCTTCTACCCACTAGATTTTACATTTGTATGTCCAACTGAAATTACTGCATTTAGTGATAGATACCAAGATTTCTCAGCTCTTAATACTGAAATACTTGGAGTGTCAGTTGATAGCAAACACTGTCATTTGGCTTGGATACAAACCCCAAGAAATGAAGGCGGAATAGGTGATATTAACTACCCATTAGTTTCTGACTTAAAAAGAGAAATTTGCCAGGCTTACAATGTTCTTAATGATGATGGAGAGGCCGATAGAGGTTTATTTCTTATCAATCCCGAAGGAGTAGTTATGCATACGACTGTTAACAAGGCTCCTGTAGGTAGAAATGTCGATGAAACGCTAAGGATTCTTCAAGGCTATCAATACGTTGCGGCAAACCCCGATGAAGTATGTCCAGCAAACTGGACCCCTGGGGAGAAAACAATGTTAGAGGACCCAAAAGGTAGTAAGGAATATTTTTCTGCGCTATAAGAAAATTAAAAACATTTAAGTAAGTAATGAGTAGTAAATAATTATAAAAAAATAAAAAATAAATATATTCAAAAAGGGGATAACATCCCCTTTTTGAGGTTTGGGCACGATCCAATCGCTCAAATTAGTTTTATATGATAAAAAGGACCACGTATAAAAAGAAATTTCTATTCCGACTAGGATAAAAAGATTAATTAAATTTAGGTCATTTAAACCAAAATATCTATAAATATAAAACTGATCATCAACATTAATATTAATAATTTGAAGATGCCAAAGATAGAGAGAAATCAAAATAAAATTTACCAATATTATTTTTTTTAACAGAAACCTAGATTTCTTAAAAATTAATAGGATAGAAATTAAAAATATGAAAAAACATAAATGTGGAATATCCGGTTTTGGGACATTAATTCCTTCAAGAAATAAATTAACTATAAGATCTAAATTTATATATATATAATCAGCTATTAAGAAAGAGAGAAATATTAAATTTATTGCTACTAAGAATAATAATGTTTTTCCTTTAATTATTTTTTTACTATGGATTTTATCCTTAGTAAAACTATATTCTGTATAGTTTTTTAAAGAGTTTAAATACACCAAAGATGGACATATTGCTCCGCTCAAATAGTAAAGGATTAAATAAAAGGAAATATCATTAATATTGAGTGAATACAAATTAAACCATTGTTTTTGTACAAATGGAAGAATAAATAAAAATGAAAGTGTAACTAATAACTTCGTTGTATTGTTTTTAATTATCAAGAAAAATTTTTTTTTAATTTAAAGCAATTAAATCAAACTTTCAACAATTTAGAAGTTGTTGATTTAAAAACTTCTTTATCTATAGTTTCTTGATTTAAAAGTATGTCAACTAATTTATCTAGTAAGACTCTATTTTTTTTCAATATTTTTATTGAATTATTTAATGAAATTTTAGAAATATTTATGATTTCATTATCTATTCTAGAACTGGTATTTTCTGCTATCAGAGGCTTTCTTCTAAATAATCCATCTCCTAAATACATTTCATTATTATCAGAATCCATTGAAATTGGACCAATAATTGAAAATCCATATTTTGTAACCATTTCCCTTACGATATTTGTCGCATAAGAGATATCATTTACAGAACATTGTGTAATTTCACCTTCACCAAAAACAATCGTTTCTGCTGCTCTTCCAGCTAGAGCAATTTCAATTTTTGAAAATAACAATTTTTTTGAAATCAATCCGCTTGAAATTACATCTTCGTCAGGGCATATTTTTGTATATCCTCCTATAGATCCAGATCTAGGTAAAATCGTAATTTTATCAACTGATTCAATTCCATTTCTCACAGCAGATACAATTGCTCTACCGACTTCATTATAAGCAATAATTTTTTTCATATTAGGAGAAGTTATTAATGAGCTTCTCAGTCCAATAGTAATTTTATCAAGCGCATTTTCTATATGAAGATCACTGATTAATTTAGATTCGTCTCTTGCACAGTGAATAGCACTCTCGTTCATCAAGTTTGCAAGATCTGCTCCCGAAAATCCAACTGTTCTAGAAGCCCAGTATCCTAAGTCAACTTCGTTTGAAAGTGGTTTGGAAAGTGAGTGAACTGAAAGAATTTTTTTTCTTCCATCTAAATCTGGAAGCATTACTTCAATTTTCCTATCAAATCTACCTGGTCTTAATAATGCTGAATCCAAAATATCTGGTCTATTTGTTGCTGCTAAAACGATAATCCCAGAATTATCAGCAAAACCATCTAATTCAGTTAGAAGCTGATTAAGGGTTTGTTCTCTTTCATCGTTTCCTCCTCCGATCCCAGACCCTCTTTGCCTACCAATGGAATCAATTTCATCAATGAAAATTATACAAGGAGATTTTTCCTTAGCTTTAGAGAACAAATCTCGAACTCGGCTTGCTCCAACACCAACAAAAAGTTCTACAAACTCTGATGCCGATATTGAGAGAAAAGGCACTCCTGATTCACCAGCAATTGCTTTAGCTAATAATGTTTTACCAGTTCCTGGTGGGCCTATTAGAAGAACTCCCTTAGGAACTTTTGCTCCAAGATTTTCAAATTTCTTTGGTTCTTTCAAAAATGTTATTACCTCTTTTAATTCCTCAGCGGCTTCAGGGACACCAGCTACATCATCGAATCTCGTTTCTACATCATCAATAGTTAAAAATTTAGCTTGATTTTTGGTAAAACCAAAAGCTCTGGAAGCCAATTTTGATGTACTCCTCAAGATTAAGACTATAGCTAATATGAAAATCAGGAAAAGACTTATTGAAGCAAATGAATTAGCAGCTGAGGCTTCTTTTCTACTATTGTTAATAGTTAGATCTACCTTATTTTCGGTAGCCTTTTCAAGGATTAATTGATCGTTGTAAAGGATAGGTATTTTAAATTTGTCGCCATTTATATACAGAACATCAATTTCTCTCTGCCTTGGATAGAAAAATATTGATTCTATTTTCCCCGTCTCTATATCTTCTAAAAGATCGGAATAACTTGATTTAGAATCTGTATATGAGAATTTTGATCTAAACACTAATCTTTATAAGTGATTAATAAAGCATATATGCTTATTTAAAAAATTGACGTATATAAACAAAATATACTCAAAAGTTTTGGAGATAACCAGTTAAAGGTTATATTATTATATGGAAACAAAGAAACAGAATGGCTGTACCTAAGAAGAAAAAATCAAAGAGCAAAAGAAATCAAAGGCACGCTGTTTGGAAAGGAAAAGCAGCAATTGCAGCTCAAAAAGCTATATCTTTAGGTAAATCAGTTTTAACTGGTAAAGCTCAAGGATTTGTTTATCCTATTGAAGAAGAAGAAGAAGAGTAGCTTTTAAGATCCTAATTTAAATGCTTCAAGTATAACGGCATAAATTGCACCAATTCTTAATTTATCAACTACGTTCCATAGATAATAAAATTTTGAACTTGCGGAAGGTTTAATTCTTATAATGATTTCAATAAAAATAATAATTATTGGGACCATAATCAACTCATTTTTACCTTCAGATATAAATTTTGTAATAAAATTTGCGAACAAAAAATAACCTGTCAAAACAGAAATTAGACTAATAGATTTTGTTCTCCAAGTATCACTTAGAAAACCAAAAAATAAATTATTTAACTGGTAAGTAATTCTGGAAAAATTAGTTTTTTGCATTACTAAAAGAGACTAAATAATCACATAGAAAGTTATAGTCAACATATGATTTTTTTAGTTTAGGGCCTTTGATTACATTTGCCACATTATTCTGATCACCAAGACTGTCTAAAATACAATCTAATTTAATATTTTCTTCAAGAACAATTGGGATATTTGAGGGAACAAAAATTGTTGGCAAGTTAGCTGACAAGGAAGATTTCAATCCTGGATTGGAGTCTTCAAAAACAATTGAGTTGTTTTTGTTTATACCACTCAATTGGATTGCCTTTAAATATGGCAATGGATTTGGTTTCTTTAATTCAACGTCTTCACTTGAAATAATGAACTCAAAAGGGTTGAAGCCATTAAAAAGATAAGCAACAAGTAGATTGACTTGAATTCTTGAACTTGAAGTAACAATAAATTGTCTTACTTTTTTTTTATGTAATTCATTTATTAATCTAAAAACTCCAGTTTTTAAACTAACGCAATTTTTTTTTATAAGTTCTAAATAATGATACTGCTTTGTTTCATGAATTTTGAGAATTAAATCTTTTGAGAAATTATCATTATTAGATTTAGCGTAATAAGCAATCCTATTTCTACCCCCATTTATCTTCAGAAGTTTTATATATGTATTTGTATCCCAATTCCAATTAATACCAAGGTCATTAAAAGAATTATTAAAGGCCGGCAAATGGGCCTCTAATTCAGTATTTGCGATGGTACCATCTAAATCCCAATAAACACCCTCCAGATATGTCACCAAAAAGAATATCTTTTATTTACGGTAAAATACAAGAGCAATTATTGCTGGTCCTGCTAACGCAACTACAGCCAAAGGAATAAGTGTTGCCATAATTAATGAATATGTTTTGTGATACTATTTTTACAAATAAATGTCGAAACTGTACTAATACGTTACAAGATTGAATTAAATCATGAAATCATGGACATGTATAGAAAATTGTGGAGCTTGTTGTAAATTCGACTTGAACGAAAGAAGCGATTTGGCTAACAAACTCAACAAAGAAGATAAGGCCTTGATAAATTCTATGACGGCCAAAGACGGTTGGTGTAAAAACCTGGACAGAGAAAATAGAAAATGCTTAATTTATGAAACCAGACCACATTTTTGCCGGGTAAGTGAATTTTCTACTTCATTTAAAGGATATTTGAAATCTGGTGATAAATTTTTAATAGATTGCTGCAAACAACATATTTCATCAAATTATGGATACCAAAGTAAAGAGATGAAAACTTTTAGAATTGCTGTTTCAGGAAAATGAATAGTAAATTAGAAAAAAAAGAAAACAATTTAGAAAAAAGTTTTTTTTCAATATTTATAACGACTTTTACAACAATTTTTATTGCTGAACTTGGGGATAAAACTCAGATAGCCACATTAATGCTTTCTGCTGAATCGGGCAAGCCAATAGTTGTTTTTTTTGGGAGTTCTCTAGCATTAATAAGCTCCAGCATAGTAGGAGTTCTTATTGGTAAATGGGTATCAAAAAAAATATCTCCTAGCAAATTTGCTTTATCTACTGGTACTTTAATGATATTGATAAGTATATTTTTAGCTTATGAAACATTCAAAAATTATTTATAAATGGTTTTAAGTTTATTACTATCAACATTTTTTACCGTTTTCATAGCTGAATTAGGTGACAAAACTCAACTAGCTACTCTAACTATAAGTGGCACTTCAAATAAACCATTGGCAGTTTTTCTAGGATCGTCTTCAGCACTTGTTTTTGCAAGTTTACTAGGAGCTTTAACAGGTGGTTCTATTTCAAGTTTTTTACCCGAAGTAGTTCTTAAGTCAATAGCGTCCATTACATTTTTCATCATTGGTATAAGGCTTTTTATCAACTCTTTCACCATCGAAAAAGAAGAAAAAGAAGAGAAAGAAAATAATTAGTTTTAAGCTTGGATAATAAGGTGTAATAATAAAGTATAACCCTCTAAATTAATTTATAATTACACTAAGATCATGTTCACATCATCTTCAATAATTGATAATCTTAATCAGTCAGAAGGGTTAGAATATAAAAAATTATGCAGATTATTAAAAATAACAAAGAAATCTGATAAGGATAAATTAGATATTGCTTTAACAGCTCTAGAAAAACTTGAGATAATTAATAAAAATGAAAATGATGAATATACTTGCATAAAGGATAATGATCATCTTGTCGCCAAAATAAGATGTAGTAGCAAAGGCTATTGCTTTGCTGTAAGAGGAAAAGACAAGGAAGACATCTACATTAAAGAAAATCTACTTAACTATGCATGGAATGGAGATAAAGTTTTAGTAAGGATAATAAAAGAGGGATATAGAAGAAGATCACCTGAAGGAATAGTTGATTGTATTCTTGAAAGATCAAATCAAATACTTCTTTCTAAAGTAGAAATAATAAACAATGATGTATATGCAATCCCAATAGACGATAGGATCCTTTCTAAAATTAAACTTCCAAAAGAAAATAAAAAATACATTTTCAATCCAGACAATAAGAATATAGTAAAAGTTGAGATTGATAGATTCCCAATAGGTCAAGAAGAAGGTCTAGGTCATGTGATACAAGAACTAAAACTAAATAATAATGAAGACTATGATACGGACTTTGTTTTATCTAAAAGCAATATCGTCAAATCATACGATTTAAATCATATTGAATCAAAAAAAATAGAACAAAGGGAGAGAATAGACCTTTCAGATAAAAACTCTTATTTATTCAAAAGTTGGAATTCTAATAATTCTCCAATGCCTCCAATGATTCAAATAGAGCAGGGGAAAAATAAAAATACTAAATTATGGATACATACAAATAATCTTGCAGAAAGAGTAGATCTAAATAGTAAAAAATCTCTAGAAATATTATTCAAAGGCTTTGAATCATTACCCTTATTAAATGATTGGCAAAACTACCTTGGTGAAGCCATAAGAAATGATTCTGAATTTAAAATTGGTGAAAAAAATGAAGCAATAAGCCTCTGTATCAATTTAAATAGTGATAATGAAATAATTGATTGGACATTTCATCTTACTTTAGTAAGATGCACTCTTATTGTTGGAAGTGCTCATACTGACGCGCTTCTATCTAGAAAAAGCAAATCAAGAATAACATCTCGGGTATTAAAACCTATAAAGGAATATGTCGACGATTTAGATAAAATACTAGAAATTTCATGTTCATTTAGAGAAAAACATCTTTTGGAGGGTAAGGTGGAAATTCCTGCGCCACTGAATAAGATTGAAGCACTAGAAGAATTTTTTATTCACAATCCTGCTGAATATTCAAAAGGATATTTTGAATCATTAAATAAAGAAGATTGCCAAACTTACCTTTCACCAATACTTTATGAAGCTAATTTAATATGGTTCAAACATTCAAATCAATATGGATTAAAAAGTGCAGGATACATCTCAAATGGAATAGATTACGTTAATGCTAATGAAATTATCAAATATTCAGAATTTATTGATAATGATTTAGAGCTTAATGAAGATGGCAATTTGACATTTAGCCAAGTAATTAAATTATGTGACGACGAAAATAAAAAAAGAATCTTACATAAACTTCTAATTAATGAATTTAAGGACAATGAAATAAGGTTGATATCTAAAGATGCTGATAATGATGAATCAGAAAAATTATTTATTTCTCCATGGACAATTCCTGGATATGACTTTTCAAATCTTATAAATCAGTACTGTATTTTTAATATGATAATAAATGGTAAGAAATCAAAGAAAAATAATATAAATGAAATTAATATATCTGATAGTAATTCAATAGAATTAGTAAAATGGGATATATTTAATTCATCAATTTCAAAAAATCTAGAAATATTATTTAACAAGTTTGTGATAGATAAACTTAATGAATTTAAGTACAAAGTTAACCAATATAAATCTAATATGATAAATATAAAAAAAGTAAGAAAAGCAGAAAAATTACTAGGTAATATTTATAGTGGGTTTATTTTATCAGTGCAAACATATGGTTTCTTTGTTGAGATATCAGAACTAAATGTAGAGGGTTTAGTACACGTAAGCACACTTAATAATGATTGGTATGAATACAGGTCAAGACAAAATCTATTGATTGGAAGAAAATCCAAAAAATCATATAAAGTTGGTGATGCAATAGAAGTAAAAATTATAAAAGTCGATATTCTTAAATATCAAATTGATTTAGAATTAACATAAATAAATATTCACAAAATATATTATGGAAATATTAACCAAAAAAATTTTAAGATAACTTTTTATAATAATGTTTAAGAAAAAATATTTACTTTTAACACTTATTTTAATAATTATTTTTCAAATTTTATTATATACAAATAATAATCAGAAGACTTCATTTAGATACTTTAAATGGACCCTCCAAGAAGTAAGTATAGGTAAGTTAATCAGTATTTCGTTTTTTTCTGGTTTATTTGTAAGCACTTTATTGAATACAACAATTACTAGTACAAGTTTCAGAAAAAAAACTTTCGAAAATATGGAAGATGATTTTGTATCTAACAATAATGAAGAAGAAATGGAACAAAACGTTGAGATGCCCCCACAAAGAGATATTAGAGAAACTCAACCAACAATTTCTGTTAATTACAGAGTAGTCAAAAATATGAATGATAATAATTTAAAAAAAGATCAAAGTAATTCAAATCAAGATAGTAAAGATGACTGGGATAATGCTGATAATGATTGGTAGAAAAATAAATTAATTAAAAAATGTTTTTTTAATTTATAATAAAATAAATAGTTTTTTTTATGGAAGAAAATTTAGACAAAAATAATGAAGTAAATAAAGAAATACCTGACAAAACTACTAAATCAAACTCTGAGGAAATAAAAGAGCCTAAATCAGAAAAAGCTATCATTTTGGATAAAAATGGTGATTCTGCTACTAAAATTGCTATTAAAAATGAAATTAATACTCCAGAAAAACCTATAACAAAACCCAAAAAAGAACTCCCAGTAGAGAAAAAGCCTTTCCAAGAATTTATTAACCTACACCTAATTCCTTCACTTACTGAGGAAATTAATCAAAGAGGATTAGAAATAAACAATATTAACCTCACTAACACAAATAGACCTATTGCTGGTGATAAATGTTGGGTAATAAATTGTGAAATTAAAGATACATGTAACTTTTGGTTATCCTTTGAGAAGGATGACATTAGTTCATTAAAAAGTATTTCTTTATCAAAACCTAATCAAAAACCAAGTATTATTGAATCTTTTCTTATTGACGAAAAAAGGATTACCCTAAAATTAATTATTTCAAGAGTACTTCAAAGATTGAATGGGCAAAAGTTAATAGGAGTTAATTAGAAAAACAATAACACCAAGTTAACTTTTCCCTCGAAAATACAAATCATAGTAAATAATAGTATTAATAAACCTGATAAAAATGGCTCAATCAACTGTTGAATCAAAAAATAGAAAAGATATTAACAATGGAAAGATACCAGCAAAAGAAACAATTTTGTCCCCAAGATTCTATACCACAGACTTTGAGGCTATGGAAAATATGGATTTATCAATAAACGAGGAGGAATTGGAAGCTATATGTGAGGAATTTAGGAAAGATTACAATAGACATCATTTTGTAAGAAATAGTGAATTTGAAGGCGCTGCAGAAAAATTAGATCCTGAGACAAGAGAGCTCTTTGTTGATTTTCTCGAGGGAAGTTGTACTTCAGAGTTTTCAGGGTTTTTACTTTATAAGGAACTTAGTAAGAGAATTAAAGTCAAAAACCCTCTACTTGCTGAATGTTTTGCTCATATGGCCAGAGATGAAGCAAGACATGCAGGTTTTTTAAATAAATCAATGAGTGACTTTGGACTACAGTTAGATTTAGGTTTTTTAACAGCCAATAAAGATTACACTTATTTCCCACCAAGAAGTATTTTTTACGCTACTTATTTATCCGAAAAAATAGGTTATTGGAGATACATAGCAATTTATAGGCATCTCGAAAAGAACCCTGATAGCAAAATTTTTCCACTATTTAATTACTTTGAAAATTGGTGTCAAGATGAAAATAGACATGGGGATTTCTTTGATGCATTAATGAAAGCACAGCCACGTACTGTTAAATCTTTAAGCAAAAAAATTACCATTGGCGGCTCTACTTTTACACACCCATTATTTGACTACTTCCATAGGTTTAGATATTTTCTGAATAATCTTCCATTAACATCCAAGTTATGGTCTAGATTCTTTCTATTAGCTGTATTTGCAACTATGTATGCAAGGGATTTGGGAATTAAAAAAGATTTCTACAGTTCATTAGGTTTAGATGCCAGAGATTACGACCAGTTTGTTATCAATAAAACAAATGAAACTGCAGCTAGAGTTTTCCCTGTTGTAATGGACGTTTACGATAATTCTTTTTATGGAAGATTAGATAAAATAGTAGAGAATAATAAGGTTCTTTCCGATATTGCAAACAGTGATGGAAATAAAGTATCTAAAACTTTTAAAAAATTACCCAAATATTTATCAAACGGTTACCAGTTATTAAGACTATACTTATTAAAACCTCTTGATAGCAAAGATTTCCAACCTTCGATTAGATAATCTTTTATACAGAGAAGATTAATAGACTCTTATGCTTTCGTCACAAATCAAATCAAATGAAATCGTTTTTGGTAGTTGCAATAAAGATTTATTAGAAGAAATTATTTTCTACGGGATGGAGCTTGGGGCCGATTTTGTAGAAATATTTGTAGAGAATACTGATAATTCTAGTGTGCTAGCTGAAGAGGATTTCATTACAAGTGTAAGTCCATCATTTGGAAAGGGTGCCGGTATTAGAATCTTCAAAGACAAAAAGGACGGATTTGTATGTACAAATGACTTAACAAAGCATGGCTTGATGAGATCGGTATCTCAGGCTATTGAGATGTTAGACATAACAGACAACAAAAAAAGAGGAGTATTTAACGGTTTAGATAAATTCAGGGACTATAGTTTATCCAAAAAAAAATGGATAAATGAAGTTCCATCGATTCATGAGATAAGTGAAAAACTATTAGTCAGTACAAAGTCTCTTAAAAAAAATAATAAAATAATAACTAGAAAAGGAAGTTACTCAAGAAATCTGCAAGAAGTTATCATAGCCTCTAGCGATGGGACCTATGTTTCAGATATTAGGTTGCATCAAACAGTTGGGCTCAACGTGATTGCTAGTGATGCCCAATATAGATCTAGTGGAAGTAGAAGATTTGGATCTTCAGGAATGCCTCTTGAATTCAGATTATGGGATCACGAAAAAGCAGCTAATGATGTATTCGAAAGCTCAATGAACATGTTGTATGCAGACTATGTTGATGCGGGACAAATGCCTGTTGTATTAGCTAATAAATTTGGTGGTGTTATATTCCACGAAGCCTGCGGTCATTTACTTGAAACTACTCAAATAGAGAGAGGAACAACACCATTTGAGAATAAATTGAATGAAAAAATTGCACATGAATCTGTAACAGCAATAGATGAAGGGATTTCAGAAGGATCCTTTGGTTCATTATCAGTAGATGATGAAGGTATGGAACCCGAAAAATCAGTTCTTATAAAAGATGGGATTTTAAAAAAATTCATATCGGACAGGGCAGGTGAATTAAGAACTGGCCATAAAAGAACAGGAAGTGGAAGAAGACAAAACTATTCTTTTGCTGCTGCTTCACGAATGAGAAATACTTATATAGCTAAAGGTGAGCACTCTAAAGAGGATTTAATCAATAGTATTAGTGATGGTCTTTACTGCAAATCAATGGGTGGTGGTAGTGTAGGTGCTACCGGACAATTTAATTTTGCAGTTGAAGAAGGATATCTTATTAAAAATGGAAAATTAACTAATCCAGTAAAGGGAGCAACTTTGATTGGTGAGGCCAAAGAAGTTATGCCAAAAATATCAATGTGTGGAAATGACCTCGAATTAGCTCCCGGATTCTGTGGATCCATTAGTGGAAGTGTCAATGTAACTGTTGGCCAACCTCATATTAAGGTTGATTCAATCACTGTTGGCGGAAGATAGGATATGAATTCAAAAGAAATAACAACTCAAATCTCTGAAGCTGCAGATTCTCTAAATCTTAGAAAATGGGATTATGGAGCAAGCTTTTCTAATGATTATTCTGTGCAAGTAGATAATGGTGAGGCTAAACAACTTAAGGCATCACAAAAGCAAATTTTAACTATAAGAGTTTGGAACGAATCTAATTTAGTTGGTATTACAACAACTAGTGATATCAGTGAATCTGGTATTAAAAAAGCTCTAAATCAAGCAAATATTGCATCTGATTTTGGCAACAAGAATGAAAGAACAGAATTTTCACCACTAGCAAAGGATCCAATTGAAGTTAAGGACTCAAAAAAAAGAAACCCTGTTGGAATAAAAAAATTACTTACTCTTTTAAGAGAAGCGGAAGTAAAACTATTAGAAAGCCATGAATCCATAAAATCTGTTCCGTATAATGGTCTATCTGAGAGTTTTTATGAGAGAGTTTATGCAAATAGTGATGGTGCCTTTCGGAGTTATACTAAAAGTCAAGCTGCGCTTTATTTATACGCAAGAGCAGAAGAGAAAAATAAAAAACCTCGTAGCTCAGGTTCTGTAAAACTTGGATATGGAGTTGACGATATAGATATAGAATCGTGTATTAAAGACGCTTCTAATAAAACAATTTCTCATTTAAATTATAAATCTATTAAAACTGATAAATACTTAATATGTTTTTCCCCAGAGTCTTTTTTAACTATCATTAATGCCTTTAGTTCAATGTTTAATGCTAGAAGCATTTTAGATGGAGTTAGCTTATCTAATAAAAATTCTATTGGAGAGAAACTATCTACAGAAGCACTTAACATTTATGATGATGGTCTTCACGAAAAGAATATTTCTTCATCACCATTTGATGGAGAGGGAACTCCTACCAAAAGACTATGTTTAATTAACAAAGGGCGACTTGAAAATTTTATACATTCTGAATCAACTGCAAGAATATTCAAAACAATCCCCACAGGCCACGCTGGACTAGGATCAAAAGTCTCAGTATCTCCTGATTGGATAGTAGTTGAGAAATCAGAGGAAAACTCAGATCTAAAAACATCCTTAGATCACTCTACTTATGAGGGAGAATTTGTTTATATTGAAGAATTAAATGCAATCCATGCAGGTGTCAGAGCAAGTCAAGGTTCATTCTCTCTTCCATTTGATGGTTGGCTCTATAAAAACGGTAAAAAAATCTCAATAGAATCTGCAACTGTAGCTGGGGATATCAAATATCTTTTGAAGAATATATTAAATATTGAATCAAACCAGAAAGTAACAACAAGTGGAATTTCTCCACATATATGGGTAGATGAATTATCAATAACTGGTGACGCGTGAGAATTATATTCTGGGGAACACCTGAATATTCAATTGCTAGCCTTGATATTTTTATTAAATCTAAGCACGAAGTAATTGGAGTAGTTAGCCAACCCGATAAGAAAAGATCTAGGGGAAATAAATTAATATCCTCTCCTGTTAAAAGCTTTGCCGAGCAAGAATCTATAAAAATTTATACTCCAGTAAAAATCAGGGACAATATACATTTTATAAATGAACTTAAATCACTATCTTGTGATTTATTTATTGTTATTGCTTACGGGAAAATATTACCAAAAGAGATATTAGAAATCCCAAAATTTGGATGCTGGAACGCACATGCTTCATTACTTCCAAGATGGCGAGGTGCAGCCCCAATCCAATGGTCGCTAATAAAGGGTGATAAATTTACTGGTGTAGGAATTATGAAAATGAATGAGGGACTAGATACTGGCGACTTATTATTGGAAGAAAAAATTAAAATTGGTAATGAAGATAATTTAAATACACTATCGGAAAAACTTAGTATTTTGTCTGCAAAATTATTTTTAAAAGCCGCATCACTACTCGAAGAAAATTTTTATAAAAATACTAAATCTCAATTAACAAAACAAAATTCCCTTGGAAGAGAAATTACTTACGCAAGAATGATTGAAAAATCAGACTTTAGAGTTGATTGGGGTAATCAGGCAATTGCTATTTCTCAAAAAATAAAAGGATTATACCCACGAGCAAATACAATTTTTAGAGGTAAGAACCTAAAAATACTTAAAATCAAAGTTTTGAGTAGCGATGAAATTAAAAATGAAAAATACCTTTTCATGAGCGATTATTCAAGACCAGGTATTATTCTTGCTGTAATAGAAGATGAAGGAATAATAATTTCAACTAAAACTGATCCGATTATATTGTTAGAAGCGAAACTTGAAGGCAAAAACATTTCTAGCAAAAAGCAATTGATACAACAGTTAAAGCCATCAGTAGGTGAATATCTCTCAGATTAAGTTTTTGATTATTTTTTAGAGAATCCCCAAATAAAAGCAAAAAGAATCAAAAAATAAAAATAATAGTCTGGAAGAATAGATTCTTTAACTAACGTATTTAGTAAAAGTTTAATCCCCACTATTAAAATTGCTACGTAACCAGCTGTTTCTAATCTAGAAAATATATCCAGAAGTTTTAGAAAAATCCCCGATGTAAATCTTAAGGCTAATACACCAATCACAGCTCCAAATATAATTAATATGTATTGATCACTGATAGCTACTGCAGTAGTGATGCTATCTATGGAAAAAGCAAAATCAGTAATTGAAAGAAGTGCTACAACTCTTAAGAACCTAAAATTATTTTTATTATTTTCAGTCCCATTTTCGGTGTTTTCTATATCTGAATTTAAAAAAACATTTGAGAAGAATAAGTATATTAAATAAAAACCAGCAAAAACTCTAATAAGAATAAACTTTAGAAGAACATTAGATAATATGATCAGAATAATCCTAAATAATAAAGATATTGTTATGCCAATATTTAAGGCTCTTGACCTTAATTCTGAAGTGTCGAGGGATTTAGTAAGAGAAGCTAGTGCGACAGCATTATCTGCCGATAATAATAATTCTAGAGCAATTAATATTGGTAAAAGTGTAAAGATTTCGTACCAACTATCTACCTGATCTAGCGTGGGTATAAAAGAATTTATTGCAGCTGAATCCATCAAATATTATTCACAATCAGTATAAAATCTAATATAATATATCGGATATTTGTAATCAAGATTGATAACTATAAATGAGTTTAAATACTTTAGTTGATTATATTTCGAACTCACAAATTACTTCTGAATTAGTAAAAAGAATTTCAAAAAATAATGAATTAAATATTGTTGGTTCAAGTAGATATGCTAAATCAATAATCTTAGATAGCATCGCAAAAAAAGAGAAAAAAAATATATTATTAATTTGTCCTAATGTAGAAATTGCCTACAAATGGATTGGTTATTTTGAAAGTATAAATGATAAAGCAGTTTTATATTATCCTCCAAAAGAACATCTACCATACTCATCAATTAATAAATCCAAAGAGATTGAATTTAGTCAGCTTACTGTTTTATCCAAATTAATAAAAAAAGAGAAAAATGAACTTAATATTGTTATATCAACAGAGAGATCACTACAACCTCATCTAATAAATAAAAACTTATTAATTGAAAATAAGTTGAATTTACAAAAAGGGGTTCAAATCGAGATTCAAGAATTAGCAAATAAACTTTCTTTACTTGGTTATACGAAGGATAATGTAACTTCAACAGAGGGATTCTGGAGTAGGAGAGGGGAAATAATAGATATTTATCCCGTCAATAATGAGTTTCCTATAAGATTAGAATTTTTTGATAATGTAATTGAGAAGATAAGAGAATATGATCCCCATACACAAAAAACATTAGAAAGTATTAATAATATTGAAATAATACAGGCTGGATTTAATTTGCTAATTAAAGATAAGTTAAATAATTTTTCTAAGAACGGTATTTTTAATTCAGAAGATATAAATAAAAATAATCTTGATCGGTATTTAGGAATAATTGAAAAAACCCCCTCAAATATAATAGATTTTATTGATAGGGAAACAATTCTCGTAATTGATGAATTAGAAGATTGTACTAAATTTGCAAATAATTGGTATCAAGATTCAGAAAGTAATTTTGATAATTGTGAGTATGAATTAAATGAGAACCTTAAAAATAATGATATTAATTTACAGGCCAAACCTAATTTACATTTAAAGTTTGACGAAATATTAAATTCACTAGGAAATTTTAATTTGATAAAATTTTATGAATTTGAATCTAAAACCAATATTGATAATAAGTTTTTGTTAAATGATAAAAGAATAAATTCATACTCTAAAAATATAGGAAAATTATCCAATGATATAAATAAAAATATAAAAAATAATGAGAAAGTATGGATATTATCAGCACAGCCATTGAGGACTAGGACTTTACTTTTTGAGCACGAATGTAATACAAATTTCTTAAACAATCCTAATGATATTGATGAAGCATTTAAGTCAATTAATAATTCAACTCCTTTAATTTTAAAAAATAAGAACAATTATGAAATCGAGGGTTTTTATCTTCCAATTTGGAAAGTTGTCCTAATAACAGATAAAGAATTATTTTCACAACAATCTCTTTTTCATAATGTATTCATAAGAAGAAAAAAAAGAAGTGTAAATTCAAATATAAACGTAAACAAGATTAGTCCCGGTGATTTTATAGTTCATAAAAATCATGGAATAGGAAAATTTTTAAAAATAGAAAAAATAAATATAACTGGAGATTCAAGAGATTATTTAGTCATTCAGTATCAGGATGGGAAGATAAGTGTTGCCGCTGATCAACTTGGTAGTGTTAACAGATATAGATCAAGTGGAAAAATAAAGCCAAAAATAAATAAATTAGGAGGGACGGAATGGGAAAGAATAAAAGACAAAAATAAGAAACAAATCAAAAAAGTTGCTGTCGATATTTTAAAACTTTATGCAAAGAGAGAGAAATTAAAGGGTTACATTTACCCAGAAGATGGTCCTTGGCAAGATGAATTAGAGGAATCATTCCCTTATCAACCAACACCTGATCAAATTACTGCTGTAGAAGAAATAAAATCTGATATGGAAAGCGAAAAGCCAATGGACAGGCTAGTTTGTGGAGATGTAGGATTTGGCAAAACAGAAGTCGCTGTTCGGGCTATTTTTAAGGCTATTACATCAGGCAAACAGGTAATATTACTTGCTCCCACAACAATCCTAGCTCAGCAACATTGGAGAACAATAAGCAATAGATTTTCACCTTACCCAATAAAAGTATCATTACTCAATAGATTCAAAACCGTTAATGAAAGAAAGGAAATCTATGCTGGTTTGAAAAATAACAAAATTGATTTAGTTGTAGCAACGCACCAAATTTTAGGAAAGGAAATAGAGATAAAAAACTTAGGACTACTTGTAATTGATGAAGAACAAAGATTTGGAGTAAGGCAAAAGGAGAAAATTAAAAAAATCAAAACAAGCATAGACGTATTAACTCTATCGGCAACTCCAATTCCAAGAACTCTTTATATGAGTTTATCTGGACTAAGACAAATGAGCTTACTAAATACTCCTCCTCCATCAAGAAGATCAATAAAAACCTATTTAGCTGAAATAGATATGGATGTTATAAGAACTGCCATTAATCAAGAACTTGATAGGGGAGGTCAAATTTTTTATGTTCTTCCAAGAATTTCTGATATTAATCAAGCTTTAAATAAATTAAAAAATATTTTTCCAAGCTTAAAATTTATTGTTGCTCATGGGCAAATGAACGAAACAGAGCTTGAAAATGCAATGATTGCTTTTAATAATGGAGAAGTAGATCTTATGATATGCACAACAATAATTGAAAGTGGATTAGACATACCTAAAGTAAATACAATCATTATTGAAGATTCTCACAAATTTGGCCTTTCACAACTTTATCAACTTAGAGGAAGAGTTGGTAGAAGCAGTGTACAAGCACATGCTTGGTTGTTTTATCCAGATATAAATAAAATTAATGACGCTGCAAAACAAAGATTGAAAGCTATAAAAGATTTTTCAGAACTAGGAAGTGGTTACCAACTTGCAATGAAAGATATGGAAATAAGAGGTGTTGGTAGTTTATTAGGAGAAGAACAAAGTGGAAAGGTTAATGCTATTGGATATGATTTATATATAGAAATGCTCCATGAGGCTATTTCAGAAATCAGTGGGCAAGAGATACCTGAAGTTAACGATACTCAAATTGATTTACCAATAAATGCTTTTATACCTGCAACATGGATATTAAACAGAGAAGAGAAGCTTGAGGCTTACAAATCTGCTACTGAATGTTCAAAAAATGATGAATTAACTGAATTAGCTACAGACTGGGTAAATAGATATGGAAACTTACCCAAACCTGTTGAGTCCTTAATTATGATAATGAGACTAAAATTACTAGCTAAAAAATGTGGTTTTAGTAAGATCAAGCTCAAAAAGCCAAACATCTTGATAGAGACAAAATTAAAAAATTCTACTTTTAAAATTCTTAAAAATTCTTTGGCAAGTAGTGTTCAAAATAAATTTAATTTTAATGAAGGCGAACAATTATCAATCATCACTATAAGGGGTTTAGGTGCAACTGAAATTCAAAATCAAATTGATCAACTTATGTTGTGGTTCGAATCTTTTGAAAGAGAAATAAAGAATTTCGATAAAGAACTTCTTATGAAAAAAGAATAAATTATTAAATAATTATTTAAAATCCGCGAATATGTATGATTTCGGTTAGGTTTATAAAAATTTATTTGTTTTATGGGTGAATATATAGACGTCGGAATACAAACTTCGATTTTACCCTTATCTATTATTCTTTCATCAATTGTACTTGGTATATTTGCATTATTTGGAGAGGAAACAGAAAATGATGATGATGATTCTGATTCAGGAAGTGGTGGCTTGATGCAACCTATTTGAAATTATTTATAACTTATTTGTTTAGACTTTCTTTTAGATACTCTAATTAACCTATAAAAAGAACCTACCATTAAGATCATAGCCGCAAAAGAAGAGGAAAATATAAAAACCACCAAGAATATTTCATAGAGATAAGAAAAGAGATCAATAATTAATAAAAAAGATTTATTAACAGTAATAGGTATGTTTTGTAGCAGTAATTTTTTATTAGGAATTAAATAATTTATATAAATCAATAAAACACTTAAAATAAATAAAAAGAAAGATTCAGTAAATAGTCGTTTTTTAGTTTTTCTTCTTAAATTTAATTTTTTTTTAAATATATATTTATCAGATTTATTATTCAAATTTGGGATTTTTAAATCTGCCATACATCAATGCTCTAAGAATAAATTTGAATTACTCTGAAAAGAAATTAACCTATAGTATCGTGTTTGTATTTAAGATGCTAATCACTCTTTATTCAGGGTTTATTAGTTCTTTTTCTTCAATATTTTCAAAAGGACTATAAAAATAAATAAAAGAAGAAGAAAATAGAATTAAAGAGCAAATTGCAATAAAAGGTGGAATAAAGAAATTGTAAAATTTAACTTTTTTATTTAACCCAAATCTTAATTTTCTGGGAATGTTAGTAGTAATATCAGTTTTTTTAATTTTTACTTTAGGAGATTCATTTAACTGATCAAAACAATTTATGGTGTCTGAAAGCAATGAATTACCAATCTTTAGAACTAAAGGCTTTACATTTGCTTTAGAGCTCTTGAGAACAATATTATGTATGTTTAGATTATCGGCTTTTATATCTATTAATTGAGACTCATAAATTGGGATTTCATTTTTGATTAAAAGATTTGAATAAATATAAAAAGCATCCATAATAGGCCCTAAATGTTCAATTTTGCCTTCTATAAGTGGTTTATCAACTATGGTTAATTTCCATTGAGAAATTATAGATATTTGATCTTTATTTTCATTATTAGAATAATCTGGCAATCCGATTATTTCGAGACTTACTGAAGATTGATGAAATGACAATTTATTTTGCATCATATTAAAAATCGTATAAAAAATTCTTCAACTTTTGATAACCCTGATTTGAAATACAAAAAGATAAAATAAGCAAAAATTTTATTATAGTCTCATCATTTTCATCTTGATTTAAAAGCTTTTTCACTCTAATACTATCTACATTAAATCTCTCTTTAATCAACTCAATAAATCTCTTATTAAAATCATTCCAAATAATTGAATTCTTTTTAATATCTTCTTTAGATTTTAGTATCTCTCTGATATAAGGATATAAATATTTAGACATTTCAACAGTGATTTTAATTAAGGCATCGAATTCGTTTACTTTAATATTGTTGTTAACATAAGATTTTCTCAATGGATTATTATTCCTTAATTTCCAAATAGTAATTTTATTTGGCAAAACATCATTTAAATCAAGTTTATTTGATATAGCGTAAAGAGATTGAATACCATTTAAATCAATAGTTTCTAGGATTAATAATAATAAATCAAGCTTCTCTATAGATTGTCTTGATACCTGTTTTCCCTTAGTTAAATCTTTAATTGTTCTCGATTAAGATATAGGTGAATTATAACAGTATTATTAATCCATTTTTTGAAATAAAAATGAATATAACTTATCTAGTTCTTCAATAGTTAGCATTCCATAACTCCATAATAATATTGGTAATGGAGTGTTATTTTTTATAGATAATTTAATACCAAGTTCAATAGTAGATTCATCTAAACCTAATACATTAAATAAATAATTTATCATTTCTCTAGATACATAATTATTCATGAATTTTATTTAATACTTGCATAGATTAGAGATTTAGTCATTTGATTTAGGACTAATTTTCTTGTAAAAAGAAATTTATTTAAAAGTAAAAATGAAAATTTCCTTATTGGAAATAAAAAAACGTTACTATTAGCAAAAATTGTTATCAATGAGTCAGTTATAAAAATAGTGACGATAATATCTAAAATTCTGCTTGAAAAATACTTAAATTTAAATAATATCAATTGCAATTTAGTAATAGCAGTATTTTTATTGAAAAGATCATAAATAGTATTAACATCTCTCCAACAAGTATTTAGACCCTGACCACCAACAGGATGAAATGTATGAAATGCATCTCCTACAAAAACTAATTTTTTAAAATTTAAAACTGGTAAATTCAAGGATAATGAAACAGGAAAAATATTAAATTCGCCAATTATTTGATCCAACTTAAATTCATCAGGCAAGATTGTTGATAAATTATCCATTAAAAAATTCTTGTCAGAATTCAACCTTTCAATTGCCTTTAATGTACTGGAAGTCCAAATTACTTGATATAAGTTTTTTTCTAAAGGTAATAATGCAAGTGGGCCTTCTTTTCTAAAAATTTCATAAGCACGTTTTTCACAATGACCTCTAAGAGAAACTTTAAAAGTTAAACAAGACTGACTATAAGATTTTTTTATATCAATAAAATCTATGACTTTTTTATCAAGTGAGTTTGCTCCTGTAGAAAAGAATTGATAATCAAATAATATTTTTTTACGTAACAATCTCTGTGGTGTCGTAAAAAAAATATTTTCATAATTATCAATCTCTTGAAAAAATACTTTCATGAGATCCGAATGTTTAACTACCCAGCCAATATTTTCAGCAGAACTTATATCATCATCCAAGTCAGAAGTTGATAAATTGGTAAAAGCAGAAGTTACGCTATCTGAAATTGAAAGAGTATCAAACCCAAATAAAAATGGTTCTAATTTTTCCCAAAGTCTGAATTTAGATAAGATTTTTCTCGTTGAGTGAGTAATTGCATAAGTTTTATCTTTATCAATTAATCTATCTTTTGTTAATAAATCAGTTAAAAAAATATTGCAATCAAATTTTGAAAGTGCAATTGAAAGTAATAAACCTGTAGGACCTGTTCCAACAATTTTAAAATTGAACTTATTTTTCATCAGATTGTATAATTATCAACTACCTATTCAGATAAATATAGCAAATTTCTTCAAATGCTGGTCTTAATAAATAAGGGTACTCACCAACCCATAAATTAATTTCAGGAAGCCAAGCATCTGTCAAATAAAAATCTCTGTCAAAATTACGGTTATCAGATGTTATTAAACATCTAATACTCGAACCCACCCTAATTTGACTGTGCTTATTTTCCATGGGAAAACTTAATTTTTTCAAATAACCATCTTCATCTTCTAATTCAAGTACTAACCAAGTCCTTTTGTTTTCGATAACTTCTAATCGACCTTGCCTATTGGATTGTTCTCTAGAACTTTCAATCTTTTCTGTTTTATAGATATCTGATACGTAGCCATCAAATAAAGAAAAAAATTTATATTTTCTTAATTGCAAATTTTTTCTACTTGATTCGAGAATAGGGCCCCAGATGATATACAAAAAGAAACCTACACATAGGAATAACCAGAAATTATTAGTTTGATCTCCAGTCGAACTAATAATTAATGAGATAAATCCACCAATTGAAGAAACTATTACTCTTTGAAGAATTTTTCTCGGGTTCCCCAACGCGTACTTAAATTGACTTCCTGTACCTACTGCAGGAATAAGTTTTGAAATTTGACTTGAATTAATTGGAATTATCATTTTAAAAAATCAATTTTTCAAGTCCGTAAATTAGAGTTTCATAATTACCAATTTTTTTAATAGCCTGTAAAACCCCTGGCATATATGCCTTTCTATCAATAGTGTCATGTTTAATTGTGTAAGTTTCACCTGGAGATCCCATAATTACTAACTGATGAGCTAATAATCCTGGTAATCGTACAGAATGTATATTAATTCCTGAATCTCTGAGCCCACCCCGTACACCTTTCAATGACTCAGACTCTTTTACTAAATTCTGATTAAATTTCTTTGGATATTCTTCAATCATTTCTGCAGTTTTTATACACGTACCACTAGGGGAATCAGCTTTTTGATTATGATGCATCTCTATCAATTCAATATTGTCATAAAACCTCGCAGCTACTGATGCCGCCTGCTGAAGAAGAACCATACCTACTGAAAAATTAGGAATTATTGCACAACCAACCGATGCTTTCTGAGCAAAAACAGACAAATCTTGTATTTGCGAAGGGCTTAGACCTGTAGTTCCTACTACTGGTGATACCCCATACGCAATAGCTGATCTGGTATTTTCATATACAGAATCAGGATGAGTAAAATCAACTAGCACAGGTTTGATTTTTTCATTTCTAAAATCTTGACTAACGGAACATAAAGTCCCTTCAAAATCATTTGAAACAAAAACATCACAATTTTTTACTTTCAATAATTCAGAAATATTTGAGCCATTGTTTTTTTCGTTTATGTCAATTGCCGCGACAAGTTCACAATCTGTAGAATTTAATACAGTATTAACAACTTCGCTACCCATTCTGCCTAAAGCTCCGGAAACTAGTACTGGTATGGGTTTTGTAGAATTTTTAATCATTTTTTTTAAAAAATTTTTTTTAAAGGTTGTTACACGCTATTTATATTGCACACAATAACGTCTTTTCGTTCGTAGGCTGGTAGAAATACTTAAAGAAAATCAATGTTTACGCAGGTCCGCTCAGCAAACCGCAGAGTATCTCCTGTTGAGGATAACAAACACAAAGTTGTAATAAAAGCAGTTTATGTTGTCCTTGAGCCACAATACCAAAATTCCTTAACGGAAGCTGCAAAGTCAATAAATAAGATGAATGGGCCAATAGGTATAGACCTTAGCGGCTATCTCATAGAAGAACTTAGGAATGATAGTAATTTTGAAGATTTCAAAGAAGATGTAGCTAATGCAGATATATTTGTAGCTTCTCTAATTTTCATTGAAGACCTTGCTCAAAAAGTGGTTGATGCAGTATCTCCATATAAAAACAAACTTAAAGCATCAATTGTTTTTCCCTCCATGCCAGAGGTAATGAGATTAAATAAGTTAGGTTCATTTAGTATGGCCCAACTTGGTCAATCTAAAAGTATTATTGGAG
Organism: Prochlorococcus marinus str. AS9601; assembly: GCF_000015645.1. Classification (NCBI taxonomy): domain Bacteria; kingdom Bacillati; phylum Cyanobacteriota; class Cyanophyceae; order Synechococcales; family Prochlorococcaceae; genus Prochlorococcus; species Prochlorococcus marinus. The sequence goes on from NC_008816.1 coordinate 899,011, forward strand.
ATTTAATAAAAAAGAAAAAAGAATCTGATGGAGCTAGTTTCCAAGATTCAATGTTGAAGTTATTAAATACACTACCTTCAATACTTAAATATCTACCAGTAGAAAAAGCTCAAGATGCTAGAACATTTATTCTGAGTTTTCAGTACTGGTTAGGTGGTACCACTGAAAACTTAAAAAACTTCTTGTTAATGATTTCTGAAAAGTACGCTGTTTCAGAAATAATAAAAGATCAAATAGAAGAATTCAAAATTCAAGACCCAGAAACATTCCCAGATTTAGGAATTTGGCATCCTCTTGCTCCTTGCATGTTTGAAAGTCTTAAAGAATATCAAAATTGGGAAAATAATAGGAAAGATATAAATCCTAAAAATGACAAAACTCCAACAATAGGTCTAGTGCTTCAAAGGAGTCATATAGTTACGGGAGATGATGCTCATTACGTTGCTGTTATTCAAGAATTGGAATATAGAGGTGCGAGGGTACTACCTATATTCTGTGGAGGTCTAGATTTTTCTAAACCAGTTAATGAATTTTATTATGATTCCATAAATAAGAATCAACCTATTGTAGACGGAGTTGTATCTCTAACAGGATTTGCTCTAGTTGGTGGGCCAGCAAGACAAGATCATCCTAAAGCTATTGAAGCCCTAAAAAGGTTAAACAGACCCTATATGGTTGCACTTCCATTAGTCTTTCAAACCACACAAGAATGGGAAGATAGTGATCTAGGGTTACACCCAGTTCAAGTAGCACTTCAAATTGCGATTCCAGAGCTTGATGGTGCTATTGAACCTATTATTCTCTCAGGTCGTGATGATGCTACAGGTAAGGCGCATACGCTCCAAGATCGAGTTGATGTAATAGCTGAAAGAGCCATAAAATGGTCAACATTAAGAGTCAAACAAAGAAAGGACAAAAAATTAGCCATCACAGTATTTAGTTTTCCACCAGACAAAGGAAATGTTGGTACGGCAGCATATTTAAATGTTTTCGGTTCAATTTATAGAGTACTCCTTGAAATGAAATCGAAAGGATATCAAATAGATGAACTCCCAAGTAATTCAAAAGAATTAATGGAAAAAGTAATTAATAACCCTGAAGCAATGGACGGCTCTCCCGAGTTAAATATTGCTCATAAAATGTCAGTAAAAGAATACGAAGAGTTCACACCATATTCACAAAGACTTGAAGAGAATTGGGGTAAACCTCCTGGGAACCTAAATAGTGACGGACAAAATTTACTTATTTATGGAAAACATTTTGGAAATGTTTTTATAGGAGTTCAACCTACATTCGGTTATGAAGGTGATCCCATGAGGTTACTTTATTCAAGAAGTGCCAGTCCTCATCACGGTTTTGCCGCTTATTACACTTATGTAGAAAAAATCTGGGGAGCTGATGCTGTTCTTCATTTTGGAACTCACGGATCACTTGAATTTATGCCTGGTAAACAGATGGGCATGAGTGAAACATGCTATCCGGATTCTCTCATTGGATCTTTACCTAATTTGTATTACTATGCTGCTAATAATCCTTCTGAAGCAACAATTGCGAAGAGAAGAGGATATGCTTCAACTATTAGTTATCTGACTCCTCCAGCAGAAAATGCAGGACTCTACAAAGGACTTAAAGAACTGAGCGAACTTGTTGGCTCTTATCAACAATTAAGAGAAAATAGTAGGGGTATTCAAATAGTTAATGCAATAGTTGAGACTTCTAAACAATGTAATCTTGACAAAGACGTTGAGCTTCCTTCAAAAGATGTAGAAGAGCTCTCAATTGATGAAAGAGATTTATTTGTTGGTAATATCTATAAACAGTTGATGGAAATTGAAAGTAGATTATTACCTTGCGGTCTTCATACTATTGGAGAAGCCCCAACAGCAGAAGAAGCTGTTGCAACTCTCGTAAATATTGCATCACTAGAGAGAGAGCAAGAGGGATTAAGATCTCTTCCTGGATTGCTAGCTGAATCCATAGGCCTAACTATTGAACAAATTTATGATGGTAATAATAAAGGTGAACTCAAATTTGTAGAGCTCAATGAAAAAATTATTAAGACAGCAAGAGAGTCTATTTTTGCGATGGTCAACTCTTTAAAAATTGTTGATGGCAGAGTTTATTTAGAAAAATCACTACTTTCCAAACTTTTCGACTTACTTAAAGTTTTTGGGTTGAATCTACCTACCCCTTGGTTACGGGCCTGTAACTTAAATGGATTTAATGAAGTTAACCAGAAGGAATTAAACAAATTATTTGATTACTTACTTTTCTGCTTGGAACAGGTCTGTGCTGATAAAGAAATGGATAGCCTCATTAAAGCATTAGATGGGAATTATGTTTTACCTGGACCAGGTGGAGACCCTATAAGAAATCCAGGTGTTTTACCCAGTGGTAAAAATATCCATGCACTTGATCCACAATCAATCCCTACTACAGCAGCTGTAGCGGCTGCAAAGTCAGTTGTTGACAAATTAATTGAGAGACAAAAGGAAGAGCAAGGGACCTGGCCTGAAACAATTGCTTGTGTTTTATGGGGTACTGATAACATCAAAACTTATGGAGAATCACTTGCTCAAATCTTATGGTTTGTTGGTGTTAAACCAAAACCAGATTCTGTTGGAAGAATCAACAAATTAGAATTAATCTCTTTAGAAGAATTAGGTAGGCCAAGAATAGATGTAGTCGTTAACTGCTCAGGAGTTTTTAGAGATCTATTTATAAATCAGATGGCATTAATAGATCAAGCGGTCAAATTAGCCGCTGAGGCTGATGAACCATTGGAATCTAATTTTGTAAGGAAGCATTCACTAGAACAAGCAGAAAAAGAAGGTACCTCTATCAGAGAGGCCTCAGCGAGAGTATTCTCTAACGCAAGTGGAAGTTACAGTTCAAATGTTAATTTAGCCGTAGAAAATTCAACATGGGAGGAAGAAAATGAATTACAAGAAATGTATTTATCACGCAAAACTTATGCTTTTAATGCTGATAATCCAGGTGAGATGAATCAAAAAAGAGAGGTATTTGAGTCAGTAATGAAAACAGCAGATGTTACATTTCAAAACCTTGATTCCTCAGAGATTTCATTAACAGATGTAAGTCATTATTTTGATTCAGATCCAACAAAACTGATTAAGACACTTAGAGATGACGGAAAAGAACCAAGTAGCTATATAGCAGACACTACTACTTCTAATGCTCAAGTCAGAACACTTGGAGAAACTATCAGATTAGACTCAAGAACAAAACTTTTAAATCCTAAGTGGTATGAAGGTATGCTCAAATCTGGTTATGAAGGAGTTAGAGAACTCTCTAACAGACTTAATTACACTCTTGGTTGGAGCGCGACAAGTGGTCAAGTAGATAATTTTGTATATGAAGAAACTAATGAAACATTTATAAATGACGAAGAGATGAGGAAAAGATTAATGGATCTTAATCCTAATAGTTTCAGGAGAATTGTTGGGACTTTGCTAGAAGTCAATGGTAGGGGATATTGGGAAACTTCAGATGAGAATATAGAACAGTTGAAAGAACTATACCAAGAGGTAGAGGATAAAATCGAGGGAGTTAAAGAATAATAAATTTATTATTTTCTGTAAATCCTATCAGCTACTTTCAGGATTTGATAATTTAGCTTGACGTTGTGAACCCTCACAATGTCAACATTAAATTGAGAACAAATACAACTTATTGCAAGAGTTCCTATATCCCTTTCTTTTGGAATTTTCTCATTCAAAATTTCTCCTATAAATCTCTTCCTAGATGCACCTATCAAAATTGGCAAATTCCATTTTTTAAATGCATCTAAATTTCTCAAGATTTCCAAATTATGAATGATATCTTTTGAAAAACCAATTCCAGGATCCACTATTATATTTCTCTCAGATATATTTTTTTCTAAAGCATTCTTTATTAAATTATCAAGCGAGCACTTAACATCACTCAATACATTCTGGTAATTAGAGAGTTGATTCATATTTTGACTATTACCACGACTATGAGTTATGACGAATGGACAATTGAATTTTGATACAACATCCAAAATTTTTATATCTCTTCTTCCTCCCGTGACATCATTTATCCAGTTAGCACCATTTAAAAGAGCTTCGTAAGCCACTTCAGAATTAAAAGTATCAATAGAAATTAAAACATCTGGAAATTCAGATTTTATTAATTTTAGATATGGGATCAATCTTTTAATTTCTATACTAGATCCTACTTCTTCAGCCCCAGGTCTCGTACTTTGAGCACCAAGATCAATAACATCAACACCATTGCTCAAGAAATGGTTTACTTGATCTAAAACTTTTTTTGAAGAGTTTAATTCCCCACCATCACTAAATGAATCAGGAGTTAAATTAATAACTCCCATTATTGAAGTTTTTTGGCCCCAGCCTTTTGGCCATGGATTTTTCTTATTGATAATTTGCAATTCTCGCAAAACTATTTGGATCTAATGAAGCCCCCCCAACTAAAACCCCATCTATGTCACTCATTGACATGATTTCGTCAATATTATTAGGTTTAACGGATCCTCCATATTGAATAATTACATCATCAAAACCAATTAATTTCCGAATCAAAGAACATATCTTATTAGCATCTTCTGCCTGACATGTTTTACCAGTGCCAATAGCCCATATTGGTTCATAGGCAACAATTAAATTAGATGGATCTGTGTTTTCTAATCCTTGTTCAACTTGTCTAGTAATAACTCTTACAGCTTCTCCTCTCTCTCTTTGTTCTAATGTTTCTCCTACACAAACTATTGGAGTAAGTCCACTTGATTGAGCAAAAACTGCTCTTTTATTAATTTGTTCATCACTTTCACTAAAATATTTCCTTGGTTCACTATGTCCAACGATTGCATATGAGACACCATGTTCAAGAAGCATTTTTGGTGATATTTCAGCAGTAAATGCTCCTTGATCTTCCCAATGAATATTTTGACTAGAAATATCTAAATAATCAAAATCAGAATGATTAGAAAAGGTTGAAATAGCAGTAAAAGGTGGAGCAATAACTACTTTACGATCTTCATTTATATCTTTTATTAAAGGTATAAACTCTTTTAAATAAGACTTAGCCTCAGCACAAGTCATGTGCATTTTCCAATTACCAGCAATAACAGATTTTCTCAAAATACTATCTCCAAGAAAATCATATTAATATATATTGAGTTTAATAGGCCAATTATTCAAAAAATAATTCATTTTTTAGAAATATAACTTTATCTCCCTTATTTAATTTTCTTCCTCTCCTAGTTTCTATTAAACCATTAACTTTGACAGAACCGGATTTAATAAAAATTTTTGCTTCTCCACCAGAAGAGACCAAATTTTTCCATTTTAAGAATTGATCTAATTTCATTGTTTTTTATACCCAAATATATTGATAAAGTAGGATAAATTATAAAATATATAATAACTTGAGATTAATACCACCAGTCAGACCATATTCGAATAGGTTTATTAGAGGTTTTATATGCATGCTTATTTATGTAGCATGTTGGCCCTTGTTAGCTTATTTTGCTGGAAACTTAATCCCCGCGATTGGATCTGGTGACCTAACAAAAGTAACTAACATAATAGTGAAGTCATTATTTGTATTTTTAGTTCAGAAAATTGCTCAATTTGGACAAGATGTATTCATAGCAAAACCATCTTTAGAAATTAGTGAAATAATGAGAGGAAATTTATTCAGCAAAATTCAAAAGATAGAGATGAATTCTGTTGAAAAGATTTCAGCCGGGGATATCACATATAGACTTACAGAAGATGCAGATAGAGTTAGCGAAGTTATTTATAAAACAGTGCAGGATACTATTCCGTGCATTTTACAATTGATAGCAGTTGTAATTTATATGTTTTATTTAGATTGGTCACTAACATTATCAACATCTGTTTTAGCACCATTGATTATTCTTTCAGTTAATAGTTTTGGAAGAAGAGTTTTATCCGCATCTGAAAAAAGTCAAGAATCAACAAGTAATCTAGCAAGTTTAATAGGTGAATCTATAAATGGAATGTCGACGATAAGGTCTTTTGCTGCAGAAAAATGGATTGAGAATAGATTTCATAAAAGATTAAGTACAAATAAAAAAGCAAAATATAAAACATTAAAATTACTCGCATTTCAACATCCAGTCGTAGGATTTGTTGAAGCATTTGGAATATTAGCAATATTAGGTTTAGGAGCAGCAAGAATAAATCTTGGACTTCTAACAAGTGAAGAATTTAGTAGTTTCTTTGCTGCAATATTGATGCTTATTGATCCAATAAGCCATGTTAGTACAAATTTTAATGATTATAAACAAACAGAAGCTTCAATAAAAAGGTTGAAAAACCTAACTCTAGAACCTAACGAAGATGATAAAGAAAATTTAAAAAGGATATCCAATCTTGAAGGCAAAATAAGTTTCAAGAAAGTTAATTTCGCTTACAAAAAAGATAATCAAGTTCTTAAAAATATCAATTTAGAAGTTAAGAAAGGGGAAGTCACAGCTTTCGTTGGAGCATCTGGAGCTGGTAAAAGTACAATGTTGGCTTTGATATTAAAATTTATATCTCCAAGTAGTGGAGACATTTTTATTGATGATATAAATCTCAAATTATTAAACACAAAAGATATTAGAAAAAACATTGCATTAGTACAACAACAGCCTTTTTTATTTTCAGGAAAAATTATTGATGTAATAAGAATGGGCAGATGTTATAGCAAAGAAGAGGTTATAGAATCAGCAAAAAAAGCAAACGCGCATAACTTTATTGAAAAGCTTCCTGAAAAATATGAAACTAAGATAACTGAAAGAGGATCAAATTTCTCAGGAGGTCAGATCCAGAGGATCGCAATTGCAAGAGCAATACTTGGAAACCCTTCAATTCTTCTTTTAGATGAGGCCACAAGTGCGTTAGATGCAGAATCAGAATCTGAAGTCCAAGAAGGATTAAATAGGGCTATGAAAGATAGAACAGTTATTGTAATTGCTCATAGATTAGCCACTACTCAGGAGGCAAATAAAATATTTGTTTTCGATAAAGGCGAAATTATTGAAGTTGGGAAACATTTTGATTTAATCAATAAACCAGGAATTTATAAAGAATTATGTGAAAAACAATTGATTAAAAAATAATAACCCTATTTTATTTATTAAAAAGGTAAGTCCATGAGCGAAAACACAAATGATTCTGCAAATCCAGTTTTAACCTTTGATGGGAAAAAATACTTAATAAATGAACTTTCTAATGAAATTAAAGAATCAATAAAAGTATTACAGATAGCCGAGACACAACTTAAAATGCATCAAGATACTCTCAAATTAATTTCTATAAGCCGAAACTCTTTAGCTAATCAATTAAGAGAAAAACTAAAAAATTTAAAGTAAATTTTAAAAATTATGGATTTCTTGAAGAGAATAAGAATCAATATTATTACATTGCAATGCTTTGATTGCTTTAATCGCTGCCTTTGCTCCAGGAATGGTTGTAAAAGTTGGAATATTATATTCTAAAGCAGCACGTCTTAAATAAGCGTCGTCATGTAGAGCCTGTGAGCCGATTGGAGTATTAATTATTAATTGAACAAGTCCAGAACGAATTAGATCCTCAATATTTGGTCTACCTTCGTGAACTTTTAGCACTTCTTCAACTTGAATGCCTAGATTAATCAAATATGCAGCTGTCCCTTTTGTTGCGATTAATTTAAATCCTAAAATCATCAATTCTCTAGCAACTTCCTCAAGAAGTTTTTTATCTAAATCATTTGTAGACAAAAAAGCCACTCCTTCTGAAGGCACACCATTTCCTGCAGCCAATTCCGACTTGGCATAAGCAATTCCAAAATCTTTAGCTAAGCCCATTACTTCTCCAGTAGATTTCATTTCAGGACCAAGTAATGTATCAGATCCAGGAAATCTTTTGAAAGGTAAAACAGCTTCTTTTACTGCCTGATATTTTGGGTAAAATTCTTGTGTGAAATTAACATCTTCTAATGTAAAACCTTGCATTAACTGGGTAGCTAATTTTGCAACTGGTTTACCTATGGCTTTTGAAACAAATGGGACTGTCCTTGATGCTCTTGGATTTGCTTCAAGAATAAATAATTTTTTTTCTTTGTTATTTGTATTCGTTACTGCAAATTGCAAATTAATTAAACCAACAACATTTAATCTTTGTGCAATTAATTTAGTCCATTTCTTTACATTTTCTATGGTGGATTTTGAAAGAGAAATGGATGGCAAACAACATGCTGAGTCTCCAGAATGAATTCCTGCCGGTTCAACATGTTCCATTAGACCAGCAATAACAACCGAACCCTCTGAATCGCACAAAGCATCAACATCTATCTCAATAGCATTATTCAAATATTGATCAAGAAGTATTGGATGATCAGGAGATACCTTAACTGCTTCAGAGATGTATCTAGATAATTCATTCTCATCTTTAACAATTTCCATTGCCCTTCCTCCTAAAACATAAGAAGGTCTTACAACCAAGGGGAACCCTATATTTTTTGCTACAACCGCCGCTTCTTTTTGATTATGTGCAATACCGTTTAAAGGTTGTCTAATAGCTAATTCTTTAAGTATTTTTGTAAATTCCTCTCTATCTTCTGCTAAATCGATAGATATTGGAGAAGTCCCAAGAATTTTTGATCCAGTTCTGAGCCCTTCATTAGATTTAAGCCATTCAGATAAAGGTAATGATAATTTCAGTGGGGTTTGGCCTCCAAATTGAACAATTAAACCATAAGGATTTTCAGCCTCTATTATGTTGAGCACATCTTCCAAAGTTACAGGCTCAAAATATAAAATATCGCTAGTATCATAATCTGTTGATACAGTTTCAGGGTTACTATTAACCATTATTGTTTTATAACCATTTGTGGAGGCTTGATATGATGCATGACAACAACAGTAATCAAATTCTATTCCCTGACCAATTCTGTTTGGACCTCCTCCTAGAATCATAATTTTTTTTGATTTACTATTTTCTGAAATCTCGCTATCAAAAGTTTGAGAATTAAAATTTATGAATGCCTCTTCGTAAGTTGAATAATGATAGGGAGTTGATGACGAGAATTCTGCTGAACAAGTATCAACATTCTTATAAATTGGAATTATATTAAGTTTTTTTCTATATCTTCTCACTTCAAAAAAATCAGAATTAGTTAACTTTGCTATCTGTTGATCTGAAAAGCCTAATTGTTTAGCATGTAACATCAAATCCCTATCTAGAGTATAAAGTTCCTTTTCTTTCAAAAATTCATTTTCAAAATTAAAGATATTACGTAATTTCTCGATAAACCATAAATCTATATTTGTAACTTCTTGAATATAAGAATTAGTTTTTCCAAGCTGCATAGCTTTCTTAACCATGAGAATTCTTTCAGATGTAGGGTTTCTTAAACTATTTTTAATGTGACTTTCATTTTTAAATTCATCTAGAGAATCACATTCCCATCCAAAAACACCGACTTCTAATGACCTTAATGCTTTCTGAAATGATTCTTCAAAAGAACGACCTATTGCCATTGACTCACCAACGGATTTCATGGCAGTGCTTAAAGTATTTGTAGAGCCTTTAAACTTTTCAAAGGCAAATCTTGGAATCTTAGTAACTACATAATCAATTGACGGCTCAAAACATGCAGGTGTTTTTTTTGTAATGTCATTAATAATCTCATCAAGTGTATAGCCAACAGATAATAAAGCTGCAATCTTAGCAATGGGAAATCCAGTTGCTTTACTTGCCAAAGCAGAGGATCTACTCACACGGGGATTCATTTCAATGACAATTACTTCTCCATTAGATGGATTTAGTGCAAATTGAATATTACTCCCTCCTGTTTCGACTCCTACCTCTCGAATAATTTTTAATGACAAATCCCTCAATCTCTGATACTCCTTATCTGTTAAAGTCTGTGCAGGAGCGACAGTAATAGAATCTCCAGTGTGGACTCCCATTGGGTCTAAATTTTCAATACTGCAAATTATTACTACATTGTCAGCAGTATCTCTCATTACCTCTAGTTCAAACTCCTTCCATCCAATAAGTGATTTTTCAATCAATATTTGATTACTTGGACTTTCCTCTAAACCTGATTTACACAACACAACAAATTCTTCAAGGTTAAAAGCGATTCCACCTCCTACACCACCTAATGTAAATGCAGGCCTTATTATAAGAGGATAGGAACTAATTTTTTTTGATACCTCCACAGCTTCATCCAAGTTAGATGCAATCCCAGACGGACAAACATTTACATTAATTTTCTCCATCGATTCTTTAAACAATTTTCTATCTTCAGCTTTATTAATAGCTCTTAAATCAGCACCAATTAATTCAACATTATTTTCTTTTAAAAAATCTGACTCTGATAATTTAACCGCAAGATTCAATGCGGTTTGACCTCCCATAGTAGGAAGAATCGCATCAGGTTTTTCTCTTAATATGATTTGAGAAACAATTTCAGGAGTCAATGGTTCTATATATGTTTTGCTCGCTATCTCAGGATCAGTCATTATTGATGCTGGATTTGAATTTATCAAGACAACTTCATAACCAGCATTTCTTAAAGCTTTGCAAGCTTGAGTACCAGAGTAATCAAATTCACATGCTTGTCCTATAACAATCGGGCCCGAACCTAGAATAAGAATTTTTTTAAGATCACCTCTTTGAGGCATAATTTAAACCTTCATTTATCTCATGCTACTTATAAATCATCAGATGTTAATCAAGTTACTTGAAAAGCAACATTTGTTTCTATAGTATTGAAAGAAATTAATTTTTTATGAGCGAACTTCAGCGACTTAAAAATTTGTTGCCTCCAGAGAATGAAAGTTGGGTATTTGTTGAAGCTGCTGCGGCTATAGACCCACCTCTAATAACACTTGAGGAGATAGGTCGTGACGAAGTAGAAATCCAAATAGATTTAGATGAATGGGATAATTTTGCTATTGACCACAGAAATCTATTATTTTGGCACGAGGTCGGGAAAATTCAAAATGACACAATTCCTAGAGATGGATGGGAAATGGCAGCTCTTGCCATAGGACTTGGTGGGGCGATAGGAGAGTTGTGGGTCCAAGATGGCTTACTTTTATTACTTGCGCTTGGTTTGTCAAGTTTTGCAGGGTATAGATTATATTTAAAAAATAATTCTGAAAAAAAACTTCAAGATGCTATTTATGCAGATGAAGTGGCTATAGATCTTGCTTGTAGATTTGGATACAGCATTCCAAATGCTTATAAGAGTCTTGGAGGAGCGTTAAAGGAATTAATAGATAAGACACGAAAAAAGAAAAAAAGGAGTTTCTTTGAAGATAGATTAGATGCCTTAAGAAAAAGTGCAGAGAAAGCAAGATCAGAATTATCTCAGCAGGAAGGTTCAGAAAAATCAGTTTCGAGTGAAAATGTTTATGGACAATAAAAGTTTGGTTTTAATGGCAGCTAAAGCATGTGATGAAAAAAAGGCAAAAGATATAAAGCTTATAAAAATTGACAAAGTATCATTTATCAGTGAGTGGATTTTGATTGCAGAAGGATTATCTGACGTACAAGTTAGATCTATAACTAGCTCTGTAGAGGGTGAGCTTAGAGAGAAGGCTAGAATTGAACCATTACGCAAAGAAGGGGTTAACGAAGCGAAATGGGCTTTACTCGATTATGGTGATTTGATTGTAAATATTTTTCAACCAGAGATAAGAAAATTTTATGACCTCGAATCATTCTGGAGTAATGGAGATAATCTTATATTTCCATAATTTTTATTTTATGAACGAATATAAATGTCCTGTCCCTATAGAGCAACAACCCTCAAATGAATTCATCGAATTATCAAAATCTAAAATTTTTTCTTGGCCAAAAACAAAAAAATCACTTATTCTTATTTTAATAAAGTTCTGGTTAGGAGCTTTCCTTCTATTTCTTGTAATTTCTTCAGGAAGTGTATATTTTAAAACATCTCTCTTAAAATATACTCTATTAAGTTTTTTTAGCAGCTTATCAATACCTCTTTTAATTTCAATAAGGTTATATTTAGGATGGAATCATATTTTTAAAAGATTAAGATCAGAAAAAGTTGAATACGAGGAATCGGGTTGGTATGACGGCCAAGTTTGGGAAAAACCATTAGTTTTAAAAGAAAAAGAATCACTTATTGCCTCAATTGAGGTAAAGCCTATTTTAAAAAATTTAATTCAAATTTTTTCTATTATTTCAGTCTTAGCTTTATCGGGAATTTTAATTTTTCAATACATTAATTTTTAAATGAGTTCTAATTTCAAAAACCTCTACACCTCTAACAATCCTCCTTTACAAGCAACCTTAATGAGAGGGTCAAATATTGAATCAATACATAAAATTCATGCTGTTATTACTGACAAAAAAGGGAGGGTTTTAATGTGTGCAGGAAATCCAGAATATAAAAGTTTCATAAGGTCAGCACTTAAACCCTTTCAAGCAATACCTTTCGTAAGTAGTGGAGCCGCATCAAATATAACTAATGAATCAAAATCAATTGCTTTAGCTTGCGGGTCACATAGTGGTTCAAAAATTCATGCAAGGGAAGCTTTCAAAATTTTATGGGAATATGACATTGACATTAATAACCTGAAATGTCCAAAAACTAAGATAAGTCCATTAGAACATAATTGTTCTGGTAAACATGCTGCTTTTTTAGCTACATGCAAAAAAATGAATTGGCCATTAGATAGTTATTTAAAAGGGGATCATCCACTTCAAATCGAAATATTTAGAATTGTTTCTGAATTACTTGGAATCCCGGCATCTGAAATAAGCGCAGAACGTGATGATTGTGGTGCCCCTACCCTTTATTTAAAACTAGTAGAGATGTCGAGGTTATATTCACTTCTAAGTAGTTCAGAAAATGCTGAATTAGAACAAATCAGTAGAGCTTTTACGTTAAATCCAACAATGATAAGTGACAACAATAAATTTGATACCGAAATAATCAAAGCTTCTCATGGGAAAGTTATAGGTAAAGGTGGTGCCGAAGGAATACAGTGTCTATGTAAGGTAAATGAAGGGATAGGATTAGCTTTAAAAGTAGAAGACGGTTCAAAAAGAGCAAAACACGCAGTTAGTTTACACATACTAAAACAGTTAGAGTGGATATCTGACTTAAGAATTCAAGACATCGAAGAAAAGGTGTTTAATTTTTCTGAAGGAGTGCGACTTGAAGTTAAAGGTAAATTAAAATTCCAAGAATCCTAAAAAACGGGAAAAATAACCCTTTCAGATGTATGCTATGTATATGACGCGGGGTAGAGCAGTCTGGTAGCTCGTCGGGCTCATAACCCGAAGGTCGGAAGTTCAAATCTCCCCCCCGCCACCATAGAGAGGCAGCTTCACGGCTGCTTTTTTAGTAATTGAAATAGTTAAAGCAATTATAAAAAATAAAAAAATAAAGGTTTTTACATCTTACTAAAATGAAAAATTAGCCTATTAGAAATCATTTGAGATCTTTTTGAATGGAGAATTTAAAGTCCAATCTAACTATTAGACCAATAATGATAAAAAGTATTCCAATGTATGAGTTAAAAGATAGATCCAAAATATAAAAATTAATTATCTAAATAAAGTTTAGCTCACAAATCATTTCTATTAAATACTCTAATAAAGAAGAATTTAAATAAATCTCAATGTTGAACATTTTCATCTTTAATTAGCAAATTAATAAAGTAGAGTATAACAATCAAATTCAGAAAAATAATATGCAGAATTTACTACAGCGTGATTTAGGTTCAAGCTTATTATCACTTGCTGTCATTTTAGGTTGGTTAGGACTGTTTTTTGTATTCTTGAGAGTATTAACAATTTCAATAAAAAGAATCCTTGAAACAATTTTCAAAAAATAATAATTATTGAAATAAATAAATAATTATGAGTTAATCGCATAATCCCTTTATCACTAAGTATAATAACCTAAAAAAATGTTAATTCTAGATAAGGTTAAGATAGGAAATTCTGTTCAAATTAACTTAGGCCTGTCAAAGGATAGGCTTACTAAAGAAACTATTGATGCAATAAATATTTCTTCATTGGGTAAGATAAGGGATTTCAGAATAACTGATGGTAAAGGTATTGGAGTTGTCTTGCAATTATCTAACGGAAAAGAGCAATGGTTTTTTGAAGATGAAATTGATCTTCTCGACGAAAATGGTAATGTAATTAAGAAAAATAATGATAAAAAAGAGAATAGTAATTTTCTATTCGATTTTTTTAAAAGATTAAATTATGAAAATAAAAATAAGGTAAGCGAGTTACTTAATCCAATTAACTTTTTAATCTGGCTGGTTGTATCTTTTAAAGATATTTTTTAATTCGTAAAAAAATTTTCTAAAATATAAATAATTTAATAATTTATCTAAATATAAAAATTTCAATAATTAGAATTTAAATGGTACAAAACATTATAGATGTAAGAAATTTATCTAAGTCATTTGATATCTCTACTAAAGAACCAGGCTTAAAAGGAACAATAAAACATTTTTTTAAAAGACAAACAAAAAGTATAAAAGTTATAAAAGATATTAGTTTTGAAATTAAAGAAGGAGAAATAGTAGGTTTTCTAGGCGCTAACGGAGCTGGTAAAACAACAATATTAAAAATGCTTTGTGGCTTAATTTATCCAAGTGAAGGTTCGATTTTAGTTTCAGGTCACTTACCTTTCAGAAGAAAAGAAAATTTCCTAAAGAAAATCACCTTAATAATGGGACAAAAGCAACAGCTTATTTGGGATCTTCCGCCAATTGAATCATTCTATTTGAATGCCTCCATATATGACTTAGATAAGTTCGAAGCTAAAAAGAGAATAAACAAACTATCAGAAATGCTTGAAATTGATGAAGAGATATTCATACCTGTTAGAAAACTTTCACTAGGTCAGCGAATGAAGTCAGAATTACTAGCAGCTTTGATACATGAACCTAATATTCTATTTTTGGACGAGCCGACACTTGGATTAGATATTAATGCACAGAGAAATTTAAGAAAATTCCTACAAAAATATAATAAGGAAACTAATGCAACAATATGCCTAACCAGTCATTACATGAAAGATATAACATCGCTATGCAAAAGAGTTATATGCGTGCACGAAGGGGCGATATCATATGATGGAAAACTTAACCTACTTTTAAAAAAACTATCTCCTGTTAAAGAAATATTAATAGTTTGTCGTTCCGAAAAAGATGCAACTAAATTAGAAAGCTCCGGATTTACTGTTAAAAATAAAATTAAGAATGAAATCACTATAAAAATTGAAAACAACTCAATTACCTCCTCACTAAAGACAATCCTAAATAATTTTGATATTGAAGACCTTTTTATAAATGAACCACCTATAGATGAAATTATTGGGAAGGTACTAATCAAAAAAGATTATGACATCTAATTTGATTAACCGTAAAATATTCACCTTATTAAAAGTCCAATATTCAAACATGTTGGAATATAGGGTAGAAATTGCATTATGGGCAATTTCAGGGATTATTCCTTTTTTCATGTTAAACATTTGGACAAATAATAATTTAAATGAATCTATAAACATTAGTGATGTTATGTTATCTAGGTATTTCTTATGTGCTTTTTTTGTAAGACAGTTTTCGGTAGTTTGGGTTGTATTTAGTTTTGAAGAGGATTCTCTTATGGGGAAAGTATCTCCGTATTTAATCCAACCTTTAAATCCATTTTTCAGATATTTTGCACAACATGTTGCTGAACAAATAACAAGATTTCCATTCGCACTAATAATTGGATTTTTCTTTTTTATTTTTAATCCTGAAAGTATATGGATTCCAAATTTAGGTATTTTACTTTTATCGATAGTATCAACGTTCTTATCCTTCTTGATTCAATTTTTAATTCAGTCAATAATTGCATGTCTTTGTTTCTGGACAGAGAAAGCATCATCGATAGAAAGATTGTTATTTATTCCAACTTTATTTCTCTCAGGTCTTTTAGCTCCAGTAGTTTCATTCCCCGCATTTGTTAAATCTTGGATTTATTTAACTCCTTTTCCATATCTAATTGATTTCCCTGCGAACCTACTATCAGGTAATGAAACAAATATAAGTGGAGGCTTAAGTATGCAAATTCTATGGATTTTTTTACTTTTCCCACTTTTTAAGAAAATCTGGTCTGAAGGAACCAAAAAATATACAGCTATGGGGTCATGAATTTAAGAAAATATCTAAAAGTTTATAAAAAATTCTTACATACTTCTTTGGCTTCTGAATTGGAGTATAAGACAAATATATTAGTTGATTTAACTACTGCAATTTTAAGTTTAGTAGGGAGTATTTTTCTTTTATCTATTTTTTTTCAAAATAATGGAAATATTGGGGGATGGGAATTTGAACAGGCACTAATAATTCAAGGCATTTATACAATTTTGAATGGAATAACAAATACATGGTTCAATCCTAATCTTACAGAAATAGTTAAACATATAAGAGAAGGAACATTAGACTTCGTACTTTTAAAACCTATTGATAGTCAATTTTTCATTTCATTAAAAAAAATAAATCCATCTGGATTTTTAGAAATAATGCTTGGATTTTTCTTGTTGTTATTCTGCATGAGAATAAATCAAATAAATTTAAATTTAAGTTTTCTAACATTATCGTTAATTACGATAAGCTGCTCGATTTGTATTTTATATAGTCTATGGTTTTTTATTTCTACTACTACTATTTGGTTTGTTAAGACTTGGAATGCAATAGAAGTATTAAGATCATTTCTTTATATTGGAAGATTTCCTCTAAATTCATTTTCATTTTCTTTAAGAATATTTTTTAGTGTTTTCATTCCTATTGCTTTTATAACTACAATTCCTTCTGAAGTTTTTCTAGGCTTTTCTCAATTATGGAAAATAATGCTTGAAGTTATTGTTGCTTCAGTATTTCTTATAACTTCAAGAAAATTCTGGTTATTTGCATTAAAGTTCTATTCATCAGCATCTAGCTAACTACTATTTAATGACCTCCCTGCAAAATTCCCAAATTTGTTGTTTACTTTTCAGATTAGAAAGTCTAGATAATTTCTTAAAATAAGGTTTAGATTTTTCGACAGATAAAAGCCTACAGTTGTATTCGATTTTATGATTTCTAGATATAATTCCTAATTTGAGTGCAACATCACAAAGGATTATTATTAAAGTGATTAAAAAAACTATACAGAAAAATTGTGAAATTGATTTTGAATAATTTTCATTTTCAGTTTTTAATTCAAACTTCATTACTTAACTATATGCTGAGGGCACTTAATTGCAGCAATAGCAACAGCCGTAACTTTAAAATTTTCTGACTTCTCAATAACCTTTTTAACCTCTAATGCTCCAAATTTATTACTAGCATCACTATAGGAAAGAAGTAAAGATTTATAGTTATCATGACCTAGATTTCTATACTCACAGAAATTATCCCCAACATAATTTAAAAGAGTTAGTAAAGTTAATTCAATCATTAAAGTTTTTTACTAGCAAAGTTCTTACGAATGATACTGTGCAGGACATTTTTAACAAGTAAAATTACCCAAAACATTTGAAATAATAAGATATAGTTTTTGCTTGAAAACTTAAAAATTTCAAAATTTTTTAGAATTTTTAAAATTTACATATATGAAACTCATTAAAGCACTATCTGTAGTGTATTGATAAGTAACTGATTGCGCTACAGATAGGGGGTTGCATTTTTTATGAAATTGGTTTAAAAATAAGATTCCCCATCACCCGGCCCCACGTATGTGAGGCCCTTTTTTTATGGTTTTAAAATAAGGTCTAAAATTATTATTAAATAAAAAGAGAAAATCAATAACCCCTTTGATAACGAATAAAAATAAAAATAAAAATAAAAATAATAATTAATTAATTTTTTTAATTTATGATCCTGCTTTGAAATTTTTTTACCAAAATGTACTGTTATCCTCCAATAATTTTATAAAAAGCTTTTTATGGATTTAATCAATAAGCTAATACCAGCAATAATACAAACTGTTATAAAAGTTTTTTTAATAAGTATATTCCCATTTAATTTTGACAGGTGAGCTCCAAAAAATCCTCCTGTAAAGGAACCAATTATTAAAACTATCAATAAATTTAATGGAACCGATCCTATTCTTGCCAAAAATACTGCTCCAATAAAATTCCAAAAAATCCCAACAGTAAAAAATGTCATGCTTATGGCTCGAAGAAAATCCATTTCAAAAGTTTTTATTAATAGTATTGTTACGAACAATCCAGTTCCTGACGAAATAGAACCATTTAATATACCTATAAAAAAAATAAAAAATAAAAATCTAATTTTAGGTACAAAATTAAGTTTTTTATTCCCAGACGATAAACCTAAATCTTTTTTAAAGAATGAGTAAAAAGCTAATAATATGGATATTATTCCTAAAATTAAGTACAAATACTTTTCTGATATATATTCAACTATAGAAGCCCCCAAAATTACTCCTGGTAATCCAAAAATTAAAATTTGCCAAGCAACACTTATATCATTACCTAAAGATTTATAATTTCTTAAGGAACCCCCTAATCCTAGTGCTACTGTTGCTAATTTATGACTAGCCAAAGCCTGATAATAAGGAACTCCAGATAAAATCAATGCAGGTAATTGTAATAGTCCTGCTCCTCCTCCAGAAACCGCTGAGAACGTATTAGAAAAAAACGATATCAAAAAGATATAAATACTTTTTAATAAAGAATGATCAAAATTTCCTAATAATATTGTTAATAAATAAAGCATTAACTATAAATTGCCCTTTTATTAATAAGTGAAAATTATACTTTTCATAAGAAACATTTGCTTTAAGAAGTCTTATATTATCTTTTTAATCATACTTTAAAAAAAACTGTTATTATCGAAAAAATTATCAAGATTTTTATGCATAAACAAGATGCAATTTACCTTGATCAGTTTTGTCCCAAGACAAGTAATAAAAATTGGAGAGAGTCACTTAATAAACTTACTAATTATAAATGCATTTATTGCGGTAAACCCTCAGAATCACTCGACCACCTGCACCCAATGTCAAAGGGTGGGATAAGCAGTACTAGTAATTGCGTTCCATGTTGTTTGTCATGTAATGGGAAGAAATCAGATTCAGAAGTTCTTACTTGGTACAGAAAACAAAATTTTTATGATCCTCGAAGAGCTATGGCGATACGAGCATGGTTTAATGATGATTTAAAACTAGCGTCAGTTCTTTTGAACTACTTAAATTAAACATTAAACAATGAATGATAAATTTATTGAGATTCGAAAAAATATTTTTATATAATTGAATTGGATTTTTTATTTTAGTAAGCAATGTTTTTATTAAATTATTCTTATTCTTTCTGAATTTATATAATTGTTATTAAAAATCGAGATATTAGAATAATCATCTTTCCACATTATTGGTGAATCTATAACCTTTCTCTCTGGGGACTTTACTGAAAAAATCAATCCAAATACAAAAAGAATAGTAATCAAAATTATAGTCAATACTAATTTGTCTGAAATATTATTCATTAATCTAATCTATCTTGAAAAATTCTTGTCAGGAGTAGTTTTTTCGTAAATTTCTAGAAAATATGATTTAAAATAATCAACCCCCTCCTTTCCAATTAATCCAAACGACCATCCACAATCATTTACTACTTGCAATGAAATTTGATTTGCCAAGTCACTTTTCTCAATCCATTTTTTCTGAGGATTATAAGAGAAAGATATAATATTTTCAGTTTTTACAATAGCTGATTTCATTGCTTCATCTTTAGAAAGACCATTTTGGATAGCATTGCAATATTTCTTAGAGAAATTATTAGAGATCCTATTTTGAAGCAAACTAACACTAGGATCGGACGTATCAAAAGATAAACCAATTGCAGGTTTGAATTGAAAAATTATAAATAAAAGGAAGACAAAAAATAATTTGAACAACAGCTATTAATCAAAAGTTCATACGTAATATAATAGTATTTTAAAATTGTCTTTTCAATTAAATCTGATAATTATTAAAAGGAAATTAAATTTCAATTTATTAATAATTAAAAGTATTGCGATAAGTTCAGTAATAATAGTCTGAGGTTTATTTGACTACAAATATGTACGAATCATTGATGACACTGTTATTTTTTCCTGATTGGACAAATGGATTACCTTCAGATTTCTTAATTCTCCATTTTTTTGTAGGAGCTGTAATTTTCCCATTCAACATGATTCATGCTAAAGCAAGAAAAATTGACAGTCAAAACCCACAGGAAGCCGCTAATGGTTATAAAAATTCAGACAATGCAACATTTTTTGGATACGAGGAAATCAATTAGATTTCCAAAAAATTTATTTGAGGAATTAGTTTATTGATGATAATTTCCCTAAATACAGCTTTAGATCTTAAAATATTTGGCCCCAGTGAACCTATAGGAATATTCATTATTCTTGTAGGATTAATATTTACTAGCATGATTTTCTATATTATTTATGCTGTAAGTACTAATAAAGAATCCTTAGAAGACAAAAAAATAAGAACTAAAAAGGAGTACTTGCAAAAGGAGAAGATAGGAAAATTATTTCCTAAGAAAAAATAAATTTAATTGCTTTATTACTATAAAGATATTTATTTATATTATTAATTATTAAATCAGTAGGGTCTAAAAACATTAGTTGTAATTCTCTTAAATCAAACATCTCTAAAAATTTAACTATAACAACAAAATTTCTTTTACGAGGACCTCATATTGTTAATTGCACAGCTAAATAATTTTCATATCAAGCAAAAAATGTTAAAAATGAAAAAAACAATTTGAAATCTTGGAGAATACACCGCAATTTCTATTTCTTGCTAGTGGAGTGAATAATGGAGAAGGGTTTTGGATTGTGGGAATAAAAAATTGCGATGAAAATATCCTTGAGGATGAAAATCTTCTAGATTGCCATAGAAAAGAATTAATCGGTAATGAATCAGCAAAAGATATTCTTTTAGCTATTAATTTAAACGTAAATAATTTATTAAATGAACTAAGAAACAAAAATTATTTAATTACAAGACCTTCAATGGGGATTCCATTTGATATCCCTTTAGAAATCTTGGAAAATATTTTTGATTTTTGGTTAGATATTTATAAAAATCATGAAGCCTGGGAAGCTTGTTTAGGACTTCTTAAAGTTAGAAAAAGGATTCCCCTAACAAACCTAATTGAAAGCGAAAGTTTAAAGGGGAAATCTAAAAAATGGGCTATAAAAATTGAAAATTTACATACTTATGTTCCTTCTTCACTTAAAAATGAAAAATTAAATGACCCCATGTGGGAATAATTTTATCTTTAAATACTAAAAATATTTACTTCGTTGGATATTTAAGTAAAAATAAAATAACAAATAATTTAAAAATGAATAAACCATATTCTTTTAGTATCGACCAAATGAACGGGATAGTTGAGGATACATACGCCAAGATAATAAATGAATGTGAAAACCTAAAAAAAAATACTAATTGTCCAAATGAGCAAGTAGTAGCACTTTTAAGTGTAATTGCTTCAAATTACGCTACTACTAAAGAAAAAAAAGAAAATTAACATGATAAATTATTTTACTTGGATCGAATTTGATAAGAGCGTAGAACAAATAGCTAATAAATGTAGGTATAAGGAATTTTCTGGAATATATGGAGTTCCTCGTGGTGGATTATGTCTTGCTGTAGCATTAAGCCATAAATTAAAAATTGAATTAATTTCTGAACCAATAAAGAATTCACTAATAGTAGATGATGTTTATGAAACAGGAATTACATTGACGACCTTCAAGAATATTGAAGGAGCAATGTTTTTTGTATTATTTAGTAAAATCAAACCTACATGGTGGAATACAGTTCATCTAACAAAAAAAAGTCAATGGATTGTTTTCCCTTGGGAAAATACTATAAATTCAAAAAGTGACCGCGAAGAATATATAAAAAAAAGAGGTTTAAGTTGAGAAAGAAATTATATTTGGCTAATCCATATGGATTTTCAAAACAAACTAAAACCCTCTTAAATGAATTTATTCAAATCTTCAATGATTTAAATGTAGAAGTATTTGAACCTTTTGAGAGAACAAAACGATTAATACAACAAGAAAGTGAGTGGGCATATGAAGTTGCAAGAAGTAATTTTCTTGATTTAAAAGAATGTGATTGTATTTTTGCGATTGTTAATGGAAATCCACCAGATGAAGGGGTAATGATTGAGTTAGGTATCGCAATTGCTTTAAAAAAGGAAATCTTTTTATTCAGGGATGATTTTAGAAATTGTACTGATAGCAATCAATACCCATTAAACCTAATGTTATTTCTTGGACTGCCTAAAGATAATTGGGAGAAATATTATTTTGAATCATTACAAGATATAAAAAGTAATAAAAAAAGATTTTTGGAGTGGGCTGAAAATTAGCCAAATAAACCGTCAATATAAAAGTAGAAGTTTAAAGTTTGAATATATCTTTTAAAGTGCTAGAATATATTTTATTTCGAAAATTTTGACACAAGTTACAGTAGGAGAGAACGAGGGAATTGAATCTGCCCTTAGAAGATTTAAAAGACAAGTATCTAAATCTGGAATCTTTGCAGATTTAAAAAGACTTAGGCATCATGAAACCCCTATTGAAAAATACAAAAGAAAATTGCAACAGAGAAGAAAAGCAAGAAGAAGATAATCTCCTAAAACTTATAAAGTTTTTGTGATTTTTTAATATTTTTAATTTCTATAGAGGTTTAAAAAAATTTAACTATTTAAGATTTTTAAGTTTCTTGACAAGATTTATTCCAACTCCTGACACAGCAAGAAGGTCTTTTTCATCAGCTGCTATAACTGCCTTTGTTGTTTTAAATCCAGCCTCATACAAAGCTTTTGCGCTTTTAGCACCAACACCAGGAAGTGTAGTCAAAGTTTCAATATTTTTCTTAGAATTCTTTGCTTTTGTTTTTGTTTTTGTTTTTGTTTTTGCAGACTTTGCTGCTTTTTTTTCTTTCTTTAAAGGAGTTTCAGGAGTTACTGCACTTTTAAATAAAATTGATTTTAGTTTGCTGAGAAATTTAGAAATCATTGCAATATATAAGTAATAAAATTAGCTCTTCAATTAAATACTATCAAATTCCAGAGGAAAAAATAACAAAACAATGACTAATTGAATAGAAATAATTTATTTACAATTATATAAAGACACACATTTAATATTTATGCAAGCTTACGAGCAATTGCAAGTTATTCTAAATTATTTTCAAGACTAAAAAAAGATAGTATGTATATTCAAAATTTAAAGGTATTTATTAATAGTAATATTAAAATCATATTAAAGAACAGATCATAAAAATGAAGCTTATTTTTATAAGTGGACCTTCCGGAAGCGGGAAAACAACTTTATCAAATCAAATAATAAAAAAAAATAAAAATGGTATTGTATTAAGTACCGATAATTACTATAAGACAGGGTTAATAAGTAAATTACTACCAAAATTTGTAGAAGGTTTTTTTGATAGAAGTATCAGTTTCAATAACACACTATTCAAAAAAGATTTTGATTTTATTTATAAGAATGGAATTTCAATCTGTGATCGTTATTATAATTTCGAAAAGAAAACAATTCAAAATATCGTAAACGAAACAAATAATATTAGTTTTCTAATTGTTGAGGGTATATTTGCAAAAGAATTCTCAAACACTTTAAATAATAAGGATTATATTTTTTTAGAAATAAAAACTAAAAAAAATGAGTGCATGAAAAGAGTTGTCCAAAGAGATGTAAAAGAAAGGGGGAAAGGTAAAAAACAAGCAGAGAATGATTTCTTAAAATCATGGAGCATTTATTACGAAAAATTCAAACCTGATAGCATAAAAAATAATAAAAAAAAATTCATTATTGAAAAAAACACTGATATAGATCTAATTCTGGAAAAATTATTTAATTAAGTTTTTAATTTTTTCCGCTAATATTAGTGCACTTAAAATTGATCCTTCAATTCTACCAAATCCATATCCTTCAAACCAGTCTCCGCAAAATCCAATTCTATATTTTCTACTAAATTGTAAAGATAATGGTACGGCAAGGCCAGAAGGCTGTGAAGCTCTCCATTTCATAATAGATATTTTTTCATCACAATTTAATTTATGTACTACAGAATTCTCTTTGAACAGTTTATTAAAATTTGTAATTATTATTTGTTTAAAAACTTCTTCATCTTTTGCGCTTATATAAGAATTAATTAAATCTGCGTTTTTTGAATGAATTACGATTCCTAATTTATTGTTATCTTGCAGCTGAAAAATAATTCTTTCAAATCGATATTTTTTTTCTAAATTGTTTTTTAAATAAAAATACCTCTGTTTTTTAGAATAATAATCCTTAAAATTATAATTTTCATTTGTATAAATTAAAAAAGTTAACCTGGGAATAAATGTTTGTTCTTCTAAGCAATTTAATAGTAAATCTATTTTTCTATCATTATTAATAGGAATAGCTTTTCTTAATGGAATTTGATTTACGTTTAATATTTTTAAAGACCTCTTATGTAATAACAAATTAGTGGAACAAATTAAATATTTAGACTTGAATTTTTCACCATTATTTGATGTTAGTAACCATTCCTTATGATTAAACTTCATATCAACTATTAAAGTTTCAAAGAAATAATCAATTTTCTCTTCTAAATTATTTGACTCAATTATCTTTTTCGATAATTCACTCATAGAATCTGAAGATAGATAATTGACCCCGCAAGAAAACTCAGATTTTTTTATGGTTTCTAAATTAGAATCTTCACTTAGAAAAAATATATCTGAGTCGTCAATTTTTATATATTTATTTTCCAATAATTCATCAATATATCTTTTTAATAGGAGATTATTATTACTGTTAGATATATTGAAATTTGGAGAACCATGGTTTAGTTTCCATCCTTTATATTTTTTGCTTATTCTTGTACTTGATCTCCCTCCAAGACCACGACCAATTTCAATTAATGCAACTTTTTTTGTAATATTATTTTTCAGAATCTTCGAAGCAAAAACACACGCAGATATACCTCCACCTATTATTAATAAGTCATATGTAAAATCACTTTTCATTGATTTAATATTTGCAGAAATTATCTTTCATTTTCTAAAAAACTATAAACAGAATCAAGTTTATCTGATGATGAAAAATCAGATTCAATTACAGGAGTAATATTATTATTTTTATAAAAACTAACTAAATCTCTTGTAAAATCAAAAAATTTTTCTAAGGTAAATAAACACTTTTCTGATATGTATACCTCTTTCCAAGGACGAAATTTAAACCGCGCTATAAATTGTTTAGAGGGAATAAATAAACTTCCAAATAGATTTAATTTTTGATCTTTTGCTATTTTCTTTAGATAAGTCAACTCATTCTGAAGAACTTTAATATCTGTGCCATATTGAAACCAAATTGAATTTATTAATCCAGTCGAAATTTTTCTTTCGAACCTTTCTCTTTCTGAAAAAATATTATAATACTTTTTCAAATATGGATTGTAAGCTATACCTAATTTAAGTTTTAAATTTTTTTCTTTTTTTAAATAAGCTAATACATCAACTGAGTCAAAGTTTTTTTTCTTTTTAGATCCCGAAACAAGCAGAATTTGATAATTTTTATTAGTCTGAGAACTTTTAACAAAATCTAAAAAATCCTGATACGATATTTCTTTATTTTCTGAATATTGATGATAAAGACTATAGTGATAGGTTACATTAAATTCATTATAGTTTTTTGTTATATATTTAAAAGTTGAATTAAATAAATCCTTCTTTATAAGTCCTTTACATGGAATATTGATATTTTTTATATTATTAGATTTGCAGAAGTTAAGTTTATTTTCTAACTGAGAAATATTTTTAAACGATAATTCAAATCTTATATTATTGTTCATTATTTAGTAGTCATATTTAATCACTCAACATATTAACGAAAACAAGCATCTGCTACGATTCTTAATTTGGAAGTCGTCTTTTTATTCTTAGCCTTTAAAAAATAACTGGGGGAAATCTCTAATGCAGCTTTTAAAGAAATTTTATCTTCTGAAGATTTTGCAATAATTTGATTAAAACATTTCCAATTTTCTGGCATTAGTAAACCGGGCCATGATAAATAAAGACCTACAAAAATCCCTAAAAATAAAAATAAAAAAAACCTCATAACAAATAAAATTTTTAATTTTACTAATTAAAATAAATAACAATATTTCAATTGTATTAGAAAATAATTAATAAATTATTTCCCTACTTCTTATCGCAAATATTTATTCCTTGAAAGATTTTCATGAACTCGAGAGGTTAGAATAACAAAAAAAGTATTATTTTAGAATATGGCTAGCCAAGATTATCTAATTGCAATAGCTTTAATAGAGCAAAACTTAGTTAGAGCAATGCCTCTTGGAGGTAAAGAAATTAAAGATAATTTAGAGGAATCCGAAAATTTCAAGAAACTTGGAGAAGAGGTAATTTTAAATCTTCTAATGAGAGTGTTTCAAAGAAGTGATGAAGGTGCTTTAAAAAGGGCTTCTGAAGAAAAAGGTTTGCTCCTTGTTCATATGCATCCTAAAAGAATGCAGAAAGAGCTTCCATTCATTAAATCTGAATGGATAAGAGATGGAGATACACAACAGTTTCTAAAATACCTTGGCAATCTCTCAAAAGAAGTATGGACTGCATCTTTCGTAAAATACAAAGGGATTGAATTTACCTCTATCTCGAAGAATGAGGAGATCTAAAATATATTAAAAATATTTTCTTTTCAAAGAATTTCTTTTTTCACAATATTATTTTCCCTTCTAACTCTAAAGCAGTTTCTACCATTACCAAAATCAATTGAGGAATAGTCAAAATCATTTTTAATATGTAAGGCACAATTGCCCTCAATACATATACAAGATTCAATAATTTCTCTCTGAATAACATCATAAACGTAAGGTTCCCTCTCTTTCTCTTCATCGAAATGCGGACAGGCAATACCTTCAACTATACCTAAGCAGTCAATTATGGATAATTCTTTAGCATAAGAATCAGTTATACCTTTATCAAACCAACAAATAGCCCCAGCACTTACACCACTCATTACAATTCCTTTTTCATAAGCATTTCGCAGAATTTTATGAAAATTCCATTCTTTCCAAACAGCCAACATACTTTTTGTATTTCCTCCACCAACATAAATGATGTCTTGAGTTAAAACTATTTCTTCTAAGTTTTCTGTTCTAGAGAAAAAATCAATATGGCTTGTTATACAATCAAGTTTAGAAAATGCTCTATAAAAATTAAGTTTGTACAAACTACTATCTCCAGATGCTGTTGGAATAAAGCAAATTTTAGGTCTTTTTTTATTACTTAAAGAAACTATATATTTTTCAATTTCAAGAGAGCCTAAAGAACGTCCAAACCCTCCTCCCCCAATTGCGACTATATTTTTACTAGGCATATTAAATAATAGATTTGTATATGAATTTAAGACAAATTACCATTAAAGATCAACTGGTATTAAAGAAGGTTTATTTTGATTCAATTCAATCTTTAGATGAAAAAATTTATAGTAAAGAACAAAAAAGAGCCTGGTCAAGCCAAGCATGGAATAACCCAAATTTTGATAAGTCAATAATTAAAGGAAAAGGCTGGCTAATAAGTGAACAAGGAGTTATTATTGCTTTTGCAACAAGATATCCCACCGATAGAATTGCGCTATTTTACTGTAAAGGTAAATTCCAAAGAAAAGGCTACGGCTCTAAGTTACTTCATAAATTAGAAGATGCAGCAAAGAAAGAAGGTTTAGAATCTCTTTATACTGAAGCGAGCTTAATAAGTTATGAATTATTTCTTAAAAATAAATGGGAAATTATACGTAAAGAAAAAGTCATTATAAATAACATTTTTTTTGAAAGATATAAAATGACTAAAATTATAAAAATTAATTAATTAATAATGTCTGGCAAAAGCAAGGGATTAATTCTGATTCAAAGGGTTCTAATTTGGGCGTTATACTTTTTTTCAGGATTTATACTTTATTCAAACCAAGGTATTTTGCCTTCGTTGATAATTACTTTCTCAAGAATTATTTATCCATTATCTATTTTTTGGTTACAAATAAGAATTAAAAAAAGAACCAATTTTCTGCCTATTGATTCAAAAATGACAACTTCGCAATTGTGGTTTAATTTATTGCCCGTTATTGCATGTCTATTAACTGTAATTTTTTCCTCGACTAATTCTTTCTTATATATCCTAGGAAAATTAATTAACTCTTAATTAGATTAATTATTATTTATTAGTCTTAGAAATTTCTCACATAAAAAACATAATGTAAAGAAATTTGTCTTTTATTTATATTTGTTTAGATTTTAAATAGTGATCAATAAAATCATGAAAAATATTTCATTAAAGGGAAATATTAATTTTGATAAAAAAAAAGATATAAATGATTATGAATTATTCTCTTTAAAAATCACAGATAGTTTATATAAAAAAGATATTGGAAAATTCCTTGAGACTCTCTCTTCTCACTTTATTTAAGAAAATATTCTTTTTCTGATCTTCAAATTCAAACAGTCCCATTAATAAATAAGTATTTGAGGGATAATGAGTAAAACCTTAAGAATACTCCAATGCAATTATTTCTTGCTGACTGCCAATTCCCAGATATTGAGAATCAAGTGAAAGCTTATCAATTATTTGTAGAAGCTTGGGAAAACGGTGAAATGGCAAAATCAGATAAAACTGATAAATTTGAGATGTTATTTAGAGTTCATGCTCCAGGTGAGGGTAGAGTAGTTTGTTTATGTAAGGCAGAGAGTGATAAAGAAATTTTCGAGCATTTTGCTCCATGGAGAGCTAAATTTGGCATTCATATGGAATTTACTCCTGTAATAAGTTGTCAAAATGTTGTTGATTACCACAAAGATTTGTTCAAAACATTAGGGTAATTAGCTTAAATCTAAAATTTATCGTGATTAAACCTTTTTCCAATCTTATTTATAAAAAAAAAGATAGAAATATTCCTTCTTCAAAAAATAAGCTTAAGAAAGAAGAAAACGTCAAATCTAAACCATTAATAATATTTGGTTTTATCATCTCATTAACTTCCATTTTTTTACTTTTATTCACCATTAATAATAAATTTGGATGATATATGAGTAATTAGAACTATTACCTGGGAACAAATATGTTCTATTATTAATAAAAATAACTAACTAAATGGCGTTTAACGAAGGGGGGATGGCATCGGGTCTTCTAATCATTGCAGTATCAATAGTTTTTGCTGCCGGTTTTGGATTTTTAGTCTTGCATTTTGTACCTGGAACTCCATTTTAGGTTATCCAACTAAATTTGATTCACAAAATATCTTAAACATTAACAGTTTCTAAATCCTGAACTTGATTATCATCAGAATTGGATTTCTTCTTTAATCGATAGGCATAAACTAATGATCCTAAAGCTATGGTACTAGAAGCAAAAATCCCCGATATGAGTATCAATGCAAAAAGTCCTCCTATTAGACCCCCTTTTAATCTAAGCAAATTTGATTTTATTAAAAGTATTGATAAAAAAACAATAGTAGATTTAAGAGAAGAGATTTTCAAAAAAGTAAATGGATAGAAAGGATTTAACAACATTTCTTTGGCTTTATATAATTTAGATTGATTCTAAAAATAAATTTTAAAAACCGCATAAAAAAAAGACTCAAATGAGTCTTTTAAAAAAATATATATTTAATATGATGATTTATGCATCAGGGTCAAAATTCTTTAAGTTTGGACCCGCCACAAGTCCAACAAGACCAAAAAGGACTAAAGAACCAATTCCAAAGCCTGCTGCCCATGGATTGAAACCACCTAAAGCAAAAGAAGCTAATAAATTCATGATTTTAAAACATAATATCTCCGAGTTAGCATACAGATTTTTATGAAAAATAAACCTATATTGAGACATTTCTTTGTAATTATTAGAATCGTTTAACTATCCCTTTATAAAAAATCCACAAATTTTTTATTATTTATTTTATTATTGAGTAATTAATGTTTTGTTGGCGCACTTTAAGAACATCAAAACTGTTTTTTTCTAATGACTTCCAACTATACCTTTATTTATGATGGAGAATGCCCATTCTGCAATCATTTTGCTGAGCTACTTGAGATCAAAAGCAAGTTAAATAATATTAGAATTCTTGATGGTCGTAAAAATTTAACTTTGATTAAATCCCTCCTAGATAAAGGTTATGACATTGATAAAGGAGCTATTCTTCTGAAAGATGAAGATATCTTTCATGGAGCAGATGCAATTAACACTATTTGCAAACAGATAAATAATCCCTCAAGTAGTTTACTTTTGTTACTTTCTAGAGTGTTTAAATCAAATAAACGAACAAACTTGATATTTCCTTTACTCGTCAGAGCCAGAAGATTCGTTTTGATATCAAAAGGTGTATCAATATCCCTAGTTTAAAAATAAAAACTTTCTAAAAATAAAATAACATATTTATAAGCTTCTGTATCAATAAATGATAATTAATTATTTCTTAGCTAGAACTAAATAGTAACAACAAGTATTAGATGATAGAAAACTTCAATCCCTTTATTTCATTGGGCGGTGATAACCAAAAAGTTAATCATATGGCTGAAGCGGCACTTGAAATGAATTTAACTTGCAATGATTTAAAGAAGGATTTAAATTTAACTGATGGTGATGTAGTTGATATGTTGCAACTAGTCATGGATAGGTTTAAAAATAGTAATTAAGTTTATATCGTTATTAATTAATCACTAGATATATTATTTTTTAATGAAAACAGTACAAATTGAGTTTTCGAAATATGAATCAGTTAACTTTTTATGGTCTGAATTAATAGAAGATTACGGATTTGACAAAGCCAGAAAAATAGTTTCTCAAGCAATTGACTTACAAAAAATGAATGGAACGAAAAATAATACAATGCCAATCATATTTTCAGGAACAGGAGGATTAGCTTTAATCCCAATACAAATGCTAAAAAAAGAAGATTTTAAAATTAGTTGTAAAGATAATCAAGTTTTATTATTTAATCTAAAAAGAAAGTCATTTCAAATCTTAAATGAAGCAAACTAATCCAAATTATTAATTTCTCGATAAAGCCAAAATTACTTTATAGTCTATTAAAACAATTAAGTGATAATGACTTTTCAAGCGACCTACCTTGGTTCAAATGGTTGGCTTATAAAATTTAATAAAACCAATTTAATTATTGATCCTTGGCTCAAAGGAGATTTAATATTTCCTCTAGGTGAGTGGTTTTTTAAAGGATCATTAGAAGAAGAAATTTCAATAGATAAAAAAATAGATATTATTTTGTTAACCCAAGGATTACCCGACCACTGTCATGTTCCAACATTAGAAATGTTCAGAAAGGATATTCCCATAATTTGTCCCATAAGTGCTGTTGAAACATTAAAAAAAATTGGTTTTAGTACAATTAAAGTGCTTAAGCCAACTGAAAAGACAAATCTTTTTAATTTAAGTTTTGAGGCTACTGCTGGGGCTCCAGTACCACAAATAGAAAACGGATATATTGTTAAAGACGATCAAGATAATGGGTTTTATATAGAACCCCATGGATATCTTGATGAAAATTTAAATAAGCAAACTCTTGATGCTGTCATTACTCCTACAAAAAATTTAGACTTACCCCTAGTAGGTTCTTTTGTAAAAGGTGCTGATGTAATCCCCAAATTAATTAACAAATTCAATCCAAAATATATACTTTCCAGCACCATAGGCGGAGATGCAAAATATTCAGGTTTTTTAAATAATTTTATTTCAGTTCAGGATTATAAAGAGGAATTAAATTGTAATCTTATAGATCTAAAGAGTATGCAATCTATTATGATTTAAACCGACCCAAAAAGATCTTTAATTAAATCATTTAGCTTGAAAGTAAATCTTCTTTAAAAGGAGCTCAAAAAATTCATTCATTTTTTATTACCTCAATACTTTTATTAGCTTTAAATAGTAGCTATGTATGCGAAAATTCAAAGCTTAATCTTGTGATGAGAAATAATATTAATGGTGACTTTTCCATAGTAGAAAAGATATCTGAGTTAAAGCCCGGAGCATTTATAAATATCAATTGGAATAAAAAAAAGCTTATGCTCCCATATTCTCTACGAAAAGATTATATTTCCTTTACAGATAAAAAATGGGACTGGAGGTATCAATTTAATAAGGACGGATCGCCTGATATTAATAATCCTTCTTTATACGAACTACTACCTTCTGGGGAGATTAAAACACATTTTTGTGAAACAGAAGATAATAAACCAAACTTATAATTTCAAAATAAGTATTCTAGAATTTTTAACTTCTTAACTTCTTTGTAAAGATGAACAATCCAAAAAACCAAAATAATATTTCAAGATATGTGAAACTTGAAGATTACAAATTTTTTGATTATGAAATTCCAGAAATATTTTTGGACTTCATAATTAAGAAAAATGCTGTAAATGTTACGACCAAACTAAAATTGGTAAAAAAAAATAAGAATACCAACAATCTAATTCTTGATGGTACGGATATATTAATAAAAAAAATATTTATAGATGACTCACTACTGGGAAAGGAATACTACAAACAGCAAAAAAATAACTTAAAAATTGAAAATATAAACAAAGATAATTTTTTATTAAAAATAGAAGGCATAATTAAACCGAAGGAAAATACATCCCTTTTAGGAATGTATGAGAGCAATGGAATTATAACTACGCAATGTGAGGCGGAGGGATTTAGAAGAATAAGTTTTCACTCTGATAGGCCTGATATACTAAGCAAATACACCGTGAGAATTGAGGCAGACAAGAATGATTATCCTGTTTTACTTTCAAATGGTAACGTCGTAAAAGAAAATAATCTTGCAAATAATCGACATGAAATAATTTGGGAAGACCCATATCCGAAACCCTCATATCTATTTGCATTGGTAGCAGGGAAACTTAATTGTGTAAAAGACAATTTCATAACAAAATCGAATAAAAAAGTAAAAATAAATATTTATGTTGAGTATGGCGATGAAAAATATGTTCAACATGCAATAAGTTCATTACAGAAATCTATGAAGTGGGACGAGGATAAATATAACCTTGAATACGATTTGTCATTGTTCAATATTGTTGCAGTCAGGCACTTTAATATGGGAGCAATGGAAAATAAAAGTCTCAATATTTTCAACTCAAAACTCATACTCGCTAATTCTGAAACAACAACTGATGAAGAATTAGAAAGAATAGAAGGTGTGATCGCCCATGAATACTTCCATAATTGGACGGGGAATAGAGTAACTTGTAGGGATTGGTTTCAACTATCTTTAAAAGAGGGCTTAACAGTATTCAGAGATCAACAATTCACTGCAGACGTTCATAATCGTGAAATCAAGAGACTTGATGATGCGAAATTTCTCAGAAGAAATCAATTTAGAGAGGATTCTGGTCCAACATCACATCCTGTAATGCCAGAGAGATACCAAGAAATAGACAATTTCTATACGACCACTATTTACGAGAAAGGAGCAGAAATAATTAGAATGCTTAATAAGCTTGTAAAAGATGAAAATTTCTATAGAGGATTTAGTAATTACATCTCAACATATGATGGAAAGGCAGCAACAATAGACCAATTTGTCTATAAAATTTTAGAGCACAATAAGGAAATCGATCCTGAAAAGTTTAAAATCTGGTACAAGCAAAATGGGACTCCAAAAATTAAATTCAAGAGAATCTGGGATCAAACAGGCGAAAAACTTACAATTGAAGCTTCACAAAGTAATCCAATAAAGAAGAACCCATATAATGATTTACCTCTAATAATTCCTATAAATCTGGCTATATTTTGCGGTGATAACAAATCGATAGAAAAAACAGTTGTTTTAAAAACAAAAAAACAAGAATTCATTTTTAGGAATGTAAGATCTCACTTCCAAATTCCTTTAGTGACTTATTTTCGCGAATTCTCTTCACCTGTTGAGTGGGAATCAGACACTACCTTGGATGAAAAGTTTTTAATCTTAAAATATGAAAAAGATTTTTTTACACTATCTAATACTGTAAAAGTATTTTATAAAAAAATTATTTTATGCAGATTAGGTGAAAAACCAGATCATAAAATTGAAAATAAATTAATAAGCACCTTAATATCATTTATAAAAAATAAAGATATTAATTTATCTCTTTTATCAGAATTACTAAGTATTCCGACATTTGCTGAAATTGAATCGGAGATAGAAAATATAGACCCTTTAAAGATATATAAAACTATTGACGAATTAAATCATTTATTCGGTACCAAATTAAAAAAAGAATTACATTTTAAGCTCCAAGAAATAGAGAAAAATCTAGATAAAGTTTGGCCAGAAGGTAAAAATGAAAGAAAACTAATCGAAACTATTTGGAAACTACTCTTAAGCAGTGATGATAGGGAAATTAAAGACAGAATAATTAATTATGTCGATAGTAATTCTATGACGCTAGCAAAAGCTGCAATGAATTCATTCAGTAGAATTAATTGTCCTGAAAGAAAAATTATTTCAAATATATTCTTCAATAAATGGAAAAATAATAGTGTCGTATTGGATAGTTGGTTCTCATTTAATGCATCTATAGAAATTGATGAAAAAACAAGCAGCATTGAAAGATTATTTGAAAATAATTTTTTTGATTCAAAATCACCAAACACATTAAGAGCTATATTAAATACATTCGTAACAAGAAATAGTACTTTTCATGCAATTAATGGTTCTGGTTATAAA
This sequence comes from Prochlorococcus marinus str. AS9601, assembly GCF_000015645.1. Taxonomy (NCBI): domain Bacteria; kingdom Bacillati; phylum Cyanobacteriota; class Cyanophyceae; order Synechococcales; family Prochlorococcaceae; genus Prochlorococcus; species Prochlorococcus marinus. Next base: position 933,827 of record NC_008816.1, read on the forward strand.
TATATTGCAAAAAAGATAATTGAATTCGATAAATTAAACCCAATAGTAATTTCCCGTTTTGTAAAAATATTTAGTAGATATAATTATTATTCAGAACCTTACAAAAGTAATATGATTAAAACAATAAAGCAGATTAAAAAAAATAAACTATCAAAAAATACTAAAGAAGTTTTAGATGCAATAATAGAGTGATTTTTTGATGATATTTAACTAAATTTAATAATAACGATTGTAAATATTAATAATAAAATAAATACAATATACTTATTAAAAAAAATATAATCAAATACATTTTTATTATTATCTTTATTCCACTTTTTATTTACGTATTCCTTAGTTATAAATTTATTAGGTCTACCACAATATAAACATGTTGGAGAAGTTTTTAAAATTAAATTTTTACATTGAGGGCACTTTTTTTTTTCCATAATTTAATCTTACTGAATAAAATTGAAATCAAAAACAATAAATAAAATAAGTAATTTAAATTTTATTTATTATATTTTGATTAATTTTAAATATCATTGCAAAAAAAAAAAAAAAATCTAACTATTTAAAAAAATTCAATATAATAAAAAATTAGTATTTAGTTAGAAATGTTTGCTATTGCACTTGGAATGTCCCCTTTCGAAAAAATCACTGTTGCAATATCTGCTTCAATTTTTATAATTGCCTTTACATGGGTCTCGATCAAGGGAGATTTAAGAAAACTTGCCAATGAACTAATTGAAGATAATGAAAATAATCAGGATAATTAAAAAAAATCTTTTAACCTACTTTGCATGCAAGCTAGGATAATCAATAATATGCCTAATTTCTTTCAGAGAAGAGCCATAGATTTTTTCACCATTTAAGTTAACCCCAATCCATTTTTCCTTTTGATTAAAAAAATTATTTTTAGTTATATCCCTCTCGAGATAATCTTTATTATCCCAATTTAAAGTTATATCCCAACCTTTATAATTTTCTATCATTGAGAAAGAGAGAACATACTCAAATAATACTCAGAGAGACACCTAACAAAAACAAAGGAAATAAGTATTTTTTTCGTTATTTTTATTTAATATTTATGTAGTACTGACTTTTATTTTAAGAGCAGCTTCATCTGCATTTTTTCTGGCCAAATTTATGTCAGTATTTGAAGAGAGAACAACACCCATTCTTCTGCCTTTTCTGGAAACTGGTTTGCCAAATATGAGCACTTTGGTCTTTTCAAATTCTAATGCTTCATAAAGACCCTCATAAATAGGATTTAGATACTCTTGGTTAGAGAGTATAACTCTGGTTGCAGAGGGCTCTATTAGATCGATACGCGGTATTGGTAAATTTAAAAAAGCCCTTAAATGTAATTCAAATTCATTAATATTTTGACTAACTAATGTAACCATACCAGTGTCGTGAGGTCTTGGAGATAATTCTGAAAAGATAACCTCACTTCCTTTTATAAAAAATTCTACTCCGTATAATCCAGCTCCATTAAGGTTATTTAATATTCTACTAGTCATTCTCTTAGCTTCAATAATTAAGGACTCCTTGATCTCTAAAGGTTGCCAACTACATTGATAGTCTCCATTAGATTGAAGATGTCCAATTGGTAAACAAAAAATATTTTCACCATTTTCTTTTCTTACAGTTAAAAGAGTAAACTCAAAATCAAAATTAATAAATTCTTCAATAATTACACCTTTAACCTTTCCTCTTGAATTTGCTTGTGCCTGTTTCCAAGCATTTTGTAAATCATTTTTTGTTTCAACCAAACTTTGCCCTTTTCCTGAAGAGCTCATTAAAGGTTTAAGTAAAAGTGGGAATCCAATTTCATCTGCTTTTTTTTCTAAATCATCAAATTCAAAAATATAATCAAACTTTGCAGTTTTAATTTTTAAATCTTTAGAAGCTAAGTCTCTAATTTTATCTCTATTCATTGTAATTTCTACAGTTCTAGCATTGGGAACAATATTGAATCCTTCATCCTCGAGTTCTTTTAGGGCTTCAATTGAAAGTGCCTCTATTTCTGGGACAACATAGTCAGGCTTAAATTCTTTTATTACATTTTTTAAAATATTTTTATCTCCCATTTCAATTACTCTTGAATAATCAGCAACTTGCATAGCAGGAGCTTTTTCATATCGATCAATTGCAATGACTTCTAATCCTAATCTTTTGGATTCTATTACTAATTCTTTTCCAAGCTCGCCACTACCAAGTAATAAAATTCTCTTTTTAGAAAAAATTGATTCTTTCATTTATAAAACTTATTCCTCATCACTAGAAGGTTGTGAAGATGTATTATCTGTATTTTTTTTATCTTTAGAATAACTAAATAAAAAATTTCTACCAAACCAATTTTGACTTCGCATGCTATTAGTTATTGATCTTGAAATTGCTCCTAAAAAAAAGATTCCAATCATTGCCCAAATAATTCTTTCTAAAGCAATTGCAGGTGAAAAACCTTGACCGGAATTAATAATTTCAGTAAGTGGGTCTAAAGGGTCCAAATTTAAACTGACTAATAATATTAATTATAAATGGTTTAATAGATGAAAAATTAAAACTTATGAAAGAAATAACCAAAAACACCATATAAATTAAACACAATAAAGTCTATACAATGCTATCTTCAAAGGGTGATTTTTTTTAGACATGCAAGTTGACGTACAAAATACTACAGTTCTTTCCGCAGACGGATCATCCATAAAACTAGGTGAATATTCAGGGGAGGTAATTTTAGTTGTTAATGTAGCTAGTTATTGCGGAAATACTGCTCAGTATGATGATCTTCAAAAACTACATGATTTATATGCAAGCAAAGGGCTAAGAATACTTGCTTTCCCTTGTAATGATTTTGGAAAACAAGAACCCGATTCTATCTCAGAAATAAAAGATTTTTGCACAACAAAATATGGAGTTAAATTTGAAATCTATGAAAAAGTTCATGCCAAAGGGAATACCACAGAACCATACACAACCCTTAACAAAGTTGAACCTGAAGGAGATGTTGAATGGAATTTCGAGAAGTTTCTGATAGGGAAAGATAGTAAAGTAATTGCAAGATTCAAGCCAGGTGTTAAACCGTTTGACGAAAACTTAATAGCAGCTATAGAAGTAGCTTTAGATTCATAAAAACCTTCTTATTTTTCAAATTAAAATATTAAAAATTAAGACTTTTTTATTTAATTAAAAAATAAGCAAATTATTTTAAAATTTTCTTTTTTAGATTCAAGCTTGTCTAGAATTCTTTTATTTATTTTAAATCTTATTTATTATCAGAATCAACTTCTACATCTATTATTTCATCTTTAACAGTTCTTTTTTTAGGTTTAATTGATTTTTCCTCTGGTTTTAATTCTGACTCTGCTGTTTCTTCTTTAACTTCACTTTCTTCTGGTTCCTCTGGTTTTAATTCTGACTCTACTGTTTCTTCTTTAACTTCACTTTCTTCTGGTTCCTCTGGTTTTAATTCTGACTCTACTGTTTCTTCTTTAACTTCACTTTCTTCTGGTTCCTCTGGTTTTAATTCTGACTCTACTGTTTCTTCTTTAACTTCACTTTCTTCTGATTCCTCTGGTTTTACTTTTGAATTTGCTGAACTTTGATCTTCATCTTTACTTAAAAGGAACTTTAATAGTTTTTTGAATAATAAGGAGCCTTTTTCAACTCTTTTAGGACCTAAAATTGAAAGCAAAATTACTAATATTATGAATATTTCAGGTGAATTTAAACCTAATAGTTTCATAAAATTTCATATTCTATTTATATCTTAGTACATGCTAAAAATTTAATCTAATTATTCTCAAAAGTGGGTAAATAGAGTTCCCTATTTGATGCAATTAAACCTTCTTCTTTAAAAAAAATCTCAAGATCTTTTAGATCATTTATATCTACAAATTCACCACAATTATCTAATATATTATTATGGGTAAATTTCCATAAATCAGCCAAATATTCGTCATCATCAGGAAATGCTACAAATTTCAAATATGTATTATTCAAAGCATATTCACTAGCAAAATCAGAATCTAAACCTTCCCTCTTAGCATCACAAAAAACTTTAGCAAATCTTTTTCCTACAGAAGTTTGAGCACTTGATAAATCTAAATTACCTTGAATAGCATTTACATTTATTGGTGCAATAAAAATAATTATTGGAAGAAAAATAGATACTAATATAAACAAGAAAAAATTTCCTTTTTAAATTTCAACTCAACATAAACTAGCAAAAAAAGTAATCAATTAGGCCTATTTAAGTAAAAGCACTTAGTATAAATTAAGAAATAAATAGAAAACGTAAGATCATCTCCCTATCTGAATTTATAATAAATAAAGATTAAATAAATTTAAAATTATATGTCTTCAAATATAAGGCTAAAAGGAAGGGGAGTTAACAGAAAAATTACGAGTAAGGTAATGCTATCGCCATTAGCAGGAGTTACGGATAACATTTTTAGACGACTTGTACGTAAATGGGCTCCAAACTCTTTACTTTTTACAGAAATGATAAATGCCACAAGTCTTAAAAAAGGATATGGCACACAAAAAATCAATCAAATAGATTTAGAAGAAGGTCCAATTGGAGTACAAATATTTGATAATAGGCCATATGCTGTTTCTGAAGCTGCAAAACAAGCTGAGGACTCTGGAGCTTTCTTAATCGATATAAATATGGGATGTCCAGTAAAAAAAATTGCAAAGAAAGGTGGAGGCAGTGCCTTAATTAAAGACCGAAAACTTGCTATAGAATTAGTCAAAAATGTTGTAAAAGCTGTTAGGGTTCCTGTAACAGTAAAAACACGACTCGGATGGGATAGTAAAGAAGAAAATATAGAGGATTTCTTATTTAAACTTCAAGATGCGGGAGCAACCATGATCACACTTCATGGAAGAACTAGAAAACAGGGTTTTTCAGGCAAGTCAGATTGGGAAATGATCGGGAGACTTAAAAAGTTGTTGGAAATTCCAGTAATTGCTAATGGAGATATCAAAAATCCAGATGACGCTCTTAATTGTTTGAAAAAAACAAAAGCTGATGGTGTAATGATTGGACGAGGAATTTTAGGATCCCCATGGAAAATAGGAGAAATAGATTATGCTCTTAGAGAAAATAAAAATTTTAAAGAACCAAACACAGAAGAAAAACTATATTTAATTATTGAGCATCTTGATGAATTAATAAAAGAAAAAGGAGATCACGGTTTGCTAATCGCAAGGAAACATATCTCATGGACATGCAAAGACTTTAAAGGGGCATCAAATTTGAGAAATAACTTGGTTAGAGCTGTTGATAAAAATGAAGTTAAAAATTTAATAAATAAAATGATTCAAACTTTGAATAATGAAAAAAATAGATTAGCTTAAAACAAATTTATTTTTTAAATGAAAATTATTAGTAAAGAAACAAGTAAAAGAGTTTGTGATCACATGAATAATGATCACATAGATTCAGTACACAAATATCTTATTCATTATGGGAAGATATCAAGATTTGAGAATGCTTATATGGAAGAAATTAATAATAGTTATATAAAAATCAATTACGATGGCCAATCAGCAATTATCAATTTTAAAAATGAAATATCTGAAGAAGAAATTCATTCAACTTTAGTATCAATGATTAAAGACATTAAAAAATAAAATAATTTAAAAAAAAATCTAATTTTTATTTTCATAGTAATCAGTTATCTTTTTACATTCTTCAAATGAAAGCATGCTTAATCTAGATGTGGCTTTTATTTTTAGAATTGCACAAACAGCTAATAAGTCGGAGCTATCAATATCAAGTGCTTCAGAAAGTTCTAGGACCCTAAGACCTTTCATTAGTATTAAAAAATCTTTTCTAAATTATCAAGAACCTTAAAATCAATGGGCTGCATTTTTCCCTAAACCTGCAACGAATGGAAAAGTTTGTTCATCTCCAAATATATCTTCTACCGAAGAATTAGAAATATTAGTTTTTTTATTATCAGGCTTAATTTCTTCAATTTCATTAGAAATATTATCTTTAATGTTATTTTCAATTTCTTTTGCTAATAAATTATTCGTATTAGAAAATATTGAAAAAACTAATACACATAAAAACAAAACAATTCTTTTCATAAAAAAAATTTATCTAATACTATTGTTATATGCCAATAGAGTTAATTAGAAAAACTAGATTATTTTAAAACAAATCTATATAAATCAAAAAATAATCATCTTCCCAATTTATTTCTATTTTTAAATCTAATTAAAAAATAAAGACCTAGTAACAAAAGAATTGCTAATGAGTACTTATTAAGAAAAACATAAACCATATAGACGAGAAAGGGGAATAAGCATGCCCTCTTGAAATTTAATTTCTGTTCCTTTGACATATTTTTCCAATTTAAATATTCTTCCCATTGAAAAATCTTCTTTATTTTTCTAGTTCTTTTTTTTCGATTAAACATAACTTTATAAATATAGTTTTGATGATTCTTATGTTAATAAACAAAATTAATCTACAATAACAAAATAAATTTTTTTCATTGAACAAAAATATTTTTTAAATAAAAGATGAACTCAAAACCAGTTTGGAAAATAGAAAAAATTGTTTTACCTCAAGATGCAGATCATGCAGGCGTAATGTGGCACGGTAAATATTTTAATTGGCTTGAAGAAAGCCGAATAAATGCACTTTCAGAAGTAGGTATAAGTTATTTCGAACTAACTAAAAATGGCTTAGATTTACCTTTAATCAATACTTCTATAAAATATAAATCTCCTTTATTTCTTGGTGAAAAAATAACAATCGAGAGCGAATTCAATATTGATAAAAGTCCTAGGATTAATGTAATTTCAAAATTTCATAACAAGAAAAATGAAATCTTAACGATTGCTGAAGTCAATTTAGTCTTAATAAATAAACTGAATTTTTCTATAATAAGAAAAAGACCAGATTTCCTATCGGAAGCCTTTAGTAAATTAAATGGTTGAAATTATTATCCGCTAATTCAACGATTTATTAATTATGAATATATTTCAAGTTATTGATTCTTATCAATATGAAATGGAATCAAGATATCAAGAAAAATCAATGCTCACTAATCTTTTTACAGAGCACAAATTTATAGGATGGTTAGGGTTGTTTATAGTATTTTTCTCTATCTTTGCAATTTTTGTTTTTCAATTTCTTGAGTGGGAAAGTAATGACAATAATAAAAGTTAAGAAGATTTAATGCTTATAATTCAACTGAATGACATAAAAAATGGCTATCTACTTAAAAATAACTAACCCTACAGAGGTTGTAAAAAAAAAGACCTCAAAATGGCTTACAGATATTACACCCGAAAGAATTGATAGAAAATTGGTCGAGGACGAAGTAATAAAAGGCATTATCGAGCAATTAACATTAGAAGGCATAAAAGGAGAAATATCAGCAATTAATGGGTTTGAAGTAAATGAATCTTCAGTAATAACAAAAAATAATTTTGTTATTAGAAAAACAAAAACTTTTTAGATAGAAAATAAAAATCTTTAATGAAAAATTTTTTTATTTTAATTATTTTTATCATTTTTTTAATTTTTATAATAGTAAGAGATTATCAAATTAAGAAGAAAAAGTTAAAATTAAAAAATGCCTTAAATTCCAATTTCTTTATTAAAACAATTAATAAATTAATTGACGAGAACAAATACAATTTGTTAGAGGAGAGGATCAGATTAAGGGAGATAGATGCTTACGGTAACGAGGATTATAAAAAATGGATTGGCAATCCACCTCTTGATGAAAAAGCCATTGAGAAAAATATATTTAATGGATCTAAGCGATTTAAAGAGGGTATACCATACTTCTATGAAAAAGTAATTTTAAAAGAATTTGGAAGTACGGAATTATTTTTCGAAAAGTGGAGATCCTACTGTAATGAAAATCCTACTATTGATGATGAGATAATTGGATCTATTAGAAAGCTCGAGACTGAAGATTGGTTTGTTTTCATAGCAAGTCAAATTGAGAAATCATGCTTAAACCTAATAGAAAAAAGCTACTCAAGTAAAAAAAAGGGAAACTACAAAAAAGGTATTAGATTTGAAAATCATTGTATGGAAATTCTCAAACAAAATGGCTGGGAGGTAAAAGAAACCCCTATTACAGGAGATCAAGGGGTTGACTTAATTGCGTCAATAAATGATTTGCGAATATGTATACAATGCAAAGATCATGAAAAAGCCATTGGAAATAAAGCAGTTCAGGAAATTTCAGCTGGTAAATTATTTTGGAAAGGTACACATGCAATAATAGTCTCAAAATCTGGCTTTACAAAGTCTGCTCATCAACTAGCAAAATCAAATAAAGTGGAACTAATCAATGAATATCAATTAAAAGATTTAGAAAAATTTATTGTTTAAAAAGTTTATATCAATTGAGTTAAGCCCTCTTTATAAAGCAAAAGTGTTGTAAAAATTCCTGAGGCCCACATTAAACCTCTAGCTGTGGGGATATTAAATATATATGCACCAATATATAAAAATCGAAAAATAGGATGAATCAATGCTGCAATTATTGCAATATTAGAGTCAGTTAAACTAATCAAACAAAGAAGACATGCGGGTGCATGTAGAGAAATACTTTCCCAACAATTTTGATGACACCAAACTGCTCTTTTTCCAAAAGAAGGTAATTCATCGAATAAAGCCCTTGGAGCAGACATATTTTCAACAGAATATCCTGCTTTAACTCTCCCTATAGTTAATGGAATAATTGATAATAAAACAACACCAACTGACAGACAAAGGCTCCAGGCAAAAGCTACTTGCATATGATTTAAATAATATTATTAGCTTAATAATTGAAGCTCGTTATCGTGATAAATGAAAAATCATTACCATAGATAAAACTTTGCAAAAAATGCTGTAATTTATAAAAAAAATCATTTATGGATATTTCAAAGATAGTTTTAATTTTTGGCATAAGCTTACTAATATATTCTGCTTTTCTGTTTTTAGGCTTTTTTCTTAAGAATAAAAATCTAAAGGCACAGAATCTAAAAAAAGAAGAATAGATTATTAATGCCACGAAAATTTACTATTTTCACAATATTTTTATATCTTTTTGAATATATTTAATGGAAATAAAATTTGATCCAAATAATAATAAGGGATATTTGAAATTAAATAAGACAGTTGCTGGTATATGAAAAAATTTTATAAATTTCTTAAAAGTTTTCTATTTATATCACTATGGCTTATTTTATCCTCATTTTTAACCCAATATTGGAATACCTTTCATTGGGAATATGTTTATTTAAACTTCAGAATTATATTTGATAAAGAATTTTGGTTTGTTGTAGAAAAAATTCTTTTAGGATTTGATATAGGTTACTGGTTAGAAGAAGCACTAAAATTCTTAAGTTATGAAATACCTAAAGAATCATTTAAATATTTACCAATTTATTTCGCATTAAAGTCTATTTGGATAAAGAATTAATTTCTATTTTTAATAGATTTTAATAAATTCCTTGAAATTATTGAATAAAGTCGGTGAATTTATTTTTCTTAAAACAAATAAAGTTCCTTTATCACCTCTACAGATTCTAAGCTTATTGCTTAAATATGTTATCTCTAACCACCCTAATTGTTCATTATTTATTTCTTTCATAGCCTTAAAATTTTTTCTTCCAAATTTAGGGCCAATAACACCGGCATGTGTAAATTTGACCCCAATTTTTTTTTCATTTATGTAATTAAATCTTATTAAAATGCCAGTACCAATAATTGATTTTATTCCTCTAGGTTTAAGTAAATTAAGACCATTTAAATTTAAGGGGTCAAGAAATTGAAGGTTATCAATAAAAGGAGAATATTTTAAAAAAGGGCTATTAGAACTACTCCACCTAAGCTCCCAAACACCCTGCAAATCATTTCTATCTTTGGTAAAGGAAAAATTATGATCAATTTCAAGTTGTTCGGCAAAATTACGTATACTCTCTGAATTTGGAGATTTAAGAAGTAAATTTAATAAATCATTTTCGGTTTCCATTTAATAAACGTTGGAGTATATAGCTAAGGATAAATACTTACCTCCATGTGCTATATTCTACCCAGAATATGTTGATTTGATGACAAAGAGCTATTGGCTTAAGAAAATTTCAATTCCAAATGCTGATTTATTTCTGGAATATATAAGGACAGTATTGCCTTGGATTAAATCTGTGGGAGGAGTAATAGTAAAAAGAGATTTAATACAAGAATCAACCTCAAATGAATGGGATGGAGGGCAGCTAGGATTAGTAATTGAATTCGAATCAAAATTTGCTGCTAAAAAAGCATTTTATTCTGAAGTATTTCAAAAATATCTGCAGTCCAGAGATTTAATGGAACTAGTTACTATAAGTACTCTTTAAAAAAATCAACCAATATCGACCTCACACAAACGACTTATAAGTATTTATTACTATTAAATTATTTATGTAATATTTATAACTTCACTAGCAATAGCATATTTTGCAAAATTTAGTTGTAAAAGTAATCCGTTAATCAAATGAACTATTCAACAGAAAAAGATGATTATTTGATGACAACTCCATATACAAAGAAAATTCAGCAAAAATTTGAAAAGGTTAAATCTTTTTTAGAGCAAAATGGATTTAATCCTTCATCAGAGAGCTTAATGCAAGATATAGTTAGTTCAGAAGAATATATTACTAAAAATGGCTTATAAAATATCAGAATATATTCAGAGTCCTTAAATAATAAAAACCGCCTATAAGAAAAGGTAATAATATTCCAATAAATAAAAATATGGATTTCTTTGATTCGCCTTCTGATATGGGGTTAATTTCTGGTTCAATTGCAAAACCATTTTGTCTACCACCGCTTTCGGTTGTATAACCTTTTTTATTCATAAGAAAAATAATCTATGCAGATTATCTCATGTAAAAACTTATTTAAAAAAATTTTTTACATTTAGAATTAAACTAATTTTAAGATCTACTAATTGATTTCAATCTGAGATTTCAATTTGGCAGCTTTTTTTAAAAGACCTACAACTTCCTTACGGCCAATAGCAAACTCAGCCTTGTTAAGTAACTCGCTATATTTTTTTGTGATTTCTCTATGGTTCATTTTGAGTGTTATCTTCTTTAAATTATAAAGTTACTAAAAAAAATTTTTGTATAAAAGATATCAAAAAAGAGTTTAAGTAACTTTACCTATTTAAACCAACCTTTTTTCTTTGGTTTAATCTCTTCTTTAAAAACTTCTTTTTTTCTCCCAAATAATCCCTTTTTTTGGACTGTTAAATTCTCTTCAACAGGTTTAGATTTTCTATTAAATAAGCCTTTTTTAGGTTCTTTTTTAATTGATTCTTTTTTGTCAGAAATCTTTGTTTTTTTAGGATTTGATTTTGAATTTTTGGGTTTGCTATCTGCAAATAAAGTTTGATATACAAAAAAACCAAAAACAGTAAAGAAGCCTAATGCCTGTACTAGAGCAGTTCCAAGATTATCAAACATTTAGGCCTCAACTTTGTATAGTGATTCTTTTTCTTTCGCTTCTATACATTTTTTATCATCAGACAAGCATTCAATTTCTGCCTTCTTCTCACTATGAGAACTGCAGCCACCTGCATTTGCATTAGATATTGAAAACAAAGTTAGTACCCCTAAGATTAAGGCGCATGAGGTGTTAATCGGTTTCATGAGTTTTATTTTTATTATGGAAAAATAATTTCGCAATTGCGAAGATAATCTTCTCTTCTGCTAAAAGTATCCCCTTTTTATATATCTATTTGTAGTAATTAACTAAATCGATAATTAATATTGCTAGTAAAGAAAAACCTAAAATGAAAGGGAAATAAGGATATTTATTTAAAATTTTGTTTAGTTGATTTTTCGATGTTTGTTTTTCCTTTTTCTTTTCTCTAGGTTGTAAACCTAACTCTTTCCTTCTCTTAGCTTCTCCCATAATTTTTAAACTATTTATGACTATTCTATATACCCAGTAGTAGTAGTGTATTGTTCTAGATTTAAATTATTAATGGCTAATTTAATTTAATTTAATTTAAATTTTGGATATATTAAAAATATATAAAAAAAATTACATGATAGAAGTAGTTTGGTCAGTAAATATAATGATTGCGATTCTTATTATTGGTGTTGCCTGGGTTCTTTATTACATATTTACTTATGATCAAAAATTTACTTCCTAGATAAATGTCAGATAAAGATCTAAGTAATTTTCTAAAAAAGATAGAGCAACTTAATCAAATTGCTGAGCTAATAAAAAATAATCCTGGTAAAAAGTTATCCCTTTCAAAATGCAAGAATCATGATGAAGTAATTAAATTAACCACTGAATGGGGTTTTGATATTGGTAAAAGATGGGGAGAATATTAATTGATTTTATTACCAGCATTATTAAAATTTCCATCAACATCAAATTAAATTCCTAAGATTAATTAGTATTTCTTGTATTGGAGTTATGAAAGAAATTGGAGAGATAAAGTCAAATATATATAAAATAGCTGCTGTTACAGATAGAGGGCAAAGATTAAATAAATTAATTTCTCCTATGTATGAGGAAAAAGCTAATGAAATGGATGAATTGATTGATGCTCTTAAAGACTTTAGTTTTGAAATATCAGAAAAATTATTGTCTGGAGAGTGGGAATTAATTTTTTCTAATGTTGAATTATTTCGAAGTTCTCCTTTCTTCCTTGCTATTGAAAAGGCATTAAATGATGAATTTAAAAGTAATCTTTTTTTTAAATTACATCAATTGCAAGTAGGATCCTTTGGCATATCAACTATTGGGAGAATTGCTCAAAAGATTGATTTTGAAAAAAAAGAATTTATATCTACTTTTGACACTACAATATTTGGGCTTACAACTATTCCTATCTTAGGTTGGTTCAAACTATTGCCTACTTTTGGTGGAAGAGTAATAACCCTAGCAAGTGATTTAGTTTTAAGAAATAATTTTCTTGATATGAAACTACAAAAGACAAAAGTTTCCAAAGTTGATGGACTTAATAAGATTCCATTATTTAGTGAATTACTTATGGATAGATGGTATCCAGTTAAAGAGGTATGGAATAAGTTACCTTGGAATAAAGAATCGCCAAATTGCCAGGTTTCAATAGTATATTTAGACGATGAAATGAGAATTGTGCAGGATATGTATGGGTCTATTTTTATTTATATAAGACCTTCAATTTCCTTGTTGAATTCAAATTCAATCTCTAATGATTAATTAAAACACTGAATAATAATTTTGTTATTTATAGAGAAAACCATTAAAAATTTATTTTAAAGATTAATTAATAAAAACTTCTCACATCTTAAATATAAATAGGTTATGTTCATAATGAACATTTTTTTATTATGCTTAGAAATCAAGAAAAAAATTCTGTTGTTAGAGGAATATTCCTAATAGGAGGTTGGGGCTTAGGTCTAGACAGATTCTACGAAGGTGATAAAAAAGGTGGCTTTTTATCAATCATTGGTTGGAGTATCACATTTTTTAGCTTTATCTTTCTTAAATGTTCAGGTTATGAATATGTTGAGGGTGTGAAAAATTATTCAGATTATTCCCCTAACCCTTTAATAGTATTACCTTTACTGGCAGGAGCATATGGTGGCTTTCTAATAATTAAGAAGGCATTTAGATTAGCTAAACAATTTGAGAATGCTGAATAATACTACCAGCAGTTAAATTCAAGATAATAATCCAGATCCTTTCAAATAAAATTTAAATAAAAGTATCACTAAAAGGTTTACTATTGCTAAGGCTACTAAACCATTTCTGTTTTTTACATCTAATTTCTTGACTAAATTAGAAAGATAAACTACTGGATTTTCTGGCTCTTTATTATCCAAATTTTGTTTTAAATATTAATTTGACAAGAAAATATCACAGTTTCATTTGAAGAATCAAAATTGTAAAGATGAATTTCCAAAAAGAAATAAATAATTTTTAACCCATAATTCCTGCATTTCTTAAAAACGCTTTACCCATATTGCCAATTACAAAAAATAGAGACAGATTAATTAAAAGGACTATTAATAATGCCAACATTTTATAGTTTGGATTAGTTGAAATTCCATCAAATCCATTATTAAGAAATCTTTTAAAAAGTGACTTGTCAATTTTTGGTTTTTGTTGCCCAGAATCAAGTTTTACTTTTTCTTCTGAAGAATCTTGATTACTTGCTTTCTCTAGAAATTCTGTAAATGCCTTTACATTTTCTTCTTTTTTATTCCCCTCATTAAGATCTTTATTGTCTTCATTCAAATTGGGGGACGATTCGATTGAATTATTTTCCTCAGGATTAAGTTTTGAATCTTCCAAATTAATAGTAAATGCTAGGAGTATATTACACCATAAAAAAAACCCACTCGATCAATTGAAGAGAGGGTTAGCTAAGGTTAAAGTTCTTATCTTGATAATAATTTATTTTAATTAAATTTGCGGTTGTAGCATAATGAAGTTTTAATTTAGATTATATTCAAGGTGATTTTTTCGTACATATGTTAGATGCAAATACTAAAAAAGCATGTAAAGATGATCCCTCAATAAGAGAAATTAAAATTAGAAATATAGAACATGCTATTGAACAAGCAGAATTGATAATAAAAGAATCAAAAATGAGCCAAGAAGAATTAATCTTTTTAAAAAGAAAAATATCGGACTCAAGACAGGATTTAGAGATACTTTATTTAATGAAAATTCAATGAATATAAATTTGTTAATCTTTAAAAGGATTGAATTTATACAAAGAAAATTAATTTGTATATTTGAAGACTTATAAAGTTTAAAGGGAATGTAATTATTTGTATGAAGGTTCTAGTTATGTCTAAAAATAATCTATATATACCTTTAAAGGTTGTTCCATACATCTTCATTTCAATTACTGCCATAGCAATAACAGCAGCTACATATGTAATTACTTAGTTCTATAAGCTATGTAAAGTTTTTAGATATTAAGTAAATTAAAATATTTGTAATAACTAATTGTATGAATAAATTCAAAATAGCAATTTTTACAATATCAATAATCATATTTTCCCTAATTGGGATTAAAAAATTAATTTATATAAATCAAGTTAAAGATATAAAAAATAAAGAAGAATCATTCTTAAACGAATCTGTACGTGTTTTAAATGAATGTTTCGATCTAGAAAATAAAAATAAAAGAACTCTTAATAAATCAATTGAATTAATTGAGTATTGCTTAGAGGAATATGGATATAAAAACTGATTTCAAAACTTGAATGATGAATTTCCTTAATACTCCACTAATATGCAAATAAAAATTCTCATCAATAATCTTGTTATGTTCCATAATTTTTTATTAATAATATTTTCCTAATTTAATTTTTCTAAAATGACTAAAGTTAAATGTTCTTATTTAGGAAATTTAAATTGTGAGGCTATTCATCTACAATCTGGAAGTCTTATTAGAACTGATGCACCTTTAGATCACTGCGGTAAGGGTGAAAGTTTTTCCCCAACTGATTTATTAGCGACATCTCTAGGTACTTGCCTGCTAACCATTATGGCAATCAAAGCTAAATCGAAAGGATTTGATTTGAAAGGTATATATTTAAATATTGAAAAAGTAATGACACAACATAGCGAGAGGAAGATAAAAGAACTAATAATAGATATTTTTATACCAGAGAACACTTCTAATGAAACTATTGATTTTTTGAAAAAAGCTTCCAAAGAATGTCCAGTTACAAGAAATTTATCTCAAGAAATAGATATTAAAATTAGTTGGCATAATGATAAATCTCTAACATAGTAATTACAAAAAATATAATGAAATACTTTATTGGAATAGTCCTTCTTTTATTTGGAATATGCATAATGACTGACTTGGCATTAAAGACTAGGTATACAAGAAAAAGACTTTCAAAAAGGAAAAAATAAATCTTATAAATTTTAATGATTAAGCAAATAGATTTATTTTTGTACTGACAATAAAGACTTATTTTAGTTTTATTTTTTCACTATTTTTTGATCAATCAAACTAATCAAAGGGATCATGAAATTTACATTTATTCCAACAGTGCACCATGTATAAGTAATAAGAAAAAATATTTTTATAACTATATTAGGGGGTAAGGTGAAAAATATTTTGAAAAACCCTCCAATGAATAATACCAATATTCCAATTTGAAAAAGACCTTTGATTATCCATTTAAGTCCATATTTTTTAATGTTTATAAAAAACCAGAAAAAAACAAAACTAGATAAAAATAAATATATAAAATTTATGATCATCTTTTCAAAGAAAATCTAATAAATTTGCCATTATCAAGGCATGATGACAATTATCACTTTTTTATCTGCTAATTTTTTTTAAAAATGGAAAAGTTATACAAAAAACAATAAAAATAAATTATTTTTTTACTTTTTATCTTAAAACATTTTAGATTTTAGTAAATCAACTCTTTTTTGATTCACTCCCAAATCACTTTCTCCAACTCTTGATTCTGATCTTATTGATAAGATGTTTGATTCAGGTAGAAAGGATACTTCTAAGTCGTCTACATACTTCATCCATTTACTGGTTGACTCAGCATGAAGATAATCGCCATCTATTTCTACAATCTCAGTTCTTGGAGTGTTTTCGATAAATGTTTTAATCTCTTCAAAAGGTTTCTCAATATTGTTAACCTCCCATTCTTCTCGTACACAATGAGCGATCTCTACACAAGGTTTTAGTTCTACATGTGAGGCAAATGATGAAGAAGGGAATAAAAAGCTTGAACAAATTAAAATTGCTAAAAAAAGTATTTTCATTAACAGAAGTATTTAACGAACCATAATCTAACGAATTAAATTACTAATTTGTAATGACATATCTAATTATTTTGGAAGAAAGCATATATGTTTTTATATTCAGAATTTAATATGTATTGCTAAAAATCCCAAAAAAAAAGACCCCTCAGAGAGAGATCTTTTAAAATTGATTTATATCAAGTGTTTCCTTGTTTCCACTGAAATAAATCAATTCCTCCTACACACAAACTTAATATCACACTTATTTCCAAAATATGTAATACCTAATAGACCTCTATCTTAACTGTCACATCACAAAAAATACAAAAAGTACTCAAACATTGCGGTCGAGTACTTTTAAAGTTATCAGAAATAAGTGTGTGAGGAGTTTCTGATGTATTTAATTTACTCCGTAGGTAATTTAAAAGGCTACAGTATAAATTACTAATTATTTAAATCATTCAGAAAAATTGGGCGTTTATGAAAAAAATAATCAAAAACACAAAAAAATCATGAAAAGCATTTACAAAAAAATCATTTTTCTTATTTCGGCAATTGCTCTTTTTTCAGTAATAGTCGGTATTGTCAAATATTCGCTTACTTATATTGAAAATAATCCCGAAAAATACTTACCTACACAAAAGTAAGACAAAATTAAGTATAAATTCACTTCAAAAAATCTATAAAATGTCTTAAATATGTGCTACACAGACAGCCTGAGTCATGAAAATCAAAAATACTTCAGTTCTTAATCAGAATAATATTTATTTAAGTCAATTCAAAAATAAACATAAATATCAAATACTTGAGAATTACTGGAAGAAAAGAAAGAAAGAATGTGAAAAAAATCTTTCAAAATTTTGCTAACCGATAAATATGAATTTTATTTTTTCTTTTTTATTAGCATCTGTAATGTGGGTACAAGTTCCACAATGGGAAGCTGACTGGTCAAAATGTGCTGTAGATGTTCCCGATTCGTCATGTCACTGGTACGTAGCTGCTCCCGACAATACTTTTGGGGAAGGATTTAATTGGGAAAACGCTCCTTGGTTTGATGCTAATGGATTACAGGATGTAGCTAAGATTGAGAAAGAATCTGTAGTAGAAAAACTTCAGAATAACTAAAGTTTCTATTTCATCAATTAACTCTTAAAAGTATTTAAATCTAGTTGCTTAGTGGTTAACTTTTGATTAATAAAATAATTTTTATGCGTTTCAAAGTAAGTCTCAAAAAAAATGGAAAGGAATTTGATGAAGTTGTTATAGCTAATAATAAAAAAGAAGCTATGGAACTAGCTTTAAAAAACAATCCAGAAGCTCAAGCATTAAACTCTGATTGGACATTTAAGATTTAATTATTTACGAAGTTTAGGAATCAAAAGAGATGCGACACAAATAACACTAATTGCAGGTCCAGGCGACAAATTAAAGACTATAGATAGAATAAAGCCCAGAAGTGAGATACATAATCCAAAAAATGAAGACCTCATCATTGCAATTCTTAAACTATGAGCCTTATTAAGCCCTAACAGTGTTGGGGTAGAAAGAAGAGCAATAACAAGAATTACTCCCACTGCTGACATTGAACTAACAATTACTAATGCCGTTGTAAAACTCAAAGCAAGATTTAATAAAGAAACGTTTATACCACTCGCGGATGCTCCTTCTGGATCCATTCCCACATAAACAACCTTTTCATATCCAAAAGTTATTAAAAGTATAAATACTAAAAAAGCAATTATTGTTCTAAGTAAATCTCCAAAATTTGCTGTCAATAAATCGCCAAATAATACTGCCTCCAAATCGATCCTTATTCCAAGTAAAGGGATTATAAGGACTCCAAACCCAAGCATTCCGGCTAATATTGTGTTCATTATTGCTTCATAGTTTTCACTCTTTTTATTAGTTAAACTTTCCGCAATTACAGAACCTAAAAGACCACTGATAACCCCACCAATTGAAGGATGAATTCCAAGCGCTAAGGCTAAAGCAAGTCCTGGCAAAACGCAGTGAGAGATTAAATTTACTTGAAGTAATCTCCTATGTGTTATTAATACAGTTCCCATAGCTGGACATAGAATTCCTGAAAAAATAGTTATTATTAAGGGAACAAGCCACCAACTGCTATTAATAAAAGACATTAATCTATTGATTCGGTATGATCAAAAATACGGGGAAAAAAAAGATTTCGGAAACAATGGTAACTAAGCCTGACATTACCAAAAGACAAGAACAACTTCTTGAAGAACTTAATAAATGTGAAGATGAACTGAGCGGTCAAGAGTTGCATAGACAATTGATTGAAAGCGGAAAAGCTATGGGACTGACAACTGTATACAGGAATCTTCAAGTTCTTATAAAGCATGGTTTAATACGTTCTAGACATCTCCCAACAGGAGAGGTTCTTTACACTCCCGTAGATAGAGACATTCATCATTTGACATGTGTTCAATGTGGTGAGACTTCAAAAATGGAAGGGTGCCCTGTAAAAGATATTCATACACCCAAAACAAATCCAAAGAAATTCCAATTGTTGTTCCATACCCTGGAGTATTTCGGACTTTGCCAGAACTGCTATCAAGCACAAAGTTAAAACTAAATATTTTTTTAATCACAACAATTATTATCCTCAATAGAGCTGATATTTATATCCTCTAATTTATCTTTTATGGAATCAGGGCTTCCACAGGCCAATACACCTTTATCCAAAACAATAACTTGATCATAACTATTTAACGAGGTACCCCAATCATGACTGCTCACCATTAAAGAAAGACCAGCATCAGCAAGTTGACGAACAATTTTTAGAAAATCCTCCTTTGCAGGTGGATCTAAAGCTGCACAAGGTTCATCAAGAAGGAAAATTTTTGCTGGAGACATTAATGTTTTGGCTAATAGAGCTCTTTGTTGTTGTCCACCAGATAAAGAATCAAGCCTTCTTTTAGCAATATTTGCAATGCCGACTCTTTGCATTGTGGCCTCCAATTCACAGCATTTATTAATCCATGCATTAGGGTTAGCAAGAAGAGCTTTTATTTGAAAAGGACTACTACTTTTTGATTTTGAGTATTTTATTTGTCCTAATGAAACTAGTTTTTCTACAGTTATTGGAAATTTCCAATTCATAGAGCTTCTTTGTGGCATGAGTGCCACCTGAGATCTTTGTCTAATTAACTTCTCCCCGTCAATTGTTATCTGGCCATTATCAGGGATACATTGTCCCTGCAATATTCTTAAAAGAGTAGATTTGCCAGCTCCGTTTGGTCCTACTAGAGCAGTTAATGTACCTGGTTCAACTGTTATAGAAACTTTACTTATAGCCGGGCTTACATTTTTTGCATACGAATAAGATAAATTTTCAGCTACTAGTAGTGACATTAATGATTGAACTTACAACCCCATAATATTTTAATTATGGAAAATAATTTACTTTAAAAACATTTTATACCTAAACTTGCATATAAAAATGAAAATGATTATCATTTTAAAATATCTATCATTTTTTTTATGTCAATTTTTAAGAGAATTTTTTCAAGCTATATATCTCATAAAAAAGTATCTATCCGAAATTCACTTATCGCTAGTGCGGCATTATTCTCAATAAATACAAACGGTGCCTTTGCTGAAAGTAAAAACTATGTAGCAGTTGAGCCTCTTACCTGCGATATCGTTAAATCTATAGCACTCCCTTCCGATGAAGTTATATGTCTAGTAGATAGAAAACAAGATGTTCATGATTTAAAAATTTCTCCAAAACAGGCAAGATTATTAAAAAAGGCAGATAAAGTTTTTACTTTAGGGACAGAAATGACACCCGCAATGAGGAATTGGGTGAAGAGAAATAGCACTGTTGTTTTAGGCGTAAGCGCAATTGATATTGACGATCATAGTGACCATGATGACCACGACGATCATGGACACTCAGCAAAGAAACATGATGACCATGATGACCATGATGACCACGACGATCATGGACACTCAGCAAAGAAACATGATGACCATGATGACCACGACGATCATGGACACTCAGCAAAGAAACATGATGACCATGATGACCATGATGACCACGACCATCATGATCACGGAGGCGTGGATCCACATGTCTGGCATGATCCTCATAACATCATCAAGATGGGTGAAGTCGTATCAAAAAGTCTTAAAAAAGACGTGTCTGAAAGAAAACTACGCAAAGCTATCTCTAATAGATTCAAAACTTTTGACAAAACACTAGAAGATCTTGATAAATGGATTGTCAAACAAGTATCTACTATCCCTTCTTCAAATCGTGTAATTGTCTCAAAACACAAAGCTATGGATTACTATGGCGATGCATTTGGTTTTGAAACGATAAGTTTATTAGATTTCTTAGGTCATTCATCTAGCCTGAGGCCTCAGAACATATCAAAAGTTTTAAATGAGTTAAAGGAAGAAAATGTCAAAGTCATATTTAAGGAGCAAGAGCCTGCTTCAAAATTAGTCAATAATTTAAGCAAGCAAAGTTCTATCCCACTCTCTTCTAATCAAATTTTTGTCGATGGACTAATGATGGAAGGAAACACTATCACTGTGGCAGTTCATAACACGTGCACTATCGTCAATGAGCTTGGTGGCTCATGTGATGAGACAACAGGTTTTGATTTAGCAAGTAACTGGGGATCACTTAATCAATAAAATTTTATAGATAAAAATGGTTTTCATTTCGATTTTTTGATTATTATATTGATGGTTAGCATTACATTTTAAAAACAGAGCGAAATGAGTATTAAGGAAAAGGTTCCTGTAACCATACTTACTGGATTCTTAGGATCAGGGAAGACTACTTTGCTTAATAGAATATTGAGTGAAGAGCACGGGAAAAGAATAGCAGTAATTGAAAATGAATACGGTGAAGTGGGTATAGATCAAGGGCTCGTAATTAATGCAGATGAAGAAGTGTTTGAGATGTCAAACGGGTGCATTTGTTGTACTGTTCGCGGCGATTTAATAAGAGTCCTTGGCAACCTTATGAAAAGAAGAGATAAGTTTGACTATGTTTTAGTAGAAACGACAGGATTAGCAGATCCAGGTCCAGTTGCTCAGACATTTTTCATGGATGAAGAGATTAGTTCTGAATTCACTCTTGATGGAATTGTGACTTTAGTTGATGCTGCCCACATTGATCAACAGTTAGGCAGGAGTGATGAAAGTTCAGAACAAGTGGCATTTGCAGATGTTCTTGTCCTTAATAAAACTGATTTAGTCTCTGATGATGCACTAAATACTCTTGAATCGAGATTGAGAGACATGAACCGAATGACCCGAATTATTAGAGCCGAGAATGCCAAAGTACCAATTGAAACAGTCTTAAATCTAAGTGCATTTGATCTTGATCAGATCCTTAAACGCAGGCCAACATTCCTTGAACCAGAATATCCTTTTGAATGGACAGGTGTTTACGATCTTGATGCAGGTAAATATGAATTAATGCTAGAAGAAGGACCCGATCCAGAAATGTCCTTAGTAGCCCTCGCTAACCAAGGAGAGAGTGAAGAGGAACTTAAAGATGGTGCTGAATCCTCCGTGAGACTTTATGCAGAAAAAGCTAATAGTTTAGATCCTGGAAATACCATCCCATATGGAGAACATATAAATCTCAAATTGGAGGATAAAGGAAATAAATCATTCATCCTGAACATAGAAAAACCAACAAAAATAGGTTTGTTTACACAGCACACTGCTGAAGAATTCAATATGAAAGTCATTAAAAGTGACGAAAATAAAGAGATTCCATTTAATACTGAAAGATTCTGGCAAGCAGAGCACGAACATGATGATGAAGTAGGCTCAATTGCTATAGAGCGTTTTGGAGATGTTGACCCAGAAAAACTAAATACTTGGATGGGAAGACTTCTATCAGAAAAAGGAGTGGATATATTCAGAACTAAAGGTTTCATAAGTTACTCAGGTAACCCAAGGAGAATAGTTTTCCAGGGAGTTCACATGTTATTTACTGCACAACCTGATAAAGAATGGGGTAACGAACCTCGTAGAAATCAACTTGTTTTTATCGGTAGAAATTTAAATGAGAAAGAGATGCAAGAAGGCTTTGATAAATGCCTGAAATAGAACCATTTAGCCCAAGAGGCATGTTCCATGAAGGATGGACTGCTGAAGTTAACGATTACGCCATAGCATGTGGCTGGGCTCTTAAAGGAAAACAATTTATTGTTGGCGACGTAGCAGGAGGTCTTTTTTCGTTCGAAGGAGATACTGGAAAAATTATTTGGAAAAAAGAAAATACTCACTCTGGTGGTCTACTAGCAATGGCAATTCATCCAGAGGGTGAAATTTTTGCAACATCAGGTCAGGATGGAAATGTTCAAATTTGTAATTGCCATGAAGGTAAAGTTATTAAAACACTTGATCTTGGCAAAGGTTGGGTAGAACACCTCAAGTGGTCTAATGACGGTTTATTTCTAGCGATAGCTTCCTCAAAAAAAGTATATGTTTTTAATGAAATTGGTGAAGAGAAATGGATCTCAGAAGACCATCCAAGCACAGTAAGTGCAATAACGTGGTCAAATAAAAATGAGCTAGCAACTGCTTGCTATGGAAGAGTGACATTCTTTGACATAGTTAATAATAAAACGAATCAAAAACTCGAATGGCAAGGATCATTGGTATCTATGGAATTAAGCCCTGATGGAGATATAGTCGCCTGTGGGAGTCAAGACAATTCAGTTCATTTTTGGAGAAGATCAACAGGAATGGATGCTGAAATGACTGGATACCCTGGAAAACCAAGTCACCTTTCTTTTGATGACAGCGGAAAATTATTAGCGACTAGCGGCAGTGAAAGAATTACAGTATGGAGCTTTATAGGAAATGGTCCAGAAGGGACTATGCCAGGAGAGCTATGTCACCATACAGAACCTATTTCGAGCTTAGCCTTTTCAAATAAAGGTATGCTTGTAGCCTCAGGATCTAGGGATGGTTCTGTTGTCGCAAGTTTCCTAAAAAATGACGGCAATGGAGACCCAGTTGGGGCTGCATTTGCCGGAGATTTGGTAGGGGCAATATCATGGAGACCTGATGATTGTGCACTTGCAGCAGTTAATGCAAAAGGTGTTGTAAATGTATGGAAATTTAAAGTTCGTACTAACCTTTTTTCAAAGGGATTTAAGTAAAAAGTAGAAATTTATTAATTACCAATAGTTAGCTTTTAAATGTCTTTCCATACAAATGACCTCACAGTCATTATCTATGCCTTTTGGGTGAATATCGCAATATGAGAGACATTGAAAATATTCGTCTATGGGATTAGATTTATCAGTTTTACTAACTTCTTTCGACTGCTTCATAAAAGACTTCCTCAATTATTTAAAATTAAGATAGACGAATTAAATATCAAAGGAAATAAGCAAAACTTACTAAAAATATCTGAAAAAAAATAGCACAATTGATTACTACTCTCGGATATTTTTAATTAAAAAGCAATGCGTATAAAAACGGATTGTCATTAGAGAAATATTTTCCTAATTTTATATTGTTGAGTTCTAGGAGGTCTTTCAAAATGATCGATAGCCTGCCTGAAATTTCGGAATAAACCGAACTAATTTAATTAACTGCTCCAATTATTTTTTATTAATGTCTAAGCTTCCTTCTTCTGCATCGTTTAGGTGCCCTTTAAGAAACAAGCTTAATTCTAGAGTTTTTGCCCCAGTTAAAGACAATTAGTTAATTTTGGTGAGCATTAGCTTAATAGAAGTTAGCAACAAGGATCCATGATTTAGGTGCGTTTTTAACTTCAGTAAAAAATATAAGTAAGAGATAAAAGAGGGCTTATTTAAGCCCTCTTTTTTTATTAAGATGACTTTCTTTTAATTTTATAGATAATGATTAAAGTAATAAAATTTTAAAATGGTTCAATATTATTGCCCATATTGCAATCCTAAATATCAATTTCAAAAACAATCGTCTAATGGTACTTTAATTTGTGGCTTGTGTGGAGAGGATCTTATAAAAAAACCATTTATTAGGTTGAACCAGATAATTGCTTTAGTTGCCGCATCATCATTACTTCTACCGTTAATATATACTTTTATTTTTTTAATTAAAAATCAAATAAATCCTCCTAATAAAAATTATCAAGCAAATAGTACTTTAATGATAATTATCAAAGAAAAACTTTCATAAAACAATTTAAAAAATCTAGAGAGGTTAACCCCTACATAGTGATTTATTTAAACAAGAATTTTTACTCTCAATATTTATTCGATCATCAATATTTTTTAATTTGTTTTTATTACTTATTACTTTAACTTTTTGGCCGCAATGTTCTTTGCAACCACCATTAAATAAATTATGTGCATATAAACTGGAACTATTCGTAAGTAATAAAAGAAAAATTATTTTATAAATTTGATTAAAATATGAAATCATTTTTTATTATGATTTTCCAATAATTAGTAAATAAATAATATCAGTTAATTCCAAGGAGTGTTTATAAGTCCCCAGATATCGAAGAAGAAAAATAAAACTGCAATAACAACAAGATCCCATGCTCTTTCCCTAAAAGCCCAAGGTGCAATAAAAACTTCCCCAAGTCCGTGAAGTGCCGCCCCTACTGGTAGATGATCAAGAACCAGCAAACTATGAGAGAGGATAAAAAGAAAGCTTGCGAAATATCTAAAAAAAACAAATTGCCAATTACTAGAACTCATGCTTTTTAGATTTTTAAGAAATATACTTCAATGATCAAAATAATGATATAGATCTAGTCAAGAGATATTATTTTTGGTAGCCATAAATACGAATAAAGATATAAAGCTAAAGTAAAAGTTACTAAACGATGAAATATATGTTTTCAAGTTATCAGCCTAAAAATAGTTTTGATGAATACTTTAAGGACAATGTAAACTCTGCTAGAGAAATATTGATTCCACTTCTTTCATCTTTAGATAATATGGGACTTGAAGAATTAAACAGGAATCACTCTGCCGCAAAAAAATTATTACTAAGACATGGTGCAACTTTTAGATTAAACGATACTGGTTTAAAAGGTACTGAGAGAATATTACCTTTTGATCCACTTCCCAGAATAATTAGTAAAGATGATTGGGTAACGTTAGAAAAAGGCCTAAAACAAAGGCTTGAGGCAATAGATTTATTCCTAGATGATATTTATAATTCTCAAAAAATAATAAATGATGGAATAATTCCAAGAGAATTAATAGAGAGTTCAGAAGGTTGGAGACCTCAGATGATAGGTTTCAAACCTCCACTAAATAAATGGTGTCAAATTTCGGGACTTGATTTAATAAGGGATAGAAAAGGAGATTGGCATGTTTTAGAAGATAATTTAAGGTGCCCTTCTGGGGTTGCTTATTTTTTAGAAAATAGATTAGTTATGAAAAATATTTTTCCTAATCTTTTCTCAGGAAGAATAGTAAAACCAATTGATGAATATCCATCATATCTTTTAAAAACGCTTCAAGAACTTGCTGTTTGGACTGACACTCCCAAGATAGTTCTACTAACTCCAGGAATTTTTAATAGTGCTTATTTTGAACATAGTTATCTAGCGCAAGAAATGGGCATCCAACTAGTTCAAGGTCATGACTTAGTTTGTAATGATGATTATGTATATTTAAAAACTACCTCTGGATTAAAAAGAGTAGATGTCATTTACAGGCGAATTGATGATGATTTCTTAGATCCTCTTAATTTCAGAAAAGATTCCTGCCTTGGTGTCAGCGGATTACTTGATGTTTTTAAGGCAGGTCATGTTGCTTTAGCAAATGCACCTGGTACTGGAATAGCAGATGACAAAATGATTTATTCATTTGTTCCAAAAATGATTAAATATTATCTTGATGAAGAAATTATTATTAAAAATGTAGAAACGTATATTTGTCATTACCAAAAGGATCGAGAATATGTTCTAGAAAATTTATCAAAACTTGTTGTTAAGTCTGTAGCAGAAGCCGGTGGTTATGGAATGTTAATTGGACCTCACTCAACAACCAGTGAAATAGAAGAATTCGCTAATAAAATTAAAAATAATCCTAGAAATTTCATAGCACAACCAACGTTAGAATTATCTACTGTGCCATCGTTATGTGATGGAGAACTATATCCATGTCATGTTGATTTAAGGCCATACATCTTAAGAGGAAAAGATTCATGGGTTAGCCCAGGCGGGCTAACGAGGGTAGCATTAAAAAAAGGATCATTAGTCGTCAATTCTTCTCAAGGTGGAGGATGCAAAGATACATGGGTTGTAGGTAAATAATATGCTTTTAAGTCGTGTAGCAGAATCTCTTTATTGGATCAATCGTTATTTAGAACGTGCGGAAAACATATCTCGTTTCGTGGAAGTAAGCGAAGCAATGTCATTAGATTGTCCGCCAGGAAGTGCAGAACCCTGGCTACCGTTAATTGACGCTTCTAGTGACAGAGAATCTTTTGATAAAAGATTCCCAGAGAAAAAACCTGATGACGTTATTAATTTTTTAATAAGAGATCGTTTAAACCCAAACAGTATAATTTCTTGCATTCAAATGGCAAGAGAAAATGCACGACAAATCAGAGATGTTATGACCACAGAAATGTGGGAACAAATTAATATTTTATATTGGAATATGCAAGAAGGAGAAGCAATATGGAATAAACCAAGACAAGAACAATTAAGCGAAATAAGGAGAGAATGTCAGCTTTTTTATGGAATTACAGATGCGACTCTAAGCAAAGATCTTGCCTGGAGATTCAGCATTCTTGGAAGATTAATCGAAAGAGCTGACAAAACATCAAGAATTTTAGATGTTAAATATTATTTACTCTTACCCAGCTTAGATGAACTTGGAGGAGTTCTTGATGAACTGCAATGGATTGCACTTTTACGTTCAGCTGGAGCTTATCAAATGTTTAGGAAAGCAGTGCAAAATTCTATAAAGCCGAATTCAGTTGCGAGATTTCTTTTACTTGATCCAATTTTCCCTAGATCAGTAAGATACTGTCTTGATGGGATAAGCAATACTCTTAAATCAATAGATAACTCTCCAAGTACTGAAAATCCTTCAGAATTAGAATGCATGAGAGGTTTGCTTAAAGCAAAGTGGAGTTATATCAGAATTGAAGATATAATCAATGATGGTTTACATGAGGCGATTGATTCATTGCAAATGGATTTAAATAAATTAAATGATCTCATTCAAGAAAAATATTTTATTAATTAAAAAGTTTATTAATGAGAATTAAATACATTCACAAACTTGAATATAAATACGAAGACCCTGTTCAATTAGGCGAGCATAGATTATGTATAAAGCCAAGGTCAAATGGATTCCAAAAGCTAAAGAATTTTGAATTAAAAATAACCCCAGAACCAGAAATTATTTATCCATTACTTGCGGCCAGCGGGGAAGAGATTAATAGAATCAGATTTAATGGATTAACAGATAATTTAATTATTGAATCAGTCAGTGAAGTTGAAACTATTAAACATCCAAACATTATTGATGGAGTTAAAAATAGAGATTTAACATTACCTTTTTGTAGAAGCATTATTAACAGAGATTTACAGGGAGCATTAGAGGGATGGATGCCAAATGGACAACACGATCCCTCTGCAGTAGAACTTGCTCAAGAAGCCTTAGCAGGAAGCATTAATAACGCATTATCATTTACCTACCAACTAATAGAGATTATTCAAGATCGGGTTAAATATACCAAAAGACATACTGGTCCAGCATGGCCGGCTAGCAGAACACTTAGAGAACGTATAGGTTCATGCAGAGATTTAGCAATGCTTATGGTTGAAGCTTGCAGGTCTATAGGTATCCCAAGTAGGTTTGTAAGTGGTTATCATTTTGAAGATCCGTTACCCTCTGAGTTGGATTTACACGCTTGGGCTGAATTATATATTCCAGGCGCTGGTTGGAGAGGTTTTGATCCAAGCGGAAAAGGATTAATAGATGATAGATATTTAACATTGGTATCCTCTTCAAAATCTAATTTAACCTCTGTAATTACAGGAAACTTTATAGGAAAAAATAATTTAGAAAATACTTTATCCTGGGAAATCAAACCTCTTGAAATTAAATAAACACTAAATTTTTAATCTTTTAAAATAACAAAAAAATATAAATAATAATATGTTTCTTTTTTAGTGTTAATTGATACGTTCTTGTATATATATATCTGTTTTCATTTGTTTAATCTTTAAAGAAAATTGAACTCAAGTTTAGAAATTCCAGTTATCAAATCAAACAAATCGAAAATGTTTGAATTGATAAGTTATGAAAAATTTCGCGATACAAAAGATGTAAGATTTTTTGATATAAGTGTTAATGAATCAAACTATAGAGATCTAGTTATTCACAGTGGGCCTGCAGTTAGTCCTCCAAATGATGAAGAATTTAAGAATTGGCAATTTTACATACATCACAATCAAGAAGATAATCTACTGGCTATCTCCGGGGGAAGAACATTTTTTCTTGTCAATTTTGGCTGGGATTATCCTTTTTATAAAGTTAGATTAGAATCTTGCGGATACATTTTAAGAATACCTAGAGGAACTTTTCATAGATCAGTATCTGACCAAAACGGTTCTATAGTTTTAAATCAAGCTATAAGAGATAAAGAAGGTACAGTTGAGTCTGAATTCAAGGTTACGAATAGCAAAGATAACAAAAAACTTCTAGATTGTATAACCAATTTAGAGCCTAGATTCAAAATTTATAGTGTTAAATAATTTTAAAAAGGAGTTCCAAATTTAGTCATCAATTTTAAAAATTATCTAATTGTTATAAAATAGAATTACTCAAATTTATTAATATGAAATTTTTTAGGTTTTTAAGATATTTTTTATGTATAACTTTTTCTTTCTTGGTTTTATCCTCTCCAGTTTTTGCTGGAGCGAATGTTGCTGTTAAGGGAGAAGGAGATGAAGTTCCAAGTTATGTAAGATCTAATATCACAGGATTCGATTTCCATGGAGAGGATCTTCATTTATCTTCTATAGCTGGAGCAGTTGCTAGAGATGCAGATTTTAGTGATGTTGATTTACATGGAACTACATTAACCCTATCTGATTTAAAAGGTTCTAATTTAAATGGAATCGACCTGACCGATACTCTTTCTGATCGAGTTAATTTCCAAAAAACAGATCTTAGAAATGCTGTTTTAATAAATATGATCGCATCAGGCAGCAGTTTTGCAGGAGCTCAAATAGAAGGAGCAGATTTTTCTTATGCCATCCTTGACAGCGAAGACCAAAGAAATCTTTGTGAAATCGCTGATGGGATCAATCCAACAACAGGAGTTTCAACAAGAGAAAGTCTTGAGTGTAGTTAGCATTAAAAATTATAAGTAAACTTTCTTACCGTCATTAAATTTATAAATCCTTTGTTCATCGTCTTGAAATATCA
The DNA here is from genome assembly GCF_000015645.1 of Prochlorococcus marinus str. AS9601. Classification (NCBI taxonomy): domain Bacteria; kingdom Bacillati; phylum Cyanobacteriota; class Cyanophyceae; order Synechococcales; family Prochlorococcaceae; genus Prochlorococcus; species Prochlorococcus marinus. Next base: position 963,977 of record NC_008816.1, read on the forward strand.
TCTCGCCATTTAATTTGGATTTCTTAAATTTTGAAAGTCTTGCTCTGTGTATATTGGATTTTCTATTTATATTTTCTTCGTTATCATAAACACCAATATAAATATTTATATTAGGATTTGAAAAAGTTTTTTCTTCCTCTCTTAAAAAAATCCTGTCAATATTTGTTTGCGTGCTCTGTAATTTATTTTTAAATTTATCTAATTTTAAGTTCTTTGTTTTTTTAGAATTAATTTTTTTGAAGACCAAAAAAATAACTCCTAAAATTAGAAAAACTAAAAATACATTCATTACTTAATTTTTATTTTTATATCTACGCCTAAGTTACTTTTAGTAGTTAATATTTCTTTTTTTATGATTCCATAGGTAAAAATTTTAGATAAAGTTTTTAAAGAATTAAAAACTAAAAAAACAGTAAATAAAAAGAAAACAATAATGTTTTCTACAAGTAGATTTTTATTATCTAGATTGCTCATATAAGTCTTAATTCAATTATTTTTCATCACTATTTGCATATGGGCCGAAAAATTCACTTGCGTCTCTTCCCATTACTTTAGCAAGATTTAAAGTTTTATCTATATCCCATTTAGATGCCATTCCATAAAGAATCCCAGCAGCAAATGAATCGCCACATCCATAAGAATCAACCTTTAATTTTTTGTTTTTAAGAGCCTTATATCTTCCTCCTGGGAATATTATGCCTCCCTTCTCTCCCTCGGTTTTAATAGTATATTTTGGTTTTAACGATAATTCAGAAAAAGAAAAAACTTCTCCTGGATCAAGATTACTGCCTATTAATCCATCTAAAAGAACATTTGAATTATTAATTGTATTTAATCCTACCCTTGGTGTCGTACATAGTATTGAAGCTGATCTAGCCATTTTAAAAATCTCTGAATCAGATGCCGTAATAAAAATTCCGTCCATTTTTTTTAAAATATTCCATTCCAACTTGTCTTTATGAGTTGGAGCTAACCTTTCACCAATAACTGTTATTGCTCTTTCACCTAGAGAGTCAATTAAACTAAATCCTCTTCTAGTTGGTTTATCACGCCAAGCTACATGCATCTTAATTCCCATATTTGAGAGAATCTTGAAACACTTATCTCCATATTCATCATTACCTAATGACGTAAAAAAATGAATTTGGTTTAAAGTTAAATCAGAAAGTATTTTCGCGATAATAGAGCCACCACCAGCTGGATACTCAAGAGATTTTTCAGAATGAGAAATGACGCCTGGTTTTGGTAATTGATCGACCTTTAAGAAATTTATCCACTCAACATGACCAACAACAGCAAAATTTAAATTTCCTTTTTTAAATTTATAGTCTTCAACTTTATTATTCTTTTCAACAACCATAAGCTTTTAAATACTATTATTAAAAGAAATATTTTTGACAAGTGAATTCATTTAACATTTTAAAAGATAATAAACAGATACTATCTTATCTTTACCTTTTTCTATCAATTTTAGGAGCTGTTCTGCCAATGTTGGCAAATTTAGAATTTGCTAGGGAATATGGAAACAGTTTTGATATAAATAACTTCATTTCATTAGCGAATGCAAACCCTGCAGCTCAGTCGATTTCTAGAGACTTATTAGTAGGTGCAAGCGCTATTTTTATATGGATAGTAAATGAATCAAAAAAACTAAACATGAAGCATATGTGGGTTGTATACATTGGAACTTTTCTTATAGCCTTCGCATTCTCTGCACCTTTTTTCTTATTTCTAAGAGAGAGAAGAATTATTGAATTAGAAAAGATTAATTAAAATAATCTCTTAAATAGAATTGTAAAGGCAATAAAGCAACAACAAGAAATTGAAAGCCAGATTAATGAAGCATAACCAAATAGATCTAATATGCGTCCTGAAATAAATGGTCCGAAAAAATAACCCATAGCGAAACATTGTGATAATAAAGCGAGTGCAAAACCTTTTTTATTTGAAGGAGCTATTCTGAAAACGACATCTGTTGATGTTGGAAGAAATGAAGCAGTCCCTAAACTTACTAAAATTAATGCCAAAGAAATTAAATAAAACGCTGGGATATTTAAATAACTAGAAATAAATAATAAAAATGAAGCGAAAGAGAAATTTATTAAACTAAATTTCAAGCCAAATAATCTTTCTTTCTTAGATATCCAAGAACCGATAGGCCATTGTAAAAACAACAATAAAATTAACTGAATAGAAATTATAAGACTAATAATTTCTTTGTTTAATGCATTACGATATACTCCACCTTTAACAAGATCCAGAGGCAAAGTTACTTGTATAAGGGCTAAAGAGGTAGTTATCAATAAAATAGATAAAATTATTATTGTTGAATTTTTATTCCATTTCAATTGTCCCTGATTAATTGGATCTACTAATTTTTTTTGAAAATTTTCTAAGTTTCTTTTTATAGAAGAACTATTTCTAGATATTAAATACGTGATAACTAACATGCAAAATATATCATTTATAAATATTGATTTAAAATACAAAAAATTTGTCATATACCCTCCTAAGAATACCCCTAGAAATATTCCTAAAGCTTCCGAACTTCTAACAAGGGCATAAGCTTTACGTGTTTCGATAGGATGACAAAAATAGGGCACCCCAAACTCGGCAGCAGGCCAATATATTCCTGCAGCAGCCCCAACAAGTGATTGCCCAATTATGTACAAAAAAGTATCTCTTGAAAAAATGAGGCATAAGCTAGCGGCAATACTTAGTATTGAAGAAGTAATTATCGGAAATTGTATTTTTCCCGTTTTATTAAGATAATTACCTGTAAAGAGTCTTGTTACGGTTCCAATTATTGCTGAAATGGTAAATCCCAGGCCAATATCTGTCGCCGATAATCCTAGGTTATTAAAAATAAGTGATGTTAAATAAATAACACCTCCTGCTCCAAATGCAGCGAAAAATCTTATCTTAGTTATTAACCTCAAATGATAAGGAAATTGAATCCACCAATTTTTGCTAATTTGTAAACTATTTGGACTAATCACTAGTGAAATACATTTTTATAATTTTTTTTAGTTTTTGTGGTTTATTTTTTAATAATGGTTTAAAGGCTGCTGAAAAGATAAATATTAAGTTTGAAGAGATGGAAATCCCTCTTACTATAGAACAATTATCAAAATTAGAAAAATACAAAGATAATTCAACAGAATTAATAGATTGGTTAAAAAAAAATGGATTTATAAGAGTTTTTGAATTATCAAAGTTTTTAGAATTTCCAGTTTTCAAAGAAGATGGATTAAATAGAGAAATATTAAGAAGTTGGATAGGGCGTAAAATTCTTACAGAATTAAGCAAAAGCATTAAAGTTCCAAATGACAATAATGGAACAGAAATATATAACACTATAGAAAATTTATTAGATCAAAAAAAACAAATTTCAACTTTAGACATCATAAAGGCATTACCATCAGAAGAAATTTCACTGGATATTGATAATCTAATTTTAATAATTTCATCTTGGAAAAATGAATTATCAATGCAACAAGAACTGTTGTCCAAATTAAATCAACTTGAAAGAACTAAACAAAATGTCTCTAAAAATACTGAAAAAAAATCAATTGAAGATCTAATAAAAATTGAAAAAAAAATTTATGCTCCTCACCGAGTGAAACCTTTTGAAATTGAAATATGGAAAAGCAATAAAACAAATTCTGATAGAGAATTAATAATATTTATGCCAGGACTTGGAGGAGAAATTAATAATTTCAAATGGATAGGTAACGAATTAGCTAGAAGAGGCTGGCCAATATTATTCATAGATCATAGAGGAAGTAATTTAGAATCATTCATAGAAGTACTCGATGGTAAGGAAACAATACCAGGAAGTGCAGACTTTTACTTATATAGAATTAAAGATTTAGATGCTGTATTGAAAGCTCATGAAAATGGAGAATTTGATTTACCTAATAATTCTTACATTTTAATGGGGCATTCACTTGGTGCTTTAATAGCACTTTTATATGAAGGCAAGAAACCTACTGATCAACTAGAGGAAAAATGTGATTTGGCATTAAAAGACTTTGCGGTTACAAATTTATCAAAATTACTTCAATGTCAGTTGAGTGAAATACCATTCCCTAAGAACAATAACACTAATAAGGCCAGTGCCATAGTAGGCTTTAATTCATTTGGAAGTCTAGTATGGCCAAAAGAAAATAGTACAGGCATTAAGGTACCAACTCTTCTAATAGGAGGTACTTATGACCTTATTACACCGTTAATGAATGAACAATTTAAAGTTTTTTATGCTTTAGATAATCCATCAAATAGATTTCTAATTATTGAAGGAGCAAGTCATTTCTCTCCAATAAGAATTAATAAAAGCTATGAAAAAAATAATGACCTCTTCAAAATAAGTGAATCTTTTATTGGTTCAGAGCCAATATTAGTACAAGATTTATCTACTAAATTTATAGTTGAATTTTTAAAAAATATTAAAGACCAAAAGATCCCTAATGTAGTTAAAAACCAAAGAGATTTGGGACTTGACTTCCATTTTTTAGATCTTGAAACGATAAAAGAAATTTCCGAAAATTAGTACTCTATTCGTGGATCTAAATATGCGATTAAAATATCCACTAAGAGATTTAGAGAGACTATAAGCATAGAGGTAAAAATTACAATTCCTTGAACCAAAGTATAGTCTCTTTGAGAAATAGCTTCATGTAATCTTAAAGCTATACCTGGCCATGAGAAAGTCACCTCGAACAAAAGAGCACCTCCTGCTAAAGAGGCCATAGTCAAGCCAGAAATAGTGACAATTGGCAATAGAGCATTAGGCAATGCATGGTTTAAAAATATTTTTTTCCTCGATATTCCTCTACATATAGCAGCATTTACATAATCACTTTTTAATGTCTTATCCAAATTTACTCTTAATGAGCGGCTGAATATACCACTTAATAAAAAGCCAAGGGTAATCGAAGGAAGTGCGAGATGATAAAGACTATCTTTCAAGGCAATAATATTATTTGAAAGAATACTATCTAAAACTAGAAAACCTGTAATTTGGGGTTGTTGCTGAAATATAGGAAATCTCCCTCCAATTGGGGAAATATTAAAAAATACAGAAAATAATAATTGAGCTAACATTGCACCCCAAAAAGGAGGGATCGCATATGTGGCAATTCCTAATATTCTCGCAATATAATCAGTCTTTTTACCTCTATTTCTTAAGCCAATTAATCCCAATGGAAATCCTATTAGTGTGGCACTTAATATTGAAAAGAATCCAAGCTCAAGACTTGCAGGCAACGACTTTATAATAATATTAAGGACTGGCTCTTGGGTACTAAGAGATTGGCCAAAATCTAAGTGCAATATATTTTTAATATATGAAAAATATTGATTTATTAAAGGTTCATTTAGCCCCAATTTATTTCTTAGAAATTCCCTGGAAACCTCATCTGCACCAGATCCAAGTATGGCATCTACAGGATCGCCGGGAGCAATTCTTAATAAAATAAAAACTAATGAAGAAATTATCCATAACATTATCGGTATTAATGAAATTTTCAATAAGGAATAATTTAGTAGTTTATCTAAATTTCTACTCATTAATTAACTCAAGATCACTCAATGAGATTATTCCTGCACCATTAAAAATAGGTTTTGATATTTTATTTTGTGACCATGCTTTTTGAGAGGAGATCCAAATAGGAATATATGGTATTGAACTTGCTGCTATTTTTTCAATTTCAACAAGTTTTTCTAATCTTTTAATTCCACTTATTTTTTCACTTTCAAGAAATAAACTTTCCACTTTCTTAGATCCCCAAAAACTACCGCTGTAAACTGATTCTCCTTTTTTACATATGCCGTCAACTATTTTATTACAACTTAAAAGAGGGGTAAGATAAGCCTCTGGATCTGAATAAGCCCCAGTCCAATCGAGAAGAACTGCCGTATAAATTCCTAAACTTAGATTCTTATAAACTGTTGTAGATTCAACCCCATTGAGTTCAATATCAATACAATCTTTCAAAGAATTTTTAATTTCTTCTTGCCATGTCAGAGCAATAAGCTTGTCAGCTGGCACGTTCGATCTATAAGTAAGGGGTATTTTTAGAATATTTCCATTGCAATAATTTTCTTTTTGCAATAACCTTCTCGCTTCTAAATAATCATATTTAGGCCACAGTTCTTGATTATCTTTTTTTAATATCGGAGGAATAATTGATCTAGATGGCTTCCTTAATCCATAACTTACTTTCTCACTAATCAATTTTCTATTAAGACTTTTTGCTAAAGCCAATCTTAAATTAAAATTACTTAAGGGATAAGAACTAGTTTTGAGGCTTATAAAACTTAATTCAGTGAAAGGGCTATTACCTTCATTAAAATGTTTATTTTTGCTTAAATCATTTAAACTTTTTCTCTGACTATCATCAATTGAATTTGATAAAAGCACGTCAATTTGTTTACTTTTTAAAGCCCCAAAAAGAGAGGATGAGTTTGAATAGCCCACAAAATTAACGCCGTTATTTGAGGGCTTTTCACCCCAATAATTCAAATATGGATCAATTGATTGAACTTCATTAGAAAAACTGGTCAGCACATACTTGCCAGTACCAACAAATTTTTCATTTAGAAACTTATCAGAATATTGTTTGTAAAATGTAGGAGATATTGGAGTTAAATTTACTGATGTGAGTAAACCATTTAAAGAACTTGATGGTTTATTCAAATTTATTATCACTGAATATTCACTTGGCGTTTCTATTGATTTAATCTTATTTCCTAAAATATAGTTCATCGTTCCAATTCTTTTGAATCTATCAAAGGTAAACTTCATAGCATTTGAGTTAAATGCAGTTCCATCGTGAAAGAAAACATTCTTTCTTAAATTGATAGTTATTTGAAGTCTATCCTTTGAAATAACTGGCATCCCCGAGGCCAATTCAGGTATTAATTCTCCGTTAGAATTTAATTCATATAATGTGTCTCCAAGAGAACTGATTAATTGAATTGCTTTAAGAGTACTTGCTCTAGCTGGATCTAAAGATTCAATTTTTCCAGAACTTGCTACTATGATTTTTTCAGATATTCTTTTTGAGCCGCAAGAATTCTGTAAAAAAGAAATTAAAATTATAAATATTGATAAAACAATTTTTTTTTTCATATTTCCTTAGTTCTTGATTATTCTGAAGAATTATTTGAGCAGAAAATTTGTAAGGTTATTTGACTAATTTCTAAAGCAAACGTTTTTTTAGAATTACAAGCAAAAGGCCATTCTCTCACCCAACAAATTTCTTTACCTCTATTTAAACCAATTACTTGAAAAGTTTTATTGCTATTTTTAATTTTTACGCAAGCACCTTTATAAAGGTTTTCAGAAGAAATTAAATTATTATTATTATTTTCACTGTCTAATAATTTTGAATGAATCATTAAGGTGCTAAATCCAAACACTTACTTTCTTCGGTTTACCAAGCTATAAAGAAATTTGCAAACTATTTTTTTAAATACAACTTAATTGACTTGCAATAATTTTTACTTCATTTAACGAATTTATTTCATTTTTCGATCTCTCAAAATCTCCATTATTCACCTCATGAGTAATAACGACAATTTCAGCTTTGTCCTCACTCGCATCAAGTTGAACAATTGATTCGATTGATACATTATTCTTTCCAAAAATATCTCCAATCTTTCCTATTACACCTGGACTATCAAGACAAATAATTCTAAGGTAATTTTTTTTGTTTATTTGCGAAGATCCTATGATATGGCAGTTTCTCCAGAAATCAAAAGATAATAATGGATCGATTGAATTATTATTTTTTACTGAGGCGGCATGCAGATTTAATATATCTGATACTACTGATGCTGCAGTTGGACCACTCCCTGCACCTGGACCATATAACATTATTTCTCCAAGAGGATCAGCCTCAATCAACAAGGCATTGTTAACTCCCTTAACTGTTGACAATGGATGAGATTTTGGAATCAAAGAAGGTCCTACCCAAATATTTAAAGCGAGTGAATCATTACTATTAATTTGTCCCCTTTCAGAGAGCGCTAAAAGTTTTATTTCAAATCCTAATTTATTGGCATATTCGATATCCTTGAGATTAATTTTACTGATACCCTCAGAATGTATCTCCTCTCTTTTGATTTTCCCTCCAAATGCGAGTTCACTAAGGATTGAAATCTTATCAGCAGCATCATGCCCCTCAACATCTGCAGTTGGATCAAATTCTGCGTAACCAAGGCTTTGGGCCAATTTTAAAGTTTCCTTATAATCAGCTTTTTCATTTGCCATCTTTGAAAGAATAAAATTTGTTGTGCCATTTATTATCCCAACCATTTTTTTTATACTGTTACTTTTTAATGATCTTTTTAAGGGTTCAATTATTGGAATCCCCCCGCAAACAGCTGCTTCTGACAATATATAGACACCTTCTTTAGATGCAGTTTTATATATTTCTTCTCCATATCTTGCAATAACTGCTTTGTTTGCGGTAACTACAGATTTACCTAATTTTAATGATTGCAGAATAATTTCTTTCGCTAAATCAACCCCACCCATTACTTCAACAATAACATCTATAGATGGGTCATTAATTAATTTAAATGGATCATCAGTTAATAAATTATTATCTAGCTCAATATCTCTTTTTTTATCAAGATCTTTAACTGCTATTTTTGAAATTTCTATTTCTTCTAGAATTGGATGTGAATCGAGTTCAGAAGTTAATATTTTATAAATCCCTGAACCTACAGTTCCAAAACCTACAATACCAATTTTGCATTTTCTCATTGTTTTATTTCTTTTTACTTTGAATTTAATTTTATATTATTAGACCTACAAAAATTCATTTGCTTGAGACTGCATTTTCAATAATATGTTTAAAAACCCATTTGATCGTGAAGGAGTTAAGCTTGCTTTCAAACCAGTATCTTCAATAAATTTCTTATCTATTTCAACAACTTCATTAGGTGTTAACTCATTTAATCCACTTATTAGAAAGGCCAACAAACCCTTTGTTATGAGAGCATCAGAATATCCTTCCCAAAATAATTTACCGGTTTTAATAGTTGCCTTAACAAAAACTTCTGAAACACATCCCTTAACTTTATTTTCTTCAATAAGGATTTCACTATCTGGTTCTTTCAATTTCTTGCCTAACCACAAAATGTATTCATATTTTCTTTTTGGATCTTCTGATTTCTTCAACTTTTCTACTAATTTTGATAAATTATTGTATTTTTCCTGTTCCATTTTTTAAAACTATAAATTAATCACTTTATGAGTCTTCTATTATACAAATATTTCTTTTTCTGTGATAAAGCCAGATAGAGGAATATCCCACTCAGCCCTGGTTAATGGAATTTTACTTACACAATTAGAAGTTAATACTCCAATGCATGGAACATTTCTCCAATCATTATCTATCCTTAATTTATCAAAATAACCTCCTCCATAACCTAATCTTATTAGGTTTTTATCAACGGATAGACATGGAACAAATATCATGCTTATCTGCAAATAACTTAATGGGGAAGAGTTATTTGGACTTAATATCCCCTCAGAATCTTTGGTAAGAGGTTTTTCATCCCATTGGTAAAATAACAACTTTTTTTTTTCTTTACATCTAGGCAAAGCTAAAGAAAATTTTTTCTTAAGACTTCTTATATCTACTTCATTTTTTAAAGGCCAATATATTGCTATATAACCAATATTTTTATATCCCTTAGAAAATGAATCAACATATAATCTTACATTCTTTTCTACATTTTCTCTTTGATTAAGAGAAATCCCATCTCTTAGTTTTCTAAACTTATCCCTCTCCAATTTCTTATTTTCAAAGATAGTCATATTAAATTTTTTAGTTAAAGCCATCCTCATTTAGTTTTGTAAGTGCTATAGCTAATGCATCTGCTGAATCATCAGGTTTTGGAGGTTTGTCAAGATCTAAGTTGTACATAACAGCATCAAGAATATCTTTCTTAGATGCCTTTCCTGATCCAGCAATTGTTAATTTTATCTTAGCGGGTGAATACTCACTAACATGAATTTTTTTAGAGGCCAATACCATCATAATCACGCCTCTGGCCTGCACCACACTAATGGTAGTACTTGACCTGTAAAAGAAAAATTTTTCTACTGCCGCTACAGTTGGTTTCCAATGATTTATTAATTCATTAAGATCTTGGAATATCTCATAAAGTCTATCTTCTTCTTTTTTATCTTTACCTGTTTCAATAACGCCACAATCTAATAATATCTTTCTTTCATTTTCTATCTCAATTATTCCATAACCAACTCTAGCTAATCCGGGGTCAATCCCAATTATTCTCACTGTTATTAAGCTTCAGCAGATAATTGAAATTTTGATAAATTTTCTTTTTCATCTAAATCAAATACTTTACAAAAAGCTTGAATAACCCTTTCTCCTGAATCAACTTGTTCTAAGGGATCTTTTCTAAGTCTATGTCTTAAAGAACAAGAAATAACCCTTGCTATGTCATCTTCTTGCACTTCAGTTCTGCCCTCAAATGCTGCAATTGCCCTTGCTGATCGATTGGTAACAATATCTCCACGTAAACCATCTACATCTAGTTCTCCGCAAATTGCAGAAATATTCAATCTTAAATCATCGTCCATTTGAACAGAATTTAATATTTCTTGTGCTTTAATAACTTTTTGTTGAAGTTCATCCTGTTGTTTCTCAACACTCAATGAAAACTCATCAGGATTATCATCAAAAGAAGTTCTTTGATCAACCACTTGAACTCTTAATTCAGCATCTCTAACTGTCTTAACTTCAACACTCATTCCAAACCTATCCAATAGTTGAGGCCTTAATTCACCTTCTTCTGGATTTCCTGAACCAATAAGGACAAACCTCGCAGGATGTCGGACTGAAACTCCCTCCCTTTCAACTGTATTCCATCCGGAAGCGGCCGAATCTAAAAGTACATCAACTAAATGATCATCAAGTAAATTTACTTCATCAACGTATAGTAACCCCCTATTAGCTTTTGCTAATAGACCTGGTTCGAATGCCTTAACACCTTCGCTCAAAGCCTTCTCTATATCAATGGTTCCACAAAGCCTGTCTTCAGTAGCCCCTAAAGGCAAATCAACCATAGGTACTTGTTTTTGAATACTCTCTAGATTTTCTCCTTGAGTAATTTTTTCCAAAACTTCTTTACTTTGTAAATCAGGATCGACTAGTGAACTATTATATGGATCGTCTTTAACAACATCGATTGCAGGCAACAAATCAGCTAAGGCCCTGATTGTAGTTGACTTTCCAGTCCCTCTATCACCCATTATCATCACTCCTCCAATTCTTGGATCAATAACATTTAACAAGAGAGCTAATTTCATTTCTTCTTGACCAATTACTGCTGTAAAAGGAAAAACTCTTCTTTTCTTTGTTGTAGGCACAGTTTTAGTTTTCTTAAATATTCAAATAATCAATAGATGCTACTTCAGAAAATGTTTTTAGTAAATATTCCTATCAAATTAAAACAAGAAGAGAACAATAACTAATCAAATTTATACTTACTTATTTTTTTTTGAATTGTTCAAAAACCAATTTATTTGATGGACAATTCCTCTTAAAACATTTATTTCGTGCATTGATGTATTTGCCCTCAAAATAAAATTCTTAAATTTACTGATTTTTGCCTTAGAGGTATGTTTTAAGAGATATCCAACTCGCAAAAGCATTTCCTCTATATCAAGAAATGTATCATGTACTTCCTTAGATGATGCTAAGTTAAAAACTTTTAATTCATTATTCAAATTCTTTTTAGAAGACTTATTCAATTCATATAAAACTATTGAAACAGCGTGAGAAAGATTTAATGAAGGATTATTCTGAGAAGTTGGGATACTAAAAGTTTTATTTGCCAGAAGCAATTCACTGTTAGTTAAACCTCTATCTTCCCTGCCAAATATAATTGCTAAATTATTTAACTTATTAAAGGATAAAGTCCAATCAAATATATCTTCAGAAGATACAAAAAATGAATCTTTATTTACATCAATCCTTCCACAAGATGCTAATACTAAATCACAATCAAAAATTGCCTTTTGAAGATCATCAAAAATCTTACAATTTTCAAGAATTTTTTGACCTTTAAGGGCCATTTTTTTTGCTTCTAAAGAAAAAATATCGCATTTAGGAGAGACGATTCTTAATTCATCAACTTCAAAATTACTGCATAATCTAGCGACGCTACCTACATTTAAAGGGCCATTTGGCTCAACTAATATTACCTTTAAATTAGAAAAATTTTTTCCCAAAATCATTCAAGGCTATGAAGATATTTTAATAAATTAGACATATTTACAGGATCAATTTCAAAGCTTGGCATAGGAGGAGTTAGGCCTCCAGTAACTTGTTTTATTATCTCTTTATCATTCAAACGTTGAGTTATTGAGTGTAAGTCTGGGCCCACTAATCCTCTTGCTGTAATTCCATGACATCCAACACAATTTATCTTAAAAAGAGCATCTCCTTCCTCAGCAGAGCCATTAAGCTCAAGAGTTTCAACAATATATTTGTTATTTTCATGATGTTTTAAAAAAAATATTGAAAAACAAATCAATAAAACTCCAAATACAATAAAAACAATTTTTAAGAATTCACTTTTGAAGTCTCTTTCTGCTGCAGTTGATGAAGATGTTGACACAAAAAATAGTCTCTATGTAACAATTGTGAATAAGAAATTCAAAAAAGGCAAAAAGATGATCGAGCCTCTTCTATGTGGAATTGTTTTAGGGTTAGTTCCAATAACTCTTCTTGGATTATTCGTAAGTGCATGGAATCAATACAGAAGAGGTTCAGGAATGCTGGACATTGATTAAAAATGTTAATCTTGACTGCCCATAATCTCTTACATCTATAGTTTCCCACAAAGTACTTTTTTTAATAAAAAGTTTTGGAGAATGTTCACAAATAACAGTTGAATCTTTTTTTAAAAAATTACAATTAAATAATTGATTTAAAACTAATTCATGGAAATCCACATCATATGGAGGATCTAGATAAACAAAATCAAATTTTAATTTGTTTAAATCCATATTTTTAGATGATAAGTTTCTCTCATAATTTGGTTTTGTCCATTTCACAACGTCTTTACAAATAACTTCTATATCATTTCTCCTATTCTCTATATTCTCCAACGAGAGTAAATTTTCTAAGCATATTTTTGAGTTGATTTTGTTTTTTTCAATTGCAAGTATTTTGCTTGCCCCATGATTATAGGCTTCACAAGATATGGTCCCTGTTCCACTAAATAAATCTAACCAGTTACTATTTTCAACTCTTTTATTCAATATATTAAATATAGCCTCTCTTACTCTCAAAGTTGTAGGTCTGGTATTGGAATTATTTGGACTTTGGAGTTTTTTACCACCTATTAATCTTAAGTTTGTCTTCATCAGTAATTATCAATTATTGAATATTGCTAAGCCATCGTCTCAAAAGTTTTTCTCCGGTTTTTCCAGATTTTTCCGGATGAAATTGACAGGCTAATAAATTATCATTCTCGATCATTGCAGTTAATTTTTCAGGGCCATAATCAACCTGAGCTGCAATAATATTTAAGTCATCTGGGATTGCATGATAGGAATGTACAAAATAGACCCAATTATTTAATTCTTCAATCCCAAAAAGAGTATTTTTTTTTGTAGGTATAAGTTGGCACCAACCCATGTGTGGGATTCTTTGGTTAACAATATTGGGTATTTTTTGTATTTTTCCTTTTAAAATTCCAAGCCCTTGAACTTTTCCTTCATCACTAGATTCAAAAAGGAGTTGGAGACCTAAACATATCCCAAAAAAGGACTTCCCACTTTTAATCCAATTTTTCAAATCATTTATCAAATCAGTATTTATGAGATTATTCATCGCTGGATCAAATGCTCCAACCCCAGGAAGTATTATCGCCTTACAAAGCTTAGAATCATTAAAGTTTTTAATTAATATAATTTCTTCTCCAAGACTTTCTAGAGATTTCGTTACAGAATGAATATTACCCATTCCATAGTCTATTAGTCCGATTTTATGCAAAGCTTTTAAATTTATAAATGCTTAGTTAAAGTGCTCGAAAGAGTTGCTTTTGGCACAGCACCAACAACGGTATCAACCTTTTGACCTCCTTTAAAAATCATCAAGGTAGGGATACTTCTAATTCCGTATTGACTTGCTACATTTGGATTCTCATCTGTGTTTAATTTAAAAACTTTAATTTTCCCTTCAAAGTCTTTTGAGATTTCTTCTACAACTGGTGCAACCATCCTACATGGACCGCACCATGGTGCCCAAAAATCAACCAATACTGGTAGATCACTTTGCAGTACATCCTTGTCAAATGAAGAATCAGTTACGGCTGGAGCTGATGACATAATTTAAGTATTCCTTTTTGAAAATTTAGCAGGCAATTCTTTTAAGTGATGATTTCATTACAGATAAAATAATATAAGTAACAAAATATCTAAAAAAGCCCGATTAATCGGGCGATTTAGTGTGTGAGGAGTATGGGGTTTCCCCCATCATTTCATAATAGCTCCTAATTAGAATATTTTTCAATTTAATATTTAATTAACTAAGGTTTTATAATTTTGTTCTTAATGAATTACTTACCCATCCCAAGCTGCTGAGCTTTTTGATAAACCTTACCCTCTGTAAGAAGAGATGGTGCGATAACTATTTCAACTTTTTGCATTTCTTTAATATTTTTTGCTCCAAGAGTACTCATTGATGTTCTAATGGCTCCTAATAAGTTATGTGTCCCATCATCAAGTAAGGCAGGGCCTTTAATTATCCTTTCTAAGGATCCTGTAGAACCAACTTCAATTCTTGTACCCCTTGGCAATACTGGACTTGGAGTAGCCATACCCCAGTGAAATCCTTTACCTGGAGCGTTTGAGGATTTAGCTACTGGGGATCCAATCATTACAGCATCTGATCCACATGCTAAACATTTACAGATATCTCCGCCCGTCACAATTCCTCCATCACCAATAATAGGAACATAACGACCAGTTTCTTTAAAGTAATCATTTCTTGCCGCACTACAATCAGCAATTGCAGTTGCTTGAGGGATTCCAATTCCTAATACTCCTCTTGATGTACATGCCGCTCCAGGTCCTATCCCAACCATTAATCCTGCAACTCCAGAGTCCATGAGAAGTTTTGCAACTTCATAAGTAACACAATTTCCGGCTACAACTGGGGCATTCATAGATTGGCAGAGATCTTTAATATTTAAGGTTTCCTTACCTTCCATACCAAGATGTTCAGTTGAAACAACTGTTCCTTGAAGAAAAAATAAATCTATTTTGGAATTATTAAGTATTTCTTTAAACCTAATAGCGGCTTGTGGAGTCCCACTAAAAGCAGCGATGCCTCCTCCTTCTTTGACCTCATTTATTCTTTGTAAAATCAATTCCTCCTTGACTGGTTCACTGTAAATCTTCTGCATTAACGGAACAAAATCATTCTTCCCGACTGATGCTATTTGGTTTAATATTTCATCAGGGTTTTCATATCTTGTCTGTATGCCCTCCATATTAATAACCCCTAGACAACCTAATTTCGTGAGTTCTACAGCCGTATCAACATCCACAACACTGTCCATAGCACTAGCTACGATCGGAACTTCTCTTTTGATATCACCTATTGACCAAGAAGGATCAGTTAAATCATAATCAAGAGTTCTATTACCAGGGACTAAAGCTATTTCATCAATGCCATAAGCCCTTCTGACTTTTTTATTTAGACCAAGTTCAATATTCACGATAATTTACTCTTTATTTTGATTAAATTAACAACTAAAGGGGTAATAAGCCAAGATTTGTTCAAAAACAAAAGGTTTTATTTTGATTTGTGTGTAAATGTAAGTATTTGGGAATTAAATAAATATTTTTTTTTATTCATTATGACAATCAGCGATTATTATTAAAAAAAGGATTTTTATATGTCTGATATTTTAGATTCTGATAACTCAGGTTTAAGCGAAGATAACGACCGAATTATTCAGACTGACCTAAGAAATGAGATGTCTCGCTCATACCTTGAGTATGCAATGAGCGTAATAGTTGGTCGTGCTCTTCCAGATGCAAGAGATGGATTAAAACCTGTTCATAGAAGGATTCTTTATGCAATGTATGAACTTGGTTTAACTAGCGGAAGACCATATAGAAAATGTGCAAGAGTTGTAGGAGAAGTACTAGGTAAGTACCACCCTCATGGCGATACTGCTGTTTATGATGCTTTGGTTAGGATGGCTCAGGATTTCTCGATGAGGATGCCACTCATAGATGGCCATGGAAACTTTGGTTCTGTTGATAACGACCCTCCAGCAGCAATGAGATATACAGAATCTCGTTTGCAGTCTCTTACAGATGAAAGTTTATTAGAGGATATTGAATCTGAAACTGTAGATTTCGCCGATAATTTTGATGGCTCTCAGCAAGAGCCAACAGTTTTGCCTGCTAGGATTCCTCAACTACTTCTAAATGGATCATCTGGAATAGCAGTAGGAATGGCAACTAATATCCCACCTCATAACTTAGGGGAATTAATTAATGGTCTTAAATCAATAATCAAAAACCCTTCACTTGAAGATAGAGAACTTTTTGAAATAATTAAGGGTCCTGATTTTCCTACAGGTGGTCAAATCTTAGGCAGAGACGGTATCAAAGAAACTTTCAAAACAGGAAGGGGTTCAATAACTATGAGAGGTGTAGCAAATATTGAGCAAATTAAATCTACTAGTAGAGCAGAAAAAGATGCAGTAATAATTACAGAGCTTCCATTTCAAACAAATAAAGCAGCATTGATAGAAAGAATTGCTGATTTGGTTAATGAAAAAAAATTAGAAGGTATTTCTGATATTAGAGATGAAAGTGATCGAGACGGAATGAGGATTGTTATTGAACTAAAAAGAGATGCCTACCCACAAGTAGTTTTAAATAATCTATTTAAGTTAACACCTCTACAGAATAACTTTAGTGCAAATATACTTGCTTTAGTAAAAGGAGAGCCCACAACACTTTCTCTCAGGAAAATGTTAGATGTATTTCTAGACTTTAGAGTAGAGACAATAAGGCGAAGAACAGGATTTTTATTGAAAAAGGCTGAAGAGAGGGATCATATAGTAAACGGTCTTTTATTAGCATTGGGTGCTATGGATGAGATAATTAATCTAATAAGATCAGCAAAAGATACAGTTTCAGCCAGAGAAAATTTACAAGCTGATCATGAGTTATCTGCCACACAGGCAGAAGCTATTTTACAAATGCAATTAAGAAGATTAACAGCACTAGAAGCAGATAAAATCAAAGGAGAACATGATGAGTTAACCAGAAAAATCAACTTATATAAGCAAATATTGAATAGTAAAGAAAGAATATTTGAAATTATTCTAGAAGAACTTAATAAAATCGATGAAAGATTTTCCTCTCCAAGAAAAACAGAAATACTTGATTTGGGCGGTGGTCTAGATGATATTGATCTTATTGCTAATGACAGATCTGTAGTTTTATTGACTGAAGCGGGTTATTTAAAAAGAATGCCTGTTAATGAATTCGAATCTACAAGTCGTGGGTCTAGAGGTAAAGCTGGAACAAAGACACAAGAAGATGATGAAGTAAAACTATTTATAAGTTGTAATGATCATGATACTCTTTTGCTTTTCAGTGATAGAGGTGTATCTTATGCTTTACCAGCATATAGAGTTCCCATGAGTAGCAGAACAGCTAAAGGTACTCCATCAGTTCAACTTCTCCCAATACCAAGAGAAGAAAAGATAACCTCGCTAGTTGCAGTAGATTCTTTTGATAACGATTGTTATCTGTTAATGCTAACCAAGGCTGGATTTATAAAAAGAACTTCACTTTCTGCTTTCTCAAAAATTCGATCTAATGGATTAATAGCAATAAATCTTGAGGATGGAGATGCTTTAACTTGGGTTAGGTTATCCAGAGAAGGTGACAGTGTTTTAATTGGATCAAGAACAGGAATGGCGATCCATTTCAGACTAGATATTAACGAATTAAGGCCACTTGGCAGGACGGCAAGGGGGGTTAAATCAATGAACCTTAGGAAAGGCGATAATCTAGTATCTATGGATGTTTTAACATCTGATTTAGTTGATCAATTAGCTAAAAGTGAAGATATTACGAAAGAGTCTGATGAAAATCTTGAAGTCAACTCTTCAGAGGGTCCTTGGGTTCTAATAGCCAGTGCATTTGGACTAGGTAAAAGAGTACCTGTAACTCAGTTTAGATTACAAAAAAGAGCTGGCATGGGATTGAGAGCAATAAAATTCAGAATTAAAGACGATGTATTAGTTTGTTTGAAGGTTCTTGGAGAAGGGGAAGAATTACTTTTTGTGACCGAAAAAGGTGTTATTGTTAGAACAAACGCAGATAAAATATCCCAGCAATCCAGAGCCGCTACTGGAGTAAAATTACAAAGATTAGATATGGGCGATCATTTATCAGAAGTTGTATTGGTTCCTCATGAACAAACAGAAGAAGCAGACCAATCCAACTCAGACAAAGAAAATTAAAAGAGATTGGCTTATTAGATCATATGGAAATACTTGATATTTTAATTTTAGGTTCCGGGCCTGCAGCACTGTGCTTAGCTTCAGAATTAGCCAAGCAAGATCTTAGTATAAAGGGAATATCAACTAAATCTCCAAATGAAAAATGGGAGAATACATATGGAATTTGGGCATCTGAATTAGAGGAATTAGGATTAGAGTCATTGTTATCTCATCGGTGGTGTAAAACAGTTAGTTTTTTTGGAAACGGGGAAAATAAAAAGGGAGATAATCCAACAAAACATAATTATGATTATGGTTTAATAAATCAAGAAGCTTTTCAAAATGAACTTTTAAAAAAGTGCAAAGGGATTGAATGGTTGAATGAAACGGCAAAAGATATTAAAGAGAAAAATAAAATATCTGAGGTTATTTGTTCTTCAGGACTAAGAATAAAGGCGAGGTTAGTCATTGACGCAAGTGGTCATAAGAGTAATTTTGTAAAAAGACCCGTACAAAATGAAATCGCTCAACAAGCTGCATATGGAATTGTCGGTAAATTTTCATCCCCACCAGTCAAAAAAGAACAGTTTGTTTTAATGGATTTTCGTCCAAATCATTTAAACAATGAAGAAAAGTTATCATCACCATCCTTTCTCTATGCAATGGATCTTGGAAATGAAACTTTTTTTGTTGAGGAAACATCATTAGCTAGTTATCCTGCACTATCCCAAGATAATCTAAAAAAAAGACTTTTCAAAAGACTTAATAATAAGGGTATTGAGGTGAGTGAAGTTTTTCATGAAGAGAATTGCCTTTTTCCAATGAATTTACCCCTCCCATTTAAAAAACAATTTGTTCTTGGTTTTGGAGGTTCAGCAAGCATGGTGCATCCTGCATCAGGATACATGATCGGATCTTTATTAAGGAGAGCTCCACTACTCGCAGAAAAATTGGCGATCTTTTTAAAAGAACCTAATCTAAGTTCTCTTGAACTAGCGACAAAAGGATGGGGGGTCCTTTGGCCTTACGAGTTAACACAAAGGCATAAACTTTACCAATATGGTTTAAGAAGATTGATGAGTTTTGACGAAAGTAAATTAAGAAGCTTTTTCTCAAATTTCTTTAAATTATCGACCAATGAATGGGTAGGATTTCTTACTAATACACTTCCTCTTCCAAAACTTATTTATGTGATGAGTAAAATGTTTATAAATTCACCTCTAAAGGTAAAACTAGGAATGCTTAAATTAAATTAGTATTTTTTTATTTTCGCCAATCATCAATATTAATATCTGGAAAAACTTTATCTTCTTCCTCGATATCTTCAAGAAATTTTAAATTAATATTGGAATGATTTTTAATCATTTCAACTATTTTCCAGAATCTAAACAAGTGTCTTTCTATCCTCTCTTTTGCAAGCTCAGTTGTAGTTCCAGCTCTTAGGATAAAACTCCAATCAGAAGACTCAGAGAGAAGTAATTCTCTTGCTGCTTGCTTGAAAAGTCTTGTGGACAAGTCATTATTGAAATTTTTCGAGCATAAATCAACAAAAGTTGAGCCTGCTTTTGTGATCTCTGGGACAATCCATGCATTTGCATCATTAATCCAGTAGTTGTGGTAACCTCCTTGTCCCCAGCTTGATGGTGATGGATCGCAAATCTGAAGTTTTGGCTTTTGAAGTAAAAATTCTTTTAAATTTGTAAGCTTAATTGAATATTTACTAGAGTTCTTTAAAATATTTTCAATAAAAAAAGGCCCTTCATACCACCAATGACCAAATAACTCTGCATCAAATGGAGCTACCAATAAGGGCTTGAAGGAAGAGGATAATATTAATTTTTCTAATTGTTTGGATCTCGCGAGAAGATAATCATCAGCATGTTCTGCAGCCTTCTTTTTGGCTTCATTTTCTAAGTAAAACGCCTTTTCCCCTAGGGGTACCTTATCATCTGTAATCTTATGAAACTTCAAACCCAAAGGTCTTTTAGTTGAAATACCTTTCTTTTGGAGTTTAGAGATAGGCAATTCCCATCCCAAATCTTTATGAAATTCTCTATAAACTTTATCTCCCGGGAATCCATCCTTAGCAGACCAAACG
Source organism: Prochlorococcus marinus str. AS9601 (assembly GCF_000015645.1). Lineage (NCBI taxonomy): Bacteria > Bacillati > Cyanobacteriota > Cyanophyceae > Synechococcales > Prochlorococcaceae > Prochlorococcus > Prochlorococcus marinus. The sequence continues at coordinate 984,609 of NC_008816.1, forward strand.
GGCAATGTTGACTCACTATCTCTTCCGAAGAAGGCAACTCCTTTTCTCGAGCAGATTGGGGCGTACACCCCATACCTAGGCCTTGGTGTCGCATTAAGAATCCCATGACCGTCTAAGATTGCATATCTTATTCCGGAATTAATTAGTATTTCGTCTAAATTCTCATAATAAGCGCATTCAGGTAACCAAATACCTAAAGGCTTTGTTCCAAAAATATTTTTATGGCTCCTTATTGCAGTATTAATTTGGCCTTTAACAGTTTCAGGATTCTCCCTTAGAATCGGCAAATATCCATGAGTAGCCGCACAAGTAAGAATATCCAAATTTCCAGAGTTATTTAAGACCCTAAACTTCTCAATTAAATTTCCAGAACAATTTTGCCAATATGAGTATTTTTCATTGAGATTCTTAATTAAAAATGCAGAGGCATTTTTTTCTTCTATTGGTAGTTCGTTTAAGAAATCATTCCTTGTTTTAATCCAGCTTGGGAAAGTTTCTTGAATTTGTTTATTATTTAGAAGTGATAATAAAGTTGGAGACAAACTAATAGTAAGTTTTGTATTTTCAGGATTTTCTTTTTTGGAAGATTCTATTGATTGAAGTAGTGGTACATAACATTCCAAAATTGCCTGAAATAACCAATCCTCTTCTAAGGAATTCTTTTCATTTTTTCTGACATAAGGTAGATGAGCATGTAAAACTATCGCTAACTGACCTAAAACATTTTTTGGGGAGTATTGCCCATTCATATTTTTTATAATTTATGCCTTTAATTCTATAAAAAATCAAAATAACCTTTTATAAAAGGAAGCTTTAATCATAAAAGAATACTTGAATAATTTAAGTATTTCATTTTTATCTTCAGAATTTTAACCATTATTGTTTAAGTTACAAACTTGCAGCAAATTTTTATTGAATTAAATCTAGTCAAATATTTTTAATTAGCTTAATATAAGTTTAGGTTATCCACTTCAATGTCAAAAGATCCTGGAAGAATTTTGATATTTGATACAACTCTTCGAGATGGAGAGCAATCTCCTGGTGCCAGTTTAAATCTTGAAGAAAAACTTGCTATCGCCCATCAATTGGCAAGATTAGGGGTGGATGTTATCGAGGCTGGATTCCCTTTCGCAAGTCCTGGAGATTTTAAAGCTGTTAATAAAATTGCCAATGCCGTAGGGAAAGAAAATGGCCCTATAATATGTGGTTTGGCCAGAGCCTCAAAAGGGGATATAAAAGCATGTTATGAAGCAGTAAGTCCAGCGCCAAAAAAAAGAATACATACTTTTATTGCGACAAGTGATATTCATCTTAAACATAAACTTAAAAAATCCAGAAAAGATGTTCTGCAAATAGTCCCAGAAATGGTTAACTATGCAAAATCATTGGTCGATGATATTGAGTTTTCTTGTGAAGACGCCTCAAGGAGTGATCCTGATTTTTTATATGAAGTGATCCAACTAGCAATTTCAGCAGGGGCGACAACGATAAATATACCTGATACTGTTGGATTCACAACCCCAAGTGAATTTGGCAACCTAATTGCAGATATAAATAAAAATGTTCCAAATATTAATGAGGCAGTAATCTCGGTTCATGGTCATAATGATTTAGGTTTAGCAGTAGCTAATTTTCTTGAGGCAGTAAAAAATGGAGCAAGACAATTGGAATGTACCATTAATGGAATTGGAGAAAGAGCCGGGAATGCCTCCCTTGAGGAATTAGTAATGGCACTGCACGTTAGAAAAAGTTTTTTTAATAGTTTTTTCAAAAGAAATCCAGATTCACCAACTCCTCTTACAGCAATAAGAACAGAAGAAATAACAAAAACCTCTAGACTTGTTTCCAACCTAACTGGAATGACAGTACAACCTAATAAAGCAATTGTGGGAGCTAACGCTTTTGCACACGAGTCAGGCATTCATCAGGATGGGGTTTTAAAAAATAGACTAACTTACGAAATTATCGATGCAAAAACTGTTGGTTTGAGTGACAACAAAATATCTTTGGGGAAGCTTAGTGGAAGAAGTGCAGTAAGAGCGAGATTAGAAGAGATGGGGTATGATTTGAGCCGAGAAGATTTAAATGATGCTTTTGCTCGTTTTAAGGATTTAGCTGACAGGAAAAGAGAAATTACTGATAGAGATTTAGAGGCAATTGTTAGTGAACAAGTTCAGCTTCCTGAAGCTAAATTTCAATTAAGTCTTGTCCAAGTAAGTTGCGGTAACGCGTCTAAACCTACTGCCACAATATCGCTTCTAAACACGGAAGATAATACTGAGGATACCGCCGTATCAATAGGGACTGGCCCCGTTGATGCTGTATGCGAGGCTTTAAACAAATTAGCTAAAGTTCCTAATGAATTGATTGAATTTTCTGTTAAGTCGGTAACAGAAGGAATTGACGCTTTGGGAGAAGTAACAATAAGAATAAGAAGGGATAATAAAATATATTCTGGTCATTCTGCTGATACTGATGTTGTAGTTGCCGCAGCAAATGCTTACGTTAATGCCTTAAATAGGCTTGTATTTTCTGAGAAAAAAAATTCAATCCACCCACAATTTGATAGTTTAGAAAATTCAACTAATACATTTCTATCCAATAATGCAAATTAAATTAATTTTTTAGGAATATTAAGTAGCATTAAAAAAGCCTCTTTAATATTGTAAATTAATCTAATAGTTAAAGCAGTTAATAATGAGAGAAAGATTACTAGGATATTGGGCACTTTCATGGGTTGGGCTAATCAGCAATATTATTGCACTTCCAATAATCGCAATAATAATAAGTTATGGACCTCCACTAAAAGTTGCAAATATAACTCTTGCCATAAGCCTTGGTTGGCCTGCTGCCATAGTTGGAATAGTTTCTTCAGCAGCTCTTCTAGCAGAGAGAAAATGGGGAGTAACTTTAACTCTAGTATCTCTATCAATGGTAATTTCCGGGACGGGTCCTTATTCTGTGGTGAGACTTATAACTCTTAAAGACATTTTTGGAATTGGTGGGTTTACTCTTTTGACAACTTTATTAAGTACATTAGCGCTTCTATATTGGTGTAATCCAAAACATCGAAGAAGTATTAGGTTATAAAATTGAAAATCAAGAAAAAGTATTATTCTTACTAGTTGGATACTGAATTCTTCTATGCCTAATTCTTTTCCACACATTCAAGAATGCCCCTTTTATTAGATAGATTTCTCCTTTTGATAAGTTACTATCATCTAATTGCCCATCTTTTTGACGCGAGTAGATAATATTAGATATTGTTTCCAAAGCTTCTTTATCAGATGCATTAATATTCATAGCTCTTAGTGCTGCCTCACAGCCATCTGCAAGCATTAAAATAGCTGTTTCTTTTGACTGAGGGATAGGGCCTTTGTATCTAAAATAATATTCATTAATGTCGAGATTTTTTTCTTTAGCTTTTTGAAAAAAATATCCCATTTTTAGAGTACCTTGATGTTCAGGGATAAAATTAGCTATAGGTTTAGGTAGTCTATTTTTTCTTGCAAATTTCAATCCTTCATCAACGTGTGCTTGTAATACTTCTGCACTTTTAATCGGATCATCTAATTCGTCATGTGGATTTTTTGAACCATCCTGATTTTCGATAAACCAATTAGGCGCGTGTAATTTTCCAACATCATGATATAGTCCACCAGTTTTAATTAAATCAATATCGCCACCAATCATTCTTGTTGCTTCCTCTGCTAAACCACATATTAGTAAGGTATGTTCAAAAGTTCCAGGAGCTTCAAGAGACAATCTTCTAATTAAAGGTTTCTCCTTATCTGCCAATTCGAGTAATCTTGCTTTAGTTAATAATCCGAATATCGATTCAAAAATAGGAATAAATAATATAGTAAAAAGCATTACTATCGCCAATAGTAAGGAATCCGAAAAAATATCCCCGTTAGCTAAAACAAATTCTTGATTGTCAAAAGGAGGTTTACTATCTTTACCTATCAATACCCACTGACTCAAGAACGATACTAAGGGGACAAAAATTGATAATTGAAGTAACTGAGCCCTACTTCTAATTCTTCCTCCAAGTAGAGATACGACTGAAGCGCAAACTAATAAAATAAAAAATAAATTATTATTAATAGTAACTGCTGGGTCTGGCCAACTAAAGCTTGCTATTGATACCCAAGCTAAAGCTGTTATGCTTCCCATTCCTTGAGATATTATTAATGCTGGTGGAATTATTATAGATAATGGGCTTATGGTTGAAGCTAAGGCTAATTTCGTAGCTTGTACTGTTAAAAGAAGAGTCATAATCAAGAAGATTTGTCTTGAAGAAATTGTAGGATTCTCTTTTTTTGAAACTAATATCAAAATACCGGAACTAATAAGTATTTCAGAAAAGTTCAAAAACCAAGAAGAAATATCTCTGATATTTAAAGGCGAAATAATAAGTAGTTTATAGGAAGAAATTATTGAAATTAAAATGCATACTAAAAAAATAATGAGATTATCTATCTTTGAAAATTTTATTGGTTGTTTTGCTGGAACTTGACTTCGCCTCCACAGATAAAATATTTTCTTTAGGGAAGTTGTGATGTTTTGCACAGAATATAAATAAATCTATTTGAATAATTTAAAATTATAGGCATGCTAGGTGTAAAAAGGAGATGTTTTTCTAAATGTCATTAAAATTAGACGGTAAAAAATTATCTCTTGAAATTGAAAAAAGATTAAATGACTACATTTCTAATAATAAAATAATTGCAAAAAGAGTGCCCGGTTTAGCTGTAATAAGAATAGGTGAAGACCCTGCGAGTGGTGTTTACGTTAATAACAAGGAAAAGGCATGTTCAAGGATTGGAATAAAGAGCTTTATCTTTCATTTAGATGAAAGTGTAGAGCAAAAAGAAGTTGAACAATTAATAATCAAACTGAATTCGGATAAGGATATTGATGGAATGTTGCTACAACTTCCCATCCCAAAGAAGTTTGATGAGCAAAAACTGATCAGCCATATTAATCCAAGCAAAGATGTAGATGGATTAAATGAGATAAACATCGGTAAATTAGTAAAAAATGAGCCTGGGATGAGATCATGTACACCCGCAGGAATTATTAATTTATTAAGATCCCAAAATATTACAATTGAAGGTAAGAAAATTGTTGTTATTGGAAGAAGTTTGCTTGTTGGGAAACCTCTATCGCTTATGTTATTGAATCTAAATGGCACTGTAACAATGACCCATTCAAAAACATTAAATTTGAATAAAGTCTGTAGAGAAGCCGACATATTAATTGCGGCTGCAGGAAAACCCAATCTTATAGATTCGAGTTTTGTTAAAGAAGGAGCCGTAATTATTGATGTTGGAATACATAGATTAAAAAGTTCCGATAAAAATCAAACCAGATTATGTGGAGATGTATTATTAGAAGATGTCATTTCTAAAGTATTTGCTTACACACCTGTACCAGGAGGTGTTGGACCAATGACAGTAACAATGTTACTTGTAAATACTATTTTTAGCTGGCAAAAACAATTTGGTTTATCATCAACTCTTAATGACCTTTTGCCATAAACTCCAAGATGCAAAATTTTTTTACTAACGGTATAAAATGACTGAAGTTATAAATAATATTTCTGATTTTGAAAAATATCTTAAAAACACAAAAAAGGTTGTAGAAGAAGCACTTGATTTTTCCTTGGGTCCTGAGAATCCAGAAATATTAAGGGAATCAATGAGATATTCCCTTTTAGCTGGAGGGAAAAGAATACGTCCAATTTTATGTTTAGCATCTTGCTCACTGGCAGGAGGAGAACCCTCTCTTGCTGTTCCTACTGCAGTAGCAATAGAAATGATCCATACAATGTCCTTGATTCATGATGATCTGCCCGCCATGGATAATGATGACTTGAGGAGAGGTAGGCCGACAAATCATAAAGTTTATGGAGATGCAATAGCTATTCTTGCAGGTGATGCTTTATTGACCAGGGCCTTTGAAATGGTCTCTTTAAGAAGTCCAGGAGTTGATCCAACTAGATTATTAAATGTAGTTGGTGAACTTTCTTTAGTTGCTGGGGCACCAGGTTTAGTGGGAGGACAAGTAGTTGATTTAGAATGCGAAGGCAAGGAGGTTGACCTTAAAACTCTCGAATATATTCATCTTCATAAGACTGGGGCTTTATTAAAAGCTTGCGTAAGAACAGGCGCGATGATCGCAGGCGCAAACGAAAAACTATTACATGCTCTGACAACATATGCAGAGGGTATTGGATTAGCCTTCCAGATAATAGATGATATTCTTGATTTAACTTCAAGTAGTGAAAAGCTTGGTAAAACTGCCGGGAAAGATCTTTTAGCTGACAAAACTACTTACCCTAAATTACTTGGAATGGAGGAATCAAAGAAAAGAGCATTTGATTTAGTTGAAAAAGCAAAAAAAGCAATTGAACCTTGGGGGCCAGATGCAAAGTATTTAATATCATTAGCCGATTTCATTACAAATAGAGATAGATAAATAGTTTAAATTTATGTCTGATTTTTTTGCCTTTTTTAATAATTCAGTTCTTTTTTGGAGTTTATTATCCTGTTTACTGGCTCAATTTTTTAAAATTTTATTTAATTTCTTTTCCACTGGGGAGATAAGATTTGGAATTATGTTCGAGACTGGTGGGATGCCTTCAAGTCATTCCGCGCTAATAACTGGTGCTGCATCAGGTATAGGTTATGAATTAGGATTTGATAGCTCTATATTCGCGTTAGCAGTTGCTGTAGCACTTATAGTTATGTATGACGCTAGTGGAGTTCGAAAATCAGCTGGGATTCAAGCTGCAGAAATCAATAAACTATCAAAAAAACTAGACCCTAAATCTGAATTATTTTTGAAGGAAACCCTAGGCCATACAAAAATTGAGGTCATGGTGGGAAGTTTTTTAGGACCTTTAGTTACTTTGCCTGGAATGTTTTTTTTAGGTTCTCCTCTCACAATTTTTGATTTGATAATAAACTAGTAATCCTTTGGAAAACTAATTTGGGTGGCATCTATAAAGTTTTTTGCGACTTCTGGAGAACTTGGCAAATGTAAGTGAATCCAACTTGCATGTAATTTTTCATCAAAATAGCCTTCATTTTTATATTCAGTTTCCCAAGATTTGATTTTCCACGGGGAAAATAGTTTCTTATGATACTCAGCTTTTCTTAAATCAAGTTCAGACAAATTATTTTCAATTTCCCAATAATGAAATTCATGTCCTCTTATGAATTGATTTTGTTTAATGATCGGAGTATCTTTTAAACCCTTAATGTATCTATAACCCACTGTAAGTTTACTTTTTTTTGATCTAAAAGGCAGGATGCCACTCATTTTATGATAATTACCATTTTCATCTTTTATGAAGTCACCTAAAATCATCATCCCTCCACACTCGGCATATATAAATCCATTTTTGCGGAATTTCCTTAACGAATTTAAGCTTTTTGTAGAGTTACTTATATGATCAGCATATTTTTCAGGGAACCCCCCAGGAATAATTAAAGAAGAAGCCTCATTAGGTATTTCTTCATCATCATAAATACTCCATGAAATCAATGGTATTCCTAGTTCACTCAAAAACTCCTTAGTTTCAGGATATTGAAAATGAAAGATTTTATCTTCTGCAATTGCGATAGGTTTACTTTTGTCTATTTTAAAATCTTTAAAATTGAAAGAATTAAATTTTTTCTTTTGAGGAGATTTCAGAAATTTAATAAGAGAAAATACATCAAGATTTCTTTCGGCGAAATTTGCAAAATATTCAACATCAATTTCTTTTCCATTATCCATTGGAGATATCAAACCTAAATTAGCTTTGTTTAAAGTTATTTTTGAATCAGATGGTAAAAAACCCAGAATTTCGATATCTTCATTTTTAAAAACTTCTTTGATTAATTTTTTATGTCGATCTGAATTAACGTTGTTAAATATAATTCCTACTATTGACAACTCACTATCGAAATCTCTAAAACCTCGAATAGTCGCCAAAAGAGAAGCTACTTGACCTCTAGCATTAACAATAAAAACTATTGGAGCATTGAGAAGTTTAGAGATATTTGCTGTGCTGGAATAGGTTGTTGACCCTAGTCCATCAAACAGACCCATTGCTCCTTCAATTAACGAGAATTCATATTTCAAAGAATGTTTAAAAAAACTTTCTTGAACCCATTCCTCACCACTTAAAAAAATATCTAAATTCCTACAAATAGGTTGACCAATTGAGCTAAGTTGTTGTTGATCAAGATAATCTGGGCCCACCTTGAAAGTTTGTATCTTTATACCTTTTGAGAACGCCCAACAAGATAGCAAAAGAGATAATGTAGTTTTCCCGCTATCAGTTGAAGGAGAAGATATTACACAAGGCATCTATTAGTTATTCAAACCATTAAATATTTGAAGAGCTATTTTAATAGAATTTTCAAAAAGAGGACTGGTATTACCTCTACTACTTCCCAATAATTTACTAACATCGTATTCTGATGTAGAAAAAGAATTTGGAACAACTTGTTCTATTAATTCCATATTAGCCATTCCCCCTGCTTCAAGTCTCATACATTCCACTGATTCACAGCCAAGTATTACACAAGTGTTATTTTTTTGAACCTCACTAATTTTTGAAATCAGCCTCAATCCAATGACTTGTCCTAAATGAATACTTGGATTTCCCAAAGATAAGGGATTAATTGATGTAGAAATTATTTCGCCATTAATTCTTTTAAACTCTATTTTTGTTGATTCTGTATCCGTTTCAACTCTTAGAAAAGACCAACCAAGTTTATCGCTAATCCATGAAATCAAAAACAACGCTTGAATCATATGATCTCCTGCGATATCAATGTCAATATCAGTAATATGATCTAAAATCGGTCTCCTCGAAGGCGGATCAAAAATCATTGCCAATGATTCCCTCCAATTTTTCAATCTAACCCAATTCAAATCATTAATAGCTTTATTTGAATTATTTAATTGATCTAAAACTTTTAAACATCTTTGAGGCGATCCAAGAGCAGTATCAATTATTAACCTTAGACCATAATCAGTAAAATATTCGAAAATTTCAGGCGATTCATCCAAGCTTCCATTCCACCACAACCATGAAGGTAATTCATCAATAGATAATTCATCAATTATTTTTAATCCTTTATTAGATATTGAGGCCGAGTCCCCCCTAATAACAACTAAATCCCCACAAATAGGTTGCATAGCTGGGGTATCACTTAATGGACAATAAGCAGATACAAAAGTTTTGATATCTGAATTTTTATTTATGGTTGGCGCTAAAGTTATTAATCTTCTTGGATTCAATGTACTTATCGTTGATTCAAAAAATTGTCCTCTAAAATCATCAAATTCTTTATTAGATAAATTTTCCTTCAACAAATTCAATAATTCTTCACTATTAAGTGAAGTCGCGATAGGAAGTCCTTGATCCAATATAAATTTTTTAGCAACTTCAATTATCTCTGGACTTAAGTTTCCAGTAATTGGTCCATTTACTAATCCTTTTTGAACCAAACATTGTTCTAGCCAAGCAGGCTGCCAGACCATTAATGTGAAAGTATTAGCTCCACTATTATCTTTATCTTCTGAAATCCATAATTTATTAAGGTAATTAGAAATTTCCTGATAAGGCAGCTCTAAAGGGGTTTGAAGTGTAAGTTGAGGTTTCATTTTTAGGGTCTACGCCAGAAAATATTATCTTTTGAAATTAATTGATCTGACTCAGGAGGTCCCCATGTCATAGATTCATAATTATAAATAGGTAACTTCCAAGGAGAATTATCCATCAATTCTATTAATGGCGTATAAAGTTTCCAGGCTGCCTCTACCTCATCACTACGGGTAAATAATGTTGGGTCAGAAAGCATTGCATCAGCTAATAATCTTACATAGCCTTCATCTGATGGTTCTCCAAATGATTCATCATAAGAAAATTCCATTTCAACAGGTCTTGATTTCATTCCAGAACCAGGAGATTTTACCTCAAATTTGAAAGTAGCACCTTCATTTGGCTGAATTCTAAGGATAAGTTGATTTGGGGCAGGATTTATTATTGTTGATTCAAATAAATGAACAGGAACATCTTTAAAAGTCAAGACTATTTCTCCAAGTCTTTTAGGTAGTCTTTTACCAGTTCTCAAATAAAAAGGCACTCCTTGCCAACGCCAGTTATCAACGAAAACTTTTGTCGCGATATAAGTTTCTGTTGTGCTGTTACTATTAACACCATCTTCCTGCCTATATCCTTTGAGTCGATTTGAAATATTCCCTCCCTCTCCATATTGTCCTCTTATGCAACAATTCCACGGTTGATTTTCGTCAGCAAGTTTGGAAGCTTGAAGAACCTTAGCTTTTTCATTTCTTATTGCTTCTGGTTCAAATTTTCCAGGAGGTTCCATTGCAGTAACTGCAAGCATTTGAGTCATATGATTTTGAAGCATATCCCGCAAAGCACCAGAGCTTTCGTAATAACCTGCTCTATCTTCAACACCAACTGTTTCAGATGAAGTAATTTGAACACTTGATATATAATTCCTGTTCCAAATTGGTTCAAAAATAGTATTAGCAAACCTCAAAACAAGAATATTCTGAACTGTCTCTTTACCTAAATAATGATCAATCCTATAAATCTGACTTTCTTCAGCGCAACTTTGAACAATCTTATTCAATTTTTTTGCACTTGAATAATCTCTGCCAAAAGGTTTTTCAATTACCAAACGACTTTTCTTAGGGTTATCTAAAAGGCCAGCTCCTTTTAGAGCTTTACATCCACTTGCATAGAAATTTGGAGATACTGATAAATAAAATGTTCTATTCCCATGAGTAGCTTGTGTTTTATCAATTTCATTTAATCTTCTAGAAAGCCTTACGACATGATCACTTTCTTGTAAGTCAACTGGTTCATAGAAAAGATAATTAGAAAATTGTTCCCACTCCCTTTCTTTACCAGATATTTGATTTGATAACTTTACTTTCATCTTTTCTCTAAACTCATAATCAGTCCAAGGTCTTCTCGCACAACCAACTATTCCAAATTCACTAGGAATTCTTCTTTGCAAATAGAGTTCAAATAAGGCTGGTATTAATTTTCTATGAGTAAGGTCTCCACTAGCGCCAAAAATTACTAAAGATTGTGGAGATATGACTCTTTCCTGCCGTAAACCTAATCTTAGAGGATTACTTAAAGTTGAAGGCATATTCTTAGTATTCTTTATTTAAAATCCTCTTTTTTTCAAAAATTAGCTACATATTGTGTCTAAACCAAAAAGTATTTAATAAGTGAAACTTAAATCTAAGTAACCAAGATTTAGTAAGTTTCTACGTGCCATCTTCCTGCTTTTTTTAGTTGAGGTCTTAATTCTGACCAGTTCAATCCTTTTTCTTCTGCTGCCTTAGTCATCGCTTCATCTATTCCAGGTTCCATACCCTTTAATCCACAAAGATATATATGTGTCTTTTCATCTTCAATCATATTGAAAAGTTCATTGGCTGACTCTAAAACTCTGTCTTGAATGTACATTCTTCCACCTTTAGTATTTTGCTGTTCGCGACTAATAGCTTTTGTATATTTAAAATTATCTGGATTCTCTGTAATGTATCTTTGAAGATCTTCTTCGTATAACAAATTAGCTGATTTTGGAGCACCCATAAATAACCAAGCTTTCCCCTTGAAATTCCATTTATTTTTTTCTTTTTCCGTTGGTTCAAACATTCTTCTTAAATAAGCCCTCATTGGTGCTATTCCAGTTCCAGTGGCCAGCATTACAATGTTTGCGTCCTCTTCATCAGGGAGAAGCATTTCTTTACCAACAGGACCTGTTATTTTTACTTTATCTCCAGGCTTAATATCACATAAGTAAGTAGAGCAGACACCATTAATGGTTTCACCATCTTTTTCATACTGAAGCTGTCTTACACAAAGAGAAACTGTATTTCCATTAAAGTCATCACCGTGTCTAGTGCTAGCAATTGAGTACAGTCTTAATTTATGAGGCTTTCCATTAGCATCTTCACCAGCCGGCATGATACCAATACTTTGACCTTCTACATAATTTAGAAATGGATCACTATCTTTAAGGTCGAAAGTTATGTGATTAACTCTACCAATTGCCCCTTCTTTGAGAAGACTATAGTTTTCAATAACTGTTCCCTCATATGGTGTTTTAGGACGGTAAATATTGACTGGAACATCTGCATGTTTTTTCTTAACTATTTTTGGAGCTTCTGTTTTTGGAGCTTCTGTTTTTGGAGCTTCTATTTTTGAAACAGCGACTTTTTTAGGTTCCACAGCTTTTGCCTCAGGTTTTTTTGTTTTTGCTTCTTCAACAAATTTTAAAGCTCTTTTATTAAAAGTTGTGAGTATAAAATAAAAAACAGCTATTACTACTGGTATATGAGCTAATCCGCCTGCGATTACTTTTGCTTGTGAATACATTTTTTAGATTTCTTTTATAAAAGATTATCAATTTGTAGTTTAATTTGTAGTGATTTTACAAAAATGGTTACGTTTTGAGATCGGGATAAATAAAAGAAATTATTTTAATTTTTCAGTATTTATTGTTTTTATCAGTATAGTTACACAGAAATAATTTTTTATCTAATTAAAAAATTCATTGCATGAACAAACCTCAAGAATCAGAAGATCATTATAAAGACAATGATTACAGGACAATTGAGCAGACGATGGAGAAGTTTTCCGGTGGGACAAGACGACTGGCAGCTCAACTTACAACTTCTGCAAGTTTTGATTCTTTGTGGAGTGTTTTAACAGATTATGATCGTTTAAATCTCTACATACCAAATCTTTTATCAAGCAAAAAAATATTTCAGAAGGGAAATAATGTCCACCTTAAGCAAGTTGGGGCTCAGGATTTCCTTGGCATGAAGTTTTCAGCTGAAGTAACTATAGATTTATTTGAAAATAAGGAGCTTGGCCTCTTAAAATTTAATTTAATAAAAGGAGATTTCAGAAAGTTTGAGGGTAGTTGGAAAATTCAAAATATTAAAAATACTTCAACAAACTCATTAATTTATGATCTTACTGTTCAAGGTTGTCAGTGGATGCCAATAGGGATGATAGAGAAAAGACTGAAAAAAGATCTTTCAGAAAATTTAATTGCCGTAGATAAGCAAGCAAAATCATCAAGAAGATCGTTATAAATTTAAATTAATAGCCCCAAGGGGATTCGAACCCCTGTCGCCTCCGTGAAAGGGAGGTGTCCTAGGCCTCTAGACGATGGGGCCAGGAAATTAGCATAACAGCTTATTAAAAACTAAGAGTAAGGCTAGCCTTTCGTCAAGTTTTGTTGCTCTTTGTTTTGTCCTTGCCACACAGGAACTGTGAAATGGAAGCAGGAACCCACCCCTACTTCAGATACCACCCATATTCTTCCTCCATGGACTTGTACTATTCTCCTGCATACTGATAAGCCTATACCAAATCCTGAAGTTCCTTCAGATGTCTGGGGAAGTCTAACCCTATCTAGAAAAATTCTTTTTTGTTCGCTCAAAGGGATACCTGCACCTTTGTCACAAATTGTTATTTCTACCCATTGATTTGTCTTATGAATCATAGTGATTTTTATAGATCCAGAATCTTTAGAAAACTTAATAGCATTTTCAATTAAATTTAAAAATACTTGCCTCATTCTTCTTTGATCTGCAAATACACTTGGCAGATCAGATGGAATATCAGTATCAATTTCAATATTCCTTATTCTCCAGAATTTTTCTAATTCGAGTATTACTTCAGCACTAATATTACCTAAATCAATTTTCTGAGGATTAAATAATGCTTCCCATTTGGTTGTTCCAACCTCTAAAAGATCCTGAGATAAGAGTTCAATCTCTTCAAGACGTCTTTTAATAACCTCCTGCAATTTTGAAATATCTATTTGTCCGAGTTTTTGACTTTGAACAGCCAAAGTAGCAGCAGTTAAAGGTGTTCTTAATTCATGCGCGACCATTCTTAATAATCTTTCCTGAGATTCTATTCTTTTTGTTAATGTCTCATTTTCTTGTCTTAAAACAAGAAGTTCGTCTTCCAATAGAAATTCTTTTTGAGTTCTTGTTGAATCAATTTTGGATGGCTGCAAATTAATCCCAAGATTTTTTGTTAAGCCTTCCTGTGACCACCTTGGCAACCATTTTTGCAACTGAGAGAAAATATTACTTCCAGCAAATATTTGCTTTGGAGCTGGGGAAACCTTTATAAGAGCAGGGATAGCGACTAATCTATGTAATTCAAGTAATTCTGGTTGCTCTTTGGGTTCTGAGATCTGAAGAGATGTCTCAAATTCACAATCATCTGATTCTAAATAAGCTATTAAGCACTTAATATCATTACTAGAAAGTTGATTTCTAGCTGCCACAAGTATTAATTTTAGCTCTTTTTTATCATTCAAATGAAATCCTCTGAAGTGTTGAAAAGCTGTTAATCCTTATAAACACCTTAAGATATTTTTTTTTATTTTACAGATAGGCTATTAAATAAATAGGACTTTTTTATAAATGGTTGCTATTAATCCAAAGGAAAATTTACATTTTGGTGAAAACCCTCCTGAAATCAACTTAAATAGTAATTTAAAAAGGTGGTTTTCCAGGAATATTGGATCATGGAAATCTAATAGAACGTATTTTCTCGATGAAGCACAAAAAACTTATAGTTTAAGTATGAATATAAATATTCAAGCTCTCGAGAGTAAGTCTAAATGGGAGTCGCATTATAAATTTACTTGGTACCCAGAAAAAAAATATAATTTCTTTGACGAAAATCCCCAGTATAAAGAGCGAGGAGAAATGCATGCATTTTTAAAAGGTCATCAACTTAAGAGGGAAAAATTTTATCTAAGTAATGATGAAGGTATTTCAAATATTAAACAAGTCGACGAACACGAAATGATTTTTGAATCTTCTTATAAAGATTGGTATATTCTTGAACATACAAGGCTTGTAGATTCTGATAAGTATAGATTTAGGGTTATATATTCATGGAACAAAGATATGCTTAAAATAGTAGAGAATCATCACGAAATTAAAATTATTAAATAAATACTGTGGGCAGATTTAGTTTAAAAATAAAAAATGTTATCTTTAATAATGTGAATTAAAAATAAATCAAATATGAGTTTAAAATTATCTAATATTTTTGCAATTCCTCTAATTTTTTTATCTATTTTATTTGATACAAATAATGAATTTAATAAAGTAAATGCAAATGTTAAAAATTCGCCTGCCAATAAAAATGATTTAGATTTATATCATGGGATGGGTGTTTCATTTCTATGTAATGCGACAAGAAAAGGATTTGATCTGGATTTCCCAAAAACATTAAGTGTTGCTTCAGCAACCTTCGCATCAGTAGTATCGCAAAAACATGGAGGGAAAATAATAGAAAAAAAGAAAGAACAAACAGTTGATATGAAACAATTACAATTTATTGCATCCCTGCAATTAGTTGAATCAGCTCTTAAAGTGTGCCCAGATAATGTTCCTGAAAAGATCGAAAAACAATTTAAGATTGAAACTGAGAGAATCAAGAAATTACAAGGTTTGTAAAAAATAAATTTTTTTATCTAAACATAGAACTAACAGAACTTTCTTCGTGAATTCTCCAAATGGCTTCCCCAAGCATATTTGCGACAGAAAGAACTTTTAATTGTGGAAAATTATCTTTATGTTTAACTGGTATGCTGTTAGTCACAATAACTTGTTCGAAAAGATTCTTAGAACTTAATCTTTCATAAGAAGGAGGAGAAAATACAGCATGTGAGGCACAAGCAAATATCCTATTAGCTCCTTCTTTCTTTAGCAAATTTGCTCCAGAACAAATTGTGCCTCCCGTATCTATCATGTCGTCTATAAGAATAGCAGTTTTACCTTTAACTTCACCGATAACCGTTAGACTTTCAGCGATATTATGCGCAGATCTCCTTTTATCAATTATAGCCAAAGGCGCATCATTCATTAATTTGGCGAATGCTCTTGCTCTTGCTACCCCGCCTACATCAGGAGAGACTACAACTATTTCTTCTAAATCTAGAGATTCTAGATAATCAATTAATACAGGTGAACCGTAAATATGATCGCATGGTATATCGAAGTAGCCTTGTATTTGAGCTGAGTGTAAGTCCATTGCTAAAACTCTATCAACTCCTGATTTCTCTAGTAAATTGGCAGTTAATTTTGCAGTTATAGACTCTCTTCCTGAGGTTTTCCTATCTGCCCTCGCATATCCAAAATAGGGAATTACAGCCGTTATTTGTCTTGCAGAGGCTCTTTTGCAAGCGTCAATCATGATCATTAGTTCCATTAAACTATCGTTTACAGGAGCGCATGTAGGTTGTATAAGGAATACATCACAACCTCTAATAGATTGCTGAATCTGAACATAAAGTTCTCCATCTGCAAATCTTTTAGATATTAAAGGTACATTTTCAATCCCTAAGTATGATGCAATTTCTTCAGCTAACTTTGGGTTTGTTGTCCCACTTACTAATCTTAATCTACTATTAGTTAGATTAAAGTTCGATTCTTTACTCTGCATTGCCGTGATAAAACTTGTCACGAAATTTGCACCATAAAACTATATTATCATCGTAGTCGTTTATGTGAATTTCGCAAAAGATAATGACTAGATATTTTCAAAAGTCACATCAATTAAGCAAAAAATTGTTGATTAAAAATTAGAATTTATATTTATCCAGACTTAAAAATCAGCAGTGATATTTGTCAATTAAAAAAAATTTGTATAAGGTTTAATTTAGAGAATTAAAAACTAGTTAAGTTTAAATAATCAAAATATATTGAAAACATGCCTATAGAGTCAATTATTGCAAAAAAATCATTAGGCGTACTTATGCATCCAACATGTATTCCGGGAGGAAATGTCTGTGGAACTTTTGGGAGAGGAGCTAAAGAGTGGATAAGAAAACTTCATAAGCATGGAATTGAATACTGGCAATTTTTACCCCTTACACCTACTGACTCTACAGGTTCGCCATATAGTTCCCCATCTAGCTTTGCACTAAACCCATGGTTTTTGGATATAGATGATTTAATCGAAAAAGGTTTTATTTACATCTCAAATAAAGAAAATCTGGGTCCAACAAATCAAAATAAAGATCATTTTGATTTTGATATTGCGGATGACCTAACAAAAAAATTAGGTCTCCTCCTTTTGCAAGGTTGGAGTTCACAATCTGAAAAAAGAAAAATTAATTTTAACAAATGGGTCAGTAGGCATTCTTGGGTTGAAGATTATGCAACATTTGTTGTTATTAGAGAGGAATTTAATATGTTGCCTTGGTGGGAATGGCCTCAAGATTTTAAAATAAAAAATAACAAGTTCTTAAAATCGTGGATTAAGAAAAAAAGTGAAGAGATACTTATTAAAAAATTAATACAGTGGCATCTTGATGAACAATGGAGCGTCATTAAAAACTTTGCAAAATCAAAAAATATTAAGCTCATAGGAGATTTGCCTTTTTATGTCTCTAGAGACAGCGCCGACGTATGGAGTAATAAATCATTATTTTCAATTTTTAAAAATGGGGATTTAATCTTTCAAAGTGGTGTTCCGCCTGATTATTTTTCATCAACAGGACAATTATGGGGTACCCCAACTTACTTTTGGTCAAAGCATAAAAGGACTAATTTCAATTGGTGGAGAAAAAGATTTCAAAGACAATTTGAACTTGTGGACATATTAAGATTTGATCATTTCAGGGGTTTAGCAGGTTACTGGAGAGTTAATGGCAATTCTAAAACGGCAATTATTGGAAAATGGATAAATTCTCCAGGTAAAACACTATTAAATAAAGTAAAAAAGGATCTAGGGGGTAACTATCTACCTATTATTGCGGAGGATTTGGGAGTAATAACTCCAGATGTAGAGAAATTAAGGAAACGCTTCGAACTACCTGGCATGAAAATATTACAATTTGCTTTTGATGGCAATAAAGATAATCCTTATTTACCAAAGAATATTGAAGGAGAAAATTGGGTTGTTTATACAGGTACTCACGACAACTCTACTTCTGTTTCATGGTGGGAAAATTTAGATTATGAATCCCAAAAAAGAATAAAAGATGAGTATAAATTTTCAGAAAATCCTTCTTGGGATTTAATAGAAATTGGCATGGAGACAAATGCTAATCTTTTTATCGCTCCATTACAAGATCTATTATCTCTAAACGATTCAAGTAGATTAAACAAACCTGGGACCACAAAAAATAACTGGAAATGGAAGTTAAATTGTCCTTTAGAAGAAATAGAAAATAATATAAAAATGTTTAGTGAGCTAGGAAATAATTTTGGGAGAACTCTAATGTAGATATTATTAAAAATTATTTATCAATAATTTGATTTTCAATATTTTTAATTTCTATAACATTTACATTTAAAATAAAGTATCTCTTTAATATAAAAATAGTTAAAACTAATATAAAAAAATACAAAAGACTTCCTTGCCATGTATTGATAAGATCGAATTTCCTGAACATAAAAACCCTTCCTTTTTTCTTTAAAATTTTTCTTTCTTTAACTACTAAATTTAATAATGTATTTTTTTTTAATACTAAGCATTCCTCTAATTTAATTAATATGGATCTTATAAAAGGATACTCTGGCCTAGTACTTTTATTATTATTTTCAATAGAGTTTATTATTCGTTCAGGGATTTTTGAAATGTTTGACAATTCTTTAATAGTAAGGTTTTGTTGAATTCTTGCTTCTTTTACTAACTTTGCAATTTCTAAAGATTGGTCAACCAATCTAGGACTAAATTCTTTATTTTTTTTAGATTTTTTATTAAATAAAAAGAGATTTTTCAAAATATTCATTTAATCTTCCAAAGCTAAATAATCCTTTTACTTCTAATTATTAAAATATTACATTCAATTCTAATAGAATTAAATTAATAAGTAAGTTAATTAACTATAAATATAAAAACTAAACTGTTGAAATAATATTTTGTACTGCACTTTTTGCAATATTTAGAGGACTAAAAGTATCTCTAATTAAAGCCAAGAGTTTTTTTGCATCAGTAAATTCTAATTTTTCATCTTTTATAAGACTAAAAGAAGATTCTTCCTAACTTCGGATCCTTTTTACTGACAAATAATTTCAATCCAGCGTTCGCAACTGGTATAAGATCTGAATTAATATTCTCTGAATCTCTAAATAAAATGTTTAGTAAACTTTCAACTTTTTCTATTTGGATTTGACCTTTTTTATCAAAAACGACTTCTAAAAGTATGTCTAAAATCTCTTCAGAATTATCGGTCAGTAATTTTTTTGCAATATATGGATAAGCTATTTTTAGAATTTTAAATTCAGGATCCAACCTTAGTGCTAAACCCTCTTGACTAACAACTGCTCTAATTATTAAGGCAAACCTACTTGGAACCCTGAAAGGATAGGAATACATTAGTTTTGAGAATTTATCAGTTACATTTTTAAGATTAAAATTACCAACCTCAGCGCCAAAAGATCCTCCTAGAACTTCTTTTAATGGTTCAACAAGTTTTTGAAGATCTTGTTCTTTGGTTAAAAAACCTAATTTCTGGAAATCTTCTGCGAGAAGATAATATTCTTCGTTTATTATGTGAACTATTGCCTTAATAAGAGTAAGTCTATCTGAGTTTGTAATAGTATCCATCATTCCAAAATCAACATAAGCTAAATTCCCACTATCTGCATTTCCTCCTTTGAGAGCGAACATATTTCCTGGATGTGGGTCTGCATGAAAATATCCAAATTCAAATAATTGCTGCAGTCCACTGATGACACATGTTTTTATAAACGAAGCAGGTATTAAGTTATTTTCCTCTAGTAAAAATCTATCTCTTAACTTAACTCCATCAATCCAAGAAGTTGTGATTACCCTTTTGGATGAAAACTGTTTTTCTAATTTAGGAATAAAAATATTTGGATTTTCTTTGAATAAATTTGCAAACTTCAAAGCATTTTCGGCCTCTTTTTGATAGTCAATTTCATCAAAAAGTGCCTTACCGAATTCATCTATTATCTCTCCAATTCCAACACCTATATTTAATGGTAAGAGTGGGGATAAAAAAGTTCCTAAAAACCTTAAGATTACAACATCTCTTCTTATAAGGAAGTATAAATTTGGCCGCTGTACTTTCACAGCTAGATAAGAATTATTTAATTTTGCTTTATAAACTTGACCTAAGCTTGCTGAAGCAATAGGACTATCTGGAAACTCTTCAAATAATTCATTAGCAGGGGATCCAAGTTCCTCTTCAATGATTTTTAAAGAAATTTTGTGATCAAATGCTGGGAGATTATCTTGTAAGTTTGTAAGTTCAGTAAGCCAATCTTGTCTAACAAGATCTGGTCTAGTTGAGAGTGCTTGGCCTAATTTGATAAAACAAGGCCCTAAATCCGTTATCACATCAAAAAGATATTTCGAGAGATTTTTTTGTACATTTTTATTTTTACTGTTACCTTGAAAAAGTATTCTTAAAAAAAGAAAAATAAAAGTTAAAAGGATATATAAAACTCTTGGGATAAAAATCCATGGTCTCAAAATCAACCAAAGAAAGTCTTCTTTTGCTGAATATTCCGAATAAGATCTTTTCATTAAAGTTAAAAAATATCAAAAAAGATTACCATGTAGTCCATTCTATATATGTCAATAATACTTTATGAGCATTTCATCTTTTCTAACTAAAAAGTTTTTAAAGTCTTTATTCTTTCCCGCTCATAACAGAGGGGCAGCTTTACCAAAGAAATTAGTGAAGTTGTTAAAAAATCCACCTGGGTATTGGGACTTGCCAGAACTACCAGAAATAGGCTCCCCACTATCCCAAATCGGATTAATTGCTAAATCTCAAAGAGAATTCTCAGACAAATTTGGAGCTAAAGGATGTTTCTTTGGAGTTAATGGAGCTTCCGGATTAATACAATCAGCAGTAATTGCAATGGCAAATCCGGGCGAAAATATCCTGATGCCTAGAAATGTTCATATAAGTGTCATAAAAATCTGTGCGATGCAGAATATAAATCCAATATTTTTTGACTTAGAATTTTCAACCATAACGGGTCATTACAAACCAATTACAAAAATTTGGTTGGAAAATGTATTTAAAAAATTAAATTTTGATGAGAATAAAATTGCAGGGGTTATTCTTGTAAGCCCCTCTTATCATGGTTATGCAGGAGATTTAGAGCCTTTAATAGATTGTTGTCATCAAAAAAATTTACCTGTTTTAGTTGATGAAGCCCATGGTTCTTATTTACTTTTTTGTGAAAATCTTAATTTACCAAAACCGGCCTTATCATCAAACGCTGATTTAGTAGTTAATTCATTGCATAAGTCACTCAATGGATTAACTCAAACGGCGGTACTTTGGTACAAAGGGAATCTAATAAATGAATATAAATTAATCAAAAGTATTAATTTGCTTCAAACCACCAGTCCAAGTTCTTTATTACTTTCTTCTTGTGAAGAGTCTATAAGGGACTGGCTTAACAAAAAAAGTTTATCAAAATATCAAAAAAGAATTTTAGAGGCAAAAAATATTTATAAAAAATTAATTCAAAAAAATATTCCTCTCATAGAAACTCAAGACCCCTTAAAAATTGTATTAAATACCTCTAAGGCTGGGATTGATGGTTTTACTGCTGATAATTTTTTTTATAGAAATGGACTTATTGCAGAATTACCGGAAATGATGACTCTTACTTTTTGCTTAGGATTTGGAAATCAAAAAGATTTTCTTAATTTATTTGAAAAATTATGGAAAAAATTACTATTAAATTCCAAAAAATCAAAAAGTTTAAAAGTGCTCAGATCACCCTTTAAATTAGTTCAAGCTCCCGAAATCGAAATTGGAATTGCTTTGAGAAGTAAGAGTCAGAATATTCCTTTCTCACAATCATTAAATAAAATATCTGGAGATATTATTTGCCCTTATCCTCCTGGGATACCTTTACTAGTTCCTGGCGAAAAAATTGATTTAGATAGGTTTAATTGGATAAATAATCAAAGTTTATGCAACAAGGATCTGGTAAATTTTAATATAAGAGTCTTAGAAACATAGCAATTTCATATGAGATTAAGAAGCGGTCTACTTATAGGAATTTTTGGTTTAATTGTTGTTTTGATGGGGGGATGGTTTTTTACATTGGCAACTGCGATGCTTACATATCTAGCATTATTGGAATTTTTTAGAATGGCAGAATTTAAAGGAATAAGACCAGCTACAAAAACCACATTATTTTCATCCTTTATAATTATAGTTTCTACTTATCTTGAGACTATAGGTTTGATTGAAGGAGAAATTTCAAATTCAATTTTGCCAATCTGTTCAGTTGGGATATGTACTTGGTTACTTTTGCAGCCAAAACCTGGGACAATTTCAGATATTGCAGCCTCTATTTTTGGATTATTCTATTTAGGTTTTTTACCTAGTTACTGGATTAAGTTAAGGGGATTAGATTCAGTGATAATCAGTTCAAATCAAGGGTTTATATCGTTTGAGAACTTATCAAATACTACAGGTCTGCATTTAACTTTAACTTCTTGCTTTTTAATTGTAGCTAGTGATATTGGTTCTTATTTCATTGGGAAGTCATTTGGTAAAAAATCTCTATCTCCAATATCTCCTAGCAAAACTATAGAAGGTTTAATTGGAGGAATATCCTGTTCAACTTTACTAGCAATATTTTTCGCATTTTTATTGAATTGGGAAAATCCATTATTTGTTGGAATAATATATGGAATTTCAATTTCTCTTATGGCATTGGTTGGAGATTTAATTGAATCTATGATGAAGAGAGATGCAAAAATAAAAGATTCCGGAACTTTTTTACCGGGACATGGAGGGATTCTTGACAGAATTGACAGTTACATCTTTACTCCATCTGTTTTGTATTATATTTTTATAATTCTCAAGTATTTAAATTAATTAAGAAATCTTTTATTCCAAAAAATAATCTTGGATTATTTTACTAGATAATGATGGAAGATCTATATGCGGAAGATGTCCACAATTTTGTAACCCTACAAAATTCAATTTTTCAATATTTCCTATTTTTTTAAGCTCTGTTTTTCCAAGAATTCGATCATTTTCTCCGCATAATGTTTTAATTGGGATATTTTGGATATATTTTTGAGTTCCTGCAAACCCACCACTTTTTGCAAATGATGCAAGTGAATTCCTCCATCCTTTACAACCTAAATGAATTGAAGCAATTTGCTCTTCCATCTTACCAACGCATTCATCTGGGAAAGCAAATGCTTGCCTACAAAGACTTTTTCTAACCTGAGGCATTCCAAGAAATGAGGCACCAATTTGGTTAAGAGGAAAAGGGATACTCTTAGGTTCTCCAAACAATCCGGCGGGGGACAAAAGGATAATTTTTTCAATAGAATCAGGAATTTCATAAGCAAGTTTTAAAGCTGTTGAGCCTCCCATAGAGGCACCTATAATTTTTAGATTCTTTGTTATTTTTAATGTCTTAAGGAGATCAATTAAATGCGAAATTATTTTCGAGGCATTATATTCATTTGTTGCGTACCTGGGACTAAAACCAAAGCCCAGAAGATCAGGAACGATAACTTGAAAATTTCTTTTTAGTGATTTATATATTCTTCTGAATTCTAAAAAACTACTATCAAAGCCATGTAGAAGAAGTATAGGTTGACCTTTTCCTCCCATAACTACTGGGAATTTTAAGGAATTCCAATTTTGGTTGAGTTTTATCCACTTAACATCATTTGCCAAATAAAGACCTAAAGGATCTAATAGTGACAATTTGGCACTTTCGAAAAATTCTACATTTAAATCACTTAATTTTTCAAAATTGTTTTTAGTCAAAAAATATTTATATTTTAATTTTTTGTTGTTCAAAATTTGAAATAACCTCTATTATATCCCGTTTATTAATTTCAAAAGGCAAAAAGTGAATCTCAGATTTATCTCGACAAGTAAAATCAGCAATTTTCTCTAAATTATTATTTTCAAAAACATTTATTCCAAGTTGTCCGATAGAAGTTGGCAAATTCAATTCATTCATAAGTACAAATAATTGTTTAATTAATTGATCAGCTAATTTATTATTATTTTTCATTTCTTCTATTCTTAATTGCAATAATAAACCAACCCCAACAATCTCACCATGAAAGAATTTATTAGGGGTGATTATCTGGGTAATTGCATTATGAATAGCATGTGCTGCGGCAGTCCTACATTTTTCTCCACCAATACCGCCAACCAATCCTGCTGTAAGTCCACATGCTTCTACAGTATTTTGCCAAGATGGATTATTTTCAAATTGAGCCTTAAATGCTTTTTCTCCATCTATTAATAGTTGATCTCTTAAAACTCTTGATATCTGAATTGCTTGTTGAACAAGACCGTCATCTATATTTGAACTTGTTATTGAGGATTCGTACCATTTTGCCAAGGCATCTGCTATGCCACTTGCAAGTGTTCTTGATGGAGCTGTTTGAATAAATTTATGATCAAAAACTAGTATTTTCGGACAAGATCCTAATGCAACATCTTTTATGAATTGACCATCCTTTGTATAAATATTCGATAAGGCTGTCCAACCAGCACATGTAGAGGCGCTAAGGGGAACTGTAATACAAGGGATATTAAGAGAATCGGCTATATATTTTCCAGAATCTAGAACTTTGCCACCTCCAGCTGCAATAACACAATCATTATTATTATTTGAAATAATATTCCTAACTCTTGAAATATCTTCGTAACAACAATCAAATTGTAAATTGGCAAAAT
Source organism: Prochlorococcus marinus str. AS9601 (assembly GCF_000015645.1). Lineage (NCBI taxonomy): Bacteria > Bacillati > Cyanobacteriota > Cyanophyceae > Synechococcales > Prochlorococcaceae > Prochlorococcus > Prochlorococcus marinus. Next base: position 1,009,379 of record NC_008816.1, read on the forward strand.
TTACATTAAGTTTTTGATTTTTTAAATCATTAAAAATATTATTTCTCAAATTATTCGTTTGAATCCCTCTGCCTAGAATTAATGGACTTTTAGTTAATTTAGTAATTTGAGGTAAAGATTTTTCCCAAGCATTATTTCCCCTATATATAGTTTCGGGAGAGATTGACTGCATATTTACTTAGAATTATTAGAAGTTAGCACTTGCTAGTTCTTGAGAAGATTCTTCAGAAGATATGTTTATTATAACTTTTTTATTATCATCTATATCAACTAAAGCCTTATCTCCATCTTTTATCCTCCCAGAAAGAACTTCTTCAGCCAAACTATCTTCAAGTAAACGCATGACTGCCCTTCTCAAAGGTCTCGCACCGTAGGAAGGATTATAACCTTCTTCAACAAGTCTTTCTTTAAAAGCATCGGTTACATCTAACTTAATGCCTTTATCTTGTAGTCGTGCAAAAACTTCTTGCAACATTATTTCAGCAATGTGTTTAACTTCATTTTTAGTTAGTTGTCTGAATACAATTATTTCATCAAGTCTATTTAAAAATTCAGGCCTAAAGTATTGCTTAAGTTCTTCATTAACTAAAGATTTTATTCTATTGTATTGGCTATCTTCAACTGAATCTCCTGAGAATTCAAATCCGAGTCCGCCCCCCCCTTTCTCAATTACTTTAGAACCGATATTAGAAGTCATTATTAACAAAGTATTTTTAAAATCTACGGTTCTACCCTTAGAGTCAGTTAATCTTCCATCTTCAAGTAGTTGCAATAATAAATTGAATACATCTGGATGCGCCTTTTCAACTTCATCAAATAAAACAACTGTATAAGGACGTCTTCTAACTGCCTCAGTAAGCTGACCTCCTTCATTAAAACCAACATATCCAGGAGGCGAACCTATAAGTTTACTAACTGTATGTCTTTCCATAAATTCTGACATATCTAACCTAATCATTGCTTCTTCACTACCGAAGAAATATGAAGCTAATGATTTAGTTAATTCAGTTTTACCTACACCAGTAGGGCCAGAAAAGATAAAACTTGCAATGGGTCTATTAGGATTTTTTAGACCAACTCTTGCTCTTCTTATAGCTCTAGAAACAGCCTTTACAGCTTCATCCTGTCCAATTAACCTTTGGTGAAGTGTTTCCTCCATATTAAGAAGTTTTACTGATTCGGTTTCTGTTAATTTTTGAACAGGAACGCCTGTCCATGAAGCTACAATATGTGCTACATCCTCTTCACTAACAAGGGGACTTTGATAGAGTTTTGAATCACTTTCAACAGACTTATTATCATCATTAAATTGATCTTCCTCTGCAGATTCTTTTTTATTTTCCAATACCTCTTTAATTTTTGCAGACAATTCAATCTCTTTTTCACGTAATTGGCCAGCTTGATCAAAATTTTGATCTCTTACAGATTCTTCCTTCTGTTTTTGAACTTGTCTTAGTTCTTTATCTATTTGTTTTGCTTCAGGCGGGAGTTTAGAATTTATTAGACGAACTCTACTTCCAGCCTCGTCGATGAGGTCTATAGCCTTATCAGGTAAATACCTATCAGATATGTAACGATCCCCTAAATGAGCTGCTGCTTCTAGCGCATCATCAGTAATTTTTAGACGATGATGTTGCTCGTAACGCTCTCTGAGGCCTTTTAATATCTCTATTGTATCTTCAATAGATGGCTCCCCTACCATTACAGGCTGGAATCGTCTTTCCAGAGCGGCGTCTCTTTCGATATGTTTTCTATATTCATCGAGAGTTGTTGCTCCAATACATTGAAGTTCTCCTCTAGCTAGTGCTGGCTTCAGAATATTTGCTGCGTCTATAGCTCCTTCAGCAGCTCCAGCACCAATTAAAGTATGCACCTCATCAATGACGAGTATGACATTACCTGCTGATTTAATTTCTTCCATTATTTTTTTTAACCTTTCTTCAAATTCACCTCTATATTTTGTTCCTGCGACTAATAATCCTATATCAAGTGTCAAAACTCTTTTGTCTTCAAGAATGTCTGGAATATCGCCTGTTTGTATTCTTTGAGCTAAACCTTCTGCGATAGCTGTTTTACCTACACCTGGCTCCCCTATAAGAACAGGATTATTTTTGGTCCTCCTACCTAATATTTGAACGACACGATCTATTTCTGAATAACGGCCAACGACAGGATCTAATTTTGATTCACTAGCTAGTTTTGTTAGGTTTGTACCAAATTCATCAAGAGTAGCAGTTTTCTGGTTACTCTTAGTTGTACTAGTTCCTGAACCAACTTCGGCTGTTTCGCCTAGCATCCTGATGACTTGAGTTCTTACTTTGGTAAGGTCAATATTAAGATTTTCCAAAACTCTTGCAGCTACTCCCTCGCCTTCTCTTATTAAACCTAATAATAAATGTTCTGTTCCTATGTAATTGTGACCTAGTTGGCGAGCCTCTTCGAGAGATAATTCTAAAACTCTCTTAGCCCTAGGGGTAAAAGGTATTTCTACAGCTACAAATCCTGACCCTCTCCCTATTATCTTCTCTACTTCTATCCTTGAATCTTTTAAATTGACTCCAAGTGATTTAAGTACTTTCGCTGCAACCCCAGTTCCTTCTCCAATTAATCCCAAAAGAATTTGTTCAGTTCCAACGAAATTATGACCAAGTCTTCTAGCTTCCTCTTGAGCAAGCATAATGACTTTTATAGCTTTTTCAGTAAATCTTTCAAACATTAGAAGATTAAATTCCTACTAATAACCTACCAGTAATCTGTTTATTTTGTGTTCAGAATGAGCTTTTGTGAATACCCAAAAATATGATTTATTGAATCAAATTGAACTTTTTTAGTGATATAACAAGAAAATATAGTAATTTCAAGCATTCTGGTTATCCGAACAATTAAATTTTTACATTATTTTGTTGTTAATTTTTTTTCTTTTAAAAGAGCATGTGAACCATCTTTATAATAATTTTTTCTTATTCCTACGGTATAAAAATCAAAGCGACTATAAAATCTTTCAGCACTAACATTACTCTGAGAAACTTCCAATAGTAATTTCTTTAGATTTAATTTCTCACATTTTTTTATTAGATAGATCATGAGGTAAGATCCAAAGCCTTTTTCCCTAAATTTTTGATTTACAACAAAATAATTTATTTGAGCTTCATCAAGAACAACTTGAAAAACACAAATACCAATGACTAAATTTTTAATTAATAACCCAAATATTTTTGTACCATCTTTTTTAAATTCGTTTGCCCATTGTTTTTTGCTCCATAGCGAAATCGTATTTCTATCTAATTCACAACATAATTCGATATCTTTCTCATTTATTTGTTTAATAGATATCATTTTATTATGTATTTATATTTATAAAGTTCAAATCTAGAGTCATTATAAAATATGGCTGTTTTGGCAAAACTTTATTTAAAGTTCTCTTATGGATGAAAAAGAATCTTTTTTAAAACAGAAAATTGACTTGGAAAGTCCCAATAAAAATATAGTGCCCATTACTACCTCAATTGGAGGAGATGGGAAATTGTCAGTTGGTGGATGTTCAATTGAAGAATTAGTTAAAAAATATGATTCTCCTCTCTATATTTTGGATGAAACCACATTGAGAATGTCTTGTAGAGCTTATAAAAAAGCATTAGAAAAATACTATCCAGGAGAAACACTCCCGATATATGCATCCAAGGCTAATAGCTCTATATTTATGAGTAACCTTGTTTCCTCAGAAGGTTTAGGACTTGATGCAGTTTCGGAGGGGGAATTATTAACTGCCCTAAAGGGTGGGGTGCCAAATGAAAAAATTGTTTTTCATGGGAACAATAAATCTGACAAAGAAATAGATTTCGCGATTAAAAATAACATAAAAATAATTGTAGATAATGACTATGACTTAAAAAGATTAGAGGAAGTATCAAACTCATTAAATCATGACTTAGAAATAATGATTCGCTTTACTCCTGGAATAGAATGCCATACACATGAATACATAAGAACAGGTTCATTTGATAGCAAATTTGGTTTTGGAATCGAATATCTGAATAATTTATTTGCCAACATAAGCGACACTAAACATTTAAAGTTAAGAGGAATACATGCTCATATTGGTTCCCAAATTTTTGAACTAGAACCTCATAAGGATCTAGGCGAAATAATGGTAAAGGTTATTTTGGACGCCAAGAAATTTGGCCACAATATTAAGGAACTTAATGTTGGTGGAGGATTAGGCATTAAATATACAAAAAATGACGATCCACCTTCTATTGATGAATGGGTAAAAACAATTTCCACCTCTGTAGTTGAAGCTTGTAAAAAACACAATTTAGATTTACCTAAGTTAATGTGTGAACCTGGAAGATCCATCGTATCTACAGCAGGCATAACAATTTACAAAATTGGGGCTTTCAAAGAAATTCCTGGAATCAGAACCTATTTGTCTGTTGATGGTGGGATGAGTGATAATCCAAGGCCCATAACATATCAATCAAATTATTCTGCATGTTTGGTAAAAAACCCCTTAAACATTAATTCAAAAAATAAATATACTATTGCTGGAAAACATTGCGAATCAGGAGATGTATTGTTGAAGGAGATAGAGCTAGCAAATTGTAAAACAGGAGATCTTATATGTGTTTTTGGTACTGGTGCATATAATGTTTCAATGAGTTCTAACTACAACAGAATTCCAAGGCCCGCAGCTCTTTTAGTTTGTGATGGAGAAGCAGAGATTATTCAAAAAAGAGAAAGTCCATTTGATCTTTTAAGATATGATGTTTTGCCTGATCGCTTTATTAAACAAAATTAGGTACATTTAAATTAATGTTGTTTTTAGTGTGAATTTCTGGGGAATTATAAATTTAAAGCTTTTATTAGATGTCTTATTTGCTGTTGGTTTCGGACTTTTATTATTCTCTAGAGTAAAAGAACAAAGGACATTGTGGCTTCTAAGGGGATATTTGTTTTTAGTTTCATCTGCATGGTTTATTCAAAGATATGCATACTTACCACTAACATCAAAATTAATTGATGCCGTAGTTCTAGCATGCTCTCTCTCATTAGCGATCCTTTGGCAAGGAGAGTTAAGAAGATTAATGGAACTTTTAGGCACTGGGAGGCTTGCCGTATTACTCGGAAATCCACAAAAGGAATTTAGAGCAACTTCAACTACTATTACTCAATTAGTTGATACTGCAGGTAAACTCTCTCAAAATAGAAGGGGAGCTTTAATTGTTGTAGATTTGGGGAGTGACTTAAGACCAGAAGATTTTTTATATTCAGGCACTAATATTGAGGCACAATTATCAACTGACCTTTTAATAAATCTATTTGCAACAGATACACCCTTACATGATGGAGCTGTTCTTGTGAAAGGGAATAAAATAATATCTGCCGGGGTAATACTCCCTTTATCTAGACAAGGAATAAGTAGATACGGGACAAGACATCTTGCTGCACTAGGAATTACGGAAAGATTTGACAGATGTATTTGTATTGTTGTCTCTGAAGAGACAGGTACATTATCACTAGCAAACCAAGGGAAACTAGAAAGACCAATTACCAGTAGCAGGTTACAAGAACTTCTTGTAAATTTGATTGGTAATCAAAACACAATTGGAACGAATAAATCAACTTTAGGTAAAAACTCTTTATCCCAAAATACAAAATCAAGTGATAATATTATCAATGATTCTAATGAGAAAGAGAAGGAAAAGCCAGCAATTTTTTTTAACAAAAATGATTAAATTATGAGTTTAGGAAAAATAATTGACGCGAAAAATAATAACTTATCCATGAAAATAGATAAGCAAAAAGTTCCAGAACATGTTGCAATAATAATGGACGGCAATGGTAGATGGGCAACAAAAAAAGGGTTCCCTCGCACATATGGGCATAAAAAAGGCGTTAGTGTTTTAAAGGAGATTCTCAAAGCATCAAAAAAATTAGGATGTAAAGTACTAACTGTTTACGCTTTTTCAACAGAGAATTGGACAAGACCAACAAAAGAAGTTGACTTCCTCATTAATCTTTTTATCGAAGTTTTGAGAAATGAAATTAGAGAGATACATGAAGAATCAACAAAAATAAAATTCATTGGAGATATAACCCCTTTCCCAGAAAATCTAAAAAAAATAATATCTAATTCAGAATCTCTAACTAAAAACAACAATAAATTTTTATTGAATGTTTGTGTTAACTACGGTGGTAGACAAGAAATAGTAAAAGTTGCAAAAGAATTAGCATTAAAATCTTCTTCTGGCGAAATAAAACCAAGTGAGGTTAATGAAGAATTATTTAATTCAGAGCTATTAACTCGAGGAATTAAAGATCCAGAATTACTAATAAGAACCAGTGGAGAAAAAAGGATAAGTAATTTTCTTTTATGGCAATTAGCTTATTCAGAAATTTATATATCTGACGTAATGTGGCCTGACTTCAATGAGTTTGAATTTCTAAAAGCAATCATTGATTACCAATCGAGGAATAGACGTTTCGGAGGTATAGAATCATTACCAAATGAATCTTTTGAAGATTCTCATTATACTCTCTAAAAATTATGATAAATTCGAATAATCAGGTCTTAAGTGAAATTAGGTTCGATTGGAATAAAAAGGAGATATTAGAAATTCTTAATATGCCTCTGATCGATTTAATGTGGGAATCACAAATCGTTCACAGGAAATTCAACAGCTATAACATTCAATTAGCATCATTGTTCAGCGTAAAAACTGGTGGATGTGAGGAAAATTGTTCATATTGTAGCCAATCAATTTATAGTGCTAGCGAAATAAAAAGTCATCCACAATTTCAAGTTGAAGAGGTTTTAGCAAGAGCTAAAATAGCAAAAAATGAGGGTGCAGATAGGTTTTGTATGGGTTGGGCATGGAGAGAAATTAGAGATGGAAAATCTTTTAATGCAATGTTAGAGATGGTTAGCGGTGTAAGAGATTTAGGAATGGAAGCATGCGTTACTGCTGGGATGCTTACAGAAGAACAAGCTTCCCGACTGGCTGATGCAGGTTTAACAGCGTACAACCACAATCTTGATACTAGCCCTGAGCATTATAAAAATATTATTACGACAAGAACTTATCAAGACAGACTAGATACTATCAAAAGAGTGAGAAATGCAGGAATAAATGTTTGTTGTGGAGGAATAATAGGCTTGGGTGAGACTAATGGCGATAGAGCATCTCTTTTGGAAGTGCTTTCAAACATGAATCCACACCCTGAAAGTGTTCCAATAAATTCATTAGTAGCTATTGAAGGTACTGGTTTAGAAGATAATCAAGAAATTGATTCTATTGAGATGATAAGGATGATAGCTACAGCCAGAATTCTTATGCCTAAAAGTAAAATAAGATTAAGTGCAGGAAGAGAAAAGCTCTCAAAAGAAGCCCAAATCTTATGTTTTCAATGCGGTGCAAATTCCATTTTTTACGGAGATGAGTTACTCACTACTTCAAATCCATCTTTTCAGTCAGACAGAAAACTTCTCAAAGAGGTTGGAGTATCATTTAACAAAGATTTTGAAACTTGTGAAAAAACATTATCTTCTTTATGAAAGGCAAAAATTATAAAATTACTTCTCTATACTCTTTCTTCCCATTTCAAGAAAACTTAATTTTTGATCTCAAAAATAAATTATTAGAAATCGAAAATGAAAACGATCTTTCAGGTTTGTTAATTTTTGCAAGTGAAGGCATTAATGGAACTATTTGTGCTGAGAAAAATGTAATTGATATTGTTATCAATTTAATTAAAGAATATACAGATAGTAGAAATTTGAATATCAAGGTAAACTTTTCAAAAAAGAAAGTCTTCAAAAAATTAAAAATAAAAATCAAGAAAGAAATAGTTACCATGGGTGTCCCTGAAATAAACCCTTCAGAAAATAATGGGACCTATATTGATTCAGCTGGTTGGAATAAATTAATTAAAAATCAAAATACAATAGTTATTGATACTAGAAATCATTATGAGATTTCTGTAGGAACATTTCAGAATTCTATAAACCCAAATACAAGGAACTTTAGCGAATTCCCCAAGTGGGTAGATGATCATTTAAATACTCATTTAGAAAATAAAGATTCTACAAATATAGCAATGTTTTGTACCGGAGGAATAAGATGTGAAAAAGCTACTAGTTTGCTGAAAAAGAAAGGTTATAAAAATATTTATCACCTAAAAGGCGGTATCCTTCAATACCTTGATGATATACCAAAAAAAGAAAATTTATTTGAAGGGGAATGTTATGTTTTTGATAAAAGAGTTGCTTTAGATCAAGAATTAGAAAAAGGCTCTTATTCGATTTGTCATGCATGTGGAATGCCAATTTCAATTCAAGATCAAAAAAGAAAAGAATACAGAAAGGGTATCCAATGTCATTTCTGCATAGATCAATTCAGTGATAATGATAGGAAAAGGTTTGAAGAAAGACAAAAACAAATAGATAGATTAAAAGTGGAAAATAATAAAATCAATAAGGACTAATTTTCAAAATCATGAAAGTTGAAGAATTAGAAAAATTAGCAGGTACCATTGGATTAATAATTAAAATTCAAGCTAGAGAAACACTTGGATTATGTTTTTTTAGAATCGTTATAGCAGAACAGAAAGATAACATCATTAAGATTTGGGCCGAAATGAAAGGTTGGACTTATTTAAATAAACAAGGTATTCAGCTTGATACATTAAGAATCCTTAGTAAAGCTCCTGCTTTTGTTTCGGAATTAATATGGGCAACAACTATGGCTTGGGCAATTGAAAAAAAATCAAGCAACAAAGCACGACTTTTAGCTATTTTTGATAGTGAAGGATATAGTAAAAAACTTGTAAGATATTTCAAGTTAATAGGCTTCAAAATTGTTAAAGAAGTTGGTAATAGCCCAGTAGATCTTTTATTAAGATTGGTTTGGGGTGGTGCGGGTACACTTATGAACGGGGAATGTACTTCCATATTGAAAAAACTTGAAAAGAAACTTTTTTTAATTGAGGGAAGTCAACCCGCATGATAACTACTTCTAACTAAGGGCCCAGAAGATACTTTCTTGAATCCTAATTCCTTGGAAAAGCGATATAAATATTCGAACTCTGATGGATCCCAATATTTCTTAACTGCCAAATGATTGAATGAGGGCCTTAAATATTGGCCAATTGTAATTTGATCACAATCTATTTTTTTAAGATCATAAATTGTATTTTTTATTTCATCCAAGGTTTCACCAAGACCTAACATGATGCCTGATTTAGTTTGAATATGAGGGGCAATGTCTTTTGACTTTTTTAATAAGCTAAGGGATTTTTTGTAATTTGCACCTCTCCTAACTTCTTTTTGCAATCTTTCAACAGTTTCAAGATTATGATTAAAGCATGTTGGATTTTTTTCTAAGATCATTTTTAATCTCTCAGTCTGAAGGTTGTTAGTTTCATCAAAATTTTTGCCCCCACCCCATAAATCAGGAGTTAAAACCTCTATTTTAATTGTTGAATCAATTTTTCTAATCTCATCAATTGTAGATATAAATAAATTTGCACCATGATCAGGGAGATCATCTCTAGCTACAGATGTCAAAACAACATATTTCAAATTTAGTACTTTTACTGCTTCAGCGACTTGAGTGCATTCATCAATATTAATAGAACTAGGTCTACCTTTATTTACCTGACAAAAAGCACAAGAACGAGAGCATATCGATCCACCCAGTAAGAAGGTGGCTGTTCCTGAGGCATAACATTCTGCTCTATTTGGACATCTTGCTTCTTCACAAATAGTGTGAATATTTGATTTTTTGATGAGTGTTTGTATTTTTTCTAACTCTGATGATTTACTAATGGGAAATTTTATCCAAGAGGGAAGCCTTAAGATTTTTTCTTTCTTGATAAGATTATTGTTTCTCATTATCTAATTTAATTTTGTTCTTCCCTCTAAGGCTCTCGCAAGTGTAACTTCATCCACATATTCAAGTTCACTCCCCATTGGGAGCCCATATGCAATCCTCGTAACTTTAGTAAAAGGTGATAACAATTTTCCAATATAAAGACTTGTTGTGTCTCCCTCAACGCTGGGAGTTAATGCCAATATGATCTCATCTATTTCAGACTTACTAACTCGTTCTACTAAGCTCCTTATTTCTAAGAGTTCAGGGCCAACAGAATCCATTGGAGATATTAAACCACCAATAACATGGTATACACCTTTAAATTCTCGAGCACGTTCCAAAGCAAGTAAATCTTTAGTTTCCGATACTACACAGATTAGTTTTTGATTTCTTTCAGTATTTCTACAAATTTCACATTCATCTTCTGAAGTCAAATTGAAGCATTTTTTACAACGGCCAACATTATTATGAGCTTCTAAAAGAGCCTTTGAAAAATCCCTTATTGTACTTTCAGGTTGTTTTAAAATAAACAGGGCTAATCGTTGCGCTGTTCTTGGACCAATCCCTGGGAATTTCTCAAAATGACCGATTAATTTTGAAAGTGGTTTGGTATAAGTAATCAAAATTAAACTATTTCTAGAGATAATTTAGACGCAAAATTCCGAATTGCCATAATTGTTTGCTTTTAATGTCTTATTATGTTTTTAGTTAGTAATTTCAAACAAAATGAAAAATATTAAATTTAACCCTTTCAAATATTTATTCTTGGTTTTTTTGTGCTTAACACTGAGTGCTTGTAGTGGCGGACTAAATGCGGGATTAGAAGCTTATCAAAGTCCAGATGGTAGATATGCCTTTTTGTATCCAACAGGATGGACAAGAGTAAAAGTCGATGGAGGACCTGAAATTATTTATCATGATTTAATAAATAGTAATGAGACCTTAAGTTTAGTTATTTCTGATGTCAATAAAGAGGTTCAATTAGAGCAATTAGGAAGCCCAAGTGAAGTAGGTCAAACATTAATTGATAAAGTCATTGCTCCCGAAGGTTCAGGTAGAAAGGTAAAACTTATAAATGCCAATAAGAGGGAGGCATCCAATCATATTTTCTATGATTTAGAGTATGAATTAAATTTAAATGAACAGGCAAGACATGAATTAGCTACTGTGGTAATTGATCGAGGAACACTTTACACTTTCGCCGTAGGAACAAATGAAGAAAGGTGGAATAAAGTTGACGGTATGTTTAATAACGTAATTGAATCATTTAACTTCTTAATATAGTTTTGAAATTCATACTAGATTCCTACTTGAACATTCCACAAATCAGCATATATTTCGTTCTGATCTAATAGTTTTTCATGTTTTCCGCTTTCAACTATTTTACCTTTATCAATAACTACAATATTATCCGCATTTTTTATGGTGCTTAATCTATGAGCTATTACTATAGTTGTTCTTTCTTTTGTGATTTTAGATAATGATTTTTGAATTAAAGCCTCTGTTTCATTATCAACTGAAGCTGTAGCTTCATCTAATATTAATATTGGAGCATCCTTTAAAACAGCTCTCGCCAAGGCAATTCTTTGACGTTGCCCTCCTGAGAGCCTTTGGCCCCTTTCCCCCACTATAGTTTTATAACCATCTGGTAATTGTTCAATAAATTTATGAGCTTCCGCAATCTTTGAAGCTTTAATAATATCTTTAAGACTTGGGTTGATTGAGCCATAAGCAATATTTTCTTGTACACTGCCATGAAATAAATAAGTTTCTTGACTTACTAAAGAGATACACTTTCTTAAATCCCTCAAATTTATTTCTTTAATAGAAACCCCATCCAAGGTTATTGACCCGTTATTACTATCATAAATTCTAAGTAATAGTTTTATTATTGTACTTTTCCCAGAACCTGTTAAACCAACAATTCCTAATGTTGATTTATTTTCAATTTTTAAATTTATTTTTTTTAAAGTTAAATCTCTTCCAGGATAATTAAAATTTACATTATTAAAAATAATTTCTCCTTTGATATCTTTAGGTTCAATATTTATTTTTCCATCCTTTATTTTTATTGGCGTATCTATGAGATCAATTACTCTATCTATTGAAGCCATAGATCTCTGAAAATCATCTAAAACATGCCCCAAAGTAGTTAAAGGCCATAATAGTCTTTGTGTAATAAAAACTAAAAAACTATAAGTACCTACATCAAGTGTCTTATTCCAAGTTTGGAAACCTCCAATTAATAGAATCGCTATAAAAGCAAATAAAATTGCAAATCTTATAAGAGGGATAAAAGCAGAAGATAATTTTATTGCAGCCTTATTACTTCTTTGATAATCGAGACTTTCTTTATTTAATCTATCTAGTTCCCATTTTTCTTTAGTAAAACTTTTTATGGTTAGAATTCCACTTAAATTATTATTAAGCCTTGATGCCAACAGTCCAGCTTTATTTCTAACATCTCTGTATTTTGGAGCAAGCTTCCTTTGAAATTTAATTGATCCTAAAAATATAATTGGAATAGGAAAGAAAGCAAATAAAGCAATTTTTGGAGCGACAAAAAGCATAGTGCCCCCAATTATTAAGACAGTTACAAATAACTGAATAATCTGATTAGCACCTTGGTCTAGAAATCTCTCGAGTTGATTTATATCATCATTCAAAATAGATAATAGCCTTCCAGTATTATCATTTTCAAAAAAATCCATATCTAATTCCTGGATATGCTCATAAGCTTTTATTCTTAATTTATGTTGCGATAGCTGAGCCAAATTTCTCCATAAAATCGAATATAAATATTCAAAGGAGGATTCACCAGACCAAACTATTCCAGAAGCAAATGCAAGAAAAATCAATTGTACTGGAACTTCTTTTATTCCAAAACCAGCAATCCATGAATTCTGTTCCTTAACAACGATATCCACTGCAAGACCAATTATTACAGGGGGAGCTAAATCTAATATTTTATTAATTATGGAACTAAGAAAAGCAAAAAATAGTAACCTTCTTTCCTCAATCAGATTTAAATAAAGTCTAATTATTGGATTTTGATTGTTCTTAGACCTCATAAAAATAATAATTAAATTTTTCTATTATGATTTATATTTTCTTTAGTTTCTAATTTACATTTTGTTTTTGCATCTTGATGGCTTTCAGTTTGCATGAATTTTTCGTAGTAACAATCACAAGTTTCATTCGCAATTTCTTCACTATATACCATTTCTGCTTTCATCATCTCCTCTTTGACACTCTGAAGACAAAATAATTTTATAATTGAATTTTGTTTCGTTTGAGCTAAATAATAACTATTAAAGGAGTTGAATAGTATTATCAGATTCACAAAAATAAAGAAATTATATTTGCTAGCTTTCATTCTCTATAACTAGTTTCTGAGTTTAATTTTTTTTAATTTATTTTTAGTTTCTCTATGCAGATCTCTGGGTAAATCTACCAAACTGTAATCATTAAAAATCTGTATCTTACCTATGGATCTACCATTTATATTAGTTGAATTACAGATTGAGGATATAATATTTGCAACTCTAACTCCATCAAATTTACCAAAGTTAAATTTATAGGTTTCAAAAGAATCATTTTGATAATTATTTCTTCTATTTGAATTTCTCATACGATTATTACTATTTCTATTTGATCTATTTCGATCAGTATTATTTTGTTTATTAATCCAAGAATCATCTTCATCAACAAAAAATGATTTATTACCTATTACTAAATTAATCGCCGCCATTGCAATATTTGATTCATCCATAGAGTATTTTTCTTTTAAATTATCTAGTACATCAATAATCAAAGCTTTATTTTCTTCATTTTCATCTTTAGCTAAAAAACTCTCATTAACATTATCTATAAGTTTCTCCATCCTTTTTTCATTTATTATTTTATTACTTGGTATGTTAATTTCTTCAATCTTTGTTCTTGTTGAGTTTTCTAAGTTTCTTAGAAAATGTTTTTCTCTTTGATTAACAAATAAAATTGCTTCTCCAGATCTGCCTGCCCTTCCAGTTCTTCCAATTCTATGAGTATATGTTTCCTTGTCAAAAGGAAAATCGTAATTAACAACAAGTTTTATCCTCTCAACATCTAATCCTCTAGCTGCGACATCAGTTGCAACAAGGATATTAATAAATCCTTTTTTCAATCTATCTACAGTATTTTCTCTTTGATTTTGAGGTATATCTCCATTAAGTACTGCCACAGTATGGCCTGAATTCTCTAAAGCTTCAGCTATTGAAGTAGTAAGTAGTTTTGTCCTCACAAAAATAATTACTCCCTCGTTATTAAGTTCTAGTATTCTTTTTAAAGCATCTAACTTATGATGCCTTTGTACATATAGAAATTTTTGCGAAATTAATTGAGTTTCTTTTTTGACACTTTTGATTAATATTTCGGCGGGATCATTTAGATATTTTTTTGCTATATTTCTTATCTCACTAGGCATTGTTGCTGAAAACAATACCATTTGCTTATTTTCCGGAAGTTGATCTATTATCCATTCAATATCCTCAAGAAAACCCATATTTAACATTTCATCTGCCTCATCTAAAACAAGACAATTTATATCTTTAATTTTAAAAGTCCCCTGTCTTATATGATCCATTATTCGGCCTGGTGTACCAACTACTACGTCAACTTTTCTTTTCAATGCAGAAATTTGATTTCGATAGTCGGTGCCTCCATATATTGCAACCGTCTTAAAATTACTAGATTCAGAACTATAACTTTTAAAAGATTCTGCCACTTGAGTTGCTAATTCTCTTGTAGGAGTCATAACTAAAACCTTGGCATTTAATTCTTTATTATCTGTAAGTTTTTCTATTAATGGTAATGCGAAAGCTGCAGTCTTTCCTGTTCCTGTTTGTGCTTGGCCCAGTAAATCCCTACCTAACATTAGTTCGGGAATTGCAGCTTTTTGGATGGGAGTTGGATTTTTATATCCTTTATTTATTAACGAGTTTAAGATTGATTGATTAAACCCAAAATCGAGAAATCCATTCTCATTATCATTTTCTTTCGATACTTCCAATAATTGAGATTCAATTTCTTTTTTGTTTTCTAAGTTCTTAGACTCTAGTAGGGGAGAATCTTCATTATGAAAATTCTCCTGCTCACTACCAAGAGAGTTACTATCTTTTTTAAAAGCCATTTTAAATGCCTAATAATCTTCTGATTAGGCATTCAACAAATATCTAAATTGACTTAAATTGTTGATTAGCCTTGCAGAGCCGAGTTATTAATCTAACATCTAGGGGTTGAGATATTACTAATTTCTCAAAAATAAAATTTAATTTAAATAAAATATATTTAAAGTTTTTTTCGCTCTTGTAACAGCAGTATAAAATAACCTTCTTTCAAAATTATCTCTGCAAAAGATATTTTGATCATCTTTTTTTTCTTTTACAGCATATTTATTTCTTCTATAATTTTGGGACCACAAAATGTTTACTTTTTCAGATTCACTTCCTTGAGATTTATGAATAGTAAAAGCTATTGCTGGTACAACATTTTCTAAATTAGATGGATCAATTAATGAGACAATTTCTTCGTTATTATCATTAAATTTTCTAAAAAGATATTTTCTTTTATTTTTTAAACCTATAAGTACTCCTATATCCCCATTTGACAATCCTAGTTCATTATTATTTTTTGTACACATGATGGGAATACCCTCTTTAAGAGTTTTAAGGTCATAGGGTTTTTTTTGACCAAAAACAATTTCATTCAAATATTCAACACTCCATATTCCCGAATTTTTTTCGCATAAAATCAAGTGACTTTGTAAATCCAGAAATATCTTATCTACTAAATCTTTTTCATTAAGCAATAAATTATCTATACTCTCATCAAATATATATTTTTTTTTACTTAAATTTGAAGTTGAAATATTTAACTGCTTTAGATGACTTGTAATCGAAAATAATAGATCTTTTGGGATATCTTTTTCACTACTCTTTGAAATAGTAATTTCTTTTGAATTATTATCTTTTTCTAATTCTTTTATCTTTTGATTAAGTAAAGAAAAATCATTATTAAATATTAAACTACTAATTAATGCTATATCTCCAATATTTCTATAAGTTTTTTCTAAATTTACTACACAAGATTTAATTGAACTATTATCGGAATATTCAAACAAATAATTCCATATAGAACAGTTATTTACTGGAGACAATTGATTTTTATCTCCAACTAAAATAATTTTACAGTCTTTTGCTAGCAAATCTAAAACTGATTCAATCAAATCGATATTAACCATTGACATTTCATCAATTATGAAAATATCAAGCTCTTTTAGTTTAAATTTCAACTTAAGAGATTTATTTTGAGAATTTAAAATCCATCTATGTAAAGTTTGAAATTCTATTTGGTCTAGAAATTTATTGAAGGAAATATTTTTTTTATCATTGAGAGCTTCTTTTAAACGTGCTGTAGCTTTACCAGTTGGAGCAGACAAACCAATATTTAAAAAGTTATCAATCTGAAGGAGTTCTAATATTAACTTAATTATTAAAGTGGTTTTACCCGTACCTGGTCCTCCTTGAAGGAAAACTATGTTTGAATATTTAAATATATTTTTAATTTCATCAATTTTATTATCATCTTTAAAAATTATTGAGTTCATTAAATTAACGGTATCTATTTTTTTTAGGAATGAATTAATAACTCTTTCAATCTTTTTTGACCATTTTGATAAGGATAATTTTCTATTTACTAATACGAATGGAGAATGAAGGGAACCAATCAAACCTATAGTTTTTAGAACATGTATATGTTTATTGGGCCAGCCATCTTCTAATAATTCAAAGATTATTAAACTATTATCAACATCAATAATAGTTTCACCATTTTTTTCAAAATCTAATAAGATTCTTATTACATCCTTTACGAAATTTCCATATTTTTTTTCACTAAATTTGAAAATACCTAAGATTAAATTAAATATATGATCGTATTGGAACTTTTCAATATCTGTAGAGGTTTTAGTCATTCTAAAAAAGGTTATCTAAATAATTAATTCTTTTTAAAGGTGCCTTGCTAATAAAAATACCTGGAGATATATCTTCAGACTTAGATTTTTCAAATAATTCAAAATCTGGCAATCCCTTTAAAAATAAATAAATATATCCTCCTAGATGTTTTTGTGGTTGATAATTTTTAAGTCGCCACTTTAATAATCTATGCAATGCTAATAAATAAAGATGAGATTGCAATGGATAATGATGTTTAATCATTTCATTTCTCATGTTTTCATAGTTATAGTTTCTTGGTAAACAATCACTATTATCACTATCAGAAATCAAATTACTTTTCCAATCAATTACCCACCATTTACTATCTTCTAATTTATTTCCTACAGGGAAAATACAATCAATACATCCTGAATGAAAGCCTTTATTCATAATTTGAAGATCATTTATTTTATTTGCATATTCTTCACCAAATTCATAATCCTGATCTAAAAAAAAGCAATTTGATATATCATTAGAGTTAATATTTCTACCTTCATAAGATAGGGTTAAATCATATTTGAGTTCTTTAATTAAGTATTCATTTGGAATATCAACTAGTTTCTTATTTTGTAATTCTCTTCCTAAAGATATATTTATGATTCTTAAAATCGCATCTTTTACTTTAAAAGCCAAAGAAGTATCGATTTGATGAAAGTTCAATTCCTCAATAATTAAATCAATTAATTCTTGATTATTATCGTTTCTAAATTCAAATCTTTCTATTATTTTGTGCAGGCAAGTCCCAGCAATAGTTCCTTTTGGAAATTCACTTAAGGGATTTGGATGAGAGAAATAATTAGGATAGTTCTTTGAATTCTTAAAATTAGAATCTTTGATAATTGATATATTATCTTCATAATCCTTATATTGATTAATGACTGCTTCAATATTTTTATCTTTACGTATCCAAGAAGAATAACTTGAATAAGAAATAAATTGATCAGAATTAAATACATTAGATATTTTTTTATTAACGTTATCGATTTTCCAAAGATTATTATTCAATCGGTTGGTTTGGAACTTAGAAAAAATTTCTTTTATTTTCTCGTTTTCTATCCTAACTTTAAAAGTAGACTTATAAATATTTATATTTTCCAAATTATTAAGTAAATCATTATTTAAAATATTATTTGTATCCTCTAAATCATTAAAAACAATAAGTTTATATTTGCTCCTCGTAAGTGCTACATAAATTAACCTCTCACTCTCTTTGAATAGATCTTCTTCTTCTATTAATTTAAATTTTTCAACCTTCGCGTAATTATTAGAAATATTAACGTATATATTTCTATCAATATTTGATTTCCAAAGAGGTCCTTTAATTTTATTTAACTTATTTGAAATAATTGAGAGATATGGACATAGGACTATTTCAAATTCGAGGCCCTTACTACTATGAATGGTAGAAAGATTTATTCCATTTTGAAGATTATAATCTTTCGTCAAAAAATCTTCTCCAGTTGAAATTCTTAAAATATGATCTAACTGATTTTTATACCAGTTGAAGACTATATTGAGATCTAAATCATTATTTATTAATTCTATTTCAACAATTTCTGAAAGTTGAAATAAATTTGAATTTAAATCTGAATCTTGAATAATCGAGGATGATTTGTAATTTATAACTAGTTCATTAACAATATTTAAAAAACCTTTTTCTCTTAGTTCTTGGGACCAAGTAATGCATTTATTCATTAAAATTTCTAAATTATTACTAATTCCATGATCAAGTAAATCTTCTAATTTTATTTCTATAAACTTTGAAGTAGCAAGCAAAGTTATATTTTTTAAAGACCTCGGATTTAATAAACATTCAATGAATAAAAATAGTAGAGAACTTGCTTCTGTATCAAAAATATTTTGTTTATTTTGAATTTTGCATGGCAGGTTAAACTGATTTAATTTTTTTTTAAAATCTAAGCATTGAGAATTATTTAATGTAAGAATCGCAATTTTATTAATATCAATTTCTTTATTATTTAAAATAAAGTTAACTATATAATGAGTTACAAGATCCTCTATATCAGTCTCTTTTTTTGAAAATTCTACAATTTCAAATACATCCTTAAATTTAAATTCAGGATTAATATTTTCATTGATTCTTGAGGTTAATTTACTATATTTTAGTTTTGATTGTTTAAGTCCATTCTTATAAAGTTTATTAAGAACATCGATTAAGTTTTTTGAGGATCTATAGTTATCTGTAAGACTAAAAACTTCGATTGCATTAGATCTTGCATCTAAGTAAGTTTCAATATCTCCACCTCTAAATTTGTAAATCGCTTGTTTTGGATCACCTACGCAAAGTAAAAAATGATTTTTTGTATTAAAGAACTTTTTTATTAAATTCCACTGAGTAATATCTGTATCTTGGAACTCATCAACTAAGACACATTTAAATCTTTTTTGAATTTTAGAAAGAGTATTACTATTACTAATTTCCGAATCTAGAAATGTATTTTCTACAGTCTTTATAAGATCATTGAAGTTGAAAATAGAAAAACTTTTCTTTAATTCAAATAATTTTATATAAGCTAATTGAGTAAATATTCTTACAAATTCAGTAAAAAAGCCTTCTTTTATTTTATAAATTTTATCTTGTAATAAATTAAATTTAGTAAAATCTAATTTAATATTATGTTTATTAATTTCTTTAGATATATTTTCAATGTAAAAATATTTAGATAAAAGATCATCCTTAGAAATATCATATATGAAATCAATAACATTTTTAGAATTAAGCCTTTTGTTAATCTCTTCAATCCAACAATTTATTTGATTAAACTTATCATTTCTTGGTTTTGCTGCATATATTTGACTTTTTCCACCACTTTCCTTAATTAATTTTCCCAACTCTATGAGTTGTAAAAATAATTCCTTACCTTTCTTATTCCATTCAAAACAAAACTCGTTCCAATTTAAATAAAAAAATTCATTAAAATAATTATTTAAATCAATAATCTTATATTTATTATTTATTTGAAATTTATAGATATTTTCTTGATCTATATTTTTTAAAATTTCTACAAAAAATGACTTATTGATCCTACTTCCAAATCTAGAACTTATTTTTTTTTTGTATACTGCTGAAATAAGCTCATGATTAAGATTAAGAAAATCATCAATCCATAAATTATCTATTACATCTTTATACAAATTATCAATATTATTCTCAATATATGGATCTTGTGTTAAACCTATTTCAATACTATATTCATCAATAATATTATTACAAAAAGCATGGAACGTAGTTACTTTTAACTTATAGAATTGATTTATAAAATTGTCAATTTCGGAAATTATTTTTTCCTTAGATTTATCTTTATCCTTAAAATTTAGATACCAATCCTTAAGAGTATTATCTATCTTACATTCTTTATAACTTTGCAAATATAATTTTAAATTAAGAAATCTCGAGAGAATTTTGTCTCTTAATTCAGAACAAGTATTTTTTGTAAAGCTTAGCAAGAGTATTTCATCTGGTTTAACTTTTTTCTCCAAAACATTTCTTAAAACTATGTGTGCCAAAGTAAAACTCTTACCAGTGCCTGCACTTGCTTCAACTAATTTAAATTTTTTATTTAATTTAATTTGATTAATATCCATTTTTTTATTAAATTAAACTTTGACCTCATTTTTATAAAGTAAGTAATTCTTAAATTTTTTCATTAAATATTTCTCTTCCAAGTCAATCTTAAATTTAATTATTAAACATAAACTTATTGTCAAAAATAAATAATAAATAGATAATTTTATTATAAAAACTCCAATAGAAATAAATATTAAAGAATAGTACATAGGATGACGTGTAAAACGATAAATACCTGTAGTAACTAGATTGCTATTGTTTATAGGTCTTGGGAAAGGGGATAAATTGCTTCCTAAGTCTTTAATTGAAACTAACATTATTATGAAAGCGATTATGATAATTAAAATACCTAGGAAATAAAAAAAAGGACTTTCTTGAATTATTTGTTTTTGAAGAAAAAATTCCCATTGAAAAAAATGAAGACTAATAATAAAGAACTGTAAAAAAACAAGTAATCGTTCATAAACAGCTTTAAAAAAATTTTTTAACTGAAATTTAGACATTTATTATTTCTTAAATGCTTTAATTAGAGGACCATATATTCTGTATGATAATTGATCAAAATTATTATTTCCAAGAAAGAATTCTGGTTCTTTTTCATTACCAAAACACATTTTCATTTCGATATTATCTCTTTCTCCTTTAGAAAAATTTTTATTACCAATCCATTTATCTCTGAAAGCTTTTTTTTCATTTTTTGATTTTATTTTTGCTTCTACATATTTATAGGCACTTTCTGGAGGAAGAGGTAAACATTTTTCAGAATAATTTTTAAAAATATTTATGTACTCCTCCAAAATAAGATTTGATTCAGTTAATCCCGGTGATTGAATAATTTGCGATTTATAATTATTTTCTGTTCTAAAAATTACTTTAGTCCTTTTTATATTCCTCTTTAAAGAAGAAATAAAGAGTAATTTTATCCAAGCCTCAATCAAACGGCTTAAACTTAACTTCGCATTAATTAATTCAATTACGGTGTCATCAGCGATTAAATATTCTTCTTTATTCGCATTTAACTTAACATAGATTTTATTAATCTTATTATGCTGACTAAGACTTGCAGATAGACTGATTAATAAGTCTTTGATTTCTTTTTCTTTTGTAAAAATACTATTTTTGGGCATAATAATGCCATTTTCAGCCAATTGATCATTAATATTTAATTCATTTAAAAAATCAACAATATTATGATTACCAATCTCTACTTGCTGGATTATTTTGGTAATTAGTTGTGACTTTTGCAGATTGCTTACATACTCCTCATCTGGATGATGAATAAATATTTCCTTGGGATAAATATTGTTTTTATTAAGCCAATATTTTTGTGGAGTCTTGAACCAATAAATCAATTCTGATAATTTGTAATTTTTAATATCAGATTTTTTTTCATTCCAATCTATATCTTCCATTAAAGAATAATTACTTTTAACAATCTTAGATTTATCAAGATCAATTATTTCAATTTTTTTTAAATCAGAATCTTTAATTATTAGTCCTCTTTGGCTTTGGTTTAGAAAACTATCAAAAAAAGAAATTAACTCTTTTATAGGAAAAGAAACATCTAATTTTTTATTGTCTTTATCATTTTTTACCCAATTAACTATAAATTTATCTCTGCAGGAAATTAACAACTCCAGAAATGCATATTTCTCTCTTTCAAAAACAGATGGATCTCCCAAATGATATTTGTTTTTTAATAAATTAATGTTTTCACTCTTTGGTAATTTTGGATAATTAACACTATTCATGTCTATTAGGAAGATAACCTTATGTGGAATATGCCTTGAATTCTCAATATCACTTACAAGGATCTTGTTGACTCGTGATTTACTTTGATATTTAGCTTTATTTATGCAAGAAATTAATATTTCTCTAAAAACTTTTAACAAGATAAGA
Source organism: Prochlorococcus marinus str. AS9601 (assembly GCF_000015645.1). NCBI lineage: Bacteria > Bacillati > Cyanobacteriota > Cyanophyceae > Synechococcales > Prochlorococcaceae > Prochlorococcus > Prochlorococcus marinus. The sequence continues at coordinate 1,031,770 of NC_008816.1, forward strand.
TCATCAGGTATTAAAGGTATTGCGTGATTATCAAGAATTCTATTTATTTCACTTATTTCTAAATTGAAATTTGCATTAGAATCAGCGATACTTTTTAATATAAACTTTATCTTTTCAACCCAATTCGAGTAAGAAAAAGATCCCCTTATCAAATTAATATATTTTTTTAAATTAATTAATATTTTAACCCATTTATTCAAATCCAAACTTATATTTTTATAGCTAAATGGTTTTAAATTAAAAATACTTAAATTTACTTCTTTGTCATAAATTAAGCCTAAAGTAATTCTATTTATACACCAATCTAGAGTATTTTTCTCTTCACCTAATCTTTCTTTATCATCTAATCCCCAATGAAACCCCGCTTGGGTAAGTAAGAAAATAATTTCATCCTTCTCAGTAATTGTAAAATTAAAAATATTCTGAGTTACTTTTTTCGAAAGAATATAATCTATTTTTTCAAGTGTAATTTTTTCACTTGCTATTTGAGTGATGTCAATTAGAAATTCATAAATTCCTGAAGAGTCATTATTATCCTCATCGATAAAAAAATAAGGTATCTTTTCACCATTAATTAACTCATTATTAAATATGTACCTTAGATAAGGTTTAATTAAATTAGTTTGTGGAGATAAAACAGCAATATCACTATATTTAATATTCTCGCAAGAATTAATTATTTCTATAATTTTATTTCTTAAATATTCAAATTGAATATTCTGATTAAAATGCTCACAAAGTAATATTGAATCATCCCTTTCACTTAGAATAAAATCAACGCTATTATTATCAATTAGTCTTTTTTGTATTTGATTAAGAAGAGGAATATCTTTCTTATTATGAAAATTAGTTGTTGGATCGAGATAAATAAGATTATTTTTTAAATTTATACCTTCTATATAAATATTTTCATCAATTAATTTCTGAAAGTTTGCTCCAAATTTTCCAAATATTTTCTCTATATTTGTACTATTTAAATTCAATTTACTTTCATTATCATTAAATTCCAACTCACCCTCAAGACAATTTATTCTATTCCATAAATCTTCTCCAGGAGATAATAAATACAAATTTACCTTAATAAATTTTGAAAGTTCTGAATAAAAATTAATATGTAGTTTAGATAAGTTATTATCCGAAAAAATATAAATTTGATTTGGTACTTGAAATTGAATGTTTTTAATTTTTCTTAAATTCTTTATTACTTCAATCATGTATAAACATGATGGCTTTTCAGGTATCTTTTCCTCTAATAATTTATATAAAATAGGTTGCCAAAATTGATCTGAGTTTAAATTCTTAAATAGATTAGATGAATTAATTTCATATCTATTCCATTGAGCAATCATTTCAGGTCTAAAAATCAGATAATCAATAAAATTATTCGTGATCTTTTTTGTCAGATTATATATGTCTCCATCAATTGTCTTTTTATTATCCAAATATTTATTAATCCAATTTCTAAGCGGAAATGATTCTTTAAAGCCATTTAATTCTTCCAAGGAATCAATAATGCCCCATTTAATTGACTCAAAATTCCATGCGCTCATATCAATTGCAGGGAAAAAATTTGTCAATAAAGATTCGGTATACGTTGATATTGTCTTTAATTCATAAAGAGCACTTATTTTGTTTTTTATAGTTATTTGTTCACGTAACCAATTACCCAAAAAGTAGTTGGGGACTACTATTTCTAATTTCTCATTTATAGGCGGAGGACATATTTTTAATTCCTCTGCTAACAGCTCACTAATTACTTCAATTTTATTTGTTTTATAAAGATTGAGCAATTTACTAGATGGTTATATTACTCAACTTTAAATGGATCAATTATTTCTGCATTAGGAAATTCGAATTCCCCCACAGCAACAAACTCTAAACGAAGCTTTAAGAAAGTTATAAATTTTTTATCAGTCGATAAAACAACTGCTGGGGTAGATGGAATTTTTGCTTTTAGATCAGCAAATTGGGTAGTTTGTAAAAATGATGGATTTTTTAAGAGCCAAAAATCTATTTCTTTATTATTTTCTTTATAATTCCTCATCCTCTCTTTCAAAATTTCATCAAGTGGTTCTTCAACTGTTAAAAACTTTTCACTTGCGGCGACGAAAAAATATGTTGTCATTTTGAAAATTAATTTAATGTAATGAGGGACTTCATTTCACGTACAGACTTTTCTAATCCAATCGCTAAAGCCCTTGCAACAATACTATGACCTATGTTTAACTCGTTCATATTGTTAATTGATGCAATTTTCCTAACATTATTATAGTTAAGGCCATGACCAGCATTAACAACTAATCCGAGGTCATTTGCTATGTGAGTAGACTCTATGATCCTTTGGAGCTCTTTATGCTGGTTAGATCCTGATAGTTCAGCATATTTTCCAGTATGTAATTCTATAAAATCAAAGCCTATTTCTTTGGAATAATTTATCTGTTCACTAAGAGGATCAATAAATGCACTTACCTCTATATTTGAATCTTTTAAACTACCAACTGCCTTCTTAAGGTATTGCACATTACTTTTTAAATCCAATCCGCCTTCAGTAGTAACTTCCTCTCTTTTCTCAGGTACAAGCGTTACATAATCGGGAAGAATTTTTTTGGCAATTTCTAACATTTCTTTTGTAGCAGCCATCTCTAAGTTGAGTTTTGTTTTTATAGTCTCTTTCAGAAGGAATACGTCCCTATCTTGTATATGTCTTCTATCTTCTCTTAGATGCACTGTTATGGAATCTGCCCCTCCTAATTCAGCTAAAAAAGCAAATTGGACAGGGTCAGGCTCGACAGTTTTCCTTGCTTGCCTTACATTCGCAATATGATCAATGTTTACTCCTAAAGTAGCCATAATTTTGTAAATCTTAGTTTCTAGACAATCTAGTAACCGCCCAATAATAGCTAATAAAAAAAGGCAAAGACTTAAATTATTAATATATAGTAAATAGAACTTGAAGAAGAATTCATTAAATATTTGGCATAAAATAAACCCTTTATTGGGATTTATTGCAATGTTTGTTACTCAGGACGTTGTTTTGAGATTCTTTTTTAGAAAAAAGAAAATATTAAAAAATGGTTTTTCGATTCCCATAAATTCCTCTATTATTTTGGCTCCAACCCACAGATCAAGATGGGACGGCTTAATACTCACCATGGCAATTGGTAGAAGGGTAACAAAAAAGGATTGTAGATTTATGGTTACTAATTCCGAAATGAGAGGAATACAAGGTTGGTTTTTAAAAAGACTTGGATGTTTTTCAATAAATCAATTATCGCCATCTCTCTCAGCTTTAAGATATGCGATTGATCTTATAGAAAAAGGTGAACAACTAGTAGTTTTCCCTGAAGGAAAGATCAATAGATATGGGAAAAAATTAGTTCTCAAAGAAGGACTATATAGATTAGCTAGATTAGCTACAAAAAAAACAACCTCTATTACTATTATTCCAATTGGAATTGCTTACAGCAAAATACCTCCGAACTTTAGGGGCGAATTTTGTTTATCCTTTGGAAAACCAATATCAATTAATGATTACTCAAACTTTAACATCAAGGACTTTAATAAATTTCTAAATAAAAAAATGATTCAAGAGGAAGAAAAAGCATTAAAAAATGTAGGTAGATGAATCTGCAATAAGTTACTATGAACTTTAATAATTGAAAAAGAAGATGAAATTCTTAAAATTAATTCCAATTTTATTTATATTTTTTGGAAATATTCCTTACAAAAATGAAGTTCGTGCAGAAATAAAGAATCCAAAAGACTTCAGAGTACTCTCAAATGAGAGTAAAAAGCTTTCCATCTCAAACGTGAGGTATTTTATAAAAGAAGGTGATAAATATATTAAGAACGGGGATTTTGAAAAAGCAAAGGATTTTTATTTAGACGCTAGAAAATTAGCAAAGCAACTTGCGTCTTTTTATTCTGATCTAAATTCATCGTTCAAAGGAATTGATGCGAGAATACCAAATGAAATGCAAAGGAAAGGTAAGCAAACATTACAAATTTTGGCACAATCAAATGAGAGATTAGCCTCTTTGTATATAAAAACTGAAAAGCCTGAGGTTGCAGTACCCTTACTCGTTGAAACAATTAGAATAATGTCACCTACAAGCCCTGAAGGTAAAGAAGCTTATGAAAGATTGATCCAACTAGGTTTTGTTGAGACAAATTATAAAGGTTAATTTTAATTTACTATGATTACAAAAACAGAAGTTATCAAATTAATCACTAAAAAAATACCAAGTTCCCAAGTTTTTGTTGAAAACCTCAAGGGAAATGATCATTTGCAAGTAACTGTAATTGCATCTGAATTTAATGGATTATCATTAGTTAAACAACACCAGCTAGTATATTCTGCTTTGAAGGAAGAATTAGCTTCAGAGGCTATCCATGCACTGGCATTAAAAACAGAAACTCCAAATTGAATTATGGACAACTCAACAAAAGATAAAATACAAAAACTGATCGATTCTAATCCAGTGATGGTTTTCATGAAAGGGACAAAATTAATGCCTCAATGCGGTTTTTCCAACAATGTAGTTCAAATACTAAATTCTTTAGGGGTAGAATTTGGTACGTTTGATGTTTTAAGTGATTTCGCTATAAGAGAAGGTATTAAAGAATATTCAGATTGGCCAACAATTCCTCAAGTTTACTTAAAAGGAGAATTTCTTGGTGGATCAGACATCCTTATTGAGATGTACAACTCTGGATCTCTTAAAGAAAAAATAGAAATTGAACTAGCGTCTTAAGATAATTAGTGAGTATAAATACTGTATTGGTTAATAAAAATTAATATTTTAAATACTTTTTTTATCAAAAAAACCTTTATTTCCATCTCCATCTGGATCAATAAAACTTGACGGATCTAAAATCCATCTTTCAATTAATCTCTCCAATTTCTCTTGATCCTTTTGCTCTAAACTACTGCAATTCCTCAATGCTTGGAGATAACCATCACTATATAATTTAAGATCAGATGGCGTATGAAAACGAGTGACTAAGTCCTGGCAACTATCGCAAATTGACTGAAAATGACGAATTGCTTTGGGGTTTTCAAATGATGTCATAATTCGATAAATTCTGATTTTTATTTTGCATTTGTTATACCTTATTAAGAACGATCAAAAATTGCCTGGCCAAACAGTAATTAAGAATGCAATCAACTGAGCAAATCTTAGCTTCAACTCCTGGCAGTTCACAATTGCCTACGAGCTCTCAGACCCCATCAAGAGTTCTAGTTGTTGAACCTCACCCCACACTTAGAACAGTACTTGTGCAAAGGCTTCGCCAAGATGGCCATCTAGCTGCAGCAGTAGGTACAGCTGCAGAAGCTATTGACTTATGCAGAGAACAATCACCTGACTTATTAGTTAGCGCAGAAATCCTGGAGAATAATACTGCAATGAGACTAGCTCAACAACTGGGATCCTCTGTCATAGTTTTAACTGCAAGATCAGGTGTTGAAGCATTAGTAAATCTATTAGATGAGGGGGCAGATGATGTACTCAGAAAACCTTTTGGGCTTGAAGAGCTTGCAGCACGATGCAGAACACTCCTAAAAAGGGGAAGGATAGGATTACAAGAAAAAGTTGAGGTTGGACCTTTAGAGGTTCATCTTCTTTTAAGACAAGTTACTCTTAGCGAAAAGCCCGTAGAATTAAGCCCTAGGGAGTTTGCACTGCTTTGCGCTCTTCTAATGCCGCCGGGAATGGTAAGGAGTCGTCAAGAGCTCTTAAGGATGGCCTGGCCGCCCTTCAGTGGTGGCCCAAGGTCTGTAGATACTCAGGTATTAACTTTGCGTAGAAAATTAGAACAAGCTGGATTGGGAGAAGGTGGGGGAATAACCACTGTTAGACAACAAGGTTATAGATTCAGCATTGATAATATTTAATTTAGAAAAGCAAAAAGTTCACCAATAATCATAAAAACTGATAGTAACGTGAGTAATTTATATGTCCATAGTGGTGATATGTAAGATATTTCATTAATAGAAATCCCAGTATTGCTGGAAACAATTAATAAAAATTTTTCAAAGTTTTCAACTCTTTGTGGGACAAGAAAATTTTCACCTTGAAAAGTATTAAAGTAATAAACTTTACTACCCTGACTGGTTGGCAAAGATTTGATTAATTTAATATCTTTCCAAGAAATCTCCCAATTTTTTTTTCCTAAGAATTTAGAAATAAAGCTACTTTTATATGAAATTTTATTACTACAAGTTTCAACATAATCACTAGTGATATTGATTATCAAATAAAGTCCTATGATAAAAATTATAATAGAGGGGATTTTTAGTTTTTCGATTGAAATAAATGGTAAAGGAATTGTAAGCGCTAAATAAAGAGAAATTAACGAACTTTTCACAAAAATAAGAGTTTTAAATTTTTCTATCATTTCAGAAGGAATCCTTTTAATCGGGCAATTTAAAACTGTTTATGTTTAACTTTGCACCTATTTTGTGAGCGCATGCGTATCCACTAAAAGCAACTGCATTTAGGCCTTGGCCAGGGAAGCAAGAATCCCCTACACAATATAGGTTTTGAATTTTTGTAGTGTTGAAAGGCATTGGCAAAAGTCCAAGCAACTTTTTACTGGGAATTGGCCCATAACTACCTTCATATCTTCCAAGAAACTTTTTATGAGTTTTGGGAGTACCAATTTCTTTGTGATCAATATTTTGTTCAAGATTAGGAAGAATAGTTGATATTTTTTCAACAAGAAAAGAAAAATATTTTTCTTTCTTTTGCATATATTCTTTCCTTGATAGGCCTTCCCATTCACTCATCAATGAAGGAGTAAATGCATGTAAAATATGTTTACCTTCTGGAGCCAAAGACGAGTCAAGCAAAGTAGGTATAGAAACAAAAATAACTCCCTTTTCGCTTTCTAATTCATCCCAATTTTCAACGATTATATGATGACAATTAAAATTATCTGGTATTAGATTTTTTTCTACTCCAAGGTGAATCGAAACAAAAGAAGGTGAGGGTTTATAAGTTTCTGACCACTTATATTCACTTTTTGGCACGTTTTTACTAGAAATTAATCCTTTAGTATTATCTTTTAATCCAAATGTATCCCATCTAGTGGAGTTGGATACAATAATATCTGAATATATTTCTTCCCCATTTGAGAGCTTAACTCCTACCGCTTTATCATCCTTTAAGAGGATTTCAGTCACATTGGCTTTATATCTAACTTTTCCTCCTAATTTTTCAATCCCAGAAACAAACTTCTCTGCTATCGTTCCAACTCCCCCTTTTGGATAATTTATCCCCCCCGCATGCCTATCTGTAAATACCATTCCCGCATTAATCATAGGGGTTTTTAGAGCTGGCATTACAGACCAACAAAAACATTCGATATCAATAAATTTTAAAAGTTCTGGATCTTTTATAAACTTTCTCGCAACATCTCCTGCATTTGCAGGTAGCCATCTAGCTAACCCTAAACAGGATAATGGAGATTTAAAGAAAACTTTAAAAAGATAATTTGGATCCTCTATTGATAAAAGAGGCATTGAATCTAAACATTTAAATACACTTGCACAAGTATCATAGAATTTCTTGATACCTTTTTTTTCCTTGGGAAAAATAGCTGATAATTTGCTTATAAATTGCTCATAATTTTTATCTACAGAAATATTTAAGTTATTTGGCAAGTGATATTCCAGTTGAACAGGATCGGGAATAGTTTCGCATTTTTCATTCACATCTTTCAAAGCACGAGTTAATAAATTGGTATAACCTTTCTCTCCAAATCCAAAAATCATTGAAGCCCCGACGTCAAAGGTATAGCCTTTTCTCTTAAATGAGCCTCCACTCCCGCCTGGAATAATATATTTTTCAAGAACTAATACTTGAGCTCCCTTAGCCGCCAATTGTGAAGCAGTTACTAATCCTCCAATTCCTGAGCCAATAATAATTGCATCGAAGTTTTCCTTATTTAATTCCATTTTTTGGATCTTTGATAATTAATCTTAGTAAATTTTGCTAAGTAAGTGGTCTTTATCAAAACAAGAATCTAGTTGATTTTTAAAGTCATTCAAGGCTTCTGTAGATCTTTCTTGATAAGCTTTGTACCTTAATCTTTTATCTTTTATTCTTTTAATTAGCTCTGGAACTAAACCAAATGAAGCGGGCATTGGTTGGAATTTATTCTTTTGCTGATTAGATAATATTTGATTTTTGTTACTGATAAAATTCATTAGAGAACCAATCATTGATTGATCAGGGAAACTTACTGTTTTTTTACCCTTAGCTAATAAGGATGCATTTATTCCTGCAAGCAAGCCCCCTGCTGCTGCTGCTGCATAACCTTCGGTACCCGTTATTTGGCCTGCAGCAAAAAGGTTTTCTCTTTTCAAAAATTGTAATGTCGGTAAAAGTAATTTTGGAGATTCTAAAAAAGTATTTCTATGCATTACTCCAAAACGTACAAACTCAGCCTTTTCTAAACCAGGAATCAACCTAAATATTCTTTTTTGCTCAGACCATTTGAGGTTAGTTTGAAAACCTACCATATTTAGCAATTTTCCTTCTAAATCTTCTTTCCTTAATTGGACAACTGCATGAGGTCGCTTTTTTAATCTATTTTCCCTATCAAATAAATCTCCCCATTTTGGATTCCACAAACCAATTGATTTTAGTGGTCCGTACCTCATTGTATCAACTCCTCTTCTAGCAATTTCTTCAATTGGTAAACAAGCTTCAAAGAAATTAGCTGATTCTTTCTCAAAGTCTTTTAAATTAACTTGTTCACCTTTTATTAGTTCATTTCTGAAATTGATATAATCATTTTTTCCCATAGGGCAATTAAAATATGCAGGATCTCCTTTGTCATATCTACTAGCTTTAAATACAATCTCTTGATCAATAGTATCTCCATAAATAATAGGACTAGCGGCATCAAAAAAATGACACGCATCTATACCTGTAAAAGCTTGAATTTTATAGGATAATTCATCTGCAGTTAATGGACCAGTTGCAAGGATAGTTATATTTTCTTTGCTTGGCAAATCTAATTGTTCAAATCTCTTAATTTCAATTAAAGGATGATTAGATAAAGCTTCAGTCAAAGCAATACTGAATTTAGATCTATCAACCGCCAAAGCGCCTCCAGCTGGAACAGCAAATTTATCTGCTGTTTGAACTATCAATGAATTAAAAATTCTAAGTTCTTTTTGTAATAAACCGGCAGCTCTATCAGGGCTTAGAGCTCCAAAGCTATTACTACAAACCAATTCTCCAAATTCACTTGTATGATGAGCTGGAGTTGATTTAATAGGCCTCATCTCAACTAATTTAACTGGAACACCAGAACTTGCAACTTGCCAAGCTGCTTCTGATCCTGCGAGACCAGCTCCAATAATTATTACTTGTTTATATGACAAATTGGATTAATCCTTGCCCAAAAAGTCCCTATTGAATTGCTCTCTTGCTGGTTTTTGTATGTTGAATATGACCCAAGCTAAAGCCGCAATAATGGGTGCAAAAACTACGATTGTTCTGAGCATTTTAGAAATCTTATTATTTATTAGATTATTTTAACTTTTAACTGTAAATTTAGAGAGAAATTTTAATTTTTTATTTCATTAGTTAAGAATTGTTTTTCTATTGTTCAACTTGAGATAAAAAGTTGTTTTTTTTACCTTAAAAAGGGATAATTTCATATGTACTCAATTTTACAAAATGGGTCGCTAGCTCAGCGGTAGAGCATCCGGCTTTTAACCGGCTGGTCCTGAGTTCGAATCTCAGGCGACCCACATTTTTAATTGAGTTCATCTTTTTAAAAGTAAAAGACAATAGATCTTAAATTTTGATTATTTCTTAATTGAGATATGTTGCTTTTTAATGATCTCGAGATAAATTTCAAGCAAATTCGTGGATAAACAAATCTAGGATGTACATTAGGGTTCTCAAAATATAAAGCATTTTTAAAACTCATAAAGCTGTGAAGAAAATACAGAATACTATTTATTTTCATTAATAACTTCAATTAACTTATTACGAAAATATTAAAATTCTTTTTTTTCAATGATTACTGGACAAACCAAATAAATTGACACGTTTTTGCAACAAGAATGTAAAATCTAGGCATAATTTTTGCTTAATATTGAAATCTCTCAAAAAAACTAAAAAATTACTTTACAAAGCTTAATATACCTGTTACAATAATTCATATACATTTTACATTTTTATCATGACACCTGAAGCAGAACGTTTTAATGGTTGGGCAGCAATGTTAGGTTTCGTTGCAGCAGTAGGCGCATATGTAACTACTGGACAAATCATACCTGGTTGGTTTTAAATTCTATTCATAAAGAATTTAGAAATATCAATTATTAGCATCAATTATTTGATCTATCCTAATTGAATTACCAAAAACTAATTTTCTTCAAGTTATTTACGAATCATAATTTTACTTTGATTCCAAATGCTTGAAGATTTTTTTTTCAAATTTATACTATTTAATATTTAATTCATACTCAAGGAAAACTAGCTTATAGTCAAAAAAACTAACAAAAGGCTGTTTTACCTTTTTACATTTTTTGGTACTGATATTAGATTAAGGTTTATTTGGCTGAAAAGTTCCCTGTTTTTTCAGGTATGTATAATTCGACTTTTTTTAATATATTTACTAACTCATAGTTTTTTTTCTATATTGTCCAAACATGTAGAACATAATAAGTGTCCTTTTTTACTCCAAAAAGTTTTTGTTGATCTTTCTATATCCTTTCTACATATCAAACATTTAAAAATTGGAGTCATTTAATTATCAATTTCAAAAATAGGTTTCTCTATAAACATTACTGTTTTAAATAAATTATATAAATACTAAAATTTAAAGCAACACAAAAAATCAAAAGTATCATTTTTATCTAAAACTTATGATCTTTTGATAATAATTACTTAAATTAATTAAAAAAAAAAGATCTGCTTTATAGCAGATCTTTCTTTGTGTGTAGTTTTTCTAATCTAAGTTATTAGAAAGAGAATGATGCTTTAACAGCTACGCCTGTGTCATCAGTAGTATCTTCTACGATAAATACACCAGGTGTAATAGTCATGCCATCATTTACTGGATAAGAGTAAGATGCTTCATAGATCATTTTCTCAGACTCAGTATCTTTAAAGAGTCCTGTAGTTGCAGCAGCAACGTTTACTGTACCAGGGCCAACGTCAGAGAAAGTTAAACCAACGAAGTATCCAGTTTTATCATCTGAACCATCATCTTGAGTTTCGTAACCAACACTTAAGTCTGCTAAATCAAAACTGTAGTAACCTTGGAAACCCCAAGTTGTTGTCTCAGCGCCTGTTCCACCATCATCAGTAGAATATCCAACAGCTAATCCGTAAGTGTCTGTTGTATAAGCAGCATTAAGACCGTATATGTCAGATGAATCACCTAAGATTTCATCTTCAGGAGAAGAAATTCCACCAGCTACTGAGAAACCATTATCAAATGCATAACTTATAGATGCTGTAACAGCTTTACCAGTTACACCTAGAGAATTACCTGTTCCACAGTCGTCTGGGGTGTAATCAGTAAATGCACTGTAAAGACAAGCTCCTGTAAATGAAGCACTGATGTCAGTTGCATCACCAACGATCATTGTTGCTCCACCAACAGGGAATGTGTAAGTTACACCATCAACATTTAATTTAGTTCCTTCGTCGAAGCCCATTGCTTTACTTAGAACTGATGCTGCTGAATTACCACTGTCAATAGTAATATCTAGTGAATCTTCACCTGTAAAACTTGTTGATAAACCAATGTTGAATTGGTAGTCAAGACTTGTTGTTTCGCTAGTTGCACCGTCGATAGCACCTAAAACAGCATCAACGCTGAAGGATGCAGAAGTTGTTTCTGAGAAACTGCCATCATGACTATGATCATCAACTAAACCTTCTCCACCTGCAAGTAAAGAGTCATGATTTAGTTCATCATTTACAAAAGCATTGGCTAGATCAATATGCTCTAGATCAGAGTATTTTGAGATATTATTTAGGTCTGCCTCGCCAGCAAACGTAGATAATGGAGCTAGTAGACCAATAGTTGCTGGAGCTACTAACAAGCTTTTAAAAAGCTTCATAAAATTCCTCACACAATTTAAGGTATTTTAAAGGTAATCTATTTGCCAAGAATTTACAACCTCCAGTAGACAAAATCCGAGCCGGTTATTACTAAAACACTCTCTTCACCTAGAAATCTTTTCTGCAAGAAGTTTATTTGTTTTAATAATTTCTATTGCAGGTTCCAAAAGTTCCTTATATTCTTTCCAAATTCCTATAGAAGAAGAATAAAATTTCTTTCTTATTTGAGCGCTACTTGCGGTGTGTACATTTCTTTTGTTTTGATGGGGAGAAAGATATTTTTCGTCCCAATCCCAACCAAGCCAATTTATTATCCTAGGTATTACATTATTGGGATTTTCAATTAAGTCTTCATAGTAATAATCATAAATATTTACACCATATTTAATTTTATATTCCTCCATAGTTTCAAAATAGTGTTTATATAAACAAGAAATATCAGATAAAGAGAAAGAGAATGACTGATTTAAAAAGTTTGCTCTATAAATGGATAAAATATTATCGAGAGGGTTTCTTATGCAATTTATTATTTTTGCTTTAGGAAAAAAATTAGAAATAATGGCAATATACATATAATTAAATAAACTTTTATCGGTGTAAAAGGTAGCGGATTTAAATTGATTAATAACTTTTTTTTCATATAAATCATATATTTCTTCAAAATCTTTAGCTTCCTTGATGGATTCCTCTAAAAAGCTAACCTCGCCCATATCAGTTACTTCAGAATTTAAACTTAATATGTTTTCCAGTAAAGTACTTCCTGATCTTGGCATGCCAACAATAAAGACATAATTAGAAGAATTCTTCAAATATTTATTTTTTGATTTTTTGATTTTTAGTGATCTATAAGATTCAGTATGTTTAATCTTCAAACTTGAGTCAGATTTTTTATACTTCATGCCTTCGTCATTGGCGATTTTTAGATATTTTGCACTTTCTTTAAATTTTCCTTGTTTGTGCAGCAAATTTGAGATTGCAAAAGCTGCGTATATCTTTGAGTTTGGATTAAGATTCTCAAGTTTAGTATTTAATAAAAAATCTAATTCATTTTTATGATTCTTAAAATCATAAATCCCAGATAATTCATAAAAACTATTGAAGTCAAATTTATTTCTAGAAATAATAAATAAGTTAGTCTCAATAGCAAGTTTAAGCTGTCCTGAATTTCTATAGAAACTTGCTAAATTTTTATAAAAAGGCATGAAATTGGGAGATAGGTTTATTCCCTTTTTTAGTATTTGTATACTTTTACTTAATTGATTCTTATCCTTATACAGAATACTTAAATTTAAATAAGCCAATTCCAATCCTTGATATTTTTTGGTCAATTTTAAAAGAATTGTTTCTGCTTCTTCGTACTTCCTTTTTTTTAGGAATGCATTGGCTAGAAGAATATTTATTCTTATTTCTTTATTTTTATCTTTTTTAATTCTATTTTTATTATTTAGATTTTCCAAGATATACAATGCTTCATCAATATTGAATTTATTGATATAAATCTCAGACTTTAAAAGTTTATAAATATCATTATTTATCGATACTTTAATAGCTTTATCTATATAATCTAGTGCATAATCAAAGTTTCTCAATGTAAAGTACAAAAGAGAAAGATTATAAAGTAAATCTCCATGATTAGGATTAATTTTTATTGCCTTTTGCAGTACCCTTTCTGCATCATTGAATTTGTTCTCAATTTTTAATATTTCAGCTAATAAAATATAAGAATTAATTGATGATGAGAATTTATTAATTAGATTGAGAAATACTCTTTTTGCTAAATTAAAATTTTTTAAATCTCTACAAAACAACCCATAAGCGTAAAGTAAATCAAAAGAATCATTATTTGATTTTAATAACTCTTGAAATATCTGATTTGCCTCTAAAGAGTTCCCTGCTTTATGTTTTATTTTTGCTTCTTCAATTTTTTTTAATAAGTCAATTTTTTTCAATATATTTAAATTTTTTATACATTATAGTTAATGAAAGTATTAAAAAAAAATATTAATTTTAGAAATTAAAAAAAAAAGATCTGCTTTATAGCAGATCTTTCTTTGTGTGTAGTTTTTCTAATCTAAGTTATTAGAAAGAGAATGATGCTTTAACAGCTACGCCTGTGTCATCAGTAGTATCTTCTACGATAAATACACCAGGTGTAATAGTCATGCCATCATTTACTGGATAAGAGTAAGATGCTTCATAGATCATTTTCTCAGACTCAGTATCTTTAAAGAGTCCTGTAGTTGCAGCAGCAACGTTTACTGTACCAGGGCCAACGTCAGAGAAAGTTAAACCAACGAAGTATCCAGTTTTATCATCTGAACCATCATCTTGAGTTTCGTAACCAACACTTAAGTCTGCTAAATCAAAACTGTAGTAACCTTGGAAACCCCAAGTTGTTGTCTCAGCGCCTGTTCCACCATCATCAGTAGAATATCCAACAGCTAATCCGTAAGTGTCTGTTGTATAAGCAGCATTAAGACCGTATATGTCAGATGAATCACCTAAGATTTCATCTTCAGGAGAAGAAATTCCACCAGCTACTGAGAAACCATTATCAAATGCATAACTTATAGATGCTGTAACAGCTTTACCAGTTACACCTAGAGAATTACCTGTTCCACAGTCGTCTGGGGTGTAATCAGTAAATGCACTGTAAAGACAAGCTCCTGTAAATGAAGCACTGATGTCAGTTGCATCACCAACGATCATTGTTGCTCCACCAACAGGGAATGTGTAAGTTACACCATCAACATTTAATTTAGTTCCTTCGTCGAAGCCCATTGCTTTACTTAGAACTGATGCTGCTGAATTACCACTGTCAATAGTAATATCTAGTGAATCTTCACCTGTAAAACTTGTTGATAAACCAATGTTGAATTGGTAGTCAAGACTTGTTGTTTCGCTAGTTGCACCGTCGATAGCACCTAAAACAGCATCAACGCTGAAGGATGCAGAAGTTGTTTCTGAGAAACTGCCAGCTTCGAAGTTGTTTAGTCTAGCTTCTAAACCGTCTACACGGCTATTTGTAACTGCAATTTCTTCTGCAGCATTGAAGTCGTTAATAGTGACTTCATTCGCAGTTGCCGCCATAGGCGCAAGAAGGCCTAATGATGCAGGAGCAACTAATAAGCTCTTAAAAAGCTTCATAAATTTCCTCACACGAAATTTAAAGTACACCTCAAGATAGTGTATTTGGGTATACGAAATCAAGTATTAACTGCTACATAATGAAAAAAAGTGCCACTTTTTTTAGTTGCACAATCAAAATTACTAAATTATTTTATCAAGATTTCGTTATTTGCGATGAAATAACAAAAGGATTAATTTTATATTTTTTTCGAAATTTTAAAAGTAACTTTCTCTGTTTTATATTTTTTCTTTTTTCTATTATCAATTGAATCAACGTACCACCCAGAGGCCAACCTAGTGTCAATTTCCTCGTAGCTTTCTTTTTGATTAATTTTATTTAGGGATTTCTTTTTATAATCCATAAACCTTCAAAGTTTTTTTATTTAATAGAAAAAATATAGCATTTAAATAACATTTGAGCTTTAGATTAGTTTGGTAAATAATTTTTATTAGCATTTTGAAAATTATTTTCTTATGGAGCTTTACTTTCCTGAAATCTTTAGAAAAAAGAAAAAAAGACTTTTATTTCCCTCAACAAAAAAAATAATTAGTTATATTTTTTAAAAATTAAATACCTGAGGAGCACAAGGTCAAATGACTCATCTAAATCTTTTTGTAAATTCACTACCAAGAGATCTATTAGAATTTGTTTTTTTTCTTGCAGTTGGTTTTACAGCTGGATCTGTTGGAATCATATAAATTCAAATAACAAGGTTTCTAAATTCAATCTCTCAAATTTTTACTAAAAACTAAAAATTTTCTACTTGATAGACAAATTACTAAAGCTCACTAATAGATACTTTTTTTAAAATTCCACTTTTGTGATTCTATAAGGTAACTATTGAGTGTACTGGAAAATCCAACTTAGATTTGCCTTTTAAACTCTTCAATTCAACAACAGTTATTAATCCCAATATTTTCTTCTTTTGATCACGAATCAACCTTGATACAGATTTAACTGTTCCTCCTGTAGCTAATAAATCATCTACGATTACAAAAGAATTAAATTTTTTCAGGGCATTAACTTGTATTGAAAGAGAATTTTTCCCATATTCCAAATCATATTCTCTTGTTAATAACTGTCCTGGTAGTTTCCCAGGTTTACGTGCCACAATCATAGGTTTAGATGATTCTAGAGCAACTGCTGAACCAAAAATAAATCCCCTCGCATCTATGGAAATTATTGCTTCAGCTTTTTTTAGGAATTGATTTGAAGACATTTTTAAAATTATGTCCTGAAAAATATCTGGATATTGAAGAATTTCGAGAACGTCCTTAAATTCAATCCCTTTTTTTGGAAAATCCTTATAAGTGAGAATCAAATCTTCTAATTTTTTCATACTTCAAATTCTCAAAAGCAATTCAGATGGATATCCTTATGGATTTCAATTCACATTTTTAATATGTCGTAAATTAAAAACATTTCAAAGCGAACTAATAAGTAATATCTTGATTTGGATAAACTAATTTATAGGATCAATGAAACTATTTTAATTCTGAAAAAAGTAACTAAAATCATTTTTAGCCTGAAAATTGCTTTTTTATAAATATTTTTGAAATTAAGGCTTCTATAGATTTCTGTTATGAACTAAGATCTTGTGAGCGGGGCGGGGCGCAGCTTGATAGCTCGAGTGCTTTAGAGCATCCCTTTTTATTAACGAGAACGATTGCATCAACTGACTTTCTTACTTTTATTACAAACCAAAAAGCGAGGGAAAGCGACAAAATTTTAGTAGCGCGGGTGCCTCTAAAATAATTTGCGAATCCTAATAAAATCAGTATTTTTTTTCAAATCATTTGCAATATAAAAACAGACAAATATGGAGAATTTTTTTTTTGAACAAACTTTCAAAAACATTATTAATAACATTTTTAGGATTATTTTCTATAAATCCAAGTTATGCATTTGATGTTTTTTCCCTTGAGTCTGATACCACAAATAATGTGCTGAAGGTTTATGGGGTGGATTTAATAACTAAAGAAAAGACATTATTAACTGAAAAAAATTTAGGCGGATCAGATCCTTCTTCAGCGGGAAGAAACTCTTACGTAAATCCAAATTCCGGGGAGCTTGTAATAATTACCAATGAAAGTGGTCAAGAAGCTTATAACTGGAAAACAAATACTTGGAGAACAATTGATGAAAGTTTATTCCCCAATGCTCCTCATATTTTACAAGTACCCTCTGCGAGTGGTAATGGTTCATTAGAAGTTTATAGTCTTGGAGAAAAAACATTTCACGTCCAAACAACCTCATCACAAAAAAAATTATGGGGGACCAACTCAGATGGGAAAGTCGTCCCAATAAACATAACGAACGGGAGTAAATTATTAATAGATGGCAGAGATGTAGAGCAATCAATTAATAATGTGGGAGCGTTAAGTGCCGCTCTTACAGGTTTACCGACTATTCCTACCGAAACCAACCATGCTTGTGGATTAGGGACAGGAACTCATGGAGGTGATTTTGCATTTTCAGGTGGTTGTGCATCTAAAGTCAATGAAAAACTGTCAATTAATTATGCCGCATCTATGACTATTCCTGGTCAAGATTACGCAGGTGATTTTGAAGATACTTTTTCCGCAAGAGCAGGATTTGTTTGGAAGTTAGGTAAATCATTGAAACCAACTCAAATAGGTTTGAAAGATAAGGCAATTATTGATGAAAAAATATCAATTCTTGAAAAAGATAATGAGATTTTAAAAGCTAAAAATGATGAGATAATTTCTCAAAATCAAAAACTTTTATCGAGATTAATGAAATTAGAAAATATAGCTTTAAATTTTCAATCAAAGCCAGAGATAATTTCTGCCGCCACCAAAGACTAATTTCTAGTGACAAAACACATATTTTTTTAGTGACAAAATAGTGATATAACTCATTTTCAAGCCTCAAAAATGATTTTTTATAAAAAATTTAGAGATTTAGTCTTTTATAGATGACTGTTATGAACTAAGATCTTATGAGCGGGGCGTGGCGCAGCTTGGTAGCGCGGGTGCTTTGGGAGCACTAGGTCGCAGGTTCGAATCCTGTCGCCCCGACTCTAATAATCCAAGTCATAGATAGGTTCCCCAGCCTGTCTTTTTTATTGGGTAAAATTTGTCCACGTCTTAAGTGGACAGATAGTGGACAAATTACCATCCAAATATATTCATAAAAAATCTTATTTTCTAAAATTTATGATTCTAAATTTTAAAAATACTAATAATATGTATAAATAAGAACCTGAATTGTTATTCTTAAAGATATTTTATTGACAAAAAAATTCTTCACATTTATAAAGCGCGGTCAATCTAAGAATTTAATTTATATAGTAATAATTTCTATTTTTTCTGGTTATAGTTTTCAAAAGACGATAGCTGCGAACAATGAAACTAACATCACCGTTGGTCTAACATGCGGAATAATAGGTTGGAATAATGGAAAATGGGAGGAGCTTTCTTTAAATAGTGGACACTTAGATGCTCCTTGGTATACAGGTAAAAAAGGAGGGAATAGTTGGACAGAAAATGAAAATAATAAAGCTTCAAGGATATGGTCTGATAAATATTTTGAACAAAATTCCATCAATTGGGTAAGATTTGCATATTTTTCAGATGAAGTTACCCAACCCACAAGAACGATGGTTCGTCATCATAGATGGAAAAATTCTACTTCTAGTCAATTTACTTGGACTGATGATAATAGAGCTCAAAATTGGGCACAGTATATAGGCAACTGCTCAACTGAGAATGGTATACCTGATGTTGGCATTCCAAATGAAGATATTGAGTTGTTGGCAAAAAATATAGTCTTAGAAGTATCAAATACTAGAGAAAACAACTATAAAATGGCACTAAACTTTTTACCGAAAAGTTTATTTGCGACAGGAGGAAAAGCTATTCAGGCTTATCAAAACGACCTCGTAACTGCAGTTAAAAAGAAATCAAAAAATAATAAAAAAGAAAAGGTTTCAATATGGACGTCAATATTTAGTGGAAATAACTCACCTTTTGATTTCAATACTAATAATTTTGGAGAATATGGGAATTGGAAAAGTGATCATAATGGTTTTCTTATTGGTCTAACTAATGAAGTTGGTTCAAATAAATTTATTTCTATATTTGGAAATAATGGTTCTGTTAAAGTCGATTTCCTCGATCAAGGAGGAGGAACATATAAACCTAAAGGGAATGGTTTTGGAATTGTAATTGGTAAAGAATCAGAAAAAAATTATTCGCATTTTCTTTTTAGTAATACTAGCTTTAGTGGAAAACACAATCGCGGACTTATTCCGGTTGGTGACTTTGCTGGTGGATCTGCGAGCGGGAATAAAAGCATAACTTCTTATGTTTTTGATCTAACAATTGGCAAGAGAAAAGAGGTAAATGGATTTCTCATTAATCCTGAAATAAGTGGCACCTGGAATCAAAATATAGATCATGAATGGAAAGAGTCAGGAGGTGATCCATTTAATCTTCAGTACAACGAATACAAAGATAATTTTCTTCTCACAGAAATCTCGATTGCCATATCAAAAAAGGCTAAAGTTTATGAGAAATTCATATTAACTCCAACAATTAAAGCTGGATGGATTGTTGATTGGGATTTAAATAATAAGCCAGCAACAATTACTAATCTCGAAAATAGCCAAACAATAACTATTAAACCTGATGAACAAAACCAGCAAGGAATATTAATAGAGAGTTCCATAAAACTAGGTCCAACGAAAGATAGTGAGTCTAAGCTTGAGGCTGAAGTTTCATATGGAATAAAACTTTGGGAATCAAACCAAAAGTTTTCTGATTGGAGAGCCGCAATAGGAGTGTCTTATTTTTTCGATTAATAAAAGATTATCATTTTTTAAAAAATATTATTTTTTTTGATCTAGTTAAGGACCTCATGAAATTTAAAACTATAAGTCCTCAATAATCCCATAAGTCACAAAATCATTAATTTCATTAACATCCACAATATTCCTAGATATCAATAATTGAGGAATAAAAATGCAAGAAATAATCAATGAGGTAAAAGTTAATCCATAAACGTTTGGCTTGAGAATTAATTCCTTAAGCCTTTTATGTAAAGAATTAGATTTAATGTTTTTTACTTCTTGTTTATAAGAAAGTGCATTCTCAATCATTTGATTAAGACGTTCCTTTTGTAATTTAGACATCCAAAAATTCCTCCAAAATATTTTTTGGCAAAATAGTTTTTAACTTTTTGCGAGCGCGAATAATGAGGCTTTCAGTTGCCTTGTCACTTTTTTTTAAGATCCTAGACACTTCTCTCTGTTTATAGCCAGAAAAGTAATGTAGCAAAATGGCTTCTCCCTGATCTTGAGGAAGTTTTTGAATATTTTTTAAAAGCATTTTTCTCAATTCACTAGTTGTATAGTTGTTATTTATTATTTCTAAGTTGGAATAATTATCTTTAAATTCTTCAGCACTTTTATATCTTCTAAAAAAGTCAATGCAAGTTGAAAAAACGATTTTATGAATATACCCTTCTACACTTCCTTTATTTACCCAATTAGGAGCTGATTGCCATACTTTAATTAAAGAAATTTGTACTACATCTTCTGCATCCTCAGAATGCGATGAACCTAAAATCTTAATTGCTGTGGCATGCATTTTGTATCCTAAAGAATTTGCAATGAATCGGAAAGCTGCCTTATCACCCTTTGCGACTTTGAGCATATAAGCACTAAGGTCTGTAGACATTCTTTAATTCCCTTCATTTCTAAATTTATATATCCTTTTTTTCATTTCTTGCTTAACTGCTCGTAGTTCTTTTTTTGATAACTTGCCATCAGCATTCTTATCAAAATTCAAAAATAGTTTATCTATACGATCACGATGAGCTTCTATCATCTCGCCTTTAGAAAGAAGTCCATCTCCATTCTTATCGATCTTTTGAAATCGCTTGCGCATCTTAATAAAACTATTTTTCTCAAAAGTTGGATTGGAATAAGAAGGTAATGCGATAAAAAAGGCTAATGCCAAAATTAAAAATGAAAAATTTTTCATAAAGGTTTTAAATGTCTCTAAATTATTAACGCAGAAATCAATAAAAATCCTTCGCATAAATATATAAAGTGGACAAATAGTGGACAAATATTGTTTGAATTGTCAGGACAAACTACGCAGAACTAAGCAAAAAAATAGATATAGCTTGAAACGCTAGTGCTTGCAATGGGGTGGGAAGTGCTTTGGGAGCACTAGGTCGCAGGTTCGAATCCTGTCGCCCCGACTCTTAAAAACCAAGTCATACTAGAGAGTTACCCAAACTCTCTTTTTTTATGTTTATGTCTCAAAGTGAGAAAGGGGAGCTGTAGGGGGAGCTCATAGGATGTACTTTGATGTATTTAGTGCCTAGAAATAGCTCCTGAAGATACTTGTTTTCTTCCACCCCTCATCCAGTAGTTGTTTGTATTCCTTCCGAGCTGCTTCGATAGTTTCAACTCTGCTTCCTTTCATAACTGGTTTACTAGCTCGCTTATAAACACATCCATAACTAATCATCATTGCATCAATACTAGGACTAGGCTTCGATACATCTTCAAATGGTTCAAATACTTTTATCCTATTTCTTTCATTATTTATAAGAATAAATCTCTCCATTACTTGCCTTTAGATAAAAGATAATTTAAAAAAATACCTCCTGAAACTAATAAACATCCCATAGCAACAAATCCAAGTAAATCTATTAATGATTTATCAGTATTTATTTTTAAAAAAGTTAAAGCAAAAGCTATTGGAGGGAATAATAATATTGCTTTTGGAATGAGCGCCTGATTCCATTTCTTTATATTTGTATCTTCTTCGTTTAGCTCTTGATACATCTTTTCCAGTTTTTTTCTTTCTTCTTCCATTAAATAAGCAATAACCACATAATTGCTCCCATACTAAAAATTAAGCTCCACCCTTGCGAGTTAATTTTCACTGATAAATATCGAGTAATTTTATATAAATTCCTAACAGTACTAATATTGCTAAACCTCCTCCAATAAGTATATTTGGTTGATTATTCCAAAGATTAGTTAAATATTCCATAAAAAAATTACTCATTATACATAAAGTAATTTATTTGAAATATTCAATCAGTGCTGATTTTAATCTCTTCTTTTTCTTCGGTTAACTCCTTTAATTCCTCTTTAGATTCTTCAGGCCAGGCAATATCAAATCTCGCAATCTCTTCCGTCTCGAAGCCCTCAGGATGACGAGTACAAATTTTCTTTCTTCTTACAAAAATATGATCAACTCTCTTTTCTTCATCAGGAGTTACTATCCTTTCTAGTTCTATCACTTCTGTGAAGGGAGTTGATTTAAGTTCGTTAGTGGGTTTTGCCATTTTTTTTGCGGGATGTAAAAGCTTTTTACCTGATTCTGCGTAATTTCTCGTGTTCCATAACAAGATATCTTGAAGAAATTAAAGATGAATATTTTAAATAACTCCAGGAACGATTTGTCCAGTTGTTATGTATGCTCCCACTAAAGCAATTAGACCGACGAGAGCAAATCTGCCATTTAAATTCTCTGCTCTTATTTTTTGAGGATCAATATTTCTTGATTGATTTTTATTTTCCATTTAAAAAACTCCTGGGATAAGCTGGCCTGTTGTTAAATATGTCCCCACTAAGATCATGAAAGCCATCATTGCTGGTCTTCCAATGGCTCTGTTGAGAATATCTTTATTTGAATCCATTGTTAATTAAAGAACTGGTTCCTAAATATTACTTAATGTAAACAGATGTCGAGATATGGTTGTATCAAATGATTCACCTGACACAAAAATGCGTTAAAAATGTAGCAAGTTTTAGTTATTCAAACTATTGAGTGACGTTTTTGAGATTTTTTTAGTTTAAATTTATTGCTTTGTAAAAATGGCATTTTGATTAGTCAACCAAAATAATAGAAAAATAAAGAATGATAATAATGCTCCAGAAAGGATTGCTATGAAGAAGAATTCTGTTGTTAATTCTGCATCAAAAAAATATAAATACATTTATATCTACTCAGTGAATATGTTCTGCCTCATTATGGTTGTGATGATTGTGACCATGAGCAATACCTAATTCATGCATCCTTGCATGCTCTTTAATGGTGTCTCTTAACTTATAAGATGATGGTCCAACTGTTGTATAAATCCCATATCCAATTGAGCCAAATAGTAAAATTCCAACACTACTCAAAAGTAGAAATAAAGTTGGATCTTTAATTGTTCCTAGCATTTTCAATAAATCAATTACTAAATAACCCTAAATATCTTCAAAGATTTATTCAAGTTCAAAATTTATATAATAAAGCAGAAAAAAGCATTCTTAAATATAAAGATTAAATGGCCAGATTGTATATAAAACAATAAAAATCAAAATTTTTAATCACAAAATAATACTTATTAAATATTTGCCAAAGTAAAAAAATAACACTTTAAGGTTATTATCTATTGAAATAGATTGATATAAAAGGATTTTATATTTTAAATTTAATCGCACGAAATTTACCGTGACTTGTATTATTTGATATTGATTAAAATTAGACCTCTCAACTAGTTTGGATTTAATTAAATGGTATTAGCGTATGGAAGTTTTGCTTTTTGCACTTTTTTTTATTAGTGCTCTTATTTTTTTTATTTCAGGTAAGGATGATTTTGGAAGAACCAAAAATAAATTAATTATTCAGGAAAAGGAAACGTTTAAAAAAGAGGAAAGCATCGAACCCTCTTTAGAAGTCAAAAAAGAAGCATAATAAAAGCAAATTAATCAAGTTATTTATGATTTATGGGTTTGCCTATTTAATGATGGTTCTTGCTATTAGTGCAGGTTGGATTATTCTTGCAGTCTTAAAAAAACCTGATTTTATTGAAAAACCACTTAATGAAGTGAAGAATAAAATAAGACCTTTTCTAAATCCAAAAGATGATCAATGAAATCATTTCATCGACCTACTTCATAAGAGGCACTAGGTCGGATAGGGGGGAGCTACAGGGGGAGCTGAGCATATGTATTAAGTATGTAGGAGTATGTACTTTGTACAACATTGAGACTCAAACTCATTTGTACCACTAACCTAAACCCTAGTTATAGCAGGAAAATATTGATAAATCTCATTTAATAGATCGAGTGCTTTGGGAGCACTAGGTCGCAGGTTCGAATCCTGTCGCCCCGACTCTTAAAAACCAAGTCATACTAGCGAGTCTCCCAACTCGCTTTTTTATTGCAAAAATATGACCACTCGAAATGTGGTCAAATAGTGGTCAAATTTGATTAACAGTCGATCTAACCTCGACCCTACTTTTTAGATAAAGTACCTATATTTTGTTATTCATTTAAAAGTTATTATTTTGAGCAAATAACAGGATTTAAAAAAATGATGAAACTTGCAATCATTTTCTTACCAATTGCCTTTGCACTTATATGGGCTCTGTTTATTGGGTTAAGAATAAATAGAGTAGAAAATAGAGATGGAAAAAGAAAATTAATTAATTATTAATAGCTTGATAGTCGATCTAAAATTGGAGAGATAAAACCCTCTTTTTTTAATGATTATGTTCATGCTTACTGCATGGCATCCATTTATCTCCCATTTGATGAGCGCCTTCACAGTCAAATTTATAAGCTTCTTTTTCAGCCTGTTCTTTTGTATCAAATAACATTGGCATTTTCATTTCTTTTTCGGCGGGTTTATTTGAACAACTTAACGAAAGAATTGACATGAAAAAAAAAGGAAGAAAAGAAATAAAGTGTTTCAAAATTTATTTATAAAATCAAGGCAGCATAGTATTAAATATCTTTCGAAATATTTAAAAAATTGAATTCTTTACATATATTTATTGATTGACAGTCGATCTAAAATAAGGGGTAATAAGCTCCTTTTTTAATAGCAAAGTACGCTATCCGCTTTAATTGATTCTTCAACTAGAACATCTGGCATAACAAACTCTGCAGTGTATCCATCTAGAAGCTTCTCATCGTAACCCCTAGATTTAGCAGACATTCCTGAGACATATATGGTAATTTTTGAATTCTTTAAATTTTGAAGATGTTCGTATAAATCTCCAGTACCTTGACCAACTATTTCGCCAGCTTTTTTGCAATTTAATATTTGTACTCCGTCTCCTGCAAGAAAAAGTGTTACTTTATGATCGTTTTTTTCTGCAGTAAGGGCAACCAATAAACCTAAAGTTATTTTATTTTTGGATTCTAAACCGCTGTAAATATGTACTAAAACTGTATTGTCGGTAATAATAGACATTTAATCCTCCCCAATTTTTTTATATCCTAAATAAAATCAATATTCATTAGCTGTTTTTTATGAAACGCTTACTACCTGCACTGCTGATAGTTAAAAAAATGACAGCCAACTTAGAGATAATCGAATAACATTTATAAAAATCAAAATCATTAATGAAAAAAACTATTTTAACGGGTTTAATTGCTTGCATTGCTGGGCTTGCAATTGGTTATAAAGTCCCAAAAGACAAGAATGCTGGTTACGTAATGATTTCTGGCAGGATTACAAATCCAGAACAAGCAGGTAAATACTTTGAAGCAGTAAATGATGTTGTTGTTAAAGGTTGCGGAGCAAAGACACTATCAGTTGACTTCGAGACTGATGTTAGAGAGGGTTATGATGGTCCGTTTTCTGTGCTTTCGAAATTTCCAAGTAAACAAGCAGTAATTGATTGTTATGAAGGACCATATCAAGAATTAATTCCTTTAAGAAAAGGAGCTATAGATATGAATTTTAGAATAGTTGAAAGAAATAGATAAAAAAGAGCTAGGGCTACTTATCCTAAAAAAGTGGTCAAAAAGTGGTCAAATGTTGCTTAAATAGTCAGGACAAACAACGCGACACCACGCAAGAATCCAGATATAGCTCGAAACGCTAGTGCTTGCGATAGGTGGGGAAGTGCTTTGGGAGCACTAGGTCGCAGGTTCGAATCCTGTCGCCCCGATTGACTTCTCAAGATTCTCAATTATCCTCTGGGCGATCTCTGGGCGATCATTTGCTATACCTTGCATAACTTTGCATGGTGCATCGCCCGCTATAACTAAAAATAAGAATTAAAAATTGAGGTCTTTTCCCAACCCTCATCTAGTAGTTGTTTTTATTCTTTTCTTGCAGCCTCAAAAGTTTCTACCCTGCTGCCTTTCATAGCAGTCAGTCCATAAACCATTAAAAAAGTCAGCCTGTATCCCCTACTGGCTGACTTTCATGACGATCTAAGTTTTAAAAAACTATACGAATGTAGTTGTTGTTGTGATGCTTAAAACAACTGCAACAAAAAATATGTAAGGAACCAACTTAAGGGGTACATATCCTTGTCTTTTAGATATAAAATCCATTTATACAAATCCTGGAATAATTTGTCCTGTTGTTAGATATGCGCCAATAAGTGCAATAAAGCCAATCATCGCAAATCTACCGTTAAGCTTCTCAGCTACGATTTTTTCCTTCTCAACTGTTTTTGTTTCGTTCATTTGTTTGGTTGGTTGTTTAGCTAAGACGCTTACTAATGCAATCTTGAAATGAATCTAGTAAAAGAAAATTACAAGTGTGAGTATAATTACTTACCCTCATACCCTCTATAAGTTGAACTTATTAAAAGTATTTCGATTTTAATTGAGCAATTATTCAATAAAAATAAAATTTAAATAATGCATTTAATTAATAAGCATAATTTATCAATGGCATAAGATTTACTCCGCTCATTTATTGAATTTTTGGACTATGCTTACTGGGACGGAATATTTAATCCGTTCTTACTTAAACGTCTCGTATAGAGGCAATAACATAACGAACTCATGACAACTATTCAGCAGCAGCGTTCTTCGCTGTTAAAAGGTTGGCCACAGTTTTGTGAGTGGGTAACATCAACTAACAACAGAATTTATGTTGGTTGGTTCGGCGTCTTAATGATTCCATGCCTTCTTACAGCAGCGGCTTGCTTCATCGTTGCATTCATCGCAGCACCACCAGTAGACATCGACGGAATTAGAGAGCCAGTTGCTGGTTCATTCCTATATGGAAACAACATCATCTCAGGTGCAGTTGTTCCTTCATCTAACGCTATTGGTCTACACTTCTACCCAATTTGGGAAGCAGCTACTGTAGATGAGTGGTTATACAACGGTGGTCCTTACCAGCTTGTAATTTTCCACTTCCTAATTGGTATCTCAGCATACATGGGAAGACAGTGGGAGCTTTCATACCGTTTAGGTATGCGTCCTTGGATCTGTGTTGCATACTCTGCACCAGTTTCAGCAGCTTTCGCAGTATTTCTTGTATACCCATTCGGTCAAGGTTCATTCTCTGACGGAATGCCTTTAGGTATCTCTGGAACATTCAACTTCATGTTTGTTTTCCAGGCAGAGCACAACATTCTTATGCACCCATTCCACATGGCTGGTGTTGCTGGTATGTTCGGAGGATCTTTATTCTCAGCTATGCACGGTTCACTTGTTACTTCATCTCTAATCAGAGAAACAACTGAGACAGAGTCTCAGAACTATGGTTACAAGTTCGGACAAGAAGAAGAAACATATAACATCGTTGCAGCTCATGGCTACTTCGGTCGTTTGATCTTCCAATATGCTTCATTCAACAACAGCAGAAGTCTTCACTTCTTCCTAGCTGTATTCCCAGTTGTTTGTGTATGGTTAACTTCAATGGGTATCTGCACAATGGCATTCAACCTTAACGGTTTCAACTTCAACCAGTCAGTTGTTGATGCAAACGGTAAGATTGTTCCTACATGGGGTGACGTTCTTAACAGAGCAAACCTAGGTATGGAAGTAATGCACGAGCGTAACGCTCACAACTTCCCACTTGATCTAGCAGCAGCTGAGTCTACAACAGTAGCTCTTTCAGCTCCAGCTATCGGTTAAGCTTAAAGTTCTTAAATTTACAAGCCCCCTTTTTGGGGGCTTTTTTTTTGTTTAATTTTCAATTGGGTATGCATATTTATTACTGAGAACCAAATCGTGAGAATGATTAGGGCATAAAGAATTATTAGTGTCTTTATGACACTAGATCTTAAGCGGGCGATCCCTGGGCGATCAAATGCTTAACTGTGCAATACTTTGCTCTATTTAAAGCATTTCTTGAGACTCATTATGGCTGCCTATATTTCAAACTAAAGTTATGGCATGACTTTGTTTTCTTGGGTGCTGTCGCAATTTGCTGATCGAGTGCTTTGGAAACACTAGGTCACAGGTTCGAATCATTTCGCACCGACTCTAACAATCCAAGTTCTAGAAAAGTTCCTCAGCCTTTCTTTTTTTTAATGCCCATATTATGACCACAATGATTGCGGTCAAAAAGGCTTAATTGAAAGGTGAAGTGTTATTAGTAGGAGCTATTAATAAGATTTCAAAAACAATTCCAGTCAAAGCAATAGGCAATACCCAAATACCAATAAATCTATGATCAAAAAATCTTAAATGATCTTCACCCCTGAAAACACTTCTTAAAGAAGTAAATAGGGTTTCTGGTTGCTTATAAGATGGCCCATTTTTATTTGGAGAATATGGTTTTATAAATGCAGAGGAAGCAGAAAACTTTGCAATTTTTCTTAAAAAATAAATAGGTAAAACCCATATAGCAACGAATCTTCCACCAAGCCATTGTCTCGCATTAGGCAGAGCATACTCTTTGATAGATTTATTCTCTGGCATTCCAGATTCCAGATTCTTATAAATTTTTTCTAATGTAGATTCCTTACTTGATTTATTGATCATTTGATTTTCAGAAAAATTTACTTTAAAAGGTGTAATAAATAAAAATATTCCTAACTACTAAAATAACTAAAACGTAGTTAGGAATATTTTCGTTGGCTAGGTTCATAAAGACGGAATCTATACCGTTGCAGATTCGCCAAATATCTACATATTCTTTATAAATAAAAAACTCTTTTTTAAAAAGTAAATAATATACATAAGAAGGTTTAATATTTAATAATTTAGAGTTTTTATTAAGAGTTAAATTTAATATTCAAGACTATTAAAAAAATATTTAAACCTCATTTTCTAAGATTGCGAAAAAGAAAATGAGGTCAAAGGGAGGTTCTCATTACGAACCGCTTTATCAAAGCTAGCGGCTAGTAGATTGCCCTAATATCTACTTATATATTTATATAATGAGTTTTAAAATACAGGAAGATTAATTTTATACAAATATGTGTTTAATATTTTATGTGATTATTGCTTAGGAAAAGGTAATTAATGCACTGACTATAGTTATTGAAAGATAAAAAAATGCATAAAGAGATACTGCAAAAAATAAATACTGTTCTATTGGAATCATGACAAGGTATTAATTTGGGGTAAGAAAAATTTGATTAATTTTTTGTTAAAAAGATATTCTCTAAAATATAACTTTGTTCTATTAAATCATTTTTATGAGAAATATTTTTTGGCAAATTATTATTCGGAGAATTAAAAGCACCCCATTTTTTTAGCCAAAATAAGGTATAAAAAAATGCGATTAAAAATGGTGCTCCAACAATTAAAAATCTAATATCCATCAAAATTTCCTATTAATAAGATTTAAACTGCATTGCCAATATTGCTCCAAGGAAGAAAACAGTAGGAATGCCTAGGGCATTAACTGCTGCGGTTCTTACGGTAAATACTGGATAACCTTCTGCTGGTCTGCCAGTCGCAGGAACTAGTGCAGTATCATCCCATACTTGATAGTTTTTGAAAGGTGCTACTCCCTTTTTTGGTAGTCCAAGTGGCGTCAATCTAAATACATCCCATCTACCTAACCAAAATACTGTAAATATCCATGAAAATACTATTGGTGTAATAACTAGTACGACTCTAAAATCCATTTCTTTAAAAATAATAAATTTGGTAATTATTGTGCCCTTTTTAAATTAATAATTGATTAAATCATTAACTTATATTTATACAAAATCACTTAATAACATTATTTTTAATCATTAATCACAATTAATTATGATTAATTGATTTTATTGAAGTATATTTTCTAAATTTAAATATTTAAATATATTAGTTTGATGTAGATTTAAATTAAATTAAATATCAGGTATAAAAATATGGATACTTTTAGATTTCTACTTTTTGGGTTAGCAGGAGTAAGCGTGGTTTTTTGGGTAGCAGTAATAGCGTTATGGCATACTTATATGTTTCCAAAATTCTTTAATGAAGATAAAGGTTTAAATTCTGTTATCAATCAAGAAATAAATGTTTCAACAGATCCAATTTTAGGCAGTTTGGTAAACAGCAACAATTTCAAAAGTAGAGACAAATATTCAATGAAAAATTTAGTTGTGGCAGATTTCTCATCAACTAATAATTTCACACTAAATAAACTCTACACAACAGTAATGATTGGAGTTACTTTTGCTAGTTTTATTTTTCTTACTTATGGATTGAGCAGTTCAATAACAACAATAAGTTAAATGGAATCTATATACGTAATTGTTTTCATTACTTGCTTCGTTTATTTAATTTTTGACTCAGTCAAAAATATAAATATTAAATAGATTGCTAATGTTTTTTGCCAGCTAACAAAAATTTTCTTCTTATATAAAAGAATACTAATGTAGTTATTATCATTACAGGTGGATGAAATGATATTGAATTTAGGTATTCGTAGTAATCAAAGGATTCCAAAATTTTTTCTCGTAATTTCCTAAAACTATATCCCAGCTCTCAAATTTTTATTGATTAAATAAATCAATCTCTAGTATCAAATGCTAGTTAAATTTTTCTTAACTAATATTTTGCGGACAAGCCTTATCAAAATAGGATAATTGGTCATAGGGGGTAGCTGGAGTCATTAAAAACCTTATATTATCTACGAAGATATTTTTATATTTAGTCCCAAAATTATTCAACTATCTGTAGACAATTAAAATCATGAATTGGAATTAAAGGAAATCTCATTTGACCGATCGAGTCCTTTGGGAGCACTAGGTCAAAGGTTAGAATCCTGTTGCCCCGATTGAGTTTTCACCGAATTGCAAAAGTATCTTAAGGCATAAATCTTGCATAATTTCTTTCAACTGGTAATTTTAGTGAGCTTTAATAAATTCAGATGCAAGATCAAAAAATTGAAAAGATAGCAACTGTTGCAGTAAACATAACTAAGTTGCTGGTAATAATTTATCTAGGCTTTGTAGAAGTATTTAAAATTGGCAAATTACTCATAGAGAATTTAGATGTTGAATTTGATGTTTCTCGAAAATGGGCTTCACAAAATTATTCAATTCTAAAAAAACGACTAGCGGAAAGGAAAGTAGCAGGTGTTATAGAAAATTAGTAAACGTTATATTTCCGAAACAAGTTTGATCGAATATACGGCATCCTTACAATTATTTTTTTATCCCATTCCTTTTCTAGAGGAGATTCTATCTCAGCACCTAATTTTTCTTAGTCGGTACAATTCATTAATAAATGAGATTTGTGTTCATTGACTTTACAAACTCATAATCATTTACAAACTCTTTGCACATTTCTTCAAGGAATAATGTCGTTAGATCATTTTTAAATTCTTCAAATGTACGGCTATAAGTTGAGATGATCAGAGTGTTCATTAAAAAAAGGAGCTAATTGCCCCTTATTTTAAATCAACTTTCAATATCGATTTATGAGTAGACTTTAGCAACTATTGGACCAGCTTCTTCATCAGTAAACACAGGTGTGGTTTCCCAATTGAGAAATTCACCCCATTCAGCGGCATGTTGATATATTGCTTTTGGATCATCAGTCTTTAAAACTATCCATCCCTCTAAAGAACCGGGTGCATGATATCTTCCAATCATCTCAACTCCAGGATAATCTCCTCCACCACCAAGAAATTTTTCTGCACCTTTTTGATGAAATCCGGCCTTAAATGACCAATGCTGAACATAAAGCATTTTATTTTTTAAGTTTTATTGGCTTTCTATTACTAGCAAAAAAAACAATTATAGAAAATAAATAGTTTTAATTGCCTGTTATTGTAGATCGACTTTCAAAAAAAATATCAAATGTCCCGCCTAGTTAAGGTAAAGCACTAAGTCGCAGTTTCGAATCCTGTCGCTCCGACTCTTAAAGACCAAGGCATAGAAAGGTTTCCCAGCCTTTCTGTTTTATTGCAAAATATGACCACTCAAATTGAGGTCAAATAGTGGTTAAGAATTTATTTTTTATTCATTTAAATTTTTTATAATTAACGTAATTAATCCTTTAATTTAGAATTAAATAATCACATTACTCAAGCAGTTTATTTCTGATATCCTCTTCTCTTTTTGCATTTGCAACAATTGTTTTTTGTTGGTTATTTAGTTCCTTTATAGGTACTTTATAAATTTTTAAATTATTATCATCATCCAACCTTACTGCGCAATTAAATTGAAATGAGGGGTCTAGTAATGGGAAATCACTTCTTTGATGTGCGCCCCTACTCTCATTTCTTTGTAATGCCGAAACAATTGACGCTTTTGCACTCAACAAAGAAGATTGCAAATCAAAAATCAATGCTAGATCTTCGCAATTATATTGATCGATTCTTACATCAACGTCACTGAGTTTTCTTTTTATACTTTCAATTTTTGATAACCCCTCTAAAAGTAATGTCTCATTTTTAATAACCCCACAATATTTCCACATTATTAATCGCAATTCATTTTGAAGAGGCCCCACTAATTCATTACCATTTTTAATAAACTTATTAATGTTTTCATGTGCAATGGCGATGGCTTTATTTGATCTCATTTGATGATCTTTATTTTTTGAATATTTTGAAGCTGCAATGCCCGCACGTCTTCCAAAAATAATAATTTCTGCCAAAGAATTACCACCCAATCGATTAGCTCCGTGAAGTCCTCCTGCAACTTCACCAGCGGCAAAAAGACCTTCTACAGAAGTAGATAAATTCTCTGGATTAACTAAAATTCCACCCATAGAATAGTGAGCAGTTGGTGCAACTTCCATTGGCGACTTTGAAATATCAAGCATTTGGGTTTCAAGAAATTGTCTATATATGCTTGGCAGCTTTTCAACAATAAACTCTTTACTTTTATGGCTTATATCAAGAAAAACACCCCCATTTTTTGTTCCTCTGCCTTCAATTATTTCTGTATAGTTAGCAATTGCTACTCTATCTCTTGTTGATAATTCCATCCTTTTCGGATCATATTCTTTCATAAATCTTTCACCTTTATTATTTAGTAACTTTCCACCCTCACCTCTTACAGCTTCAGTAACCAAAGTTCCTTCAATTTCCTCGGGTAAGACCATTCCAGAAGGGTGGAATTGTACCATTTCCATATCTATTAATTCACATCCTCCTTTTAGACTTAAATAATAACCATCACCTGTATTTTCATTTTTTCTAGATGAACTTTTTTTCCATAATCTTGTATGCCCTCCCGTACATAAAATAACTGCATCTGCTAAGTGCACAGTCCTCTCTGAAGTAGACAAGTTAAACGACATTGCTCCAAAGCAGGTATTTTCCCTAATCAATAATTCAGTAACATATTGATTGTCATAAATAGGAATCTTTAAATCATCTGATTTTTTTAAGAGAGTTTTTAAAATTGATAATCCAGTAAAATCACCTGAATAACAAGTTCTACGATATTTATGTGCACCAAAAAATCTTTGATCGAGTTCACCATTTTTTAATTTTGCAAAGTTAGCCCCCCATTTATCTATTTCTTTTACTAAAAATGGGGATTCTTTAGCCATTATTTCAACTTTTAAAGGATCACCAATACCATACCCCTCTAAATAAGTATCAACAAAATGCTGTTCCCATGTGTCTTCTTTATCTAGGTTGCCTAAAGCAGCATTAATACCTCCTGCTGCTAAAACGGTATGAGCATCTGTCTTCGGTCTTTTCCCTAGGATACATACATTGAGACCAGATTTTTTAATTTCAATAGCAGATCTTAGACCAGCTCCCCCACACCCAATCACGAGAACATTTGATATATGAGTGAGATGTTCTTTAACAGGCAATTTTAAGTAAATTTAATAATTTAATTTTAACTCTATGCCTTAGAAAGATATAAATAATTTCATTATTTTAAATGTGGTCAAATGTTTCTAAAATTGTCGGGACATATCACGCAAAATCAAGTAAGAAATTAGCTATAGCTTAAAAACCTAGTAATGCTAATGGGGTGTACGGCACTTTGAAAGTGCTTGGTGGATTTGTTTCTATCCAATGGGCTGAAAAAAAATTGGTTGATGCAATCCCTTTTTAACCTATTTAGCTTTTTTATTTTTTAAGATATGTCTAAATTGATTTTCTAATAAGATGAATAAATTTAAAGACAACTTCTCAAGCGAAAGCTTTTATCCTGATAGTAATTATTATCTTGATCAAGACAATTCTCCCAAAGTTGACCCAATTTCAAAAGATCAAAAATCTAATATGGGGAATGATTTTGAATGGCCAAATACCTATTGGTATATTGCCGAAAGAACAAATGGAAGGCTAGCAATGATAGGTTTCATGGCTGTCATTATTAACTACACCTTATTTGGATGGATAGCTTATCCTATCCTTTAAATGAGTAATTCTAATTTTGACAACAATGGTTTAGATAAGTCTGGAACACATTGGCTTCAGTATGCTGCATTTGTTGTAACTACATTTGCTATTTATTTTGGTTGGGCATTTTTCAATGATGCTAATTTCCACCATTTCGCTGTAAAAATATTCAAATTCTTGAATTGTAATGGATATAACCCATTAAGTTATTGCCTGATGCGTTGGGATGTAGACTTTTATCCTTAAAGAAAAACGACTAGGTCTTTTTGATTGGTTAATTCAAATGATTCAAGACTAAAGAGTTTTATCGAAAATGCAACTAATAAAGATCAGTTTTTTTAAATATATATTTATTGATTCTGGGAAGGTTACTTCTATATAGGGAAAGAGCCACCTCTCATGCCAACCAGAGAAGAATTAAAGAAAGATACAGCTAGAGAATATTGGGAAAAAATAGCTGCTCAGGGTTGGAGAAGAGATAAGGAAGATTAGATAAAAAAGAGATCTCAGGCTGCTAATTCTTAATAAGTGGTCAAACAATACTCAATTAGGAATTAATAGGGGTGCAAGTAGAAAGCGTTTCATACTATTTAAATTATTTCTTCCAAAGTCGAAACGTATAAATCTTGGATTTTTGCCAGCCAATTAACTTTAACTCCCAATTACTTTTATTGGTTTTTGATTACTCATTTGTTTTAGAGGAGTTTTCAAGTAATTCATTTAATTCTAAGAGTTCTTCTTTTCTAAGTTCTCTATATTCTCCCGTTGGCACATCTAACTTAATATTCATAATTCTTATACGCTTTAATGACTGTACTCTATATCCTAAAGCCTCACACATTCTTCTAATCTGGCGATTAAGTCCCTGTGTGAGAATTATTTTAAAATTTCTTGGCCCCAATTGTTTTACGAAACAATTTTTAGTTATTGTGCCTAATATTTCAACTCCATTACTCATGCTTTGAATAAAATCGTTATTAATAGGACGATTAACTTTTACAATGTATTCTTTTTCATGATTATTTCTTGCTCTAAGAATTTTATTTACGATATCTCCATCATTGGTTAAAAAAATCAATCCCTCACTGAGCTTATCCAATCTTCCGATGGGAAAAATTCTTTTAGGATATTTAATGAAATCTATTACATTATCCGGTTCTACTTTTCTATCTGTTGTGCAAACAATTCCTACAGGTTTATTAAAGGCTAAGTATATGTTTTTTTGTCTCTTTGATTTTTCTATTCTTTGACCTTTAACTTCAACTTGGTCACTATCTTCTACTTTAGTTCCAATTTCTGGAATTTTGCCATTAATGGTTACCTTTCCATCTAGGATTAATCTATCTGCTTCTCTTCTGGAACAATAACCGACTTCACTTAAATATTTATTTATTCTGGTAGCCATTTCGGATGTTTAATTTTTATCTGCACAAAAAAATAATTTAATAATCTCATAATATTTTAGATCGGATGTCAATTTTTAGTTAATATTCTCATTATTGAATTTCAGATTATTTTCATCAGTAATTTATTCCACACAGATCTAACTCTCTGTTTAATTCCAATTTTTTTCAATTTTCCTCCATCCCTTAGAAAGTAATCTTTCATAAATTTCTCTAGCTAAATCTATTTCAACAGAAACTGTATTTGTCATTACTGGTGGTTTGTTTCCTAATCCCCCCACTATTTTTCCAGTATCTATAAACATATACTCAAAAACTCCATCAATACTCTTATCGTTTTTCATAAATCTTTTAACTTCTGACCTATTTGAATTAATTAACCAATAAGATTTAGCCATAAGTCTAACCGTGGAATTAGTAAGCGTTCCATTTAAAACAAACTTATTTGATCAGTTTCTTTTTTCTTTACATCCTCTACTAACCAACCATCAGGGGACCAACTCATCATGATTGCAAATAATCCTCTTAGTTCATCTGCGTCTTTAACTTGCTCTGTCCATTGTTCTTCATATCCATTAGGGACGATCACAGGCATGCGGTGATGTAAAGGTTTAATTAAATCATTTGGTTCAGTTGTTAAAACGCAGCAACTCTCAAGTTCTGCTCCATCTGGTGAAGTCCACTTACTCCAAATTCCACCCAACCAAAAAGTCTCATAGTTCGATTTTCGAACACGATATTTTTTTTCAAAAAAACCGCTCGCAGGTATTAGGCACCTTTTATGTTTCCAACTTCCACTAAATAATTTTTTTTCTTCTACGGTTTCTGATCTTGCATTAAATGGCCTTGGTCTATCTTTATCAAATGGTTCTCTAGCCCAAGGAGAAATAAAACCCCATGTCATAAAAGTAGTTTTAATTCTTCCTTCGTTTTTAATTACAAGAACAGGATCATTAGGTCTTATTAGACTTTGAGTATCATATTTAGAATCAAGTCCACTTGGATAGTCTTGTTTCAAAACCTTTGGCAACTTCTCAAATTTAGTTTTCAGCTCAAATCTTCCGCACATTGATTTTTAAAATATTTTTAAAACTCACTAAAAAAACAGTAAATTTACCTTATTTTAGATATACTTTAAGTCTTCTCAAATAAAAAACAATTTTTTGTTCGTAGAAAGTTTTTTATCCAAATAATTAAAAGAAAATATAGATATTGAAAAGCTTCCTCAAATTTAATTTGAATGTTTCAAACTTAAATCATGACAGATCCTATTCTTTATTTATCTATGTTATTGGGACTTGGAGGAATTTATGTATTAATCTCTTCCTTCCATGATGATGATGATGGTGATGATGATGGAGAAAAATATATTTATAATCTCGAACAAACTTTTTTAGCAAGATAGTCGATTTGCTTATTAAAACTTATTATTTACAAAAAGTTTATTGCAAAACAGGCCATCACTGAAAATAGTTTTATAGGAGTAACAGAAATATTGTCTTTCTTTGCGGAATTTACTTGATTATTATATTTATTTTTAAGTTAAGTTGTTGGTCCTCTATCCGTATATGTTTGTGCCTTAAACCGTACATTTTTATTAGTCGATTGATAAGCATGTCTAGTTAGAAATTATTAGTAACGAAGATAAATTAAATGCCTTCAACACCAATAAAGTCTTGTAATAAATATGTGTTGAGTTACAAAGATTCAACAAATAAGACACATGAAGTTGGCTTCTACGCGCGCGATGCATACGATTGCCTAATGCTTGCGAGAGAATTCAACACTTACGTACATGACAATCCAGGATCTGTAATCAGAATCCAACAAAAATTTTGAGGAAAATAATTATGAATTTAAAAAGATCACCATTCGCAATTCAAGATAAAAATGCAAGAGATCTTGATAATGTAAAAGATTATCCAACCATTGCAGATTTAATGAGAGAACAGAAAGTTCCACAAGATTATGCAAATACAGTTCACCGTCGTAGAGATTTAGACTCTCTCGGTTAGTTTACGAGATTGGCTATTTACTAATTTTTAAAATTAACGATTATGATGAATGCCATTTGCGATTCATTCATAAAATAATATTTTCTTCCTCAAGTTTTTTTTTAAGCTCTATAGGCATATATGCAATATCTTTTTTTATTGCATTAATTGCATCTCTATACTTATCAGGTTCGGCTAAAAGCATTTTTATTAAATTGAATTGACTTTCAATTTCTTCAGAAGAAAACTTTCCCATAAAAAATAGCAAATATCATTTTATTTTTAGATCAAATGTCAAACATCAAAAAAATTAACTATTAGTTAGAAGCTGCTGCAATTTCTTTATGGACGGAAAGAAATTCTTTATCCGTTAGAACTGGTGTAACTTCAATTTCTACGCCAAAATTATCGACCCAGATACTGCTCCATTTCCAAATGTTCTGATGGTTTGAAGATTCAACTATTGCCCAACCATTAGCCCCCTCAGGATTTACTACTCGATTAAGAACTTTAAACCCATCAAATTCATCACCTTCGCACCCTCCTTCAACAAAACCCGCAAAAGCTTCAGCCCCTTGCATATGACTTTCTTGATCTGGAAATTGCCAGTGTACGATGTAAGTTTGCATGAATAAAATTATTTTTTTAATTATTAATTATCGAATTTAAAAATTAAATAAAAAGTCTTTAAACACTAATCAAAAAGGGTTTAAGCTTAAAAGGGAAAACAGCAAAAAAAAAGACTCTTACGAGCCTAGGTGATGGGGACTCCTATAATGACAAATTAAATAGAAACAAACAACCCCATCAATAGGTAATTTTAAATACTTACAAACACCATATGTAGTGCTAAGATTTTGAAAAGGCTGGGTGATGGGGATTATCCCGCTTTTTGATTGGGGCGAAGCTAACGCCCTTTTTTTATGGAAAAATTTACTTTAATCAATAAAGCCAGATCGAGGATTAAAGTATTTGAACCTTTTGAAGATAGTTCTAAGAACTCTTATATGGTAAATGCAATTTTAATCTCTTATGGTTGCGTTTTTAAGCGATCAAGTAAGCCAGTTATGAAAGGCTCTAGGGTTGAATCTATCGAAGAAGCGAGAAACGAATATAAAAAACTTTTAGAGCAAGGGTGGGAAAAAACTTATAGATTCAATAGTTTTTTTAAAAAAAATGGTGGATAGGTACTTTACCTAAAATTTGACATTATTAAAAATTAATTGCTAGATAAGCTTCAGGATGGAAGATTGAACATGAAAAATGAAATTTATTCAAATATCAAAGATTCCGATGCTTTGGAAAGTTTTTTTGAATGTATAACTTCTTGTAGCATCAATAGTGAGGGAGTAGATTGCACAACAGCATGTTATGTAAAACATTTAGAACCAAACAATATTGATTATCCTTTAAAATTTTCATAAGCAAAGCTTATTAACAATTTTAAATTTCATTGATGTTATTCCCACCACCTCAAGTTATTTTTGGTCTATTGCTTTTATCTATAGCAGTAGTTCTTATCTGGGATATTAGATACAATCCTTTTGGAGAAGACGAAGACGGAATTTAATCTTCAACTAGGAAGCTGATTTGTAGGTGGTGCGTGAAATTGCCGTTTCTTTCTTTTGAGTCTTTTGTAAGCGACTAAAGAGCCTAATAATAACAATGTAAAAGCTATTGAGTTAATCATATCAATTAGTTTTATATATATAAAAACAAATATGTTCTAAATATCAATGACTAAAGTTATTTTTTCAAAAAGGAATTTATTATGGACTAATTTTAATATTTAGCTTTTTTATTAGGTACCTAAAACGACAAAAAGAAAATACTTATCTGACCAAAAGTAATTGCTATACAATAAGAATCACTTTTTCTTATTTCTCATTTGATATTGCAGAACAGCTTTTAGATGTTTTACTTCTTTTTCTAAAGTTTCAATTCTTTTTTCTAGTTCTTCATTAGTTGCCATATATTTTAGAGATAAATTCCTTGATATTTATAATATTAAAAAAGCGACTTGTTACACATGGGAAATGTCTTTTAAGTAATAGAACCTATTGATGGGCATAATTTCTCTAGATAAATTATGCAGAGTATAAATTTAGGGGGAATTTATGAGTGGAGATTATGAGACACTAGAAATCAATCAACCTAAAATTACATATTTTCAGAAAAGATCAGAAAATAATACAGAATGGTTAGATGAATTAATCAACCAAATTGAAGATATGAAAAACAATATATCCAAATCTGCTTAATGACAGAAAAAGAGTTGAAAAAATTAGAGAAATTTGCAGATGAAAATGGATACAATGATGAGCTAAAAGATATATATTTAAGGGAAGTTATTGACAGAAATAAAGAATACGAATGAGATCTAATTTTCGACAAAACATTCGACTAGCCACAAACATTCTTTTAGTTATTGGTACTTTTGCCATTGCTTTAAAGATTGCTCCAATAGCAGAGGTATATCAGGAAAAAAATTTATGTATTAATTATTTAAAACATCAAATAGATCGAGACAAACTTATCAAAAGACTAAAAATAGTTAAACAAGCAAATCCATCTAGTATTTGTGACTCCATCCTTAAAAGTTAAAAATGAAGATTAAGTCATTTCCCCCGTTAATTGCAGTCTTTGGTACTTCATTTCTGATAACCATTTCATTGCTTAAAAGTTTCCAAATTTTTATGGGGATATCAATTTGCCTTTTAGCTATGCTCAAGCTTATGGATATTGAAGCTTTTGGAACAAGTTATAAGAAATATGATTTAATATCTTCTAAATTTGATGGCTGGATATATATTTATCCTTTTTGCGAATTATTAATTGGAATAAGTTTTCTTAATTCTTCTCCACCCTCTTTAATTATTTTTATTGCTCTAATTTTAGGAATTTCTGGCATGATTTCGGTATTTAAGGCTGTTTATTTGGATAAATTAAAATTAAATTGTGCATGTATTGGTGGATATGCAAAAACTCCTTTGGGAATTATTAGTTTTATCGAAAATCTTTTAATGGCAATTATGAGTGTCTTAATTTTTATTAAATAGCGATTTAATAAATTTTCATTTATGGTTAATTTAAATATTAAATTTAATCGTCGTAATTAGTATGGCACTTAATAAAATATTTATTAAAAGAGGATTTTTAAATTATCTAATTTTTTCTGGAATTCTTTTTACAAATATAATTAATCCATATAAGAGTATTGCTTTAACTCAAGAAAATATAGATATCCCAAAAGTTGTTTCTTACAGATCAGCATCATGTGGTTGTTGCAAAAAATGGATCAATCATTTAAGAGCTAATGGATTAGAAGTTGTTGAT
Source organism: Prochlorococcus marinus str. AS9601 (assembly GCF_000015645.1). Lineage (NCBI taxonomy): Bacteria > Bacillati > Cyanobacteriota > Cyanophyceae > Synechococcales > Prochlorococcaceae > Prochlorococcus > Prochlorococcus marinus. Next base: position 1,073,233 of record NC_008816.1, read on the forward strand.
AATATAGTTGAGGATGTTTCAGTAATTAAAAACCAATATCAAATTCCCAATAATCTGAGATCATGTCACTCTGCTCAAATAGCTAACTATATGATTGAAGGACATGTCCCGATTGAATCAATCAACAAACTTTTTAGAGAAAAACCAAATATCAATGGGATAGCAGTTCCGGGCATGCCACTTGGCTCTCCAGGGATGGAAATGCATTCTCACGATTCGCACTCTCATGATTATGAGAACTACAAAGTAGTTTCATTTAGTAAAACTGGCAAAACAAAAATATTTGATAAAATCTCTCCTTAATAAAAATACTTTTTTGAAATAATGTATATTTTTCTTAGAAATTTTAAATTTTTTATTTTTTTATTTACCTTATTTCTAAATTTCAACAGTTATTTGCATGCACATATGCGTGGTACATTTCTTTCTGAAGAGGACGCCGAAAATAGATCTTTAGAACTTGGTTGCAAAGGAATACATAAGAATAAAGATAAATGGATGCCATGCAAAAACGAAAAAGAATTACATATCTATTTGAGGAAATAGATGAAAAAATTAAAAACAAATCAAAGAAAAATTCACAGGAAAATAACCGCAATTTCAGCAATCCCTTTGCTAATTACTATTGTATCTGGGACTATTTATAGTATTCTTCAACCACTTGGAATAGATTCTTTTTGGTTAATAAAATGGCATACAGGTAATTTTGGCATTATTAATTTGCAACCTTTTTACTCGATATTTCTTGGTATGGCTTCAATAATCTCAATAATATCTGGCATTAAACTATTACAAAAAAAATCTTAGATATATTCTCAGTTAAGCCAAAATCTTACTAATTAATACTATTTGCGCCCCCACTTACTAAGAAAATTATCGCTCCTAGTGCCATTGTTGCTACACCCATATAGGGGTATTTCTTAATTCTTGATTTAGTAATTGGAAGCCATGAAAAATATCTATCAGATTTATTTAATTCATTTTTTTGCCTAGGTGGCAATCCTATTTCTTTTCTTCTTTTAGCTTCGCCCATAATCTTAAATTTGTTTATGTATCAATATTAAAAATTATGTACCACACCTGCGAGTTAACTTTATTAAGAACAGAGGTCCTTTATAGATAAACAAATTATTTAAATTTTATTTAGCCTTCTTTAAATATAGATTCTTTGTATTTGCCTGATCTGATGTAAATAACAAAATTAATATAGTTCCAACTAGAAATGAAAAAATCATTGTCAAACCAACAACTTCAACCATCTCACTAGGCAGATAATTTAGAAACATAATCAATAGATCTCTTATTTTTAACTTAGCAATTGTATTTTTTATGTAAAGTAAGTATTCCTCCTTAAATTTCAAAAAGAACTTTCTGAGACTTTTTAATCTTTATTTATTTTTATTTGCGGGATAAATGTAGTTATAGCCGATTACAATTTTCTTACTTAGCTAATCCTATTTTCTTGAGCAATTTCAAGTAAGGCAAGGCCCAATTACCAAAGGTAAAAGAGATTGTTGTATTTTTTGTAGTTGGTAATAATTTTTTAGTATGTGTAGAGGCTAATTTAGAAAATATCTTAATAGTCTCTGCTTCTAGATTATCCATATACAATTTTTTTCTAACACCTCGATCTTTCTTTTGGGGCAAATAATTTTCTATAAACCATAAAACTTGATCTAAATTTGATTTATTGGGTGAGGTTTTAATTTGTTTATTTTTCTTTTTAAACATATTTATTTACCTCTTAATTACTGAATTAAATTTGCCATTTATATAATTTAAATCAACTGTAAAAGCATCAAAATTATGTTCTTTTTAATAATCGATAATCGGAAAAATAAATTAATAGTTACGTTGTTTTTATAAAAATAAAAAAAGAGAGGGATAAACCCCCCTCTTAATTGATCAGTTTCAAAAAAGAATTTAATTTTTTGAGTCTTTCAATTTCATTTCTTTTTGTGTTTCCTTGCTCCTTTCTTCAAAGACGGATCTTCTGTATGGAGTAACTTCTCCACTTTTAGTAGCCAAAAGTTGGGCTTCATATAGCCTATTGGCTCTTTTGATTTTTTCTCTTATTTGTAAGAGGTTATTCATGGTCTTTTGCAGTTAATGAGAATCCCGTTCCCTACTCCCATTTCATGCGTCCAGAGATATAAACTTGGATGAACGTTAGTGAACATTAACATCTTTAAAAAAATTTCGCGAGAGTAATTTTTACTAAATTTTTCTCAAAAAAATAAATATTGAATAGATAGTATAAATAAGGTTTTAATATTTCCTAAATTAGTATAAGAAAATTGTTTGCGACCCATCATTATTATCCTGAATCACTATTTTTTTATTTGGGAAAATATCTGATAATATTCTTTTCAAATTTGAATTATCTGAAGGAATTATTTTACTCATATTTTTTGAACTAATTTTCCAATTTTCATCTACAAATAGTTCTTTATCATCACCTTTTTCATTTTCCAGTGATGTCTTATTTATAATTTTAAGTAACAGTTCTGAATCATAATCTTTAAATTCTTCAGGGCCATCTTTTAAATTTTTAATCATTATTTAGAAATCTAATGTTTCTAAATCTTGCATAAGAAATTTGAAGAATACAAGGTATTAATTACCTAAAAATATCTCTAAATATAAAAAATCCTGATGCAATTAAAATAATTTTCTTTAGAAAATTTAATTCCAAAATAGCTAAAGAATGATATTTAAAAAGATTAATTAATCATTTACACAATTTTTTTACTTGTTAATTTGCAAATAAGAGATTAAGGAAAAATGCCAAGAGTAATTAACAAAAAAATTAGACTTTTAAGATGGTTAAACTCAGGCATGATATTACCATTTATCTTTATGGCTGCATCCTCATCTATTATTCTTTATTGTGTTTTATTTTTCCTAATAAGATAGCTTTATCATTTAAGCAGCTAAATTTTCCTCTGATTTAGACATTATAATCGCAGCTTTTTTTAATAAACTAACTACTTCTTTTCTTCCAACTGCCTTATCAGCTTGACGCATAATTTCAGCATATTTTTTATTTATTTTTTTCATAAATAGTTTTAATTTAATTCAAAATTACAACACTATATGATGGTGTCAATCGTAAATAATTCTTATATATTAATTATTTAATTATATTTGCACAAAAAATTGTTCATTTATTATCCTTCAAGTTTTTTAATTGATGATGCCAAAAATCATAAACAACAAAATAAAGAATCATCATAATTAAGCAATATTAAAGGATTTGAAAACATAAAATAAACCTCCTATTAGGATCAATATTGCAGCTCCATAAAAAAGAAAAGGGATAATTGGATATTTATACAATGTAGTCCTTACTTTTTGTTGTATGGCTTTTTTATCAAGTTGAGGCAACTTTATATCTTCAGTTTTTTCTCTAGGCGGAATACCTAAATTTTTTCTTCTCTTTGCCTCACCCATAATTAATACTGAGGAATTCCCATACATTTTAAATAATTGTTATCAACTATATCTAAAATTTGATTCCATTCTTCATGAGATGTTTCCAAATTATTTTTAAAATCTTTTTCGAATTTAAGAATACATCTTTTTTCTATATTTTCTGGAGAATTATAATTTCTTAAAAAAGAAATACTCAAATAAGATAATGATGAAAAAACTATAATTATTTTTGCCATTTTAAATTTATTCATATCTTTGGTGTTGCCTTATAAAAAAATAAGTAACTTGTTTGTTTTATAATTAATTTAATCTTTTAAAAACAATTATCAAATGATAAATTCGGTAGATTTTAAACATTTGCCTATTCAGGATTTGGTTGTTTCAGGGTTAATAATCTTTATAATGTCGACGATTATTGCCAATATTTATGACCCATTATTAGGAATTACTTATGCATTTGGGAATATACTTACTCTTACTTTTTTGAGTTGGTTATACAAAGAAACTTGGAGTGATCCAAAGAAATAAATCAAATTCAAAAAGATAAATAAAAAACTACTTTTGTATTTTTAACTTTGAAGAATACTTTAAATTAACAATGTAAGTTGCAACAAGAGATAGTATCAAAAAAAATAATAAGCTCTCTAAAGTAGATTGAGGCATAACCATAATAAGTACCAAAAATTAATACATTTCTACAAAAACGAATTCTGAAGAAAAATCAACCCTTTAATTATTTATTATTTTCAAATTAATAAATCCCAAGCCCAAAAAATGAATTTGCAATAAACAATAAACTAAATAATGTTAAAAAAATTAATCCTATCCAACTTATTGTTTTTAGAAAAAATCCATATCTATTTTTAGATGGGACTAATTTGCTATTTATAGTATCCATTGCCATCCAAGCAAATAAAGGGGCGGTTAGAAAACTTCCAGTCATTGCAGCAAATACAAAATCTTTTACTCCTATACCTCCTGACCTTGCAATCAGCAAAGCTATTAATGATGCAAAGATATGTACAATCATCCAAATTTGAAATCTATTGCGCTCTGCTTTGGAATCCAGGTGTCCAAAATCAGTTCCTCTCAATAAACCTTGAATAGCAGAAATACTTCTTGGATATGCATCTAGACAAGTAATTGTAGTACTAAACATTGCGGCAAATGCTGCAGGTATTATGATCCATTTAGCCCAATTCCCGATGGATTTAGTGTAAAGGAGTATTAACTTTTGAGCGAAGGAGACTCCACTTCCGGAAAGCATTCCATCGCCAGTACCATACATTGTTATTGCGCCAAGAGTAAGGAAGAAAATAGCCGTAATAACAGTTATTAAATAACCGAGATTAAAATCAAATTCTGCTTCATTAATATTTGGCTTATAGTTTGAATCTTTCGCTCGAGAAAACATCCATAAAGAAGGCCAAACACATAACTCTACTGGGCAAGGCATCCATCCCATTAAAGGGATCAAAAAAGCTAAATTTGTTAACTTCCATGGGCTGATTTCTGGTTCAAAAAAACTCATATTTAAGGACTCATTTATTGACCCTTTGAACAAAAGCGATAAAACTGCAAATAATGTTAATAAAGTTAGTAGAGATACTAAAAATTTGGAAATTCTATCAAGGGCTTTATATTTACCAAGAATTAATATCATTCCAGAAACAATAAGGATTCCTATCGACAAATCCATAGCTGGAAAAGTTGAGAAAAGGGGAATATTAGTTAAAAGGACACCAGAGACAAAACTTACAGCAGCTATTGTGAAAGTACCTGTAATTAGACTAACTACTAGAAATAAAGGAAGATATAAAGAATTCCTCTCTTTAAAACCTTCTAATAATGATTTACCAGTAGATGCCGTAAATCTAGTCCCAACCAACAAGAATGGATATTTCAAAAGATTAGTAAGAAGGATTAGGCCAACTAATGAAAATCCAAACCTTGCGCCAGCAGTAGTGGATGATAATAAATGAGAACCCCCAATTGCCGCTCCAGCTAGGACAATTCCTGGACCTAAACTTTTTTGTATTCCTTTTGTTAAATTCATATTTTAATCAAATGATTTAATTTACTTTTTGAGCCCTTCTAAATTTATTTTTTAATACTCTTTTTTTAACCCCAAAAACAGATAATGAGTGAAAAATAAAAAGTATAATTAAGAATCCTATTCGAAGTTTCATAAGATATCTCCCTCAAATATGCTTTTATCAGATATTTATTTTGTATTCAACCTCTTTTCTCCATAAAATCTTCAAAAACCTATCCAAAACATCTAATTCTTTTTTTTCAACATTTTTTAGATTTTTATTATTTTGTTTTTGCATAAATTATTGCCTAATTATTTCAAATTTAAATTAAGCTAAAAAAAACACAATAAGCAATACTTCTTAAAATTTTTTGTAGTTTTTTTTAATTTGATAAGTATTTTTCTGCCCTTCTTAATGCTTTTATTGCTCCTCTGTAATCATGATTTTTTAATTTTTCCTCACTTTTACGTTCCAACATTTGTACTATTTCATTTCTCTTAATTGCATCAATTTTAAGCTTATGATCAAATATAAGATCGAATTTTGAAGAGTACAAATTAGATAATTCTTCTCTATACTTTTCAATAATTTTTTCATCACAAGATTTATATTTCAATATCTCATTAGCTTTAATTTTGTCTTCTAAAGCTCCTTTAAAATTTCCAAGTTTAAATTTCTTTTCACTTGATCGGGTTAGCTTAATAATATTTCCCAATATCAATTCACCAGAATCTTCCATTTTTTTTTTGCTGACCAAAATTAATCCTATCAGCCTAAAGAAAAAAAGTATTCATTTTTAATAATCAAATAATTAATTAATTAGCCAATAACAAGTCCTCTTTCAAGAAGTAAATCGAAAACCTCCACACTTTTCGTTTTCCCAAATTGTGGGGGCTTATGTAAATCTAATATTTCAGCAAGGCACATTATCCAATAAGTATCTTTTTTTAAATTAAGACTTTCGCAAATATGAGAGGGAGCAGATTTAAAACATCCAAATTCTGTTGATATATTAATGTTCATTATTTGAGTTTCAAGTTCAAGACTTAAGAGTTCTATTTCTTGCTCAGTAAGGGCTGAACCAAATGAATATGATTCAATTAAAAGTTGGTAATTCATTAAAGAATTATTTTTTTAAGAAACCCAGCGTGTTATTTTTGTACCCTCATAAATATGTCCTGAAGCTTCAACTATAGGTTTTGTTTCAGGATTCATAAAAATATCATATAAAACATTTTCTGGTCCTTGAAAAATTACAGTTGCCCTTTGAGGATCATCTAATGATTTACCAATATAAAATGTTTTAACTCCCATTTCTTTAAACATCGTCTGCTGTTCTTTTGCATTCATATGTGATTCATACTCCTCATAGGTATTACTTAGTTGAAAATCTAAAATAGTCGTTTCAATAGTCATAAGAATAATTAAATTTTTTTAATTCTAAATCTTTATCAAAAAAATTAATCTAAAAAAATTAGTTTTTATTAAGCAAAGTGTTAACTAATTTTCATTTATGAGTTATAAATCAACTATAAAAAACGATTTTAATTTTGGACTCAAAAATTTCTCAGAGAGAACAATGGACTAGTAAGCTAGGATTCATTCTCGCAGCTGCTGGTAGTGCAGTAGGTCTAGGCAACCTTTGGGGTTTTGCTTACAGAGCATCTCAGGGTGGAGGTGCGGCGTTTGTACTTTTATATATATTGATCGTTTTAATTGTATGTCTTCCAGTATTTGTTGCTGAAATGGCTCTAGGGAGAAACGCAATGGCAAGTACATTGCTTGCTCCTGTAAAGCTGGCAGGGAAGAATTGGTATCCATTAGGAATTCTTTTCTTTATAGCTCCTTTAGGAATAGCATCATATTATTCAGTGATAATGGGATGGACTGCAGATACCTTGTTCCATTCTTTATTTTTTGGATTACCAAAGAATTTAACTGAAGCAGAAACCTTCTTTGGCTCGATTAGTAGTGGCAGCAGTGTTTTGTTGGGCCACCTATTAAGTCTTGTACTTACAGCAATAATAGTTTCATCAGGTATAAAAAAAGGTATAGAAAAGGTTACTAGATATTTCATGCCAATCCTTTTCATAATTATTGTGATTCTTGCTATTTGGGCTACTTCACTTTCAGGTGCATGGGAAGGATATAAAACATTTCTACTTAAGTTTGACTTCAATGAATTGAGAAATCCTCAAACAATAAGAAACGCTTTTACACAAGCATTTTTTTCATTAAGTTTAGGGATTGGAATTATGGTTACCTACGCATCCTATTTAAATAAAAAAAGTAATCTTCCAAAATTAAGTGTAGGAGTTGCATCATTAGATACTTTGGTTGGACTAATGGCTGGATTTATAACTTTCCCAATAGTTTTAACATTCGGTTTAAGTGACGCTATTTCTGAATCCACTGTTGGTGCTTTATTTATCTCAATTCCAACAGGTTTAGGTTCATATGGTGCGGCAGGAAGAATTGTAGCTGTTGCATTTTTCGCATTAGCTTATATTGCAGCAATAACTTCCTCTGTTTCATTATTGGAAGTTCCAGTTTCCTCTTTAATGGATAAATTTGGTTTTAAAAGAGAAAAATCTGTTTGGCTGATAACTCTTTTCTTATTCTTAGCAGGCATTCCTTCTGCATTAAACTTAAACATTCTTGGAACTATTGATTCGATTTTTGGAGGTGTATTACTTATCTTTGGTGGATTCTTGGTTACTTTCTTTATGGGATGGGTAGTACCTGGAAAGTTTAATGAAGAACTTAGTGATTCAAAAGTTGGAATCAAAACGACACGTTATTTGAAATTCATGACAAGATGGGTTGCGCCACCAATTATTGGTTTTGGACTATTTATTAGTGTGTTTGATTTGCTTAAAGGCTGGGTAAGTTAAAAATAAATAAAATTATAATTTATAAAATTGAATAAATTTACTGCGATATAGTGCGGAAATAGGGGGAGGGGTGCAAGTCTAAAAAAGATAAAATAGTTTAACTTTTTCGCATTATTTTTGATCAAACTCAAAAAAATATTAGTCAATAATTAAGTATTTGCAATGGTTATTAATTAAAAAATTGATTTGAAGACTAAGTGCTTTGTTTTATTACCAAATTCTAAATATTTTTCTCAAGAAAATGTTTTACTGCGGAACTTTTTTTAATGAAGTATTAAAATTTAACTTATATTAAATCTCAAACGTATCGGCAAAAACCATCCCTAATAGAATCTATATAAAATAAATTTAGGTGTTTAATTTAAAGGAATTAGAGCGCCTAAAAGAATAGATAACAAATTTGATGTCAACCAAATCTGATTCATTAAAAGGAAAGCTTACAGAAAATTTTTCCGAATTTTCTCAACTATCTGACTATTCTTTTATGAATTCTCTTAAAGCAGATCCTCAATCAACAAAAGATGGAAATGATCATAAGCCGCGTTCAGTATATTCAGGTCATTACGTGCCAGTTGTTCCAACTGCTATTCCAGAACCAGAATATATTTCCCATAGCAACAAACTTTTTAAAGAACTAAGGCTAAGCTCAAATCTTACTAAAGACCAGAATTTTTGTCGTTTTTTCTCAGGTGATATTTCTGTTGCTAATTATCCAATGAGTCCTGTTGGTTGGGCAACAGGTTATGCATTATCTATTTACGGGACTGAATATACCCAACAATGTCCCTTTGGCACTGGCAATGGTTATGGCGATGGCAGAGCAATTTCTGTTTTTGAAGGTTTATTCAATGGGAAAAGAATGGAAATGCAACTTAAAGGAGGAGGTCCAACTCCCTACTGTCGTGGAGCAGATGGTAGAGCTGTCTTAAGGTCTAGCGTTCGAGAATTTCTCGCACAGGAATTAATGGATGCCTTGGGAATCCCTACCTCAAGATCTTTAACACTTTTTGTCTCACGTTCAGAAATAGTTAGAAGACCGTGGTATTCCAAAGGGTCCAGATATTTTGAACCTGATATCATGATTGATAATCAAGCAGCAATTACTACGAGAGTCGCTCCATCTTTTTTACGTGTAGGCCAGATTGAACTTTTTGCAAGAAGAGTTCGCGATAATGCGCATGATGAGGCCCTCAATGAACTAAAGATGATAGTTCAACATCTAATTGATAGAAATTATAAAGATGAAATTGAATATGAGATTTCGATTCAAAGTAAAGTAATAAAACTGGCTTCTTTATACAGATCAAGACTTATATCACTCATAGCCAACTGGATGAGAGTTGGTTATTGCCAGGGTAATTTCAATAGTGATAATTGTGCTGCTGGAGGTTATACCTTGGATTATGGCCCCTTTGGATTCTGTGAATTATTTGATCCAAGATTTCAACCATGGACAGGTGGAGGTGAACATTTCTCATTTTTTAACCAGCCTTCTGCAGCGGCAATCAACTTTAAAACATTTTGTTCCTCTCTTAGTCCGTTACTTTCAAAAAGCAAACAAGATCAAGAAAAGTTAGATCAAATCGAAAAAGACTTTTCTGAATTAATGAATAAGGAATTAATGAAAATGTGGGCAAACAAGCTTGGTTTAGAACATTACAACGAAACTCTAATAAATGAATTTTTTAATCTCATGGTCATTTCAAAAGCAGACTATACAATTTTGTTCCGTAAACTCTCTGAAATCCCTGATAACTTAGATTCTTTAAAAGACTGTTTCTATTTACCAATTAATGACGAGCTCAATAATAGGTGGGAAGTATGGCTTGAAAACTGGCAATCAGTCTTGAAGAAAGAGGAAAATATTAAAGCAAAATCGGCATCAATGAAATCCCTTAATCCAGTCTATACTTGGCGTGAATGGATGGTCGTTCCTGCATATGAAGAAGCTGAAAAGGGAAATTACAAGAAAATAAAAGAGTTACAGGATATCTTTAGCAATCCATATGTAGAACAACCCGCAGAAATAGATCAAAAATATAATCGACTAAAGCCAAGCCAGTATTTTAACTATGGAGGAGTATCTCATTACAGTTGTTCTTCGTAAAAGGTAAATCCTAAAAATGCAGATTGAATAACTTAGAGAAAATTTTATTCATTTATGGCCGTAGGCATTCCAACTACTGATACAACTCCCACATGAAGTATGGCCGGCTTCTTCCCAACATTTTTCACATAGTGGGGGCCCCCATTATTACTCTCTATAAATGCATCACCCGCTTTAAAGAAATTAATTTCTTCACCCCTAACATGTTTTAATCTTCCTCTGGTGACATGAATCAACATTGGGGAAGGATGAGTATGAATTGGAGTTTTCAAGCCAACTGGAATCTTGACTTTTAAGAGTCTTAATTCAGGCTTACCCTCGAGATAATTAAAATTTTTACCACTAAGTCCTTTTGAACTTTGAATAATAGGTATAACTTCAATTTTTTCTTCAGCAAGAGAAGGTTGTGGTAAAGCTAAAGTCCCAATAAAAAGGAAACAAAATGGAATAAATGTTTTTATTTGCATTAGATATTTAAGTTTCACTAATAATAGGTAGTTTGCAAAAATAATAAACTAATTTATTTCTTATATAACTTTTCTAATTGCTTAATTTCCTCTCTTAAATCCTTACCTCTCTTATTAAATTTATTATTTTTAATAACTATTGGAATAATCCACCAGGCTTGAAGACCTAAAAAAATAAATACTAGGATCAATAATTCAAAAGTACCAGGCTGCATTTGATAAATAACCCTTCTTTGTAAATACCAATATTTTAAAAGTTATTAAACATTCATGAGATAGGAAATATTTCTAAGCTGCATCTAATTCAATTTTAAGTTCAATTCCCTTTGAAATAATTGCTTCTTTAAATTCAATAAGTTTGGAAATTATTCTTTGCTTCTCAGGATCAGTTTTATGGATATCATCTACAACTTCCTGCATTGCAAGTGTTACTTTTTGTAGTTTGATTTCTAGATCTTCCCTGTAATTCATAAGCTTAAAGAAATTATCTTATTTATTAAAAAACAAAATAATTATTAGTAAATAAGTACTTAACCTTAAAAGGATTGACAGCAAAACAAGGAGGATATAATTTATAGTACAAACGTATCAATAATCAACCAGCCAATTAAAGGTAAAGTATGGAGCCTAAGTACTCATTTGGTTGTAGCACGAGCAAACCCAACGGATGCCTACTAAATCCTGAAGGTAGCAGAATTATCTTTTTCGAAGAATGCAAAAATCCTCTTGAACCTATTTCGAAAATTCATACTCATCTTTTCTTTACAAATCACCTTGGAGAACCAGGAGGGTACAAATCCTCTGAAAAACTCAATATAGATTCAGCCTGGGAAAAGTGGCACGAACTTCACCAAAAAGGGTGGACAGAAGTCTCTCATTATTACGGATAAGGGATCCGGACAAGAAAAAGCATTTATTTTTTTTATAAGTTTAAGAGTTTCCTAAGATATAGAATTCGGTGTCAAAAATAAATATTCAATATAAAATTAGCTACATATAAAAAAGACTCAATGATACGTTTACTTATTACATCAATTCTTTTTTTTAGTCCATTAGGAGGTTTTGCTGATGAAAGGCAAAGAGAAATTGAGAATGAAGCTATAAATCTTGTAATTAAAAAATATGGGAAAGGCTTAGAAAATAGATTAAAAGGAACGGGAGTAACTCCTAGTTATCGAAGTTGGTATGAAAATGATTGTTTTGTAAGTATTGCAGCAGGTACATACCAAGAAGATACTTGGTCGGCAATGAAGTGGTTTAGCGTTAATGTCTGTTCTGAATCAGCTGAAATAATGGAAAGTGAATGAAGGAAATAAAACGCCTGTTAGTTTTGCAGCATTTAGAAATAGAGGGGCCTGGTCTTTTTGAGCAATTTGCTAAAGAAAGAGATTTTAAAATAGAAATTATTCGTTTAGATAATAAAAATGCTCTGCCGCAAACAAAAAAAGGTGACTTAATTTTAATTATGGGTGGACCAATGGGTGTTAAAGATATTGGAAGCGGAAAATATCCATGGCTTAAATTAGAAAGAGATTTTATAAAAAAAGAATTAGAAAATGAGAGACCTATAATCGGTGTTTGCTTAGGTGCTCAATTGCTTGCGAGTGCTGCTGGGGGAGATGTAGAAATTCTTAAATATGGATCACCTCCAAAAGCATTACCAGAAATTGGATGGTCTCAAATTTTTATAGACAAATCGAATAAAGACTTTAAAGCACTGTTTGAAGACCCTTTTCATGTACTACATTGGCATGGAGATAGGATTTTGTTACCTAATAAAGCAGTACTCATTGCTAGTAGTGCACGTTGTAAGGAACAGTTTTTTAGGATTGGTAATTTTGCTTACGGATTACAATTCCATATAGAGACGACGGGAGTAATGATAAATAACTGGATTAAAGAAGATAAAGAGTTTGTCCTTAAAGGATTAGGCTTAAATGGTCAGGAAATTTTAGAAGAAGAGAATAAAAAATATATTGATAAAACTTTTTCAAAAAGAAAGCTTCTAATAAGTAAATTATTTGAATTATTAGATAATTAAAAAGGGCATAATCAATTAAAAAAGGACTTGATAAAACCCCTGAAAAAATTTAAAAAGGATTTTTATTAGAAAATACCTGGAAGAATTTGACCAGTAAAATAGTAGGCTCCTACAAGAGCAAACATTCCAAGCATTGCTGCTTTACCATTAAGCTTTTCAGCTTTTTCGGTCATGATTTTTTTGCGAAATCCATAATAAAGTGAAATAAATTATATCTAAAAACTAATTATTCAAATTTCAGAATGATGTAGTTTTTTCTACCAAATTGATATTTTTCTAAGGATTAAAAATAAATACTTAAACAACAAATTGAACTCGCAATAGTCTTCGAGCCAACCTGTAAAGCGTAACAATCCTAAAAAACAACTATTTAAATATATGTCGCGAAACTGTAACAGTTATGTAGTAAATATCTTGAAAATAACTTAATTTTGGCTTAATACTTTACATTAATTAATAGTAGTGTTACATTAATTAACAATTACAAAACTTTAATGGCCAATTCAAACGTTACTACTGAATCAGGTGGCAGACAGAATATGTTTCCTACTGAGACACGTCCTTACATAGATGAGTCTGTTTCTTACGACAGCTACCCACAAAATGCAGAAAAAGTTAACGGTCGTTGGGCAATGATTGGCCTTGTTGCCTTAGTAGGTGCTTACGTTTCAACCGGACAAATTATTCCTGGCATTTTTTAATGAGTCCACTTTCAGGTTTCTTAGCCGTAATTGTATTCTTTACAGCCATCCTCGTTGCTTATTTAACCAAGCAATTTCAAAACGAAAATTTAAACTATTCATCTTCTAATCAAATGAAAAACACAAACACAAAAGTCAAAACAATCGAAAAAGAAAAAGTTGTTGCTGAAACTCTTAACGGCAGATTCGCAATGCTTGGATTAATAGCTGCTGTTGGAGCATACCTAACAACAGGTCAAATAATTCCTGGTTTCGTTTAAAACCTACTATTTAACATTTCTACAAATCAGAAAAATGGAAAATTCAAAAACAACTTATTGGCAAAACGCCGAGAGAACTAATGGAAGAATGGCAATGATGGGCTTATTTGCATTAGTTGTAAATTATGGCTTATTCGGATGGATAATCCCAGGAATTTTTTAAAATGAATTTAGGCTTACTTTTTCTTAAAGTAAATACTTTGGGAGTTATAACTCTTTCTGAACTTGATTGGATAACTAACCATCAATCTGAATTTTCAAGGTTAGATATGGCTTTAGTTATTAAAATCGGCCGTCTTATGGATTCTGGAGTAGTAGAAATTGATAATAGATTGCCTGTTTAATTTTTGAAAATTGATCGTCATGAGTGTTTGTCAATAGGGATACTGACAAACACTTTTTTTATGAGAAAAAATACTTGTAAAAAAAAAAGAGATTGTTTCTTAGCTAAAAACAATCTCTCAATTACCTAATTCTTACATGAAAATTTCAAGTAAGCTTTCAGATCTTAACTGATTTGTTTTTATAGTAAATCCGTAAAAATGCTTTTGTAATTTATCTTTTTAAACCACCTCTTTTTATCCAAAGGAACCATGTAACCCAAATAGGAGGAATGAATCTGATTAAAAAAGAAATTTTATATATATAAAATGGAGCATTTTCACTTTTAAATAAATTCATCAAAAAGGAAGATATAGTTACCCAAAGTAAAATTATTAATATATTTGCTCCCAACAAAGCAAACTTATTTTGTTTGAATATTTTTGGCATAAGGTAAATTTTTTATATTCTTAATTTTAAATAATCTCGGGAAATAAATTATACATTTTCAAAAAAACTTCAAATTTAAAATCCATATCCAAATAAAAAAAGTACTAAATTTCAATCCCTCTCCAAATAACAATCCAAAAGCGATAGGAGGAAAAAATATTAAAAAAAGAATAGAGAATAAACTAAATAAGGCAAATGATCCTCTTAGAAAAAAATTCTTTCTTTTTGTTCTTTTTAGATTTTTTAAAGTATTCCACTCCCATTCGATAAACTTATAAAACTTTTCTGATAATAAAAAAAAATACTTCATTAATATTATTAATTTCTATCTGCTTTTCTTATTTATAAAATTAATTTCACCTGTTAGCAATAAACCTTATCCCCATTTTCCGAAAGATAGTAAATTTTATTTTCTGAACTTACGAAGAAAGTTAATCCCTTATATTGTGATCTTTTAAATTTATCTAATCTAAGTTTGTGTAAATCCCAATTATCAGTACTTATATCAGGATTAAATTCTTGTTCTTTTAAGAAAGTTACATAAGTTGGACTAATTATTGTTTTTTTGGTTGACTTATTGTTTCGTGTTGAATAAAAAAATAATAATATAATTACAAAAAAAAGAATTAATAATATATTTGTCATTGTCAATTTTCTAATTTGAAAAACTTTAATTTGGAGAATCAAGAACTTTTCAGAATAAATTTCTTAGTAAGTAAAAAATCCTATTTTTATATTCTTGTATTTTTGAATACTTATCAAGGGTTTACCAAAATCAGATCATAAAATGAGTCGCATTTTCAACATGACTCAAAATTCCATGAATACTCCTTATGCAAAAAGAGTAGCTGAAAAATTTAGAGAGGCTCAAAACTATTTAAAAACTAATGGTTTTAGTAGATCAACTAAACATTTACTGGAAGATATTGAAAATTCTGTTGAAAAATAATGCCAATACCCCCTCACTTACCACAACTACAATATGGCTACGATGATGGCTTTACAACCATTGTTTTTGGGTTAATAGGAAGTTGCTTAGGATGTATCTTAATTTTATTAATTTCATTTTTTGAATTTAAATTCAAAAAGCAAAATAGTAAGCCTTAAGAGACTTACTAAACGTTAAATAAGAACTCCATTACATCACCTTCGTTAACAATATATTCCTTACCTTCACTTCTTAAAAGGCCTTTAGTTTTTGCATTGGCAATTGAACCTGAATCAATTAAATTTTGATACGAAATAGTCTGAGCTCTTATAAATCCTTTTTCAAAATCAGTATGAATTACTCCTGCTGCCTGTGGCGCAGTCATCCCATCTTTTATTGTCCAAGCTTTTGTCTCCTTTTCTCCGGTAGTGAAATAAGTTTTTAATCCCAATAATTTATATGTTGATCTAATTAAAGAACTTAATCCCCCTTCTTCTACTCCTAAACCAATAAGATAGTCTTTTTTATCTTCTTGTTCTAACTCTATTAATTCAGATTCGACTTGCGCTGATATTTTTATACATTCTGTATTTTCATTCCTTGCAAAACTCTGAACTTTTGATGAGAAATCATTACCTAAAGCTAAATCATTTTCATTCAAATTTGTTGCGTAAATAATTGGTTTTGCAGTAAGGAAGCCTAGTTGCTTAATTATTAAATTTTCTTCTTCATTCAAAGATATTGATCTAACTGAAAGGCCTTTTTCTAGCTCTTCTTCAATTTTTTCTAGTAAGGTATCTTCTTTAGCTGCCTCTTTACTAGTTCTAACCTGTTTTTTTATTCTTTCTCTCCTTTTTTGGAGTTGGGATAAATCAGCTAAATTCAATTCCAGGTTTATTATCTCAATGTCATCCAGGGGATCCACCTTCCCTGAAACATGAATTACATCACTATCTTCAAAGCACCTCACAACATGAACTATTGCATCAACCTCCCTAATATTTGATAAAAATTTATTTCCCAAACCCTCACCTTTGCTGGCTCCTTTTACTAGTCCTGCGATATCTACAAATTCAATTTTTGTTGGGATAATATTTTGGCTAGAACTTAAATTACCTAACTCTTGCAGCCTTTGATCTGGTACTGAAACTATGCCTTTATTAGGTTCTATAGTACAGAAGGGAAAATTAGCCGCTTGGGCCTTAGCATTTTCTACAAGTGCATTAAATAGAGTTGATTTTCCAACATTTGGTAATCCAATAATACCTGCTTTTAACATTTGAAAAAACTTATGGAAAAATTATCAAGAAAACATCTTCTAGTAATATAGTATTTACTTAACCAATCTTGGATAAGTTAATTATAATCGTCTTGATTATTTATTTAGTTCCTAAATATTCTCTACTTCTGCTTTTAAAAAGAAATGTTTGATTTAATAAAAAAAAATATAAACCTAAGAAGTGGAATTATATTGCTTTCTCTAGCTATATTTTTCGTTTTTATAAGCAATTCCTTCAAGAAAAATAAGTCAAAAGATATTTCTGATTTTGTAGTTCAAGTTGAAAAAGGAATCCTCTCAGATTCAATTAATACTAGTGGTGAAGTAAAAGCAATAAGGACAAGCAATATTGGGCCTCGGAAGCAAGGCGTAATAAAAGAAATCATAGTAGATGAAGGCGATCTTGTAAAAAAAGATCAGGTTTTAGCTTCTCTTGATGATGAAGACTTTATCTATAAAATTGAAGAACTTGAATTAAATGTAGAAAAACAAAAATCTGAATTTTTAAGAAGGGAATATTTATATCAAGAAGGTGCGGTAAGTAAAGAAGACTATGAAAGTTATAAAAATAACTTCAACATTAGTAGCGCAAAACTTAATGATGCAAAAGCTGAAAAAAGTTTCTACCTAATTAAAGCGCCTTATGGAGGAAAGATAACTGCAAAATATGCTGAGATAGGATCTTATGTCACACCAAGTACAAACTTAAGTTCAGACCCTAAAACCAAAAACTTTATTTTTGAACTATCAGAGGGCCTAGAAATTGTTGCTAAAGTACCTGAGAGTGACATTGGCAGAATAAAAATAGGTCAAGAAGCCTCAGTAAGAATTGAGGCTTATCCCTCAAAAAAATATAGTGCCATAGTTAAAAAAATAGCTACAAGAGCTGTAAAAGATAATAATGTAACCTCATTCGAAGTAACTTTAAATTTTAAAGATATTTCTGAAGAAATTAAAATTGGAATGACTGCAGATCTTGAATTTAGAGTCGAAGGTAATGAAGAAAAAATCTTAGTACCAACAGTTTCTATTGTCACGGAAAAAGGTGAAAAAGGAATTTTGAAAGTTGATAAAAACAATTCTCCCAAATTTGAAAAAATCGAAATTGGTATTAGTAGTGGAAATAAAACTTCAGTAATTGATGGATTAGAACCTGGAGAGCAAATCTTTATTGATATTCCACCTTGGGCTAAGAAGAGAAAATGAGTTTAAAATCTGAAAACTCTAAAAAACCAATTTTACTTTTAGTCGATGGCCACTCACTTGCTTTTAGAAGCTTCTATGCATTTAGCAAAGGGATTGATGGAGGTTTAACTACCAAAGAGGGATTTCCAACAAGTGTCACTTATGGATTTCTAAAGAGCCTTCTGGATAATTGTAAAAATATTAGTCCTGAGGGTGTTTGTATTACGTTTGATACCGAAAAACCTACTTTCAGACATGAATTAGATCCAAATTATAAGGCCAATAGAGATGTAGCACCAGATGTTTTTTTTCAGGATATTGAACAACTAGAAATCATTTTAGAAGAAAGCCTTAATTTACCAATTTTCAAATCTCCAGGATACGAAGCAGATGATCTCCTAGGCACAATTGCAAATGATGCTTCTTCTAAAGGATGGTGCGTGAATATTCTTTCTGGAGATAGGGACTTATTTCAATTAGTAGATGATCAAAAAGATATTTATGTGCTTTATATGGGTGGTGGTCCATATGCGAAAAGTGGAAATCCAACTCTTATGAATGAAAATGGAGTAAAAGAAAAATTAGGTGTTGCGCCAGAAAGAGTAGTTGATCTCAAAGCCCTAACTGGTGATAGTTCTGATAATATTCCAGGTATTAAAGGAGTAGGGCCAAAAACTGCAATTAATCTACTAAAAGAGAACGATACGCTTGATGGAATCTATCAGGCTTTGGACAAGATTCAGCAGAACAAAGATAAGAAATATAAAGGATTCATCAAAGGTTCAGTTATAGAAAAGCTCAGAAACGATAAACATAATGCTTTTCTTTCCAGGGATTTAGCAAAAATAAATACTGAGGTGCCTTTAATTTTAAGTAACGGTTATGAATTAAAAAATATAAATCAAGAACTACTTTCAGAGTCACTGAAAAAATTAGAACTATCAACACTACTTAGACAAATTGATATTTTCAATTCAACTTTCAGCAAAGGTGGTTTTGACAAAAATAATGTAGCTAAAGAGGAGGAGAAGGCACCAAAAGTCGCAGGCAATAATGAATTAGAAAATAGTGAAAATAAAATCCCTAAAATCAACGTAACTGTTGTAAATGATTTCGAATTACTTGATAAATTAATTCAAAGATTAGACAAGACTAATCAAATAGTTTCTTTAGATACAGAGACCAATAGTTTGAATCCAATCGATGCGGAACTTGTTGGGATAGGGTTATGTCTTGGAGAAGAAAATGATGATTTATTTTATATACCCCTTGGTCATCAAACAAAAAAGGAGACCCCCGATCAATTATCAATTGAAGATGTTTTCTCAAAGCTAAGAAATTGGATAGAAGATCCAAAAAAAGAAAAGGCACTCCAAAATTCTAAATTTGATAGGCAAATATTTTTTAATCATGGACTTGATCTTAAAGGCGTAACCTTTGACACCTTATTAGCAGACTACCTTCTTAATAATCAGGAGAAACATGGGTTAAGTGAAATTAGTTTTAGATTATTTGGATTTAAGCCTCCTTCATTTAAGGAGACAGTTGGAAAAAATAAAGACTTTTCATTTGTTGATATTGATGAAGCAAGTATTTACTGCGGTTATGATGTTTTTCTAACTTTTAAGATTGTCAAAATTTTTAAAGAAAGTTTTTCAAAGGAAAAAGATGAATTAATCAAATTGTTCGAAGAAATCGAGCTACCTTTAGAGCCGGTATTGTCCCAAATGGAGATGAATGGCATTACGATCGACATCCCTTATTTGGATAAACTCTCAAAAGAATTAAAAAGTACCTTAGAAGATATTGAAAGTAAAGTTTATGAGTTAGCAGATGAAAGTTTCAATCTATCTTCACCAAAACAACTTGGTGAGATCTTGTTTGAAAAATTAAATTTGGATAAGAAAAAATCACGGAAAACAAAAACAGGATGGAGCACAGATGCAGTAGTTCTGGAAAGATTAGTCGACGAACATGAAATAATCCAACATTTAATAAAACATAGAACTCTTAGCAAATTACTTAGCACCTATATTGATGCTCTTCCAAATCTTATTAACGAAAAGACAGGAAGAGTTCATACAAACTTTAATCAAGCTGCTACAGCGACTGGGAGACTAAGTAGTAGCAATCCTAATCTTCAAAATATCCCTGTTAGGACTGAATTTAGTAGGAGAATCAGAAAAGCATTCTTGCCTGAAAAAAATTGGAAACTTTTATCAGCTGATTATTCTCAGATCGAATTAAGAATACTCGCTCACTTAGCGGATGAAGAAATACTAATAAATGCATTTCATAAAAATGATGACATTCATTCTTTGACTGCAAGATTAATTTTTGAGAAAGAAGAAATTTCTTCTGATGAGAGGAGAGTTGGGAAAACAATAAATTTCGGAGTTATCTATGGTATGGGAATTAAAAAGTTTGCACGTTCTACAGGAGTAAGTACTCCAGAAGCAAAAGAATTCCTAATAAAATACAAAGAAAGATATTCAAAAATTTTCAAATTTCTTGAACTTCAAGAAAGGCTTGCCTTATCAAAAGGTTATGTAAAAACAATTTTTGGTAGAAAGAGAGAATTTAAGTTTGATAAAAATGGACTTGGAAGATTACTAGGAAAAGATCCTTACGAAATTGACTTGCAAGCCGCAAGAAGAGCTGGCATGGAAGCACAGTCACTAAGAGCCGCAGCCAATGCCCCAATACAGGGTTCAAGTGCAGATATTATTAAAATTGCAATGGTTCAACTAAATAAAAAATTCACAGAAATGAATGTTCCAGCAAAAATGCTTTTACAAGTACATGATGAATTATTGTTTGAAGTCGAACCAGATTCTTTGGAAATTACGACGAAATTAGTAAAGAAGACTATGGAAGATTGTGTAAAATTAAATGTGCCTCTTTTAGTTGATGTTGGAATTGGAGACAATTGGATGGAGACAAAATAAACCTTATGAAATACTTATTTTAAGATGATCAAACTTTTTAATACTTTAAGCAAAAAAGTTGAGGTTTTTAAGCCTATTGATGATGTAGTAAAAATTTATTGTTGTGGGGTAACTGTTTATGATTTATGTCATCTTGGTCATGCCAGAAGTTATATCGCTTGGGATGTATTGAGAAGATTTTTAATTTACAGTGATTTCAAAGTGAAGTATGTTCAAAATTTTACAGATATTGATGACAAGATCTTAAAAAGAGCGAAAGAAGAAAGCAGTTCAATGAAGGAAGTATCTGAAAAGAATATCATTGAGTTTCACAAAGATATGGATTCTTTAGGGATAATGCGTCCGGATAGCATGCCAAGAGCAACGAATCATATATGCAATATCTGTTCCTTCATAACAATCCTTGAGGACAAAGGTTATGCATACTCTAGGGATGGAGACGTTTATTATTCTGTTTTCAAAAATAAAAATTATGGAAAGCTAAGTAATCAAAATTTACAAGAACAAAATATCAATCAGCAAGGAAGAATGGTTAATGAGGAAAATAGTAAAAAACTTAATCCGCAAGATTTTGCGCTATGGAAAAAAGCCAAAGATGATGAACCATTTTTTGATTCGCCATGGGGTAAAGGTAGGCCAGGATGGCATATTGAATGTTCGGCGATGGTTAAAGATGAATTAGGAGATACTATCGATATCCATTTAGGTGGTTCTGATTTGATTTTTCCACATCATGAGAATGAAATCGCCCAATCAGAAGCAGCCAATGGCAAAAAGCTAGCGAACTATTGGTTACACAATGGGATGGTCAATGTAAATGGACAAAAGATGAGTAAATCCCTTAAAAATTTTAAAACTATCAGAGAGCTAATTAAGTCAGGTATTAGCCCTATGACTTTGCGATATTTTGTTATGACTGTGAATTATAGAAAACCACTTGATTTTACTGAAGAAGCTTTAAGGAGTGCTTCAGAAGCTTGGAAAAACATTAATGTAGCACTTTCTTTTATGGACCTTACAAAAGGTGCTTTTATATCTATTGATAAAAATGAATCTATCGAAGAAAAATATAAAGAGAAAATAAGTTTTGAATTATCTCAAAAAAAGCTTAAATTTTCTGAGGCTCTTGGAAATGACCTTAACACAGCAGGTGCTATTGCAATTATTTACGATTTAGCGAAACCCTTAAAAAACTTTTTAAACCAATTTCAAAGGGTTGAAGGTTTTACAGTAGAACTAAATGAAAAATTCTTTCTACTTGAAAATTTTAAAACTCTTGAAAAGTTAACTGAGGTACTTGGTCTTAAAAAAGAGGTTTTAGTAAAAGAAAGTAAAATAAAAGAAGAAGAAATATCATCGCTCATTAATGAAAGATTGAAAGCAAAAATGGAAAAGAATTATGCGAAGGCGGATGAAATCAGGAATTTGTTAAAAGAAAAAGGTATTGAACTTATTGATCAATCAAAGGAAATAACAACATGGATAAGGGTCTAAATTTTAAGAAAAAAACCAATTTGAAATTTTTGTTTTTTAAATACACCTTTAAATGGGAAGATATTAGAAATATCAGAGAAAATTGAAATACATTACTGTGCTCGGTTCTACTGGTTCAATAGGGACTCAAACTCTCGAAATAGCTAGTGAGCAGCCTGATAAGTTTAAAGCGGTAGCTCTTTCTGCAGGAAGAAATATTAATTTATTAACTGAACAAGTTAAAACACATAAACCAGAGGTAGTTGCAATTGAGGATGAAAATCTTGTAGAAGATTTAAAAGATAATATTAATAACTTAGATTTGGATAATGCTACCTTAGTTTTGGGTGGGAAAGAGGGAATTAACGCAGTTGCAGCATGGGATAAGGCAGATACTGTGGTAACTGGGATAGTAGGCTGTGCAGGCTTAATTCCAACAATGTCAGCAATTAATGCTGGGAAAAATATTGCACTTGCTAACAAAGAAACTTTAATTGCGGCAGGGCCAATTGTTATTCCTGCATTAAAGAAAAATAATAGTAGGCTGTTACCTGCTGATTCAGAACACTCTGCTATCTTTCAATGTTTACAAGGATTACCTAATTATAAAAATGCAGATTTTTCAACAGGAGAGATGCCTAAGGGTTTAAAAGCCATACATTTAACAGCTTCTGGTGGTGCTTTTAGAGATTGGGCCGTTGAGGATTTAAAGCATGTCACAGTGGAAGATGCGACTTCACATCCTAATTGGGATATGGGGAAAAAAATAACTGTAGATTCTGCAACTCTTATGAATAAAGGATTAGAAGTTATTGAAGCTCATTATTTATTTGGGACCTCTTACGAAAATATCGAAATAGTTATCCACCCTCAAAGTATTATTCATTCAATGATTGAGATGGAGGATTCTTCAGTATTAGCTCAATTAGGTTGGCCAGATATGAAGCTACCTATTTTATATGCGATGAGTTGGCCTGAAAGATTTAAAACAAATTGGAAAAGATTAAACCTAAGTGAAATTGGAAAATTAACTTTTAAAGAGCCAGACGAGTTTAAATATCCATGTATGGGACTTGCCTATGCCGCAGGAAAATCTTCTGGAACTATGCCTGCTGTCTTAAATGCTGCTAATGAAATGGCTGTTGAACAATTCCTAAAACAAAAAATTTCTTTTCAAGAAATTCCTACATTTATAAGTAAAGCTTGTGAATCACATTTGGAGAATTTGAATTTAAGTCCAGAATTAGAAGATATTCTTGAAGTAGACAATTGGGCCAGGCTTTTTGTTAAGCAAGAAATTAAAAAAGGGAAAAAATACGTAAATATTGGCTAAAAGTGAATATTAAAAAGCATCTTCTACTGTGCGCAACACCTACAAAACAGAAATGCTTTAAAGGCAATGAAGGACAAAAAACATGGGAATGTCTGAAAAAGACTTTAAAAAAATTTGAGAATGATCCCTCTACAAAAAACGTACATATATTAAGATCAAAAGCTGACTGTTTAAGGGTATGTAAGAACGGCCCAATTCTTCTTATTTGGCCAGATGGTATTTGGTATGAGAAAGTTTCTCCAGAAAAAATTTCTGAAATTTTTACCTCACATATTATTAACGGTAAGCCAATAGAAAAATGGATTTTCAAAAAAACACCATTTTTAGATAGTTTTAGATACTAATAAACCAGTTCTTTACGACTTCGTCTGACCAGCAGCCATTAATCGAATGAAAACCATTATGACCTCCTTTTTCAGTTATAAAAATAGTAAATTTATCAATAAATTTCCCTCTTAAATTAAAAGTTGCATTATATGGAACCCAAGGATCATCCTTGGCATGAATAAAAAGCATTTGAGGTAATTTTTTTATTGAGTTTTGGATTCTAAATATTGGAGAAGCTTTAACATAATAATCTTCTAAAGAATTAAATCCCCAACTTGGAGCTGTAAATTTCTGATCAAATTCCCTAATACTTTTTAAAGATCTAATTTTTTTTCTTAATTTCTCGTTATCAAGGAGTTTGCCTTCATCATTAAATCCCTCCCATAACTGATTTTTTAAGCGATGAAGTAACCATTTTTGGTAGATAGAATTTCTAGGTTTTTCAATACAGAGACTGCATGAAGATAAATCTAAAGGGGTACTCACGCATGCAAGGCCATCTAAAAGTTTTTCTCCTTTGTTTTCATCGTAATCTAGACAGGCATTTAAAAGAATAGTTCCGCCTAAAGATAATCCAACGCCGTAAATTGGAAGATTATTATTCCTTTTCATAAGATCTTTGAACTCTAAATTAATCAATTTTTTAAAATAATTAACTGCTGAAATAACATCACTGGAGCATCTAGCACAATAATTTCCATTAGCTAAATATCTCGCTGATCCAGATCCTCTTAGATTTAATTTGAGAACTCCAAAACCATTATTTGTTAATTTCCTAGATATTCTTCTTAAACCAAACCGTTTAGTTGAGCCCCCTAAACCATGTGTAACGATTACAAATCCCCTAAGTGATTTTAAGTTTTCAGGTAATTCTAAAAAACCTAAAAGATAATCAGACTCAAATTTTTTAGAAAGAATTTTATTAATCGGAAAGAATATTTTTTTATTTTTTTTTGATTTAACAAAATCAATAACAAACGTATCTCTCAAAGTTTGTAAGTCGCCACCTATCCAAGGTAAGACTTCTCGAAATGGCTTATTTTTTAAGTAATCTGAAAAACTAAAAGATATACTATTATTTCTCCCCAACTCCAAGATCCTTTAATTCCCCAATCAAATCATTGAGTACCTTTTTTGCATCACCAAATACCATAGAGGTATTTGGCAGATCAAATAAATCATTTTTTATTCCAGAGTAACCTGCACTCATACCACGTTTAATTACAAATACTGTTCTTGCTTCCTGCACGTCAAGTACTGGCATGCCATATAAAGGAGAAGAGCTATCATTTTTAGCTTGAGGATTAACCACATCATTTGCTCCTAAAACTAAAACAACATCCGTTGCTGGAAAATCAGGATTTACAACGTCCATCTCTTTAAGTTGTTCGTAAGGAACATCTGCTTCTGCTAAAAGTACATTCATATGTCCAGGCATCCTCCCTGCTACAGGATGAATTGCGTAAACAACTTCAATACCATTTTGCTCTAGTTTTTTAGTCACTTCCCTTAAAGTATGTTGAGCTTGAGCTACCGCTAGACCATACCCAGGAACAATAATTACCTTGTTGGCTGCCTCTAAAGTCAATGCACATTCTTCAACACTGCAAGAAGTTATATTTGTATATTCTCCAGAACCAGAAGAAGCTGTACTTTGTGCAGCTAAAGATCCTCCAAAAAGAACTGAGACCAATGATCTATTCATACCCTTGCACATAACTTGTGTAAGTATTAGACCTGCTGCTCCAACCATTGCGCCTGCTACTATCAAAAGCTGACTATCAACAACGAAACCTGCCGCTGCTGCTGCAATCCCTGAATAGCTATTTAATAAAGATATAACGACTGGCATATCAGCTCCACCAATTGGCAAAGTAACTCCAATGCCTAATAAAGAAGAAACTATAACTAAAAGCCAAATAGAACTTGTGTTGCCGTTTATCAAATCAAAAAAGGCTATCAAGGAAGCAACTGCAAAAACAATATTTACAAAATGCCTAACTTTACTCTGAGTCCATCCTGGAGTTGACAACCACCCCTGTAACTTTGCCATCGCAACAATTGAACCTGTGAAAGTTATGGCACCAACAAATATAGAAACAGATATTGAAACTTCGTTAATCAGTGACTTAAAAAAATCAAAATTTTCTTGGCCACCAGATATAGGAAAAATAGCTACTCCTAAGGCCACTAAAAGAGATGACATTCCTCCACAACCATTGAACAATGCCACCGTTTCAGGCATGGAGGTCATAGGTACTTTTTTTGCAAGAATTGCTCCGAATAAACTACCTATGATTGATCCAATTATTATCCAAATCCAAGACTGAATAGCAATTCCAGAAGTGCCTAAATAGTAAGAAAGTAATCCTACTACTGATAGCGACATTGCAAATGCAGCTAATCTATTGGCATCCCTTGCTGATTTTACTTTTGACAAACCTTTTATTCCCAAAGCCAGTAAAAGTACTGCTAGAAGGTCAATAACGAATTTAATGATTACAGGTAGATTCATGTTAAAAATTACTTCTTATTTGATGGTTTACGACTAAACATCGCGAGCATTCGATCAGTTACAAAGAAACCACCTACAACGTTGAAAAGAGCAAATCCAAGAGAAACTGAACCAATAATTAAAAGTGGTATGTTACCTTCTGCTTTTACAATTAAAGTCAAGGCTGCGAGCATTGTTATTCCTGAAATTGCATTTGCTCCACTCATTAGAGGTGTGTGAAGAGTAGGAGGAACTTTTCCAATTAACTCGAGACCTAATAAACTACCAAGTAAAAGAACCCAAAGAAGACTTATAAAAGACATAATTTTAAAACCTCAATTTTCAAAAACTTTATTTTGAAGAACAACTCCTTCATCGCTTAATAAACATCCAGAAATGAGTTCATCCTCTTTATCTAATTTAATTACACCATCTTTTATAAATGGTGTAATCAAAGATGTTAAATTCTTAGCATAAAGTGAACTTGCATCATAAGGAACTGAAGAGGGTAATTCGCCTGCTCCTATAAGTTTTACCCCATCTTTGATAATAGTTTCATTAGATTTTGTTCCTTCGCAGTTACCTCCCTGAGAAACTGCTAAATCAATAACTACTGCTCCAGGCCTCATTTTTTCAATCATGGGTGAGTCTATTAAAACAGGGGCCTTTTTACCTAGAACTTGCGCAGTACATATAGCAACATCAGCTTCAGATAAATATTTAGTTAAAGTTGCCTTCTGTTTTGAGAGGAATTCTGGTGTTACAGCTTTTGCATAACCTCCTGCCTCTCCTGGCTTTTCCTCTACTTCAGGAAGTTCTATAAATCTTGCTCCGAGGGACTCTACTTGTTCTTTAACAGCAGGTCTAATATCAGACACAAATACTATTGCTCCAAGTCTTTTCGCCGTCGCAACTGCCTGCAATCCTGCAACTCCTCCACCAAGAACCACTACTTTTGCAGGTTGGACAGTCCCTGCAGCAGTCATAAGCATTGGAAAATATCTATCTAACTCACTTGCAGCCAAAAGAACTGCTTTATATCCAGCAATATTAGCCTGTGAAGAAAGAACATCAGAAGATTGAGCTCTACTAATCCTCGGAAGCAACTCTAGTGATAAAGCTGAAATCTTATTACTATTTATAATCCTTAGAAGCTCTTTATTACCATATGGGTTAAGAAGACCAAGAAGAACAGCACCTTTCTTTAACTTAGTTAAATTATCCTCTGATGGAGTTCGAACACAAAATACTAAGTCAGCTTCACCCCAAATTTTTTGATCTAAGTTGTTTATTATTGTTCCTCCCGATTCTTCATATGATAAGTCACTAAATCCTGATAATTTTCCTGCTGAACTTTCAATATAAACATCACATCCAAGGCTATTTAATTTCTTTACAGCTTCTGGTGTGGCTGAAACTCTCCTTTCACCAGAGCTTGTTTCGGAAGGAATAAGTATCTTTGTCAATTTATTTATTTTTTTAACATACTAAATATAAATTGAAGAAAGTCAAAAGTCTTGGATTTTTGTTAAAAATATATTTTCTTTTCTGTAAAAAATAGCTATCTAGAATATATAAGTACTAAATAATCCAATGAGTATAAAAGCAATCGAATGTCCTGATGGAGTGTGCCACAGTCATCATGGTGGTCATGCTGTTCCAAGGCAAGCTATGCAGAAAAATCTAGAAAAGCATGGTAAAGATTGGTGCGAGAAATTAGCAGAGAGAATTTATGAAATGTCAGTTGATACTTATTCACAGACAGTCATGCCTAGTCTCCACTCAGCAGGTTGGCAAAGAAGACATTTAGATTGGGAATTTAAGCTAGCAGAAAATGATTCTGAACCTGATGAAGCTCTTGTTGAAGGAATTATAAATGCCACAGAAAGCTTTCTAAGGAGTAGTGAGGTTCATCGATTATTTATTCAAGAATTAGTTCAAGGCACATTCGAAGAAGCAAATGATAAAAAAATAATTTCTAAAGCAATAAAGTCTATCATTGAAGAAGAAATTGTTAGTTCACTAAGAGAAAAGAAAGAAACTCTTTTAAAGAAAATATCCGAAAAATTAATATCAGAAGAAAAAGTTAGCGAGGAACTTGCAATAAATTCAGCAAAAGAGGGTTTTGAGGAAGTTGAAAGGCTACTTGCTAACCACAGCGAGGCAGTCTAACTCTATTTCTTTATATTTTCTTTGTATTTAATCTAGAAATTGGCTCAAATATAAATTAAAGATTAAATTATTGTTTGGAAGTACGAAGTTGTAACTTATTAGACAATACATAAGCTGTTTGATGTGTTTATCTATATACAACTTTTAAATTTCAATGGAAAATTTCATTAGAAAAAGGATTGACATCGCAACATGTTGGGCAACTAATAGAATTTCTGCAATGGATACTCTAGAAAGATATGAAGACAGTTATGCAATTGCAGAAGAATTTAGAGAGTGGATATTACATATTGGAGAAAAGAACGAAAATTTAAAAGATTCTGTTTTAAACTTCCCAAAGGAATTAAAAAAATTATTAGACCAAAAAGTCAACGATTAAATAACAAGTCGATCGAGTGAAACCCGCCCTACATAATTTGGGTTTGTTTATTATTATAAGTAGTGAATTTAGCAAATAAATGGAGAATAAAGAGAACAATTCAAACGTAGAAAATGTTGTAATCATAGGCTCAGGACCTGCGGGTTATACCGCTGCAATATATGCCGCAAGAGCAAATCTTCAACCATTACTCGTAACAGGATTTAATTCAGGTGGAATTCCTGGTGGCCAATTAATGACTACAACATTTGTTGAAAATTATCCAGGGTTCCCAGATGGAGTACTAGGTCCTGAATTAATGGATCTTATGAAGGCTCAAGCAGAAAGATGGGGTACTAATTTATACGAAAGTGATGTTGTCTCAATAAATACTGATTCACATCCCTTTGAATTAAAAACTTTAGAAGGGACTATAAAAACTAACTCAATTATTATTGCAACTGGAGCAAGTGCAAATAGATTAGGAGTGATAAATGAAGATAAATTCTGGAGTAAAGGAATAAGTGCTTGTGCAATCTGTGATGGAGCAACTCCACAATTCAGAGATGAAGAATTAGCTGTTATAGGAGGAGGAGACTCTGCATGTGAAGAAGCAGCATACCTCACAAAGTATGGCAGCAAGGTTCATTTAATTGTCAGATCAGAAAAATTAAGGGCTAGCGCAGCAATGGTTGATAGAGTAAAAGCTAATCCAAAGATAGAAATCCATTGGAACACAAAAGTTAATAAAGCTGATGGTTTTGAATGGCTTGAGAAAATAGAAACTATTCACTCTCAGGAAGGTAAAGGAGAAATCAATATAAAAGGTCTTTTTTATGCGATAGGACACACACCAAATACGAAGTTCTTAGACAACAAAATTGATTTAGATAATAAAGGTTATATTGCTTGCAAATCAGGAAGACCAGAAACATCTATTGAAGGCATTTTTGCAGCAGGTGATGTTGTTGATTCTGAGTGGAGACAAGGAGTTACAGCTGCAGGAACTGGATGCATGGCAGCATTAGCTACCGAAAGGTGGCTAGCAGAGAAAAACTTAGCAAAAACCATAGTCAGAGAAACACCCGAACCAGAAAAAAAACTTAATTCATCAGACTTTAATGAAGAAGAAGTTAATGAAGATACTTTCGATTCAAATTCTGAATGGCAAAAAGGCAGTTATGCATTAAGGAAACTTTATCACGAGAGTAAAAAACCTATCTTGGTAATTTTTAGTTCCCCAAGTTGTGGCCCATGCCATGTATTAAAACCTCAATTAAAAAGGGTAATCAAAGAACTTGATGGTGCAGTGCTTGGGGTTGAAATAGATATTGATAAAGATCAAAATATTGCAAAACAAGCTGGTATTAACGGCACACCAACAGTTCAACTTTTTAAAGAAAAATTATTAAAAAAGCAATGGCAAGGTGTTAAACAAAGAAGTGAGTTTAAAGAAGCAATAAAAAATATTATCTAAAATAACTGGTTACTTATTATTCCTCTTGGGGTTATTTTTATTAGTTGTGGGTTTAGAACCCCCTGCATTTCTTTCTCTATAAGTTATCCTTCCTCTAGAAAGATCATAAGGACTTATCTCAACTAACACTTTGTCTCCAGCTAATAATTTAATTCTAAATTTAGTCAATTTACCAGCAGCTCTACATAAACATTGATGTCCTTCAGGCTGTTCCAAGGTAACCAAATAAAATCCATTTCCCTGCTCTTTTTCTATTACTCCTGAAGTTTCAATCATTAATTAATCTTTTACTACATTCATATTATCAGAAAAAGATTGGCCAAAATTGATTTAAGAAAAATTACATACGTAACAATATAGAATTCAATTCAAATTGAAAATTTAATTTCATTAATTATTTGAAGTTGACCATAGTAAAAATTAGCTTTTGCAATTTTTTCAGAATCTTCTAATTGATCAAAAAAAACAAAGCCAAGGCTTTCCCATAATGAAGATCCGCAA
Source organism: Prochlorococcus marinus str. AS9601 (assembly GCF_000015645.1). Taxonomy (NCBI): domain Bacteria; kingdom Bacillati; phylum Cyanobacteriota; class Cyanophyceae; order Synechococcales; family Prochlorococcaceae; genus Prochlorococcus; species Prochlorococcus marinus. The sequence goes on from NC_008816.1 coordinate 1,104,420, forward strand.
ACATTATTCAATTCATTTTTTGCTTCTTTTGCAAAATTATCTAGTTTTCGTTCAAGATTTTTAGACTTAGAAACAGACATAGATCAGTAATTTTATTTAGTACAAATATACTATATAAGTCTAAAATTGCAATATTAAAAAGGTAATCTCTTTTTTTCTTCAATATTTAGATCTGCTTCCATTTCTCTTAATCTCTTAAGAATTTGTTGGTAGTACTCCTTTATATAACTCTCTAGTGATGTCATATCTTCTTTTTTAAGTTCTAATATTTCGTAAGTTTTGCTCATGTCAGCATCTAATGATTCACCACTACTAGTTACTTCAGCAAAAGCCAATCGCTCAGCAACATTAAGAGAATCTTGAAAAAAGGAAACTACTTTTTGAGTGACACTAATAAGGAAAGGGGAAACTCTAAAAATTTTCGCTTTTTTTTCACTAAATTTTTCACATAAAGATATAACTTCATTTGAATCCCATGCTTTGGGACCTACTAGTGGCAATGATGTTCTGTGAGTTTTTGGATTATTTACTGCTGCTACAACAACTTTCGCCATATCTTGCGTATTCATATAAGCAATTTTAGTTGGAGTTCCACTCATCCACACTGCTTGACTATCCAAGATTGGGATTGCGAATTGACCAATAACTCCTTGCATAAAAGCTGCACATTTGAAGATTGTATAGTCTAAATCAGATTTTTCAAGAAGTTTTTCAGTGCAAAATTTAATGTCCATTAAAGGAACATTTCTAAACTTTTCTGTTAGGAGGATAGAAAGGAATATTACCCTTTTTACGTTTAAAGATTCGCAAGCATTGAATAAGTTAAGTTTTCCATCCCAATCAATTTCATAAATACTTTTAGGATCATCTGGCCTACTAGTCGCTGCATCAATAACTACTTCAATATCTTGCAATGCATATTCGATATCAGAAGAATTTAATAAATTACCTTTTGTTAGCTCACAACCCCATTCTTGTAGAAAGGAAGCTTTTCTTGGATTTCTTACAAAGCATCTTACTTCATGTCCCTCTTCTATAGCTTGCTTTGCTATTTGTCTACCAAGTGTCCCTGTTGCTCCTACTAAAAGAATCTTCATACTTAAGATTTACTTAACTTTAAGACCATAACTCAAATTGTGATGTATCCGTGAGAATCAGTCTCCCTGAAACTTTAATAACAAAGCACCACCTACTAATCCTATTGGTATCAGTATCCAAAAAACTGCTGCAATACTAAAAATTTCTTTAGCCATAGTAAAATTGAATGATTACTATAATTTACATTCAAAATACATTTATTTGTTAAAAATGTAGATAATTCAAATATCTTGAAAATTTTTTGAATATATGGATAATAATTTTAAAAAAAATATAAACATTCCTAATTACTGGAATTGGAAAGGTTTTAAAATTTGTTGGAGTGTTACAGGCGAAGAAAATGAGATTCCAATTATCTTTCTCCATGGATTTGGAGCAAGTCGAAAACATTGGAGAAACAATTTAGAGTATTTTGCGAAAAAGAATTTTGCCTCTTATTCTTTGGATTTAATAGGATTTGGGGATTCAGATCAACCCGGGATTAGACAAATCGGAAAATTAAATAATGAGATTTGGGGTGATCAAGTGAAAGACTTTATTGCACAGGTAATAAGACCAAAGAATTCTGGGAAAGTAATTCTTATTGGCAATTCCCTTGGATCACTAGTTGCTTTAACATGTGCTGTTTCATTAGAGGATCAGATTGCAACAGTTATTGCATCGCCTTTGCCAGATCAAATTCAAGAATATAAACAGTCCATAACAAAAAAATCATCATTTAAGAAATTTCAAGATAGATTCATAACGATATTTTTTTTGTTTTTCCCTTTGGAGATTATTTTATTTTTAATAACTAAATTAGGGGTTATTAAACTGGGACTAAATTCTGCCTATTTTAAAAAAGATAATATTGATCGCGAACTAATAGATTTGGTAACAAAACCAGTTTTAAGGAGAACTTCAGCTAGATCATTAAGAGCAATGTGTATTGGAATGTCTTCTAGAGATGAAAAATTTAAAGCTTCTTACCTTTTGAGAAAACTTAGCGCCTCAAAAAAAGTTCCTTTTTTATTAATTTGGGGTGAAAAAGATAATTTCATACCTTTGTTTGTTGGTAAAAAGATTGCAAATTTCCATAGATGGGTAAAATTAAAAATAATATCCAATTCAGGGCATTGTATCCATGATGAAGACCCTTCAGTATTCAATAGAGTTTCTTATGAATGGATTAGAGATTTAAAAACCTTTTAAAATATGAAACATACATTATCAGTTCTTGTAGAAGATGAATCTGGAGCCTTGAGTAGAATCTCAGGTCTCTTCGCTAGAAGAGGATTCAACATAGATAGCCTTGCAGTAGGACCTGCAGAATCTAAAGGTATTTCAAGGTTAACAATGGTAGTAGAGGGAGATGATGAAACTCTTCAACAAATGACTAAGCAACTTAATAAGTTATTTAATGTTCTGGGAGTCGTAGATTTTACTAATCTCGCAGCTGTTGAAAGGGAATTGATGTTACTAAAAGTTTCATCGAAAGAAGATACTAGGAGTAATATCCTTGATATAGTACAGATCTTCCGTGCAAAAGTTGTTGATGTATCAGATATGGCCTTAACTCTCGAGGTAGTTGGAGATCCTGGGAAGTTAGTTGCTCTAGAGAAATTACTCGAGCCATACGGCATCCTTGAAATAGCGAGGACTGGTAAGGTAGCTCTTAAACGCTCTTCAGGAGTTAATACAGAAATGTTGAAAATAAATAAATATTCTCTAGAAATTTAATTAGAAATCTGGACTGCCTTAATGTAGTCTTCTTTATTTATTTTTTCGAGTACGTCTAATCCTTTAATAATCTTTCCAAAAATCGAATATCTTCCATCTAGTTCTGGGATCTTAGTCGTTACAAAAAAAAATTCAGTAGATGAAGACTTATCCTTTCCACTTTTAACCATAGCGATTGATCCACTCTCAAAAGTATTAACTAAATTTACTGTTTCAATAGGATTTTTTATTTGATAGTTGTATCTCGGTTTTACTTCTTCTTTGAATTTTATTTCTAAAGGTATTGTTGGACTTTTCTTATTCAGGTTTTGTTGTCGTTCTGTATAAAATTTATTTTCCGGATTAACGCCGCCATGTATAAATCTTATTTGGGGGTAGTTTATTATTTTATAAAATTTTTGATTTACATAAATATTATTTTCTATGTTTTCCAGAAAATTTGATACTGTTACTGGGTTATCTTTACCAAATAATTTTACCGCAAAATCACCTTTTGAAGTTTTAAAACTAACTACTTTATTGCTCTGAATACAACTAAATTTAAGTTTTTGGCAGTAATAATTTGGATCAATCTTACTTTTATAACTACATGCTTGAACCAAAAACAAAACCTGTATAAGAGATAATGTTTTTAAAAAATATTTTTTTTTTATTTTAGGCCCTCCAAATTAACATCTAAAAATTTAGCTAGACGAGCTCCTTCTTCTTCAACCTGAAGCAATGGTTTTAGTTCACCCGCACCGCTTAGAGGGAGAGGTTTTTTTCTACCTTTTAATACTAGAGCAATTCTTCTTCTAGGATTAAATCCCTCACTTATATCCAACTTTACAGATTTAATTTCATCAAAATTTAATTTAACTTCAACATCTTTAAATAATCCCTTTCTTTTTATTTCTACAGATTTTGATGATTTATCAAAATAATTACTTCCTGAACCAAAGTTTATGTAAACCAAATACCACAAGTAAAAATTTAATAAATTAGCTATTACTCCGTATGCTCCCATTATTATTCCTTGAGGTATAAACAACAAAGTTGAAGGATTTCCTAAAGGTAATAAATCCCTTCCTGTGTAGCTAGATATAGAGGCCAAAAGAAAACCAATACCTCCTATAGTCAACATCCCTCCAATAATATAATTTGAAATTTTTCTTGATCCACCAATTTTTTGTTCGATTTTATCGAATGACGTGAGGTCTGAATTCATTTTTATCTTTTTTTAGAGCCTAATTCAGATAATTTAACAAACTAAGGGAGTATTCTTACCTAATTTTTAATAAAAAAGTCAGGAAAGCTTTACAAGGCATTTCAGATATACAAATATTTCCCCACATTACTCTCAATCTTTGTTACAGTCACTGCGTATCCCGAAGCTAAAAACGATTTCTCATGACGATCGCAGTTGGTAGCGCCCCACAAAGAGGATGGTTTGATGTCCTTGATGATTGGTTGAAGCGCGACCGCTTTGTATTTATTGGTTGGTCCGGACTACTCCTACTTCCTTGTGCATATCTTGCTATAGGTGGTTGGTTCGTCGGAACAACATTTGTTACCTCTTGGTACACACATGGAGTTGCAAGCTCATACCTTGAAGGTTGTAACTTTTTAACAGCAGCTGTAAGTACCCCTGGTGATGCCATGGGACACAGTCTTCTATTTTTATGGGGTCCTGAAGCCCAAGGTAGTTTCGTAAGATGGCTACAGCTTGGTGGTCTTTGGAACTTCGTTGCATTACATGGAGTATTTGGCCTTATTGGTTTTATGCTTCGTCAGTTTGAAATTGCTGGCCTTGTTGGAATTAGACCTTACAACGCTTTAGCATTCTCAGCAGTAATTGCAGTATTTACAAGTATTTTCCTTATTTATCCTTTAGGACAGCATAGTTGGTTCTTCGCACCTTCATTCGGTGTTGCAGCAATCTTCCGTTACATTCTGTTCATTCAAGGTTTTCATAATATTACTTTAAATCCATTTCACATGATGGGTGTTGCTGGAATTCTTGGTGGTGCTCTACTTTGCGCTATTCATGGAGCTACAGTACAAAACACTTTGTATGAAGATACAAGTATTTATACAGATGGTAAGGTTCAAAGTTCAACATTTAGAGCTTTTGACCCAACTCAAGAAGAAGAAACTTATTCAATGATTACAGCGAATAGATTCTGGAGTCAAATCTTCGGTATTGCTTTCTCAAACAAGCGTTTCTTACATTTCTTGATGCTATTTGTACCTGTAATGGGTATGTGGACATCTTCAATTGGTATCGTCGGCTTAGCACTAAACTTAAGAGCTTATGATTTCGTAAGCCAAGAAATTCGTGCAGCAGAAGATCCAGAATTTGAAACTTTCTATACAAAAAATATACTTTTGAACGAAGGTATGCGAGCATGGATGTCTTCTGTGGATCAACCACACGAAAACTTTGTATTCCCTGAGGAGGTTCTTCCACGTGGAAACGCCCTTTAATAATTTATTAAGAGCTCCAAACCAAAGTATTGAGGAAACTGGTTATGCCTGGTATGTAGGCAACGCTAGATTAATCAATTTATCTGGACGTTTATTGGGAGCTCACATTGCTCACTCTGGACTAATAGTCTTTTGGGCGGGAGCAATGATGCTCTTTGAGGTTAATCATTTCACTTTTGATAAACCAATGTGGGAGCAAGGTTTAATCTGTATGCCACACGTTGCAATGTTTGGCTACGGGATAGGCCCAGGTGGTGAAGTTACTGATATCATGCCTTTCTTCCAAGCAGGCGTGGTTCATTTGATAGCTTCTGCTGTTCTTGGTTTTGGTGGTATTTACCATTCATTAGCAGGCCCAGAAAAACTTGAAGAAGATTTTCCATTTTTCTCCACCGATTGGAGAGATAAAAATCAAATGACAAATATTCTTGGATATCATTTGATTGTATTAGGTGTAGGTGCATTAGCATGGTCAGTTAACTGGTGTTTTATTGGCGGTGCATATGACACATGGGCACCTGGTGGTGGTGAAGTCAGACTTGTTAATCCAACTTTAGATCCGAGAGTTATTCTTGGTTATCTATTTAGATCTCCATGGGGAGGAGCTGGTTCAATAATCGGTGTCAACTCCATCGAAGATATTGTTGGTGGACACGTTTACGTGGGTATTACTGCAATTATTGGAGGAATATTCCATATCTTCACAAAACCCTTTGGATGGGCAAGAAGAGCATTCATCTGGAATGGTGAAGGACTATTAAGTTATGCTCTTGGTGGAATTTGTGTAGCAAGTTTCATTGCTTCAACATTCATTTGGTTTAACAATACTGCTTACCCTTCAGAATTTTATGGCCCAACAAATGCTGAAGCTTCACAGGCTCAAAGCTTTACTTTCCTAGTGAGAGACCAAAGAATTGGAGCTAACGTAGGTTCAACAATGGGACCAACAGGTCTAGGTAAGTATCTCATGAGATCTCCTACTGGTGAAATTATATTTGGTGGTGAAACAATGAGATTTTGGGATTTCAGAGGTCCATGGTTAGAGCCTTTAAGAGGTCCTAATGGTTTGAGCCTTGAGAAAATTCAAAATGATATTCAGCCTTGGCAGGTAAGAAGAGCAGCTGAATATATGACTCATGCTCCTAACGCTTCTATCAACTCTGTTGGTGGAATCATTACAGAGCCAAATGCTGTTAACTTCGTTAACCTAAGACAATGGTTAGCTGCAGCTCAATTCTTCCTAGGATGGTTTACATTTATCGGTCATCTTTGGCATGCTGGACGTGCTAGAGCTGCCGCTGCTGGTTTCGAGAAAGGAATCGACAGAAAGAGTGAACCAGCTCTAGAAATGCCTGATCTAGATTAATTTCTATTTCATCTTTAAAAAAGCCCTATCTTTAGATAGGGTTTTTTTTGCTCAATTTTATTATCTATATAAATTTTCTCTGAGCCATGGCAAACTTAAACCCATTACATTACTAAAACAACCCTCTATTTTTTCTATATATTTGCCACCAATACCTTCCAAGGCAAATCCTCCTGCGCAATATAAAGGTTCATTTGTATCTACATAACTCTTGATTTCCCAATCCTCCAAATTAGAAAAATAAACTCTTGAACTTACTGTTTTTTTTATTATTTCAGTGATTTTAAAAATATTGGAAGTTGAATCAAAATTCCCAATTATTAGAGTATGACCAGTATGTAAAAATCCAAATTCTCCAGACATTTTTTTCCATCTAATAAATGCCTCCTCTTTGTTAGATGGTTTTCCATAAGCTTCTCCTTTAAATTCAAAAATTGAATCGCACCCAAGTATTTCCATAGTTCCATAATTAAATTCTTCGGGCAATGATAAGTTTTGAATATTTTCAGATAAACTATTAGCCTTTTGAAAAGATAATTCCAAAGCTAAATTAAATATATTCTTTTCTTGAATAGTAGTTTCATCAAATTTACTTGCTATTTGGATAAATTCGATTTGACAATTTTCTAGTAATTTCTTTCTAGATTGAGAAGCAGAGGCTAGAATTAACACAAATTTTTTACCAAATTATAATTCAATTTAATAATTAATAAATTTTAAAATTAATATAAATTACTAATGGAGTTAGAAGCAAAATTACATGAAATAAGGAAACCAATAATGGTCTTAGGTACTTCCAGTGGAGCAGGGAAATCGTTAACGGTTACTGCTATTTGCAGGATTCTTAAAAATTTAGGAGAAGAACCAATACCTTTTAAAGGACAAAATATGAGTAACAATGCTTGGGTTGATTGGGAAGGTGGAGAGATGGCATATTCACAAGCACTTCAAGCTTTTGCTTGTGGTATTAATCCCTCTGCAGAGATGAATCCCATTTTATTAAAACCACAAGGAAACTCAATAAGCGAGGTGATTCACCTTGGCAAAAGTATAGGAATAACAACTGCCTCAAATTACTACAAAGATTGGTTTATTCCAGGTTGGGAAGTAATTAAAAAAAGTCTAAGTTCTATTTATGAAAAAACCCCAAATTGCCGTTTAATTATCGAAGGTGCTGGAAGTCCAGTAGAAATGAATTTGATTCATAGAGATCTTACTAATTTAAGAGTTGCTAAGTATTTAAATGCAAATTGCATTTTAGTTACTGATATTGAAAGAGGGGGTGTATTTGCCCAAATAATAGGAACGCTTGAATTAATGAAACCTGAAGAAAAAAAACTTATTAAGGGGATAATTATAAATAGATTCAGAGGAGACCTTTCATTATTTGCAGAGGGGAAAAAATGGATAGAAAGTAAAACTCAAATTCCCATCATTGGAATTATTCCATGGCTAAATGACTCATTTCCTCCAGAAGATTCACTAGATTTATTAGAAAAAAAATCTCGTCACACAACTGCCGAGATAAAAGTAGGAATTATAAAATTACCATCTATAAGCAATTTTTCAGATTTTGATCCATTAGAAAATGAAAAATCAATACTAATTGAATGGGTAAGAGAATCCCAAAACTTAAAAAAGTTCGATTTTATTATCCTTCCTGGAAGTAAGCAAACTATTAAAGATCAAATTTATCTCAAAGAAAGTGGTTTATCTCAGGACATAAAAGAATACTCAAACAATAAAGGAAATATTATTGGTATTTGTGGAGGTTTACAAATGTTAGGGACATCACTTGAAGATCCTTTTTTCAAAGAGGGGTCAAAAAGTTGTTTAGAACAAAAAATTAAAGGAATTGGATTACTGCCATTAAAAACCACTTTCTTTGAGAAAAAATTGACCAGACAAATCAGCTCCGAATCTTTATGGCCATGCCACTCAAAAATTAATGGATTCGAAATTCACAACGGCAAAACTGAATTAGTAGAAAGTGAAAACTTATTAAAGATTAGGCCTATTTTTAAGGATTTAGATCTTGGTTGGTATACTGAAAAAAAGGAAGGTGGAACTATCGCAGGTACATACATTCACGGGATCTTTGAAAATGATAATTGGAGAGATCAATATATAAATTTAATAAGGAAAAGTAAAAATTTACCAATATTCAATAAAAAATCAATATCTTATAAAAAGAAAAGAGAATCAATTATTGATAATCTTGCCAACGAATTTGATAAACATCTAAATATCACATCATTACTAAATTGAAAGATAAAAAAATTAAAATTCTATGGGCAAATAATAACGAGACCTATGCTTCTGAGGGAGATGATTGGTTCTCAACTGCAGAAAAAGCAGGTTTAGAAATTCCAACTGGCTGCTTAACAGGTAGTTGCGGTGCCTGTGAGATAGATGTAAATGGTAAAACGATAAGGGCTTGTATAAGCGATATTAAAAGCAATAAAAAAAGTCTATTAAAAGTTTCTTTAACTACAGATCCCTTTTGGGAAAGCTAAATCTTATATTCTTTTTTAATATAAAAAATTCAAATTAATTCCAAACGTATATTCTTCATTTTTAAGAATTTGTCCTATATCTTGAACTCCTACAGCATTGGAATAATATAAATCTAATGACTTTTCAGGAGAAAGAGAATATCTCAATGCGAGAGTTGAATTAAAATCAGAATCGTTTTTAATTGAAGTATTTATTTCTGGGATAAGCATCAAATTATCTGATAAATTTATATAACTTGAAAAGCCTATCCCCCCAAAACTTTCCACTCCACTAAAAAAGTATTTAGGACTTATATTAAATGCCAACCAATTATTTAATCTAAAAGTATTTATAAATTCTGTAAATAAATACCCTTGATTACTATCGTCATTTCTTCCAACAGATGATCTAAATGTGAGCCAATAAAGGTCATTTTTTTGGGGACTAAATATTAAAAGCTTGCCACCTAATCGATAATTAAGATTATTTTCACCTAAGTAGGTTGAATATAGATTTGAATTTTTACTTTTACTAAAGTTCAAATCATTAAAACTACCAATACTTAAAAGCTCTAATTGAAAAATATTTGATAAAGAATAACCATAAAAACCAAACAAATTACCTTTGCTATCATAGTTAAATTTAATTTGTGAAGTTCCCGCTTTTGGTAACAAGGCATTATTTACTGTAATTCCACCATTTCTAATAGATTTATCTCTTTTTATTAACGGAGTAAGGTAGGTATTTTTTTCATAAGGTTTATAAGTAATTTTGGCAGAATAAAGTGCCAGATCATCTGATGGGATAGTTAATAGTCCAGTAGATGGAGTTGCACCAAAGGAGTTTGTTATTTTTCCTTCAATTCCAATTTTGGGATTAATATCCCATCCTAAACCAATACTATAAATAGGCTTTCTAGAGTATTTCAAATCGCTGTCAAAATAATTATTTCCTGGCCCTAAAGGGGTTGTATATGAGAAAAGAAGATTAAGATCTTTAGCAACATCAAAGACAAGACCACTTCCAATATAGAAATTATTACCATACGCGTTTTTACCAATCCCTTTTGAACCTAACTTTTCAGGCAAGAAATTAATGCCAGGAACAATTAAAGCAGTTAAATTTTCATTTAATTTTTTTGATATTGGCAAGGACAATGACCCAATCAAATTATCAAATCTATCTCTTCCATTTAAACTGTCTTTTTGATTAAAAATACTTTTAGAGTCTTTAGTTCCGCTAGCTTGCCTCCAATACTCAATGGTTGGTACTATGGAAACTCTTAAGCTATTTACATCGCCATTTAATAATTCTTTCTTAAATGAAATAGCATAGTTTTGCCAATTGTAATTTACTTTTTGACCATCAATAAGATTGTATAAATCATCATCAGCCTCAGCAAAATATACAGTCATGAGTGAAGAATCTGAAATACCATAATCAAAAATAAATGCAGGGTTTTGTTGCCCAGTTCCTCCCGATACACCTCCTTCAAAAGATGATTTCCACCTAATAGAGGTTTGATAGTTGCCATTATCAAGAAAATTATTAAGTGGCAAAAAAGGTTCGATTTCAATAATAGAAGAAACTGATTTTTTTGAGGATTCATATTTTCTTTCTTCGTTTGATAATTTAGTCTTATTTATAATTGAACCTTGTCGTTTTTGATCCCCAAAATAAAATTCATCATTCTTGTAAGATTTCCAGATAATCTTTTTCAATGGTTTACGTTTATTTTCATCCACCTTTGTCCAGTTAACCGAATTTAATCCAGACGAGTCTTCTTTAACTTTTTCTGCAAATACTCCAAGAAAATTTAAGAATTGACTAATTAAAAATATATAAAAAATCAACCTCATTTAAAAACTTCTTAGATTTGATACGTATTTTCTTAATTATAAGCAATGTTAACAACATCGATCAATCTCAAGCTTCTAAAGAAATTGACTTACCAGGTAAAAAACTAATCTTTCAATTGTTCTATATTTTTGTCTAAATTCATCTGCCAATAAACCAATAAAGAGGAGTAAAATTTAAATAAAATATTGATTTAGTTAAGAAGTCTCTAATAATAATTTTCACTAAACATTCCAAATTATAAAAACAAAGAAAAAAATTCAATAAAAAACTGAGCCTTGAAATTTATTTATTAAAGTAACCTTTTTTGATTCTTGAAGAGGCTTTAATATAACTATCTAAATATGAGTAAAGAATGGGGAAGATCTTATTATCTATATATAAATAGATTTAAAAGTAAGATTTTCAAAAAATTTTAAAAGATAATTATTATCTAGTGGGATGAAAAAGATAGCCAGAAATAATAATATTTCCAAATATTTTTAAAAACTTGGAGTTTATAACACCCTTAATGATAAATTTTATTATTTAAGTCCTATTTTTTAAAAATTTATGAAGAAAAAACAAGTTTTAATTATAGGCTATGGTTCTATTGGGAAGAAATATGGAGACTATTTAAAGGATCAAGATAAATATGATATATCAATTGTAGATCCATCCTCTAAGGCACTTAAAGAAGCAAAAACAAATAATTTCGAAGTTTTTGAAGAATTAAATGAAAAAGTTTTTAAAAACCAATTTGATTATGGGATTGTTTCAAACTGGGGTCCAGATCATACAAATACATGTGATTTGATTATCAAAAATCAAATAGAGAAAATCACGGTAGAAAAACCATTTTGTAATAATCTTTTTTTAGGAGAAAAGTTATTAGAAAAAATTAATAGAGATAAAATTAAAGTTAATGTTCACTTTAGATGGCCTTATATTGGCTTAATTGAGGAAATACAATTTATTGAAAAAAAATTTAATCTTGGAACTATATCTTCAATTAATATTATTGGAGGCGCGAATTGCTTAAGCACAGGCGGCATTCATTGGATGGATTTTGCTTGTAGGCACTTTAAAAGTATGCCCAAAATAATTTCTAGTTTAAATAATTGCGATAAAATAAATCCAAGGAGTAAAGAATTAATCTACATAGACGGCTCCAGCGTTTTTATTTTTGAAAATAATAAAAGACTTTTTTTTAATTTAGACAACAATAGTTCAATTGCATCGGAAACCAAATTAGTTTATAAGCATGGATACATAACTATAGATTCCAAATCAATTATTAGAGTTTACAAAAGAAATAAGAAGGAAATTGAAATTGCTGAGAATCAAATAACAAGGTATGGAATTGCAAATCTAATTTATGAATCAAAAATTCTTCAAAATAAATCATCAATTCCAAATGTTGTAGAAGAGATATTTGATGATAACAAAAATGAAATGATTTGTTCAGCTTTTGATGGATTAAGAGCCTCAAGAATGTTAATCTTATGTCTTGAAAGCTCTAAATTAGGCAAACAATTAAATTACCATCAACATGCGGAAATAGAGTTTAACAACTCCTGGAATATAAGCTAATGGAACTTCTTTACATAGGATCTGGACCAATTTCTAATTTTCACTTGCCCGCATTAGTGAAAAGTGGCTTCTCCATAAAAAAAATAGCTACAAGAGAGAATTCAGATCGTTGTCAATCATTCTGCAAAGACCATGAATTAATTCATGCTTTTGAAAATAAAGGATATAAATTTGCTATTCAAAACGAGAAATTTGATTGTGCTGTGATAGCTATAGACACTCAAGCAACCCCAAAAGTCCTTAAGGATATTATTAGCCTTAATATCCCTATTTTAGTTGAAAAGCCAGTTGGATGGCATCCTAAGCAGCTCAAAGAAATCCTAAATGAATATCAAAGTTTTTCAGAAAATATCTTAGTTGCTTACAATAGAAGATTTTATAAAGGTGTGAATATCTTAAAAGATTTCATTCAAAATAATAAAGATGGCATTTTGAGAGTTTCTATTCCTGATTCGATTAATACAGTTAGACAATTTTTAGTCAATGGGTGTCATATGATTGACTTGATAAATTATCTTATTCCTGAATTAGAAATCCAGTATAGTAAATCTAATATTGAATCAAACAATATTATTAAAAATTTTGCTGCAATTGCTAAAGGCGCAAATAATTGGCAGGTGTTAATTGATAGCAAACCAGGAGTACCAGACAATTTCGAAATCTCTGCATCTTCAAATAATTGCGTCTATAAATTAAGACCAATTGAAGTATTAAAGATTTTTGAAGAAATGAGTATTTTGGAACCTACGAAAGAAATGCCACTGAGAAGATATGTCCCATCACTAAAAGAAGAATATATTGAAGATGCATCATTTAAGCCTGGTTTTCTTTCGCAAGCTCAAGCTTTTATGGAATTTTGTATAAACAAAAAAGAATCACCTGGAATATCAAAATTGGCTGATGCTTTAAGGACTTTAGAATTATGCCATAGGATAATAAATGAACAAAACATTTCTTACAGTCAATTTATAAACTTATGAAAAAATACTATTGCTTAATACCTGCCAGGGGAGGCTCAAAAGGAATTAAAGGGAAAAATATTAAACTTTTAGAAGGGAAACCTCTTATTGCCTACACAATTGAATGTGCAAAAGAATCAAGAATTTTTGAAAAGATTTTTGTGAGCACCGACGATTCTCAAATAGCAAAAGTTGCGAAAGATTATGGAGCTCAAATACCTTTTATGAGAGATGCCTCTCTTGGAGGAGATAGAACACATATGTTTAAGGTTTATAAAGAATTTGCAAAAAAATTAACTGCAATCAAAGATGAAGATATCCTAATGATTCTATTGCCTACTAATCCCTTAAGGAATATAGAAGATATTCATTTAGTTAAAAATGCATATGAAAATGATAAAGATTTAGAATGGGTTTTTACTTGTAACGAATGTGAGCATCACCCATATAGAGCAGTAAGGGTCTGTGAAAAAACAAACATTATGCAGCCTTTTTTTCCTATAGAAAATAAAGTAATGTGGTCAAATAGACAAGAATTACCTAAAGCTTATCGTTTTAATGGTGCAATAATATCTGGCAAAACTGGTTTAATTAGAAATAATGAAGAATACCCTATAGATAGTTTTAACTATATGGACGCCAAAGTAAAAGGTGTGGTCTCATCTGAGTATTCAAGGCTAGATATTGATACAATGCTTGACTTTAGATTTATCGAAAGCTTATTAAAAATAGTCAAATAGAATTTAATGACAATAGTTTTAATAACGGGGACTCAAAATAGACACCTAAGTATAGCTTCAAAACTTATAGATAATTTTGAAGTTATTTGGATTAGATATAAAAGAAAATTAGTTCCTCAAGTTGATCAAATTCAGTCGAATTTTCTTAAAGAGCATCTTGAAAAACTTGTTAAAGATGAGACAGATGAGTTAGGTATTTTTAATATAAATGAGATTCTCAAGAGTAAGAATATTATTAAAAGTTTGGAAATCGATTCTTTAAAGAATTTCAATGAGTTATCTCCAAAGTTTCTAGAAAGTTTTGAATTTAATGCAGATGCTACTGTTATATATGGGAGCGGTATAATAGGTGATGATTTCATGAAAGTCCTGCCACAACCTCTTATAAATATCCATGGCGGGATTTCGCCATATTTCAAAGGTTCAAGTACACTTTTGTACGCTTTAGCCTTAGGTCAACCTGAACTATTAGGGATGACGATTCATGAGATTGATTCTGGCATAGATTCGGGAGATATATTTTGTCACTTGCTTCCTGATCTTAAGTTTGGGATGAGTCCAACAAAAATGTTTGCATCTTGTCAAAAAAAATTATACGAAGAAATTGAAAATATTATTAATAAAATAATAGAAGGGAGCTTGACTTCAGTGCCACAATCTAAGTTTGGAAGAACATTTATGGAAAGAGATTATAGAGAAGCTATTCTTAAAAGTATTTACACAATGTATGAAGAAGGTTTTTTTAATTTATCAATTTCTGAATTAAAGAAATTAAGAAATAAATATAAATTAAGAGAATGTTAGAAGTAACTTTATTAGGAAATGGGCCTTCATTATCTAATATAAATTTTGGAGAAACTATTAATAAAAGTAATTTTATAATTAGTTGTAATAGAATTTTCCTCCATGAACAATTTGATGAATTTTCAGAAAGAATAATTGTTTGTTTTTCCGATTTATCATTTAAAAATAAGTTTAAATTAATTTATTCTCTTTCAAAAAAGTGTAAAAACATTTATTGCCCCTCTGACTATGAATTTTATAATAAAGGGATTAAAAACATATCTAGTTATTTTTTAAAGAGGGAAAAAGAAGCAAAAAGTTTAGTTTGCGAAAATATTAAAAATTATCCAAATGTTGTAGATACTTGTTCAGTTTTATTTACTATAATGCTGCCATTATGTATGCAATATAATCCGAAAAAAATCAACCTATTCGGTTTTGATGGCACATATTCAAAAAACAGCAAATATTTTTATAAAGATTCTAAGAATATAGACTATAAATGGAATATAACTGAAGAGGAGCAATGGTCTAATTTATTTGAAAAAGAGATGAACTTATTTAGAGAATATTGCTCTAAAGAAAAAATAGAATTGAACAAATGAAAGATATTTACAATGATTTATCTTTTTTATTCAATAATAATAGAGGTATAGTTAGTGACTTAAATAATGATTTAAACAAAAGATTATGTGAATTAATTCCATTTAAAAAAATAAAATATAAATCTGGAGAAAAAATTGACAATTGGAAAGTTCCTTTATCTTGGGAATTAATTAGAGTAGAAGTTAAAATTAATTCCTTATCAATAAATCAAAAAGATATACCTTTGATTGTGCCTTTTGGAACCGCATCATTTAGAGTTTCAGGAAATTATATTGATCTTAAAAAATTTATTTATACTTTAGAGGATAAACCTTTAGCTACTCCTTATAGAACAAATTACTATTCGCCCAAAAATTATAAGATCTGTTTACCCTTTAAATATTTATCCTGTCTAAATGATGAAGACCAAATATCAATAAATGTAGAGTCAAGAACCAAGCCATCGAATTTAGAAGTTCTTGAAATAACCTTAGAAGGTAATTCAAAGCATGAAATTCTTTTTACAACTTATAACTGTCATCCTGGATTAGGTAATGATAATTTTTCCGGTTTAATTGGATTGTGCAAATTATACAGACAACTTTCAAATCTTAATAACCTTCACTTTACTTATCGTTTTGCCGTTTTCCCAGAGACAATAGGTGCTATTTTTTATATAAACTATCTTCAAAAAAATGATGAATTACAAAATATTCTTTTTAGCTCAGTTTTAACATGCCTAGGAGGTAAATTAAAAAATTATAGTTTCAAAGAATCCCCAGTAAAATCATCTTATTCCGAAGCGTATAAAAACGAATTAAAAAAAGAAATCCCTAATATAAAAATAATGCCATTTACTCCTGATGGCAGTGATGAGAGACAATTCTCTTCCCCAAATGTTGGAATTGCGAGTTCAAGCCTATGCAGAAACAGATACTACGAATATGAAGAATATCATACATCTCTTGATACACTTGAATATATGGATATTTGTGCAGTAAACGAAAGCACAAATTTTATATTTAATGCAATTAAAAGTCTTGATAAAAATCTCAGGATTCCAAAGTCTCATGCCAGATTTGGAGAACCTTGCTTAAGTGCTTATGATTTGTTTTTACATGATGGGGGCTCATATACATCGAAAAAAACCAATTCTAATATAAATCAAAAAAAAATATTATTTACACTTTTATCAATTATTGATGGTAAACTCTCTTTCGAAGAGATAGTTAAACTTACTATGAGTAAAATAGATTCCGAGAGATCAGATGTTGAGAAAGTTCTTCAAAAAGTAATAGATTTAAATATAGTTTATGATTAACTAATAATGGCAAAATCTTACAACGATGAATACTTTTTAAAGAGGTCTAAAAACAGAAATAAACTCGCTTACGAAAATGATTTCAAATTTATAAAAAATAATATAAATGATATAAGTAACATTCTGGATTTTGGTTGTGGAGAAATGCTATTTACAAGATTTCTTTTAAAACTAACTTCTCAGGTTTATGTTTACGATCCATCACCAACAATACAAAATTTATTTGAATATAAAAAACAGTTCAAGCAATATAATGAAGACCAACAATATGATGCTATTTGCTTAAGAGGAGTAATACAGCACCTCCCTACACCTTTTAAAACAATATCTAATTTGATTAATCATAATCTAAAAAGTGGAGGTTATTTAATTTTCACTGCTTCACCTAATACCTATTCACCCTACTATATTTTAAATAAAACATTGCCACCGCTAGTTGAAAATTTGAATTACTGGGTACCTTCAACAGTTGAATTAAGAAAGGTAATGAATAATTACAATATGCAGCATTTAAAAACACAATATCCTTACCTCAATAGTGGATATGCGAATCCTATCCAAGATCATTATAAATTCATTTTAAACCTTCTTGGTATGAGATCTAAATATCCATTCTGGTTTAGTATTTTTAACAGTATTTATATAAAAAAATAGTGCTCATAATTATTCTAAATTAGATTAAAAATAAACAACATCCTGAAATAAATCCACTTAAGTGCCCAAGTAAACTTACCCCCGGCAAAAAAGAGAAAATCAGACCTATCAGGCATATTGTTTTTAACATTTTTTGAACTTCATAATTAGACTTAAAACCAATTTCTTTACCTAAAAAATATTTCTTTCCATAAATAGAAGTTAACAATAAGAATCCCAAAAAAGCATAAATTATTCCACTAAATCCTATTGAGGCATAATTCGGAAAGATATTAAAGTACGATAGAGTCATCTCGTAAAACCAGATAATAAAAAAATTTAAAAAAGAACAAATTAAAATAAATTTCAAATAAAAAAATCTACTTTTAATTCTGAGTCTCATCAAAAAATATCTAGTGATGATAATTCCACTAAGATTAGTTAATAAATGATTTAAATCTGCATGAGTTAGAGTTGATGTGAAAATCCTATAGGGTTGAACACTAATTAATCTTGGTACAAAGTAAAAATATTCCTTATCAATAACTCCAATTAAATCTGTAAAAATAAAAACTGAGATTAACAAAAATCCAGTTACAATAAACTGCCAATCATATTTTGATATTGAATTATTAAAAGGCATTTTTAAGTTTTAAATTTAAAAATATCTTCTTAAATATAAGAAAAAACCCTGACAAGGATCTTAATTAATATCTTAATTTATATTGCCTTTAGTAAACTTTGCAATGAGAACTTGTTGGGTGGTCTATGCATTCTTTTTCCCAATATTCATGTCTAAGATCTTTGGGTAATTGATAATTAAAATCATGCATTCTCCAAATATCTGAAATTGAATTTCTAAGGGCAGCGAATGTAATGGTGAGTCTCATAAAGCCTCCTTTATCTCTATTACTTAATTATCCTCCTATTCAATTAAAATTAATAGAGTATTAATACCCGAGTATTAGTGCTTTGTCATTGTCACGACTATCTTTTCTCATTAAACAGAAATAGGAATAATGCAGAATTCAAAACACTTCATCGACTTTGTGGACAGCGAGGTATAAAAGACTCGAAGAGGCCATAAATGCCCTCTTATTTTTTTTAATTTTATTAGTAATTTTTGTTAAAGAATTAAACTTATAAGGTAAAAATACTATTTCTTATTCAAAGAATAATGATTAAAATCTTTTTTGATGAGTTCAAAAAGTATGCAGGGTAAGTATGAGAACTAAATGGGATGACAAATCTTGGAAGAAAGATTTCTTAAACATGAAGTCTCTATCTCCTTCAGATGCAAAACTCTTAATGGGAGGCGTAAAAGGATTAAAAGATTCATGGCGGTTAGGTGTTTTACATGTTGAATGCAAAAGACTGAAGAAAATACAGGAGTAATAGCAAGAGCAATGTCAGGATAAATAAACTGGCAGAAAAAATTATAATAAAGTGGAAAATTTAATGATAATTTTTCAAAAATTTTCTAGAACGTGGAGCTAAAAACTTTTGCAAGGAATCTATCTTGGATTTATGTATTCCAGATGAAGAAAAAAAGGTGTTATATAAAGATGATCCATTAAAAAATACAGTCAAATGAAATCGTCATTCAAAGTGATTTAGAAGATAATCAGGAAGAAATAAGAATTAAATCTTTTCTTTAAAAATGGTTAGCTTTTCAGAGCGGCTCATTGATAAAGCTTGTTATGAAAGTGATAATTTAATTATTCGAATTCTATTTTTGTACGCGCTTTACGATGTAGCGATGTAAATATAGGCTTAGAAGCATCTAGAAGTATTAGATACTTAGACTTGCCTGTTCTCATTACAGGCGCAATATGATGGTAAAGATCAATTTTCATGCCAATCCTTCTGAATTCATCTTTCAAAAGATCTTTTTTGACAAGCTTCTGCTTATATTTAGGATCAAAGCCTGTTATTTCATACAGATCTACAGATTCTCCGTATTTACGGTAGTTATTCATTGTAAATCTGAAAAAGCGATTGCTATCTTCTTCTTTGTATATTAACCCAGCATTTCTTTCTCCTGTTTGATTCCCTAGATCGTAAAATTTACAGTTACTTTCATCCCATTTCCCCTCATTAGAACTTATGAACTTATCTATACTCTTACCAAGCTTACATACCCTTAGAGATTTACTATTGTTGGACATAAGATAATCCACACCCTCATAATTAGTGATTGCTGGATCATAGTGTCCAAGGCTATTTCCTACTAAATTTTGTAATTTTTTTACTTGTATTCTTCCATCCTTAGTGGGTTCTACCTCTGCAAATTTAATTGTATCTTGTGTGGCTGACTCGAATACAAACCCTATTCTATTTCCGAAACTATAAGGATAAGGAAAACTTACTTTGTAATCAGGATCAAAGATAATATCGCTTTTAATATTTTCGTTAACATTCATCGCTTGCTCAAGTGGAAAGTATTGAATATTGCATTGATAATCTGGTCTTTTCTTAGTTGATTTGGCCTTGAAGTAGCAGGGTTCATAGACAACATAAGAGCGTTCACTTTGTTGAGGTTTTTTTACTCTAAGAATGAACGGATCATATAATCTCAACTCAGACTCTGGGTGTGCATCTCTTGGGTTAATGTTCAGACTTCTTATCGATAAAATCCTTGGCCTTTTGCTGAAGAGGTCCTCAACCTCAGCAAGGTAAATTTTCCAGTTATCGCCGATTAAAATATTTGAAGTGCTCTCTGGATAGATAAAGCTTTTAGCTGCCCTTCGCAATACCCTCTCTATTTTGGTGATTGGTTTTATGACTAAAGGTAGGCTTGCAATAGCTATAAAAATAAGGGCAGCTATATAAATTGTTTTTCTTGTCTTAATTATGCCTATTATTAGTTTCAACATAATGTTTTTTGATTAATATTTTAACCTAGCACTGGTTCTCGTCTTGGTGATTTGATTGGCCAGAGTCCAAATAGTTAAGAAAAATTCTAATTGGATCTATTTCGGACTCTAGATCGCCCTAAGATTAATATGATCATCACAACCTAAACCCTCTAAAAACCGAGTCAGTAAAATGGTATTGACCATATTGAGCCCTAACTAACTATCTAAAAACAAAGAGGGTTAATTACGAGTTCAACATCAGAGAACACTGTAGAACATACCTAAACAGATTTTTTATATCGTAAATCAAATTCCTCCCAACAAACCCGCCAATAGCGCATTGTTCTTAATGCTGAATTTAAGAATTAGATTTTAATTTAAATAGAGGCGAAATTAATTTATAGCTATAAACTCATGAAAATTTTAATAAATTTATCATCCGTGAAATGGGACGATTTAAAATCGTACGGAGAGGGTGGAATAAGAGTTCAACATCAGAGAACACTATAGAACAAACCTGAACAGGGTTTTCATATCGAAAAAGAATTTCCCGCCAACAAACCCGCCAACAAACCCGCCAACAATAATTTCAATTTAAAAATACAAAAATATAAGGTTTTACTTTAATCAATTAGTTATTTATAATCAATTTCATTGAAATTAAAGTATTATGAGCCTAAAAAAAAATATTGCAATTGCTTCTTTATTATTAACTGCAATAGGAATTTTTAATAATCAGTCAAGCGCTAATACTTTAAAAAATTTTGATGAAAAAGGGGTGGAAAAACTATATGCTTTTTTAAATAATTCTTATTCTTGGAAAGATAGCAATGGCAACAAATTCGTCATTAAAAAAGAAGACTGTGAATGCGTTATTTCAAAAACTTCAACAGAGAGAACAGGAATTGATTTAAGTCCTGGGAAAAAACAAAGAACAACAGCTAGAAATAGATATAGGGCATATTGTTACTTGAAAGGTACTAAATTTACAACAACTGGTTTTAAATATGTTTTCAATAAAGGAACTTCTTGTGACGAAGACAATCATTTATGCCGTGCCGTTAATAAGTTTGGGTTAATTAAAAAGTATCAAATAGAAGCAGATAGATTAAATTCAGAAGAGAATGATAGGCAAAGAGCATTTAGGAATGAAACAAAACAAGTTGATGACTTATATCGCGAACTTAAAATTAGGAAGAAATTATGTAATAACGCTTCTGGCGATAGCGCTACATTAAACAACAACGAATGTATTTATTATCAAATTTTGAGAAGAGATATGTCTAATAAAGGATACTCACTACCCCCTTATTAAAATTCATATCGTCTATTATGAAGAGTGTTTATCCATATCATAATCCCGCCAACAGCTTTTTAAATTCCCGCCAACATACCCGCCAACAGGAAGTCGTCTTTTAGGCTAGAAATAAGAACTAGATTTAATTTTGGATAGAGGTGAAATTTACTTAAAGCTATTAAATCAGAGAAATTTTAGAAAATTTATAGTCCGTGAAATGGGAAGATTTGAAATCGTACGGAGAGGGTGGGATTCGAACCCACGAATAGTCACCTATTAAACGATTTCGAGTCGTTCGCTTTCGACCACTCAGCCACCTCTCCGTCTATTTATAAGTATGCACAAAATTAAGTGAAATTATAACCTATATAATTATCTTAATTTTTAATCCCAACCTGCATCTTTCATAAATTTAATAGCTTGAGAATTTTTTTCTCCAAGATCTTCTACTGTTACACTATCAGGTATAAATTCTCCAAAGTTTTTTACTATTTCATTTTGATTAACTTCCTTCAAAGGATGTTCAAAAGTTGGCGCTGCTAAACCTTTGCTTCCTTTAGGAGACGCTAGGAATTCAAGCAACTTAATCGCTTCATTTTTATTGGTTGCATATTTTGCAATACCTCCGGCACTAATATTTACGTGAGCAGGATTCGGTGTAAGGACCTTTGTTTTTTTTGCATATAAAGCATCTCTTCTTCCGTTTACACCTGCTAACATTCTTGCGACATAATAATGATTAACAATTCCTACTCCACATTTTTTCTTGGAAACTGCTCTAATTATTGAAATATCACCTGGGAAGAATGGTTGGGAAACATTTGAAATCATTCCGCTTAACCAAGCTTTAGTTTCTGATTCACCTTTGTTAATTATTTGGTTAGCAACTAAAGATTGATTATATGGACTTTTTCTATTTCTTAAACATACTTTCCCTTTTAGAGAAGGATCAGCTAAATCAGTGTAATCATTAATCTTGCTAACATCTACCACTTTTGGATTTGCTATCATAACTCTTACTCTTCTGGTTAAGGCGTACCATTCCTTATTTGGATCTTTCAATCCAATTGGAACATCATTTTCTAAATTAGAAGATTCTATTGATTGAAGTAATCCAGCTTTGGCTGCATTAGTAATTCTTGCAGCATCAACTAATAAAATTAAATCTGCCTGAGAATTCTTACCCTCTCTCTTCAATCTCTCAATTAAAGATATACCTGCAGCTTCAATAAGCCTTACTTTAATCCCTGTTTCCTCTGCAAATTTTTTATAGACGCTCCTATCAGTGTTGTAATGCCTCCCTGAATAAACTTTGACTTCTTTTTCAGTAGAATTTACAGGTATATTTAAATTCATGAAACAACTAAACGCTAAAGCTGAAAAGAAGATTTTTTTAAACTTTTGCACTTTTTTTAAATAGTATCTATGGTTACTTTATATACATCAAAAGCACAAGAATCCTAAAAGATAGTTCTGATACATCAGGTTGTATCATTTTTAATATGTAAAATGAATTATTTAACGAGTCAACTACTAATTAATGAAGAGATAGAAACAATAAATAATAATCTTAAAAATCAAAGCGATCTTTGGGAAGATGGTAAAAAGACTGCAGGCAGTTATGCATCAAAAGTCAAAAATAATTTGCAAATTAATAGAAATTCTGAGTTATCTAAAAAGTTAGCTGAATTAATAAAAAACAAACTCCTGGCCAACCCACTGATTAAAAGCTTTGCATTACCTAAATTAATACATGGAATAATGTTTACGAAATCCCAAAAGAATATGGGCTATGGCAGGCATGTCGACAACCCATTCATGTCTTCTGGAAGATCAGACTTATCATTCACAATTTCACTAACTCCAAAAGATTTATATGAAGGGGGAGAATTAATCATAGAAACAATTAATTCAGAAAATAAATTTAAACTTAACGCTGGAGAAATAATTATTTATCCAAGTACGTATCTACATTCTGTTGAAAAGATACTAAGTGGAGAAAGAATAGTATGTGTAGGTTGGATTGAAAGTTATGTAAAGTCTATTGAAAAAAGAGAATATTTATTCGATCTTGATGCAGGGGCTAAAGGATTATTGGCAAAACATGGGAGGTCAGATGAGCTTGATTTGATATTCAAATCATATTCAAATCTTCTGAGATTACTTGGTAATTAGAGAATCATTTTATACACTCAATAGATAATAATTCTTGAATTCTTTATTATATATAAAGTTATTAAAATAAAATGCCAAGAAAAAGTCCAATTTCAATATTCTTAGCTGCTACAAGTATTCTTACGATAGCTGCAACTGAAGATATTGCATCAAAAGCGGGAGAGAATGATATCGGAGGATTAAAAGAATGGAGCACTGATATGCCGATTGATGCAGATTTCGTACTCGATGAAAATGCTCAAAAACTAGCCGATGAAGCTGCAAAATCAAGTGCTTGTGTTCCTATTGGGGAAGGAGAGAATTGTTGGTAAAAAACTAAAAGTTTTTAAAATATAAAAAAGCAAAAAAAAACACCCTTTCGGGTGTTTTTTAATTTGTTCACTATATTTAGAATTTAAATGTAGTTTGAACAACTGCTCCAAAAATATCTTCAGTTCCACCATCCCTATCAGTTCCACCAAAAATAGTTGGTGTAACAGTCATGCCATCATTTACTTTATATGAATAATAAAGTTCATAAGCAAATGGATCATTAGTTTCATCATCAAACTTTGTTGGCTGTGCCATTGCTAAGCCAATTTTGTCATCAGGATTGAAAATATCCTTCCACTGGAGGCCGACAAACCACATATCAGTACTATCTGAAGTTCCAGAAGGAACACCTGAATACTGAGTCGTATCGTATCCTACGGAAATTGAAGGTGTAGCGGTTCCAGTTCCATCTGGTCTCCACCAACCTCTTAAACCAACAGCTGTATGATTTCCGTCTGCACCAGAAATAGCAGCTTTAGCTGTCGTGGTGTGTAAATAACCGTCTGTCCAACCATTGTACTTTAAGTTAAAAATTGCAGAAACAGAGTATTGTGGCTGAGTATAACCAATCTGGGTTGCCCAACTTGTTTTTGTTTCGTCAGTGAGAAGTCCACTATCAACGTAACTACCACCTACTTTTTGGGTTGAATGTGATTTAGTACCTACGTTTGAACTAATCGAAAATCCATTATCTGCTTTAAAAGCCCAACCAGCACCAGTATCAGTACTTGCTCCATAAGCGCTACCGTTTCCACCAAGTGTGAATTGTTTTGTAACAGGCTTATAAATTGAAGGGGCAGCACCATGCATGTAATAGTTTTCAATCTTTGGACCTACCCATACAGTATTGTTTTCCCCAACTGGGAAGGAGTACCAAATCTTATCAACAGTTAAGCTGTCACCTTTACCAACTGAGGTCAAGTAACCTCCGTCGACGTTACTTTTCATCCAGCCGCCATGATTACCAGAAAGGAGTCTCACATAGAGGTTGTCGTCTCCAGTAAAACTTGTATTAAGATTTGCTCTATAAGAGTAGGCAAATTTAGCAGCCTCATCGGAGCCATCGGTTTCACTGAGATCTATTGCACCAATATCAAATACAACTTTTTGATCCATTACAGTTGTATCTGAGAAGCCACCGGCTTCAAATTCTTTTTGTTTAACTTCAAGGCCATCAACACGACCCTTTAAGTTAGCGATATCAGCACTAACTTCGTTAATGAATGTTTTACTGTTAAGTCTCGAAGATTTTGATTGGCTACGTACATAGCTGTTCATTTCTTCAATGTTAACAACATCGGAAGCTTGGGCAGCAACTGGAGCTAATAAGCTCAAAGATGCACCAGCAACCAACATTTGTTGGAAGAGTTTCATTTTACCTCACACTAAAGTAGCCCAAAAATTTTTTGGGTACCTATACTGTATCGAGCGTAACAGAAAAGGAAAGATATATAAGTTTCAGTCCCGTGTAACTTTTGATACTTTAAATTCTTTTTCTTATCTAAATATATATTATGTTTTAGTTCTTTATCAATGGATAGTTAAGGGATTCTCTTTCATCTACCCATGAAGATGCAACTTCTCTTGCTAGTTTTCTGATCTTCTCAATATATTGAGCACGATCTGTAACTGAAATAACACCCCTTGCATCAAGCAAATTAAATGTATGACTACATTTAAGAACATAATCAAGGGCCGGATAAGTTAATTTTTTTTCAATTAAATTATTTGCCTCATCTTGGTAAATTTCAAATAATTTCCTGAGGTTTTCAGCACTAGATTCAGTAAAATTATAAGAACATTGACTTTTTTCAAATTGAAGCCAAATATCGCTATATTTCAAATTTTTGTTCCAATTTAAGTCCCAGATACTTTCCTTATCCTGCAAAAACATTGCAATCCTCTCTAGTCCATAAGTGATTTCAATTGGGATTGGATTACAATCAATACCTCCGCATTGTTGGAAATAAGTAAATTGGGTAACTTCCATTCCGTCCAGCCAAACTTCCCAACCTACACCCCAGGCTCCGAGTGTTGGAGACTCCCAATTATCTTCCACAAATCTTATGTCATGATTTCTAGGATTAATTCCAAGAGATTCTAGAGACGTCAAATATTTTTCCTGTATTCCTTCCGGGGAAGGTTTTATTATTACTTGATATTGAAAGTAATGTTGCGCCCTATTTGGATTATCACCAAAACGCCCATCTGTAGGTCTTCTACATGGCTCCGCATAAGCTACACTCCAAGGCTCTGGTCCAATAGCCCTTAAAAAAGTATGCGGATTCATTGTCCCAGCACCCTTTTCAGTATCATATGGCTGCATAATCAAACAACCTTCTTCTGACCAAAAATTATTTAGATTTTGAATTATCTCCTGAAAAAACATTTAGATTAGGATGGTAGAAAATGTAGATCAATGCCAGTAGTCATAATAACAAAGCTTTAAGGTAAAGTTATCTTTAATTCCAAGTTCTCAAAAATATCATCTGATTAAAAAGTTTCATTAAAATAGATCCTTGATAAAAATAAATGGAGAATTAATTATGTAAAAAAATCTAATGGTAATGGCCCAAAAGTATTAGATTCTTTAAGACCATCGTCATACTGACATGTTATTAAAATTCCTTCTCCAAGACCATTTTCAGATCTAACAAAAACATTACTAGTTTTTTGATTAGCTTTTAAAAAAACGCTTCCATCAGCATGAAGGGGGCCTAGATTCTCAAATTTAATTGAGGAATATTTCTTAGAAATTGATTTCAATGTTTCAATAGCTTTAATATCACTTGGTGCCATTATTCCTATTGTTATCCAATCTGCATTAAAAATATTTGATTCTAATTCCTCTAAAAGTTTTTTTTCTTGACTATTACTTAATTGAGGTGCGCTTCTTAGATTATTTAAATCGACTAATTTATTTATTTCCACTGGCTATATAAATAAAAATTCTAACCAAATATTCTTCCATTCCAAGCCCACAATGAAGCTGGAACATCCTCAAAAGAGATATAAATCCTATCTATTGGGATCCCTATTTTCTCATATATAAAATCTGATATTGGCTTTGCCATTTCTGAAGGATTTAGAGAACCTATTGATTTGATTTCTAAAAAGCAAGAAGGGGTCTCATCAACAAAATACATTTGGCAATTATCATCTATTTTCGCCATAACAAAACTTCTTGATTTGTTAGTTAAATCTGAAATAAGAATTGAAATTTCTTCGAGTAATTTTTGTTTATTCTCTATTTTTGCAGAAGTCGAAACATTTATATAAGGCATCTCTATGCTGCAAAAGAATCTTTTTGAGGATCACTCTTTAGAGAAATAATTTTATTTTTTAAACTTCTTTTTGATGAAAGATATGCCATATCATATGAACTTATTCCGTTTTTATAAGGATTGAAAAGAGCACTTTTCGACCTGTTTTTTTTGCTCCTTTTGAACTCAATCATCATTATTCAAGTATTATTAATAATTTAACTTTTTTTTAATAGATGTCTAGTTTTATTGAGAATTTTTAATTTTTTAAATTAAAGCAAATTTCTAATACACAATTAGAATTTCTTTTTACTAGATTCGGAATGTAGATTATTAATTAGTTGCTTTGGAAGTTTTAAATAATTATCAAAGAAAAAAACTTGATGAAAGCAATGATGAAGAATTTTATTCTGATCCAAAATTTGTTTATCATCTAGATGCAAACTTCAGACAAAATCTATCAGATTTATATGAAAGAGAAATTGATAATAATTCAACTGTCCTTGATTTAATGTCAAGTTGGGATAGTTATTTACCTAAAGGGAAAAAATATAAAAAAGTTATTGGACATGGTTTAAACAAACAAGAACTTGAAAGAAATAAAATTTTTGATTCTTATTGGATACAAAATTTTAATTTAAGTCAACAAATTCCGCTAGATAATGAAAGCGTTAATTATTGCTTGATGGTGGCCGCATGGCAATATTTACAATATCCAGAGAATTTAACTAAAGAAATCGCGAGAATATTGAGCAGAGAGGGCAAGATTATTATTGCTTTTTCAAACAGAGCATTTTGGCATAAAGCTCCTAATATATGGACTTCATCTAGTGAAGAAGAGAGGGTTAAATATGTAAGAAAAGTATTAATCTCAAACGGATTTAATGAGCCAAAAATTCTCAAAAAGTTTACTGAACCAGGACTTAATATCTTCAATTTTTTAAATAAAGACCCATTTTATTGTTTAATCGCTACGAAAGAGTAAATTTTTAATTGGATTGCACCAAGCAAAAATTTAATGAAAAAGTTATCAAATTTTTTTTCATAGCCATACTTTTAAATTTTGACTAATATTGGATAGTTTAAAATTTATCAAATGGGTTCTAAAAGAGAAAAATATCCTGAAAGATGCCCTTGGGATCTAGGACCTAATCAACATTTAGCCAAAGAAGAGAACTGGACTTTAAGGTTAGGAGAGGCAAATGTATGCTTTAGCAAAAATAAATTAGATAATAATTATTTTCATGTTATCAGTAATGAAAATGAGGAACAAATTCTAGCTTTTAGAGCAAGACTCTTATATCAAAAACTACTTGATAAAGGGTTTAGACTGGTTGAATAAAAAAACCTATCTTAATAAGCATAGATCCTCGAAAACAAACTTTTGTGTTTCTTCCTCTTGATTTTGGTTTGTGTATTTTATTATCCTCGAACTTAATATCCAATTGTCCTCTCTATCTATATTTATGAATTCATCTTCGTATTCAAATTTTTGAGAATTTGCCTCAAGTGTTTCTGGATCAATTTGTTGACTACTATATTTTTTACTAAGATAACCTATTCCTGTATCTAAGAATTCTTCAACATAGATCTCAATAATAGTTCCATGAATTTTTCTATAGACCATATTAATACAGTTATTTTTAACCCTATATTTATCACCTTGATTCTTACCTGAAACAATCATTTCAATCCCACTTTCAGAATTTTTAAGCAAATTAAAATTATTTTCTGAATGCACTGATTCAAATTCTCTCTTTACCCTATGTATACACACTTCAAATAATTGAGAGGCAATACTTTTAACAACTTTCTCATCTTCTATTTTTTGAATATTTGGTTTAAAGTCTTTACCTAATATGAAGTCACCTTTATAAATATTATTATTACTCAAAAAAATACATTTACCTTGATAACCATGAAAATCATTCTGCCAGGTATAACGATTTTCATAAGCCTTTTTGAAAATCTTATTACAATTAATTTCTTTTGGATTATCCATTAATTTTTTAAATATTTTGAACAATTCTACAAAAAAAAACCTCCCTGTTAGAGGAGAGGTTTTTTATTAGATTAAACTAGTTTTGAGTAATTTTTGTATTTTCAATATTATCAAAAGCTTGACCAATTTTCTTAAAGTCAAATCCCATTGCTCTTAGTGCGTGCCAAAGATGACCTTGTAAGAAAAAGAAACCCAAATAAAAATGAGTATTAGCAAGCCAAGCTCTTGAGCTGTACGCTCCTGAACCTAAATCTACTGTATCAGTAAAATAAGGGGCGAATTCAAATTGAAGCTTCAAGGGTTCTCCATATAGATCAACTGGATATATAGTTGTATTAGAAGCACACCAAAAAGCAGCAACAAAAGCCATATAAGAAACACCAACAACTGAGTATGACAAGATTGCCTCAGCGCCAAGTAATCCTTTTCCTTTAAATTCTGTATATTCTCCAAATTGTTTAGTACAAATATGGAAAACTCCTCCAATTATTTCGAGGAAAGCTAGGAAAGCATGTCCTCCCATAACATCTTCCAAACTATCTATTTTTAAAAAATCAAATTGATGATTCCAGATAGCGGCAATATCTAAGTTGTAAATAACTTGTCTCGTGGATCCTATTGCTGGGTCGTAAATTCCATGAATTCGAGCCCATTCAACGAACATAATTGCTCCAAGTCCAAGAAAGATTAGATGATGACCAAGAATAAAAGTTAATTTATCTGGATCATCCCATTCAAAATCAAATTTTTGTGGCTTACTATTTTCTGGATAGTCTCCAAGATCACCTGCAAATTTATTGGAGTGTAATAATCCACCAGCACCCAATACTGCTGAGAAAATTAGATGTAATGTGCAAATTACAACTATTCCATATGGTTCAGTAATAACACCATTTTCAATGCCACCAATTCCAATACCCGCTAGGTGAGGCAAAACAATTGCTTTCTGTGCGCCCATTGGAATACTGGCGTCGTAACGAGCCAATTCAAATAATCCAAAAGCTCCTGCCCAAAACATCATTAGGCCTGCATGGGCAGCATGAGCAGCTATGAATTTACCTGAACGGCCAACAACACCAGAATTCCCTGCGTACCAGTCATAGGTGACATCAGATTTTCCGTAAGTTTGTAACACTTGATTTAAGTAAACAGCACATTGAGCATATTGCTTATCAGAATTGTTTTTACATGTTCTTTACAGATTTAATTACTTATGTAAAAAAAACATATTGTGAAAGAACAAATGTTACAAATTTAGAAAATAATATCTGAGAAAGCTTACGCCAATGAGGGGATTTCACCCTTAAGCTGAGAAGCCCATGTTTCAAGACGAGAATCGGTCAAATCTGATTCACTATCCTCATCAAGAGGTAATCCACAAAAGCTTTCTCCAATTACACTTTTAGACTCATCAAATGTATAAGAAGATTTATCTACGTAACCGACCATTTCGGCGCCTGCTTTTGTGAAGTAGCTATGAAGTTCTTCCATAGCATCACAATAGTTTTCTGTATATGTAGAAGAATCTCCTAAACCAAAAATCGCAACCTTTTTTCCTGATAAACTTAGCTCACCAATATCCTCTAAGATTGAATCCCATGCAGTTCCCGATCTTTCTTCATCGGCGCCTGTATTCCATGTAGGTATCCCACAGATAATTCCATCAAGACCTTCAAATTCTGAAAGATCATCTACATCAGATACATCTTTAGGTGCTTCTGCTGAAGAAATAAAGTTGTGAAGACGATCTGCTACGTCTTCAGTTTTTCCAGTTGTAGTTGCGTAATAAATTCCTACAGTCATAATTCAAAATGTTTACATTAAAATAATAAAATCTAAAAACGTTAAATTAATTTCTTTAAAAACTTTTTCATGTAAAATTTTATACTAATTAAGGTAAGAAAATTTTTTTGAGAATAATTTACAAAACATTTCAACCATCGTGACTGATAAATTTCAAAATGATATTAAAAATCTTGTTGAAGAATTTAACTTTAATGGGCAGAAAAAGTTCAAATTAATCGTATTATTTGGTTTATTGGGAGATTTTGATAGCTTTGAATATGCAATAAACTTAAAAAATTTTATTAAGAATCAAGATAACAATTTAGACGTTTTTGCCATTGCTATTGGCAACCAAAATGGGAAACAAAAATTCTGTCAATTTACTGGCTTTCCCAAAGAGAATTTAATAGTTGTTTCTGATAATCAAATCCACAATAAATTAAAAGTCTCAAGAGGATTAGATATTGGTTTCGGAGGTTGGATAAATATGCTTTTGATGCTATCAGGGATAAATTCTTTTAAAACAATTAGAGAGGTTATTAGAGGTTATGTCGGCGACCGCAAAGCAAAGCAAATCTATTCAGAATATGACAAAATCGATGTATTAAAATTTATAAAATTTTCAGGTAATTCTTTTAAAAAGGTTTTCGGAAAAGGTTATTTAAGACCATTTGAATTAGCAACATTTAGATTAAATAATATGAATGAAATAATCCAAAATTGGAGTGATTATATTCTTAATGAAGAATATCTTCCACAAAGGGGAGCTTCCTTTTTATTAAATGATCAAAATCAAGTTGTTTATAAATTTTTTTCAAGTTATGTTCTTGGATATTCATCAAACATGAGAGATCCTTTAGGATTTTTATCTGATTTAATTAAATAATTTCTAAAAATTTTATGAATGTAGATATATTCGGATACCTTGCAGCGATTTTAACAACCGCGGCATTCCTACCTCAATTGATAAAAACTTTAAAAACAAAAAAGGCAGATGATGTTTCTTTGACAACATTAGTAATGTTTATTATCGGTGTTTTGTCTTGGATTATTTACGGTTATAAAATTTCTTCTACACCAATATTGATAGCGAATTTAATTACCCTAATCTTAAATCTTTTGATATTAATATCTAAAATATATTTTTCAAAAAACTAAAATGAATAAAATATTTTTTTATAAAGTAATAAATTTTTAATTTATTACTAAACATTGATTAATATAGAACAAAAATTTTCTGATCTTGAAAACTGCAAAATGCTGGGTTTGGTTTAAAGGTAGCCTTAATAATGGTGGATATTGGAAAGAAGGATTTACATGTACTTTTGATGAGAAACCAGGAGTTTTAATAGAAAGTCCTGCTTACGTAACTTGTCGGGTTCCTACTTGGAGAGTTTTGACTAAAGAACCAGAAAATTTATATAAATCACCTTTAATTCCTGACAAAGCAATCTGGAAAATAATTTAAATTCTCAATGAATTAGAAAAAACTTTTTGCCTGCACTACGGCAAGTTAATATTGCTTTAATAAATATTTAATTAATACCATCTACTCTCTTTTCATAAATATTATTCCTTTCTTAATCCTTGGTTTTCTTCTCGGGAAAAAGAATCCAAAGATTTCAAAGTATATTGCAAGACCTCTAATAAGATTTGGCATTCCATTAAGTGTAATGGGTCTATTATTAAAGGAAGGCATAGATATAAACCTAATTAAAAGTGCATTTTTAGCATTCTTTGTAATTGGATTTTTAATAACTTTAATAAATATAATCCCAATATTTAAGAAAAGGCTTCCAAATTACACATTGCAGCTAGCAGGTCTAATAGGTAATACATCATTTCTTGGAATACCAATTGCGCTTGCTCTTCTACCTTCAACAACTATAAATTTTACTATTGGATTTGATTTAGGAACAACACTTTTCGCTTGGATATTTGGACCTTTTTTTCTTCAAGAAAAATCCAACAGCAATAATATCCCAAACATCAATGGACTATTAAATGCTTTGATAAATAGCCCTGCATCAAGAGGGATTATTGGTGTACTTCTTGCATATCTTTTCCAAATAGATGAAATTATAGGCAATTATCTTTGGATTCCTGCAAGGTTAGTTATTGCATTGGCAATAATAATTGTGGGAACAAGACTTGGAATAATAACAAATCAAAAGGGAAGGATTTTAGATCTAAATAAAGAAATTAAATTTTCAATTTTATTAAAATTATTTATTCTTCCTTTATTAATTTTTTTAATATGTAAATCTTTAAACTTTAATTTCTATGAATCATCAGCAATAATTCTACAGGCAGCCACCCCAACAGCAATATCCACAATATTAATGGCAGAGGCTTACGGTGTAAAACAACAAATCGCTTCAAAAATTCTTTTTACTACAACTCTAATTTCAATAATTACAATTCCTTTATTAAAAATATGTATGAACTTATATATTTAAGCAACTTAATGGGAGAAAACCCGTTTTTGGCAGCATGATTAATGAAAATTGTAAAGTTTATATCCTGATAACTACATAATGTCTTAAGATTTAGGTTATGAAGTCAGCAAACCCTGAAAATGAATATATCCCTTTAGATCTAAGGATTTCTGTAAGGAGGGATACTCTTAGGCTTATCTCAGAGATGGCTCAAGATATGGGAATAAGCATTAATGAAGTTTTTAGTTTTTTAGCCGAAGATTCTGTCATTGATCTTGAATTAATGGAAGATTTAAATAAAGTTGACATCCCAAGTAAGTGCAGCGTTGATGATCTAAAAAAAGCTCTTCTAAAAAAAAGACTTTGTTAAAATTTTTCAACTTTTCTATTTTTCCAGTCAGATTTAAAACCGTTAATCATTAAAAATTCCGAATACCTATTCAAATCACTTTTTTGAATTCGCCATAAATTATAAATTCCATATTTGCCCAATTTTTGATGATTAATTTTTGACCATTGCTTTTGTCGGGAAGAATATTCATCTATCACAACCAATATAGATTCGTATTCATAATCAGGTTGATCTTCATAATTATTTCTCCTATCAGTATTAAGCCTTTCTGAGAGATTAATCAATCCCTCTTCTGTGCTTCCTTCATAAAAAACTATTTGTCTCGAATAATAATGTAATGACGGTTTTCTTACCCCTATCATTGCTAAAGTTTCATTCCCCTTTCGATTATCTATAATTAATTTTGATATATTCCTCAAAGGTAGTTGCCTAGAAGTATCTGCTAATTTTCTAATTGGCGACATCAATAAAAATTGTCCAATCAAAAGTAGAATTTGAAGATAAAAGAGGATATTTTTGAACTTTAAAGAAAATAAGATTATTGCAAGAAGGGTAAATGAAGAGAAGAACAATTTTGCCTTGAAAATAATACCAGAGCTTACAAGTTCTGAGGCAAGATTAGGCATTTCGGGATCATTAATTGAACTCAGCCAAACATCCGAGAAAAAGAATGCTATTGAGAAGCCAAACAAAATTAAAATATTAAAAATCCAAAAATATAAATAACTTTTATTTATATTTTTTAAGCTTACAAAGCTATTACTTGTTAATAATGCCGCCGCTGGAATTGCTGGCAACCAATAGCTAGGAAGTTTCGTTGCAGAAAGGCTAAAGAAGATTAAAACTGACGATAACCAACATAGAGAATATATATAAAGTGTGTCAGATACATTACAACTTTCTTTTGAACTTTTTAAGAAATCCTTAAAGGTTTTAAATATCCCGTGGCACAAAAAAGGGGTAAATGGTAGTGAAGCCAATATCATTATGTAAAGAAAAAACCAGAATGGTTCTGCATGATTATTTACAACTGAGGTATATCTTTGAAAATTATGGTAACCAAAAAAATTATCCCAGAAAGGCTTTCCCTCTTTTAGAAGTTCTAATATGTACCATGGAACACTTATTAATATTGTTATTAAAAAACCTTTCTTTGGATTTATCTTACTGAGCAAAGTTTTCCAATTCTTCTGACAAAAGAAGAAGCACGTAATAGTAAATAATGCCAAAACAAATGCAACAGGTCCTTTAGTTAAAATTGCAAACCCTAAAAATACCCAGGCTGAAATGCATTGATCATTATTTTCACTTGCCATTCTTCTCCAAAACAATAGCAAGCTAATACCTAAGGTTCCAGTTAAAAGAGCATCACTCACGGCAGTTCTACTCCAAATAATTATTAATGGAGAAAGAGCAAAGCCTAATGTTGCAACTATTGGAGTGAGGAATTGCCTATCACTCTTCTGTGGCCAACAAAACAGCGTATCTCCAATCATCAACATCAAAAATAATGATGCCAAAGCTGAAGGTAGTCTTGCAGAGAGAGTCCCGAAATTATCCCAAATCTCGTTTTTCGGTAATGAGTAAAAAAAACCCATTAGCCAATATATCAGTGGAGGCTTATCAAAACGGAATATTCCATTGACTTTTGGAGTTAACCAATCACCAGATTCACTCATTGCCCGTGCTGCAGCGGCAAACAAGGGGGGGGTTTCATCCACCAATCCTGTGGAGCCTAAACCTAAGAAAAATATAATGATCCCACAAACTAAAACTATCAATAAGGTTATAAGCCTTTTTTTTGAGTTAATAAGAATCATTTAATATTATTTATATTCATGCATTACCTTATTAAGCCATTTCACAACCTTGTTAGCAAATATATCTGCGGAGGCATTTTTTTCTACCCATTCTCTACATTTCTGACGCTTTATTTTTTCAATAATCTCTACATAAGAAAGCATATTTTTTTTATCATCAGGATCAGCAAGATAACCTGTTTGGCCATGCTGAATAATTTCACTAGGTCCTCCTCTTTTATAAGCTACAACAGGTACCCCACAGGCTAAAGCTTCAACAATAACGTTCCCATATGCCTCATTCCATTTCGGAGTATTTAGCAACCCTCTGCATTTGCCAAGTTCTTTTTGTAATTCATCGGTTGATAAAAACCCCATCCAATCTATAGCTCCGTGAGGGAATGATTTTTCTATCTTTGAGGCATACATCTCATCTTCTATAAATCCCCAAACTTTTAATTTTTCGCCAAGTTGATTTGCTATATAAACTGCATCCTCCAAACCTTTCTCAGGAGCCACTCTTCCAACCCATGCTAAGGGTCCCTTAACTGAATCTTGAAAAATATAATTATCTAAGTTAAACCCATTCCCAATAATTGTTGGTTTTTTTATAAATGGATAATCATTAGCTTGCATTTTCGAATGAAAAGCAAAGTTATTTGGATATTTAGCATATACCTTAGAGATTAAATTACTAATTACTGAACTTTCAGAACCCATGCTAATTATATGTGCAATGGGTATCTCTAAATTTAGAGTCATCCAGATAGGCAGCCAATCATAGGACATGTTCAACAATACATCTGAATGTTTAGCGATATCTAATCCCTTCTCAAGCATTCCTACTAAAAGAGAATTGTCTGGGATAGTCACGGGAGAATTATAATTTTGATGCTGCCAACTAATTTGATCTTCACCTTCCACAAAATGTAATTTTGCCTTTACGTTACTTTCATGTAACTTAGAATTTTTTGGAGCTATAACCTCAACAGAATGGCCTAAAGAAATTAAACCTGAAACTAAAGAATTTAAAGTCAATTCAACTCCACCACCCTTACCACTCCCTAAGAACCCTATTGGAGTACTAATCAAAACTATTCGCATTATTATACTTTTTACAAAAAGAAACTAATTAAATAGTAGTATCAGAAAATTTATTTTCCCATAAACTCTTTCTCTGGCTAACAAAAAATACTGAGATAAGGACAAACACCACTCCTATCCACTGCACAATAGTGAGTCTTTCATCTAACCAAACACCTCCACTGAGAAGAGCAAATACAGGGGTTAAAAATGCAAGAGTGCTAAATCCAGTAATTTCTTTATTATTAGCAAAGTAGAAAAACAATCCATAAGCTATTGCTCCTCCAAAAATACTTGCAAATGACATAAGTCCCCAATCAAATATTGACCAATCTGGAATAATTGTGAAATTTGATTGTAAGCAGTGCTTAATAATTAAGGGCAAACTCCCTAAAACCATATGCCAACCTGTAACTGCAACTGGATCACTTTTAGTACAAGTGAATCTAATTAAAATTGTTCCTAATGCCATAGCAAGAGAAGCTGCAAGCATCCAAAGTTCTCCAAAGTTAAAAGCAACATCATTTACAGACTTATCAGACATCAACCACCAATTCCCTAAAAATTCTTGTGGAACTCCTAAAAATACTATTCCTCCTAAGCCAAAAAGTAGTCCCAACCATCCTATTGGATTAATTAAATTCCCAAAAATTGCCCTCGCTAAAATAGCTACCAAAAGCGGTTGAGAATCAATTAAGACAGAACCTAGACCTGCTCCAGTCTTTTCAATACCATAAGTTAAAAACAACTGAAAAAAAGTGGCATCAACAATCGTAAAAACAAAAAACCACTTCAAATCACACTTATAAATTTTTAAATCTCTTTTAAACAAATATGTTGTAATTAGAACAAGGACTCCTGCAGGAAGTAATCTCAAAGAAGCCACAAACTCCGGTCCAGCACTAGATACTAGGGGAGTCATCGCCGCCATTGAAGTGCCCCAAAGTGCAAAAGGGAGAATCATTAAAAACCAATTTAGGATTGAATTCATTAGGTCTGCTGATAGTCTTTTTAAAGTAGTTTTATGTATTTACCTTAAAAGAATGATTTGGCCTTTTAGACGAAAGTCAAAAAAAAGAATGGCTCGTATAGTAATTGATGAGCCTATTACAAGTTCAACAAGAGTTTCTTTCCTTAAAGCACTTAAACAAGTTGAGGATAGAGAATTTCCTGCTTTAATCGTGAGAATCGATTCTCCCGGGGGCACTGTTGGTGATAGCCAAGAAATATACTCTGCTATTAAAAGACTAAAAGATAAAGGATGTAAAGTCATTGCTAGTTTTGGGAACATCTCAGCATCAGGAGGTGTTTACATTGGTGTTGCATCTGACAAAATAGTTGCGAATCCAGGCACAATTACAGGGTCTATTGGTGTGATTATAAGAGGAAATAATTTATCTGAATTATTAGATAAGATCGGCATTAAATTTGAGACTGTTAAAAGTGGTGTATTTAAAGATATACTTTCTCCAGATAAACCTCTAAGTGAGGAAGGAAGAGGTCTACTTCAAGGCTTAATAGATGAAAGTTACAAACAATTTACTGAAGCTGTTGCTGAAGGAAGAAATTTACCTGTTGAAGAAGTAAGAAAATTTGCTGATGGAAGAATTTTCACTGGTACTCAAGCGAAAGAATTAGGACTAGTTGATAAGATTGGAGATGAATTTGTTGCTAGGGAACTTGCAGCAGAAATGGTTAATATTGATCCTAAGATTCAGCCCTTGACATTTGGGAAGAAAAAGAAAAAAATACTTGGGCTAATTCCTGGGAGTAGAGTGATTGAGAAAATTATTAAAAATATCTTTTTTGAGTTTGACTCGTCAAATAAAGTACTTTGGTTATACAAACCTTAAATCGATATGTTTGAAAAAATGAAAGATGATTATAAAATTACATTTATTCGTGGAGCTACAACAGCATCTGGGAATTCTATTAAGGAAATAGAAGTTGCCGTAGTGGAATTAATGGATGAATTAATTTCACGAAACAATCTAATTAAGACAAACATACTATCCATTACATTCACAGCAACAAAAGATTTAAATGCATGTTTCCCTGCCTCAGTTGCAAGAAAATTTAATGGACTTGATTCAGTTGCCTTTTTAGACTGCCAACAAATGCACGTATCCAATGATATTAATTTTTGTATAAGAATAATGGCTCAAGTTTTATTGCCACCAAAATACGCAATAAAGCACCCTTATTTAAGAGGCGCTGCAAAATTAAGGACAGATAGATGTTAATCTTAGTGAAATTATTTTTCTGCTTTAAATTTGAATAGCACGAACTCAACCTTTAAATTCCATTCCAGTAATGTTAAAAATCACAAAAAACCATAATTTAAATCTTAAAATTTTAAGATTTTTTATTATCCCTATAATTTTAGTTTTAACTCCTTTTTTTAATAATTTACAAGAGGCTAAATCGGGGTTGGAATTCCAGTGGGATCAAGACGATAGTTTTAGAAGATTGAAGTGGTTTCAAAAACAAAAAAAAAGGCAATTTAAGAATACAATTTATTTTTTCTTGAGGCCATCTGATAGAAAAACTGATCTCTTAAAAATTAATCTAGCAATTCCTAAGACCTTTAAATCCACGTTAAAAAACGAAAAAATTAGTTTTTGTAAAGTAAAAATAGGCGGTTTTGATAGTAATACAAAATGTTTAGAAGACATTCCATCTGATATCGAAATTAATACTGATGAATCAGGCTTACGTTCACTAGATATTTACCCCTACAGTCCAATTTCTTCTGACAAAGACAGTTATGCAATTGTATTAAAAATCTTTAATCCCAAAAGATCAGGTTTATTTCAATTTCATTCATTTGGGCAACCTAAAGGGAAATCATATTCAAGTTATTTAGGAAGCTGGACCGTAGTGATCGATTAAATGATAAATTAAATAAGGATAATTAAAAAAATGACTAAAAGAACTTTTGGCGGAACTTCAAGAAAAAGAAAACGTGTATCTGGTTTTAGAGTAAGAATGCGTTCTCATACAGGTAGAAGAGTTATTAAAAGCAGAAGACAAAAAGGTAGAGAAAGAATAGCTGTATAACTTCAAATATTAATGGCCATACCTAAGGATATGCGTTTAAAAGGTCACAGGACTTTTAATTATATTCACAAAAATTCAATGACATATCATGGGAAATTAATGACATTTAAAGTTGCAAGATCAAATCCAGAAATACTCTTAACCCATAAACTCACAAATACCTCAAACAATTTTAGGGTTGCAATTGCTATTAGCAAAAAAGTTTCAAAAAAAGCTGTAGAAAGAAATAAATTAAGAAGAATTCTGCAAGAGTGGTTATTAACAAATATTCAAAAAATTAATAACCACAAACCTTATTGGTTACTTGTTAACCTTAAATTTGGGGATTTCCGCAATGACAAAAGTAAGCTTTTGGAGGAATTTCAAAACTTAATGTTTAAATCTCGTCTAATCAAATGATTAACATGAATGAAGAAACCTTTTATGAAGGTGGGCCCGCAAAAAGCGATTTAATAATAAATCTTCTTGCAGGTATAACTATTCTTGGGTTGCCATTTACCTTTGC
Organism: Prochlorococcus marinus str. AS9601; assembly: GCF_000015645.1. Taxonomy (NCBI): domain Bacteria; kingdom Bacillati; phylum Cyanobacteriota; class Cyanophyceae; order Synechococcales; family Prochlorococcaceae; genus Prochlorococcus; species Prochlorococcus marinus. The sequence continues at coordinate 1,144,944 of NC_008816.1, forward strand.
CGCAATTGTTAGAGCATTGTGGTTGAGATATAAAATTACAAACAAAAGAATAACAATAGATGGAGGATGGTTTGGTAAAAACAAAACACAAGTCTCATTAAGTAAAATTGAAGAAATCAGATCTATTCCAAGGGGATTCGGATCATATGGTGATATGGTTCTTATTCTTGATGATGGGTCAAAGGTTGAAATGAAATCATTACCTTTATTCAGAGAAAAGCAAAAATTTATAGAAGAGAATATAAATAAAGGATCACAAATCCCAAATCTCAATGAGGTTGAGGGATTTGCAACTAAATCCTAAACAAATTAATTACAAAAACCTTTTTTTCCTGTAAAATAAAATGTCTAGTAAAATTACACTCTTTTTAATATCGTGATAGGGTTCATTTCTGAAAAACTACTTATCCCGATTCTAGATTTTTTCTATGGCCTAGTACCCAGCTACGGATTGGCGATTGTTGCACTAACAGTAGTAATAAGGATTGCTCTTTTCCCTTTAAGTGCTGGGTCAATTAGAAGTGCAAGAAGAATGAAAATTGCACAACCAGTAATGCAAAAAAAGCAAGCAGAAATAAAATCTAAGTTTTCAGGTGATCCAAAGAAACAGCAAGAAGAATTAGGAAAATTAATGAATGAGTTTGGCAGTCCTCTTGCAGGTTGCCTTCCTTTGATTGTCCAAATGCCCGTGCTATTTGCATTGTTTGCAACCCTTAGAGGATCTCCATTTGCTGATGTTCCTTACAACATAAATCTTAAGGTCGTCCCTCAAGATCAAATTGCTGCTATTGACCCAAAACCCTATAAATCACCAAGACATTCTATTTTTATTACAGAAAAATCACATTTTCCTGTAGTAGCAACTATTCCAAATGGAACAAAATTAGGTACAGAAGATTCAATAAAAATAAATTTGCAAACAACAAATGGAAATAGCTACTCAGAAGTTTTATCCAATTACGAAAATGGATCCAAATTCCTCCCTACTTGGACGGTTTCAAAAGGTTCTGAAAATTTAAAAGTTTCCCAAGACGGTACAGTCACTGCAATTAAACCAGGCGATGCAACAATTGAAGCAAAAATTCCAGGTCTAGCTGCTAAGAGCGGTTTTCTATTTATTAAAGCCCTCGGTCAAGTGGGTTTTTATGTAGATGGGGCTGTTAATTGGGATATCGCTGCATTAGTTGGTGCCTTTGGATTAACTCTACTTCTTTCCCAAGTTTTATCTAGTCAAGGGATGCCTGCGAATCCTCAACAATCAACAGCTAACAAGATTACACCAGTTATGATTACTGGAATGTTCCTGTTCTTCCCATTACCTGCAGGAGTATTACTTTATATGGTTGTTGCCAATATATTTCAAGCATTTCAGACCTTTCTTCTTAATAAAGAAGCTCTTCCTGAGAATCTACAGAAAATTCTGGATCAACAATTATTGGCAAAAGATGAAGTAATAACAACTTCTGCTTCAACTATTTCAGAGAAAAGATTGCCTTTTGAACCTAACAGTAAAAAATAGTCTTATATCTTAAGTAATGAATTCTTGGAGTAGAAATTTAGAGTTACTTATAAAATCAAGAACATCATTAATTTGGATAAGGACTAAAGAAGAGGAAAGATTAGAAAAACTGGTTAAATTTTCTTGTGAAAGACTAAATATAAAAAGATTCATTAGCTGGGATTGTGTTAACGGTTTAAAAGGATTAATAAATGAAGAAGGTAAATTTTCTAATAATCCATTAGGAGTGCTCAATTGGCTTAAAGAACAAAATTCTGAAGTCTCAGCAGTTTTATTATTAAAAGATTTCCACAAATTTTATGATGATCCATCAATTAATAGAACTATTAAAGAACTATCTTCAGCGCTTAAGAAAACTAGTCATAATTTAATTATTAGTTCTCATTTATTTCCATCATCAGAAGAGCTGGATGAATTAATGACAATTGTAAATCTACCTTTACCTGATCAAAAAGAATTGAAAAATCTAATAAAAAAAATTGCTATTAATACCAATTCAAATCTTGAGGAACAAGACTTAAACGAACTTTCTATAGCTTCAAGTGGATTAACGGAAATAAAAGTAAAGCAAGTCACTGCAAAGGCCCTCGCTCAAAGAGGAAAAATAAGTAAAGAAGATATTAAAGATATTCTTGAAGAGAAAAAGCAAGTTATCGCGAGAAGTGAAATTTTAGAATTTTTCGAGGCTAAATCAAGTCAAGATGATATTGGTGGTTTAAATGTCTTAAAAGTTTGGCTCAACCAAAGATACAGGGCCTTTTCTAAAGAAGCTAGAGATTATGGGTTACCTATTCCCAAGGGCGTCTTACTCGTCGGTGCGCAAGGAACAGGGAAATCTCTTACCGCAAAATCAATTTCCAAGAGTTGGTCAATGCCGCTACTCAAGTTAGATGTTGGGAGACTTTTTTCTAGCCTTGTTGGTTCAAGCGAAGCAAGAACTAGAGAAACAATTTCAAGAGCTGAGGCTATGTCTCCGTGTATCTTGTGGATAGACGAAATAGACAAGGGCTTTGGTGGCGATGCTAGAAGCGATGGGGGAACAAGTCAGAGGGTTTTGGCAAGTTTGCTAACTTGGATGGCTGAAAAAGAATCCGCCGTATTTGTCATTGCTACCGCTAATGCTATAGATAAGCTTCCTGCTGAATTATTAAGGAAAGGTAGGTTTGATGAGATATTTTTTCTTGATTTGCCAAATTCCGAAGAAAGATTAAGTATTCTGGATTTGCACCTAAAAAAAAGGAGACCAAGTTACAGTTTTCCTCTATCTACTATCATCGATAGAACAGATGGATTCTCAGGGGCAGAACTTGAACAAGCAGTAATAGAGGGGATGCATATTTCATTTTCTGAAAATAGAGAGCTTATGGAGAAAGATTTAATAAAGGCAGTTTCTGAACTAGTTCCTTTATCAAGAACTGCTAAAGAGCAAATTGAATTTCTAAAAGAATGGTCATCAACAGGACGGGCCCGCTCTGCATCATGAATAAAATTTAATTTCTAAAGTATTCCATAAGTTAGGAATCATTAATTTAGTTAATTTTTAATCAAAAAACCCAAATAATGAATTGAGATTAACTATCTTAATTAATGTAATAAAAAAAAAGAGTGTTAGATCAAAAATTAATAAGAGAAAACCCAACATCTGTTGAAGAGAATTTATCCTTAAGAGGAAAAGTTTATAAGATATCTCATATACACGAATTAACTGTTAAGAAAAAAGAAATTGACATAGAAATATCCAGTCTCCAATCTGAGAGTAAAAAATTAAGCAAATTAATCAGTCAAGTTATTGGAAAGTCCCAAGATAATAATTCACAAGAATTAAATGATTTAAAGAAAAAAGGAAACGAATACAGAATTAAAATTTCTGAACTCGAAGAGAAACAAAGAATATTAAACAAAAAAGTAGATGATGAAATTTATAATTTGCCAAATTTCCCTAGCAAAGATGCACCTATTGGGAAAGATGAAAGTGAAAATTTACAAATTAAAACTTGGGGGGATCCTCTAATAAAAGAGAATATAAAATCACACTGGGAAATCGGAGAAAGTCTTAATATTTTTGACTCTATAAAATCAACAAAAATATCAAAAAGTCGTTTTATCACTCTTATAGGCAATGGTGCCAGATTAGAGAGGGCATTAATTAATTTTATGCTCGATATGCATACTAAGAATGGTTACTTGGAGTTAATGCCGCCAGCTTTAGTAAATTCAGAAAGTCTTACCGGATCTGGTCAATTGCCTAAATTTTCAAATGAAAGTTTCAAGTGTTCCAATGACGATTTATGGCTTTCTCCAACAGCTGAAGTTCCACTAACTGCTTTACATAGAAACGAGCTTATTGATCCCAAGCACTTACCCCTTAAATACGTTGCATATAGCCCATGTTTTAGGAGAGAAGCTGGAAGTTATGGAAGGGATACTAAAGGTTTAATAAGACTTCATCAATTTAATAAGGTTGAACTTTATTGGTTTTGTGATCCAAGTAAATCTTTAGAAGCTCATAAAGAGATTACTACTGATGCAGAAAGCATTTTAAAAAAGCTCAACTTACCCTACAGATTAGTAGATATTTGTACTGGAGACTTAGGCTTTTCTTCTAGTAGAACTTTTGATCTTGAAGTTTGGCTTCCCAGTAGTAAATGTTATAGAGAAATTTCAAGTTGCAGTAATTGCCTTGACTTTCAAGCACGAAGATCATCAATAAGATCAAAAATTGATAAAAAAAATACATATATCCACACCTTAAATGGCAGTGGTCTTGCTATTGGAAGAACAATGGCAGCGATTCTTGAGAATGGCCAACAAACAGATGGTAGCGTTAAGATTCCAGATGCTCTGGTTCCATATTTTGGATCAAATCTATTAAAAACTGCTTAATATAAAAAAATGAATGTTTTAACCTCCATAACAGTACTTGGATTCCTTATATTTTTTCATGAGATGGGACATTTTCTTGCGGCCATTTTACAAGGAATTTATGTTGATGGATTTTCAATTGGCTTTGGGCCCTCAATTATTCAAAAAAAGTTTAGAGATATTACTTATTCATTCAGAGCCTTTCCTCTTGGAGGCTTTGTATCCTTCCCTGATGAAGAACTAAAAAATATTGACCCTAAAGATCCAAATCTTTTAAAAAATAGGCCAATAATTCAAAGAGTTATCGTAATTTCCGCTGGAGTATTTGCCAACTTGATACTTGCTTACTCAATCTTGATTATAAATGTAACTACTGTTGGTATTCCATTTGATCCGGAGCCAGGGATTCTAGTTTTGGCTACTCAACCTGAGAAGGCTGCCTCTCTTGCTGGTTTAGAACCAGGGGATAAAATATTAGAAATCGAAACTAGTACTTTAGGAGTTGGGGATCAAGCCGTTTCCACTTTAGTAAAAGAAATTCAAAATTCATCAGACGAACCAATTTCAATAAAAATTGAAAGGGATGGGAGTTTCAAAGATTTAACTTTGGTACCAAAAAATATTGATGGGAAAGGAACAATAGGTGCTCAATTGCAACCGAATATAAGAAAAGAAACTAAAAAGACAAAAAACGTTTTCGAACTTTTTAAATACACAAATAATGAATTTTCATCACTTTTAGTAAAAACAATTCAAGGTTATAAAGGTTTAATAACAAATTTCTCATCAACAGCTCAACAATTAAGTGGACCGGTAAAAATTGTTGAAATCGGAGCACAATTATCTCAACAAGGTGGAACAGGCATATTATTATTTGCAGCTTTAATTTCTATTAATTTAGCAGTACTTAATTCATTGCCTTTGCCATTGTTAGATGGAGGACAACTTGTTTTTACTATAATTGAAGGTTTAAGAGGGAAACCCGTTCCAGTCAAGGTGCAAATGGTTGTTACTCAGTCCAGTTTTTTTCTTTTAGTTGGACTAAGTGTTCTGCTTATTATCAGAGATACTAGTCAACTATTAATCGTACAAAGATTATTAAACCAATAAAGAAATTTTAAAAACTGTTCGCCAAGCTGTTAATATAGTTAATAGTTTTAAATATTCTGACTAAATGGCTAAAAAGTCCATGATTGCGAGAGAAGTTAAACGCAAAAAACTTGTGAAGAAATATTCTGCAAAAAGAAAAGCATTATTAGATGAATTTAATGCCGCAAAAGATCCTATGGAAAGATTAGAAATTCATAGAAAGATTCAAGGTCTGCCAAGGAACTCTGCACCAAATAGAGTAAGAAATAGATGTTGGGCAACTGGTAAACCTAGAGGAGTATATAGAGATTTTGGTCTTTGCAGGAATCAGTTAAGACAAAGAGCTCATAACGGTGAACTCCCCGGGGTAGTAAAATCAAGTTGGTAGTATGTGATTTCAACTTAAGTACTATATTTCTCAAGAAAAAATAAAACTTTTGGAAAATAAACTCTTTTTTAGGACATTTTTAAAAATTTTTATAGCTTATCTAAATAATTTACTCAATATGTCCCTATTAAATGTAAGAATAAATTATGTATAGATTTATAATTTAAAAAGTGGAAGGACAAAATAAGTCGATCACGTTTGACGGACGAGAGATACGACTAACTACAGGACTATACGCTCCTCAAGCAAGTGGATCAGTAATGATTGAGTGTGGTGATACCTCACTATTAGTTACAGCTACAAAAACTGCCAAAAAAGAACCATCAGACTTTCTCCCTCTGATATGCGACTATGAAGAAAAACTTTTTGCTGCAGGGAGAATTCCTGGTGGTTTTATGAGGAGAGAAGGTCGCCCACCAGAAAGAGCGACTTTAATTGCAAGATTAATTGATAGGCCAATGAGGCCACTTTTCCCCACATGGATGGGGGATGAGATTCAAATAGTCGCATCATGCCTTTCTCTAGATGAAAGAGTTCCAGCAGATGTTTTGGCTGTTACCGGGGCTTCAATAGCAACTTTAGTTGGAGAGATTCCATTTTATGGGCCAATGGCTGCTGTAAGAGTTGGGCTGATAGGCGATGATTTCATCTTAAATCCTAGTTATAGAGAGATTGAAAAGGGAGATTTAGACATTGTTGTTGCAGGATCACCAGACGGTATCGTCATGATTGAAGCAGGTGCAAATCAATTGTCAGAGCAAGATACAATCGAAGCTATAGATTTCGGATATGAGGCTGTTACTGAACTTATTAAATCGCAAGAAGATTTACTACAAGATTTAGGAATAAAACAGATTAAGCCATCTGAACCTGAAGAAGATAAAACATTACCCTCTTATTTAGAGAAAAATTGTACAAAACCTATTGAGTTAGTTTTAAAGAAATTTGACCTTTCAAAGGAAGAAAGAGATCTTGAACTCGAAAAAATTAAAACTGAAACTCAAAGCAAAATTGATTCACTTAAAGATGACAATCAAGTAAAAGTTCTAACCTCAGAAAATGAAAAATTGCTTCATTCCGACTTTAAAAAATTAACAAAAAAATTAATGAGGTCGCAAATCATAAATGATGGGAAAAGAGTTGATGGAAGGGATCTCGATGAAGTTAGAAAAATATCAGCCTCTGCAGGAATTCTTCCAAAAAGAGTTCATGGCTCTGCACTTTTTCAAAGAGGCCTAACTCAAGTCTTATCTACTACTACTCTTGGCACGCCAAGCGATGCGCAAGAGATGGATGATTTAAATCCAAGTACTGAAAAAACATATTTGCATCACTATAATTTTCCTCCTTATTCAGTGGGAGAAACAAGACCAATGAGAACTCCAGGCAGAAGAGAAATTGGTCATGGAGCATTAGCTGAAAGAGCAATAATACCTGTGCTGCCTGGTAAAGAAACATTTCCTTATGTTTTAAGGGTAGTAAGTGAAGTTTTAAGTTCTAACGGATCAACCTCAATGGGTTCTGTATGCGGCAGCACTCTTTCGTTACTAGATGCAGGAGTCCCTTTAAAGGCTCCTGTAAGTGGGACTGCTATGGGCTTAATCAAGGAAGGTAAAGAAGTCCGAATTCTCACAGATATTCAAGGAATTGAAGACTTTCTTGGAGACATGGACTTTAAAGTTGCAGGTACTGACAAGGGTATAACCGCTTTACAAATGGATATGAAAATTACAGGCTTACCAGTATCTATTATTTCTGATGCAATTAAAAAAGCTCGTCCTGCAAGAATACATATTTTAGAAAAGATGCAAGGGGCAATAGATAAGCCTCAAGAATCTCTTTCTCCTCATGCCCCCCGACTTTTAAGCTTTAGAATTGACCCTGAGCTTATAGGAACAGTTATTGGACCCGGCGGTAGAACTATCAAAGGAATCACTGAAAGAACAAATACAAAAATAGATATAGAAGATGGTGGCATTGTAACTATTGCTTCTCATGATGGAGCTGCGGCAGAGGAAGCTCAAAAGATAATAGAAGGATTAACACGAAAGGTTCATGAAGGTGAGATTTTCTCCGGAGTCGTAACACGAATAATACCAATAGGTGCTTTTGTAGAAATATTGCCAGGCAAAGAAGGGATGGTTCACATTTCTCAATTATCTGAAGCAAGGGTGGAGAGAGTCGAAGATGTAGTAAGGCAAGGTGATGAAGTAACCGTAAGAGTTAGAGAGATTGATAGTAGAGGGAGAATTAATCTTACTTTGAGAGGAGTAGGCCAAAATAATGGAATGTCTTATCCAGAACCAACTCCTACTCCAGTTGCTCCGCTTAATTAAAACTAAAGAGGATAGATTCCATAATCCTCAATAATTTTCTTTATTTCTAAGCAAATATTTCCGTGAGTTTTCTTGTCATTTGTAGCAATTATAATTCCTCCTTGCTCGAAACTACTTTTCCCGTAGGATAGTTCTTGATTATCTAAATTTGTAATTGCCCCACCAGCTGCTTTCAGGATAGTTTCTGGCGCAGCAAAATCCCAATCTTTTGGTGAGCTTTTACCCGGTAAGCTAAGACAAATATAAATATCACTGTCCCCTCTGACTATAGATGCAATTTTGCAGCCAATGCTTCCCATAATTTCTACTTTGCGAAAATTGATTTTTTGAATTAAATTTCTCAAAATCTCATTTCCATGATTTTTACTTGTTACTACAGTCATCTCTTGAAGATTTTTTTTATTTGAGAGACTTAGTTTATATTTTTTACCATCTCTTTTTTCACACCATGTTTTTTTTCCATCTGTAATCCATAATTGATTTTTATCTGGAATCAGAACAAACCCGATATATGGTTTTTGTTTAAAGTTCAATGCCAAATGCATTGCATAGTTACCTGTTCCCTGGATGAAATCCTTCGTTCCATCGAGAGGATCAAGAACCCAGATCCAGTCAGTCTTATTATCAAAAATTTCTGAAGAATTTTTTACATTTTCTTCGCTCAAAATATCCCAGTTAATATTTTTATATTTTTCATTTATTCTTTCAATAATTAATTCATTAACTTTTAAATCAGCCAAAGTAACAGGATCGTCTTCATTATTATTTTTGACTATATTTCTTTTATCATCTGAATTTTCTAACAATCTAGAGTAATAAAGCAAAACATCTGCTGCTTGCCAGCTGAAAATTCTTATATCATCGATAAGATTATTAATATCAACACCAGACGGTAATTCAATCATTAAATGAATAATAATTCCTCATTATCCCATAGAAAGGAGGAACCGGAAAACGGTATTTTATATATAGTCGGCACTCCAATTGGGAATCTAAATGATATCTCCCAAAGAGCACTAAATATTCTACAGAATGTTTCTTTTATTGCTTGTGAGGATACAAGACAAACAAAAAAGATAATGAATAAGTTCAATATTTCAAATAAACTTATAAGTTTTAATAAACATAATTCTTTAATAAAAATTCCAAAAATAGTAAAAGATCTTAAGGATGGGAAATCAATTGCCATTGTAAGTGACGCTGGCATGCCAGGGATTTGCGATCCGGGAGAAGAAATTGCAAGGAGCGTAAAATATGAGGGGATTGATATGATTTGCGTTCCTGGAGCATGTGCTGCAATAACAGCGCTGGTTTCAAGCGGACTTCCCTCCTCAAGATTTGTATTTGAAGGCTTTCTTCCGAAAAAGAAAATTGATAGAGAAAAAATTCTTTTAGAGATAAGTAAAAATGAAAAAACAACCATAATTTATGAATCACCTAAGAGACTTAGTAAATTATTAGATGAATTACTTAAATTCTGTGGAGGAGATCGAGAAATTATGGTAGCCAGAGAATTAACAAAGAAATTTGAAGAACATGTTGGTCATGATATTAATAACGTTATTGAATTTTTCAGAGATAAGGATATTATCGGTGAAATAACAATAGTTATAAAAGGTATAAGAAAAACAGATTTCAATCCTAATAAATCAACTATAAAGAAAGATCTCAATGATTTAATAGATGCCGGCCTAAGTTTGTCAGCAGCATCAAAGTACTTAGCGAAGAAAAATAGTTTAAAGAAAAGCGAAGTTTATAATTTGATTTAAAATTAAATTAAAGTATTAATCTATATGAGCTTATTTATTAAAAAATTTTTATACTCAGCAATTTTCAATTCTTGTTTATTTGTGCTTCTATTTATTGGGATACAAAATAGTTCAAATAAAAGCAAAGTAAACTTTTTAATTAACGAAACTGTTGAACTCCCAATAAGTTTTTTAATTGGGTCTAGTTTTATATTAGGTTCTATTTTAGGAAGCTTTATTGATTTAAATATAAATAATAAATAAAAACAGCTCAAAGAGCTATTAGATTTTCAGCGCAAACTATTCTTGAAATGCCTTTAGAAATAAGAACAGGTGATACGATTCTAAATACATCAGTATTTGGTACTTTAAGTACCTTTTGCTCTTTATTACAAGATCTTTTTGCAAGATTTATATCAAAAAATATTTCTATCGTTTTTCTACTCAAATCATCTTGAGGTAAAAATTGCCATTCTGGAAAATCTTTTAATAATTTAATCACTAACTCAATTTTCTTATCCACTACCATATAAACAATTTTAGGGAAATCTACCTCTGATAAAGGAACTGAAGACAGTTCTTTTCGAGATGAATTATCTATCTCGTAATCTAAAGGAGCAATTTCAAAAAATGAATCAATTGGCGCAAAATTTGAAGTAGTTATATTTTCATTAAAAACTTTTGGATCATTTGCATCATTTCTAAAATTTTCATGAGCAGAACATTTTTTAACTAAATTATTTGTTTGATTTTTATTGGTTTTAGATTTTTCCTTCAATAATTTACTTTTGGTGAACAACTCATGAAATTTTAATTCTCCAAGTTTTTTTTTCAAATTCCTTGTAATTGTTGAGATTGTGCAGGCATATTTTTTTGACAAAAGATCAATAGAAGTACCTGATTCAAACCTTTTTACTATTTCTTCTTTTTGTTTTTCAGTAAGTCTTCTTGCCAAGGTTAAAAGTACAACAATAATTAATCTTATGCGATTTTTATTCAATTCGAACAAAACAAAATATTTTTACTGAAAATCTTAAAAAGAATTTATTTAGTTTGTTTAGGCTTATGGTGTCAGATATAATAATAAGATGCTTCCTTAGCTCAGCTGGATAGAGCAACTGCCTTCTAAGCAGTGGGCCGCAGGTTCGAATCCTGCAGGAAGCGTATAGTAAATTATATATAAACAAATTGATTTTATTTCTATATTCATATGATGATTCAAAATAAAATCCCTAAATTTAAGATTAATTTTCATAACTAAAAGTAATGAAAATAGAAAAGCCTCTTTTTAAATTTTTTTATATTGGCATTTTTTTATTACCTTCAGCTCCTAGCATTGGATCTATTTTTCTTTTTTTATGTCTCATTTGCTCATTAATAAATAACTTTTTAGAATTAATCAAAGATAGATGGAATATTACTTTTTTTATATCTATTTTTTTGTTTCCAATAATTTGCTTAATACAGAGTAGTAGATTTTTCTACAAATTTAATAATTTTGATAAGTCACTTACATGGATTGGTTTAAATAATTGGATTCCTTTAATTTTATGTTTCATCGCCTTTCAAAAATTTGTTAATAGCAAATCAGATAGGGAAATTATTGGAAAGCTTTTAATAGCTGGTAGTTTTCCCCTCATAATTTCAGGAATTGGTCAATATTGGTTTAATTGGTATGGACCATTCGAATTTTTAAATGGATTTATTATTTGGTTTCAAAGACCTATGCAAACCGAAACTGGATTAACTAGTTTATTTAGCAACCAAAATTATGCGGGATCTTGGTTTTGTATAGTTTGGCCATTTTGTCTATCCTTTTTTATTCAATCATTCAGAAATAATTTACATAGATTTATATCACTAGGATTTTTGATTTCCATTTCAACATGTCTGATATTAACAACTTCCAGAAATGCATGGGGAGGATTATTGTTATTGATTACTTTATTAAGAGGAGCCTCCCTTTTTTGGCCAATATTTATAGGTATAACTATTACAATAATTAGTGTTTTTCTACTAAATATTCTAATCCCACTAGATATACAAACGACTATAAGTAACCTATTTCCTTCTTGGATTAATCAAGAATTCACTTCAACTCATTTTCAATTTAGAGAGTCAAGGCCTGAAATATGGTGGGAAGCCATAAAACTAATATTCAAAAATCCCCTATTAGGTTTGGGAGCTGGTGCATTTCCTATTATCTATCAATCCTTAAAGAATGCTTATGCAGGACATACACATAATTTAGTATTCGAATTAGCTTTAAGTTATGGTATCCCAATCACATTAATAGTTTTTGTACCAATATTTCTAATTTGTTTTTTTTCCTTTAAAGAAATTTATATCAAGAAAACAAATAATATTGATATAAATGAAAGAGCATGGTTCGCTTCATTTTTTACACTATTATGCACTCAACAAGTTGATGTACAGTACTTTGATCTAAGAATAAGTATAATTTTCTGGGTTTTACTAGCAGGGCTTAAAACACGTATAAGCCCCCAAATAATTTAACAATAATTTGAATTCCCAATTGACCAATAATTAATATCTAAATCCTTTAATTCTTCATAATTAGTAATTGATCTAGTATCAAATAACCAAGCAGGCTTTCTCATGACTTTTACTAATTTATGCCAAGACAATGATTTATAAACTTTCCACTCAGTTATAATCACAACCGCATCAACCCCCATGGCTGCCTCATATATATCTTTATGATATCTCCACTTACCTTGTCCACTTCCATTTTTAAATACATTCTCCTCAATTCCAAGATCTAGTGCAATAATATCAGGGTCAACTTGTGGGTCTGAGATTATTATTTCGGCTCCATTTTCGAGAAGGTCTTTAACTATTTTGATAGCGGGAGATTCCCTTGTGTCATTAGTATTAGCTTTATAAGAAAAGCCCAGAATTAATATTTTCTTAAGGGCAACAGTATCAAACAATTTCTCGACTATCAATTTAGAAATTCTTTTTGTATGCCATTCATTAAACTTAACTACCTGTTCCCAGTATTCTGCAACTTCATTCAGGCCAAAATATCTACATAAATATACCAGGTTTAATATATCTTTTTTAAAACAACTTCCTCCAAATCCAGGTCCTGCAGAAAGAAATTTAAAACCTATCCTACTATCAAATCCTATTGCATTGGACACTTCATTAACTTCTGCACCTGTAGCCTCGCATATTGCAGATATCGAATTAATTGAGCTTATTCTTTGAGCTAAAAAAGCATTGGCAGCAAGCTTAGATAATTCACTACTCCAAAGATTTGTTGTAATAATTTTATCTTCAGGAACCCATTTTTCATAAATGTTTTTTAAGGCATTAATAGAATCCTCCTCATCTCCCCCAATTAAAACTCTATCTGGGTTATTTAAATCTTCTATAGCCGTACCTTCGGCTAAAAACTCTGGATTAGAAAGGATAGAAAAAGATTTCTCGGTTTTATTTTCGAACTCTTCATCGAAAGAACTAATTAGAATTTGTTTAATTACTTTTGCGGTACGAACTGGAAGCGTACTTTTTTCTATTACAATTGTATGTCCAACAGCATTTTGAGCAACCTGCCTTGCAGAAGCTTCGACCCATTTTAAATCACTAGCATAACCTGCTCCAAATCCTGATGTTTTTGTGGGAGTATTAACAGAGATAAAAATCATATCAGCATTCTTAATTGAGTTTTTTAAGTCAATAGTAAAAAATAAATTTCGATTTCTAACTCTTTTGATTATTTCCTTGAGACCAGGCTCATATACAGGCAAATTATCAAAATCGGAGGAATTCCATTTTGATATTCTTTCTTCATTAATATCTACAACAGTTATATTTAGATAATTACAGTTGTCGGCTATCACAGCCATAGTTGGCCCACCAACATAACCTGCACCTATACAACAAATATTTTTTACCTTTTTTTTTAACATTGCATTATCAAGCTTATTAAATCTAAATCATTATATAACAGGTTTAGTTTGTTAATAAAAAAATAATTAATTTAATTTTTATGTCTTGACTTATTAGGATAACCATTAAGAATCTAAAATTTTAAATACTGTATTAGTTGAAATAGAATTATCGTATTTTTGCCTTAAATTGTTGAATATATTTTTATTAATATCAAGATATTGATAGTAATTTTCACAAATTTTTTTTATTATCCTACTTACTCCATATGGTTCATAGTCCATAGTTAATTCTCCTGCAACTCCGTCAATAAACAAAGATGATATACCTCTATTGTGAACTGCCGCAATTGGAATACCAAGGAACCCTGCTTCTAATGCGACTCTTGATAGACCCTCACCATAAATAGTTGGCAGAACAACAACTTTAGATTGTGCATAATAAGAAATTGGATCGTTTAAATATGGCTTTATATCAAAATTATTTTTTATTAAAAAAGTCTTTAATTCAATATCAATTTTCTCAATATCTGAAATTGGAGAAACTATTCTAAACTTTAAATCTTTAAATTTTTTATCGTCAAGTAAAAATAAAGCTGCAGAAATAAATCTAAAGAACCCTTTATCCTCTGAAATTCTTCCAATAAAAGTAATAAACATTTCATCAATTTTTAATGTTTTATCTTTATTAAACAGATTTAACTTTTCTCTTTTTTGAATTAAATTATCAGGATTATATTTAGTTGAATCTACACCAGTACCAGGAATAATATTGAGCTTTTTAATAGGAGCAATTTTGTTTTCTAGTAAATAAGCAAAATCAACATAATTAAGTACAAATATAGCTTTATACTTTTTTTCAAAAATAAATTTATATATCCGTTTCACTATTAATTTCACTATCCGCATATAGATCTTTCTAGAAGAAAAGACCCTTCCTAAACCTTCCAAAGTTGCATATTTTTCTACTTTATTAAAAGGATAAAAAGAAGATAAAATAATTGGACCTATAGTAAAACTTAATAATTTAACATTCTTACTTATAAATTTCTTTCTATTTAAAAGACTTCTAATATAAAGAGATAAAAATAGTGAGTAATTATAGCAAGTTATTTTGTGGGATTTAAAAAACTCTTTAGATAATGATGGACCTTCTCTTAAAAATAAAACCTTTACATTATATTTTTCTTGTATTAATTTTTCTATTAATGATTCTTTGAATTTTGATATAAACCATAGTGTATTTGCAAATAAAATAATATCTTCCTTATTATCTAAGCTCACTTTTCAGAATATTTTTAATATTAATAATAATAGTATTTAATAACTTATTAAGATTCTAAAACAATTTTTATTAATTCAAACAAATTTTTAGAGGAATTTTGCCAGCTCCATTTTTTGATAACTTCTTTTGAATTTGGTCTTAGATCATTTTTCAAATAACATGAAATCTTATTAACATCTTCAGTAATTTCTCGTAAATTAATAATACATGAATGCTTGGGCGATATTTCTCTTAAAGCAGGAATATTACTTATTACAATCTTAGCGCCTCTACTTGCAGCTTCAATGACTGGTATACCAAATCCTTCTTCTTTTGAAATCAAGAAAAATGATTTACAGTTCCTGTAAAGGAAATCTAATGTTAAATCTGAAGGATTTACAATCTCATGAACTAAGGAATTATTTTTAGTAATTAATTTATTAAGCTTTAAATTCTTATACTTATTTGATCCAGCTAAAATTAAAATAGTATTTTTAGAAAATTTTTTATTAATAGCTTTGACTAGTTTAATTAAGTAAATAATATTTTTATGGGGTCTTCTATCTCCTACATAGAGAAAGAAATCTTTGTTAATTAACTCTTTAATTTCAACATATTTTTTTTTATCTAAACTTAACAAGTCTATTCCATTAGAAATAATACTTGCATTTTTAATCTTACTTTTAAAGCTATTTGGGATCCAATTAAATCTATTAATTAATTTTTTTTTCGTGGCAGATGAGACCACTAATAAATTATCACAAATTAATATCGTTATTAATATTCTAAAATATGCAACTAATCTTTTTAATAGAGATAAGTGCTGAAAATAATCTTTTACTTCAATAAATATTAAATCATGAATAGTTGCGATAACTTTTACAAATGGAATAAATGGAGGATCAATATAAGGAGATATGAATAAATTAGGTTTAATTTCTTTAACTAATAATAAAATATCTAAATCAAATAAAACAAATGGTATTTTCCATTTTAATCCTCTTTTTTGTCTCCAAAATATTTTTTTAAAGTTTTTTAAATCAGAGGGAAAGTCATCAATAAAATGTTTACTGCATTCTTTAGGAGGAAGTAATAAATAATAAAAATAGTTTTTAGATGAATTTTTGATTAAATTTTTAAAAATGTTTACAGTAAACCTAGTTAGACCAGTATGAGGTTCTTCAGCATATCTCATATCAACTATTACTCGATATTTTTTCATTTAAATATTTTCAGAAAAATCTTTGTATTTAATAGATAAGATAATTGTCCTAAAACTTGAAAGAAACTTCTTAATAAATAAAAGGGGATTTCCAAAAGAAAACTTAATAAAATATTTGATTATTAAAAATGGCCTAAATGAGAAGCAATAATTTTTAAAGTTAATATAATCTTTTGCAAAATTATATTGTCTTTTGTCCAGGTAATTTTTGTTTTCTTCAAGCAGCAACAATTCATATTTTAATGAATCCTTCTTTTCTTCACCGTATGAAACATATTGATCTAACAATATAGATTCAGTAGAAATCATTGAAATATTATTAATAGCAGCTTTAACTGCTATATCCAAATCTTCGAATCTTCTTAATTTATGATTAAATCCACCCAATGACCTTAATGTTTTTAATCTAGCAAATAATACGCAAGTTGCTGTGCTGCCTGGGCTGGCTTTAATTGGGAAGTGACCGCACGATAATAAAGCATAAGAAGTTTTTTTATTAGATATTTTTCTAAAATCAGCATATATTGATTTAACTAAAATTTTTTTTTCGCTTTTTCTTAAATATCTATTGCAATAACATAAGGGTGATTTCTCAAAATTTATAATATTTATATTAGATTCTTTTTCAAACTCTCTTATTTTACTCAACTGGTTAGAAATACGATTTTTATAGCTAAAATCATCGTCATCAAAAAAAGCTATAAATTCACCATTAGATTCATTCAATAAGACATCTCTACAGTAACCGATACCCATATTTTTTTTATTTGAAATAATTCTAAAAGGGAAGGGAGAATTATTTGAAAGATTTAATAGGATTTTTATTGTATTATCAGAAGAATAATCATCAACTATTATTATCTCAATATTTACATAGTCCTGATTAAAAGCTGACCTAATTGCCATTTCAATTGAATCACTTGAATTAAATGTAGTAAATGCGCATGTAACCAGATTTGTTACCATTTTTTACCTTTCATAGATTATCGATTAATTTATTCCAAAGTTTCTTTGGACTCTTAAAATAAAGTTTATAGTATTTTAACTTACTTTCATAACTCATTCTCTTAAGAATATTTTCATTTTCAATTAAGTAAGATAATGCTTTAAATAATTTAGAATCATCAACAATTAATCCATTAACATTATGTTCAATAAAGTCACTTAAATTTGCCATTCTGCTAGTAGTTATTATAGGCAACCCAACCCTTAAAGCTTCAACTAATGCATTTGGATAACCTTCCCATAATGAAGGGAAGCAAAAAATAGATCCTTTTAAAAGAAAATTATCTACATCCTTAATATTTCCGACAAGTTTAACTTTATTAGAATCCAAAATATCCTTATATTCATATTCAAATTTAGTTCTTAGTTCCCCTTCACCAGCTATTTTAATTTCGAATGGCTTGGAATCTATATTTTTAAATTGATCTAAAATTAAGGAATAATTTTTTTGAGCACATAACCTTCCAAGCATTAAAACTTTTTTAGAATTTAATGCAGGATTTTTAGATTTCGGCAAAGGAGGTTTTATGAAATTTGGGATAACCTCAATTTTATTTTTGAATAATTTAGGATATTCATCAACATATGCATCTAACTGAACAGTTATTTTATTCGCAAAGATTAAACTTAAAAAACCTAAATTGAATTTGGATAATTTTATATATTTATAATTATTTAAACTATTTCTTTCTGAAACTATATTCTTGATAGGAAGAAATAAAGAGGCTAATAATGATCTTGGGAATAAACCATGATGAAAGGTTATTAAATGCGTTACTTTTCGAAATAAAAGTTTTTTTCTGAGAAAAAAAATTTGCTTTAATCTTCTTAAAATTGGGGCTCCCTGATGAGGGCTTAAACCAATACCACATTTAACCCATTCAATATCTTTAGGAACTTTATAAAAAGATTCTGCTGATTTGTTGTCATATGTAATAAGAATAACTTTAAAACCGCTATCTGATAAAGATTTTGCTGTTCTTATTATTTGTCTTTCTAACCCACCTGCCATTTTATCTAGACTCATACAAACAAATGCGAGTATTTTTTTATTTTCCTTCATTTATTGATTTTTATTTCTTACGGTTACCAATTCTTTTAATTTGTAACTCTTCAAAATTCTTACGTAAAATTTTGTTTTATAATATCATAATATTAATATAGAGATTAGAATTTAAAAAGTTTAAAAAAAGATTACTAACTTATAAAATTAAATGCTTATTACAATAGGTATAACATGCTTTAATGCTGAAGATAAGATTGAGAAAGTTATAAAAAATGCAATCCAACAAACTTGGACAAAAAAAGAAATTATTATTATTGACGATTGTTCAACTGACGATTCAATTAAAGCTATAAATAAATTCAAGAGTCGAAATAATATACAAATATTTAAGAATAAAAGAAATAAGGGAATATCTTTTTGCAGAAATAAAATTGTTAATCAAGCAAAAGGAAGAATTATTTTTTTTATGGATGATGATGACATTTCTGATTTACAAAGAATAGATTTACAAATAAAGGAGATTATAAATTCAGGATATCCAAATGAAAAATATATAGCTTGTACAGCCTCAATGGAAAGAGAATATAGATCAGGACATAAAAGAACTTTAATTGCGATGGGTTCAAAAGGAAGATTACCTAAAGATGACGAGCTGGCAAATTTTTTACTATTTTATGAAAAGAAAAAAGGGGTTGATTATGGCTTCGGATTACCAACATGCTCTATGGCAATAACTAAAGAATGTTTTGAAAAAGTTGGTCTATTTGATGAGTCTTTGGAAAGAGTTGAAGATATGGATTTTTCTATAAGGTTATCATTAAATGGCATAATTTTCACATCAGTTAAAAATATTCTCATACATCAAGAGTCATCCTCTAGCAATAATAAAAACTACAAAAACTTTTTATCTGAGGTAAAGCTAATAAAAAAATATTCAACTTATTTAAAACAAAATAAACTATTATGGCATGCCTTGCAGTGGCCTTATCTTAGATACTATTACTTTAGTAAAAAATTTATCAGAGCATTTGTTGTAATCGTTTTACTTTTTATAGGAAATCCAAGAAGAACTTTCATACATATCTATAAGACTGGGAAATCAAGACTAATTCTAGATTTGAAAATTTTCTTTAAAAATTTTTCTAGATAAATTATGTTTAATTTAAAGCTTTTATAATAACAATTTTGTTTTTTGCATAGTCTTCATTAGAATGAATTAAATAATCTTAAGGAACATTGATTTTTGCATTCTCAAGATTAGAAACAGTAATATTAATAGCCGCAACTTCTTACTTTCTGACGCTTATATCATTACCAATACCAAAAAAAATTGGATTAAAATTAAAACTATTTGATAAACCTTCTTCTAGAAAACAACCTAAAAAAAACCTTGTTCGAATTGGAGGTATATCTCTAGTAGTAGGATTCGCGATTTCAACTTTTTTGATAAATTTAATAACAGATTTTTCTTTATTTTCAAACGATATTACTTTAAATATAGTAATCGCATCAATCATCATTTTTTTAATAGGATTATGCGATGATTTATACAATATTTCACCATTTATAAGATTAATCTTACAAGTTTTTATTTCAATTATTTTATGGAGTAAAGGTTTAAGAATTGAAAAAATTGATATAGTTTGGCTACAAATTTCAGAAATCTATTTTTCAAATTTATTTAGTGTAATCTTTACATCTATTTGGATTGTTGGAATAACAAATGCAATTAATTGGCTTGATGGCCTCGATGGGCTTGCATCCGGGATTGTTGGGTTTGCCTCTTTGGGTTTAAGTACAATTACTTTTCAAAATGGACAAATTATTGAGCCCATGTTAGGAGCTGCTGTTTTAGGATCCAGTTTTGGATTTTTAAGATACAATTTTTTCCCTGCTAAAATATTAATGGGCGACGGAGGTTCTAATTTTCTAGGGTTTTTATTAGCTACTATAAGTTTAAAAAGTATTTCTAGTAATGTAAATCCGATAGGTTTATTTGTTCCGTTACTCCTTCTTGGATTACCAATACTTGATATGGCATATGTGATTTACAGAAGATTAAGAAAAAGAAAGTCCCCTTTTATTGCAGATAGAGAACATATCCACCATAGATTAATGAATTCAGGATTAACCGAAATTGGTACAGTTTTAAATTTATATGGTATTTCACAATGGATAACTGTTTTAACTATTACTTTAGCTTCTCTAAATAATTCATTCTATTTAATATTCTTTATGTTTTCTTCAATACTATTATTCTTGAGTAGTTTCCTAACCAAGTTCATAAATTTTTAATATTTAACAATAGAAAAAATTATTAGCCTAAGTTAAGAACTTAAACTTTCTATTCATAGAAATCTAAATACCATTTTGAGAATTCTCTAATCCCCTTTTCAAAAGATACTTTTGGTTTATAACCTATCCATTTTTGAATTTTTGATATATCAGCGTAGGTAAATTTTACATCTCCTGGCTGAAGAGGCATTAAGTTTATAATTGCCTTTTTGTTGAAATTTAGCTCAAGCATACTTATAAAATAATCTATTTTTATAGGATTACTATTTCCAATATTGAATATTTGAAAAGGTGCGTTTGAATAAGATTTATTTTGATAGTTTGAACTAAAATTTTCGCTTTTTATTGCAGGCTTATAACAGCAACCAAACAAGCCATTTACGATATCATCAATATAGGTGAAGTCTCTATGTAAATTCCCATAATTAAAAATATTTATTGGTTTAGAATTTAAGATCGCATTAGCAAAAATCATTGGTGCCATATCTGGCCTACCAAAAGGACCATATACCGTAAAAAATCTTAATCCTGTAGTTGGTATATCATAAAGGTGACTGTAACTATGAGCCATAAGTTCATTGGACTTTTTTGTTGCTGCATAAAAACTTATTGGATGATCAACATTATCATCCTCTACAAATGGAATTTTTTTATTAAGTCCATAAACTGAGCTACTAGATGCAAAAACAAAATTTTTAACTTTATTTTCTTTGCAGAATTCCAAAATATTAAAGAATCCGATTAAGTTTGAATCTGCATAAGATTTTGGATTATCTAATGAATATCTGACACCTGCTTGAGCTGCAAGATGAATAACGATGCTAGGGCTATATTTTTCTGTAATAAAATCTAATGATTTCTTATCTTCAATATGGAATTCATGAAAAATCCAATTTGCTTTAAGCTTTTTTGATTTTTCAGTAATTAATTTTAATCTAGATTTTTTAAGTCTTACATCATAATAATTATTTAAATTATCAACTCCAATAATAGTTTTTTCGTTTTCTAATAATCTTAAAATTAGAGCAGAACCTATAAATCCTGCAGCCCCAGTTATCAAGATGCGATTATTATTCAAAAAGGATTCTTTTCTGTTTAAATATTATAACTACTTTATTAATATAATAAATAATTATATATATATTTATGAATTCCAAAGTGATCATACCTGTTATTCTTTGTGGGGGATCTGGTTCGAGACTTTGGCCTTTATCAAGAAAAAGTCTTCCTAAACAATTTTTATCTCTTAATCCAGAAAATAAAAAATCTTTACTTCAGCAAACTTATCAAAGAGTTAAAAATATAAAAAATTGTTCTGGTCCAATAATTATTTGTAATGAAGAACATAGATTTATTGTCGCAGAACAAATGCGTGAAATAAAAATAAAACCAACAGCGATAATATTAGAACCTTTCGGAAGAAATACTTGTCCTGCAATTACTTTGGCATGCCTTGAGGCAATTAAATATAGTAAAGATCCTTTTTTATTAATCTTATCTTCTGACCATATAGTACAATCTGAAAAAAAATTTCAAGAAGTTATCTCTAAGGGAACAAATTATGCAGAACAAGGACGAATAGTTACATTTGGAATTATCCCAAAATCACCACAGACTGGTTTTGGTTATATAGAGTCAGAGTACCCATTCAAAGAAAACTCATTAGATGGGCATAACATAATTAGATTTATAGAGAAGCCAGATTTAAAAACTGCAAAGAAATTTATTAAAGATAGAAAATTCGTTTGGAATAGCGGTATTTTCTTATTCCAACCAAGTGTGATTTTAAAAGAAATTCAGAAATTCAATCCTGAAATTATTAAATGCTGCAAAAAATCTCTTTCCAATAAGGAGATTGATCTAGATTTTACAAGAATTAACCAAGAAGAATTTTCAAAATGTCCTAATTTATCAATTGACTTTTCAATTATGGAAAAAACGGACTTAGGAACTGTATTGCCTCTAGATGCGGGATGGGATGATATAGGAAGTTGGGAATCTCTTTGGCAAATATCAAAAAAAGATTCTAAAGGGAATGTATTCCAGGGAAACGTTATCGGAGAAAAAACAGAAAATTGCTATTTGAGAAGTGAAAATAGGTTAATTGTTGGGTTAGGGATAAAAGATCTAATAACAATCGAGACAAGAGATGCAATACTCGTTGCAGATAAACAAAAATCGCAAGATGTTAAAGATATTGTTAGTTTATTGAAAAAATCTAATATACCTGAAGGTCTTACACATAAAAAAGTTTATAGGCCTTGGGGAAATTATTTATCATTAGTAGAAGATTCAAAATGGCAAGTTAAATTAATATCTGTTAATCCCGGAGAAAAACTTTCATTACAAAGACACAAGTTTAGAGCAGAACATTGGGTGGTAGTAGAGGGTGTCGCAAAAGTCGAAATTGACAAAAAAGTACTCATCTTAGAGGATAACCAGAGTACCTTTATACCTGTTGGAGCAAAACACAGATTGAGTAATTGCGGTAAAGAAATACTAAATATAATTGAGGTGCAAAGTGGTACATACTTAGGAGAAGATGACATAGAACGTTTTGAAGATAATTATGGGAGATTAAATTCTTAACTTTTTTAAAAAATTTTTTTAAATGAATTTTAATTTCTTGCTTATATTTGACTAGGCAATTAAGTATAATTTTCAAATAAATTTATGAAATATATCTCACTATTTTTTTTTGAATTTTAGTTCAAATAACAAAACTGCCAAATATGCTAATTATTTTTTTTATTTTTAATAATATTAATAATGCTTAAAAAAAATAAAATAAATTTAATTATAAAAAGCTTTATATATATATTTTATAAATTTTAAAAATAATCAAATTATATTAATTAGTAAATTTTTTTACTCACTTTTAAATAGAATAACTTAGAAGTAATTTATTTATGTATCCCAAAATTTATATGACAAGTTTCAATAGGATTTAAAATGATAAAGAATCAAAAAGTTGCTCTAATTACTGGTATTACCGGTCAAGATGGCAGCTATCTTGCGGAATTTTTATTGAATAAAGGTTATATAGTTCATGGAATAAAAAGAAGGTCCAGTAGTTTAAATACTGAGAGAATTGACCATATTTATCAAGATCCGCATTTAAGTAACCCCTCATTGATATTGCATTACGGAGATTTAACTGATAGTACAAACCTTATAAGAATAATCAAATATGTAAAGCCAGATGAGATTTACAATCTTGGGGCTCAAAGTCATGTGAGTGTTAGCTTTGAAACTCCAGAATACACAGCTAACTGTGATGCGTTAGGGACCTTAAGAATATTAGAAGCAATTAGATTATTAAAACTTGAAAAAATTACTAAATTTTATCAAGCTAGTACAAGCGAATTATATGGTTTAGTGCAAGAAACCCCTCAAACTGAGAAAACACCTTTTTACCCTAGAAGTCCTTATGGAGTAGCTAAACTTTACTCATATTGGATAACTGTAAATTACAGAGAATCCTATGGAATATTTGCTTGCAATGGAATTCTTTTTAATCATGAAAGTCCAAGAAGAGGAGAGACATTTGTTACAAGAAAAATAACAAGAGGATTATCTCGAATAGATCAGGGCTTAGAAAATTGTATTTATCTTGGTAATCTTGATGCATTAAGAGATTGGGGACATGCTGTTGATTATGTAGAAATGCAGTGGAAGATGTTACAGCAAAAAGACCCAAAAGATTATGTAATTTCAACAGGCAGGCAGGAAAGTGTAAGAAGATTTATTCATTTAGCAGCTTTGGCATTGGGGTGGAAAACAAATGCAGAGAATAATGCTATTGTTTGGGAGGGTTCAGGATTAGATGAAGTAGGAAGAAGAGTTGATACAAATGAAATTATTATAAGGATTGATCCAAAATATTTCAGACCATCAGAAGTTGAAACACTCCTTGGAGATTCTTCAAAAGCATATGAAGAACTTAATTGGAAACCAAAAATAAGTTTAGAAGAGCTTATAAAAGAAATGATAAATGCAGATATTGAGTTAGCAAAAAAAGAAGCTTTTTTATTTAGAAAAGGATTTAACATCCCTAAATCAATTGAAAACCCTCCGAGCATTTTTGAAAAATAAATATACATTATAATGAAAAAATTAATTACCAAAGAAGATAAAATATTTATTGCTGGTCATAAAGGAATGGTTGGTAGGTCAATTAAAAAAAATTTAATTTCTAAGAATTACACTAATTTAATTACTGTAGAAAAGAATGATTTAAATTTATTAGATGATTTAAAAGTAAAGAATTGGTTTAAAAAAAACAAACCTGATATTGTAATACTCGCGGCAGCAAAAGTTGGCGGGATTATGGCTAATAATAAATACCCTGCAAACTTTATTCTGGAAAATCTTAAAATTCAAACAAATGTTATAGAAGCATCTTGGGAAAATAATATAAAAAGATTTTTATTTCTAGGAAGTAGTTGTATCTATCCAAAATACGCTAATCAGCCAATTAATGAAGAGGAATTATTAAA
This sequence comes from Prochlorococcus marinus str. AS9601, assembly GCF_000015645.1. Classification (NCBI taxonomy): domain Bacteria; kingdom Bacillati; phylum Cyanobacteriota; class Cyanophyceae; order Synechococcales; family Prochlorococcaceae; genus Prochlorococcus; species Prochlorococcus marinus. The sequence goes on from NC_008816.1 coordinate 1,170,094, forward strand.
CGGATATTTAGAACCTACAAATCAATGGTATGCAATTGCAAAAATTGCAGGAATTAAATTATGTGAAGCACTAAGAAAGCAATATGATTTTGATGCCATAAGTTTAATGCCTACAAATTTATATGGACCAGGGGATAACTATGATCCAAACAATAGTCATGTACTTCCATCTCTAATAAGAAAATTTTATGAAGCCAAAATAAATAATTTGGATAAAGTAATTTGCTGGGGTACTGGTTATCCGATGAGAGAGTTTCTGCATGTAGATGATCTTAGCGAAGCATCTATTTATGCTTTAGAAAATTGGTATCCTAAAAAAGAGGAGTTAAAATATATGAATGTTGGAACTGGTAAGGATATAAGTATTAGAGAATTAGCAACTATAATCGCAAAAGAAATTGGTTTCGAAGGGGAAATAGAATGGGATGTTTCTAAACCTGATGGAACGCCAAAAAAACAATTAAATATTTCAAAATTCAGCAAATTAGGATGGTCCTCAAAAATAAAACTTTCAGATGGAATTAAAAATACAATTGATTGCTACATTAATGAAAATAAAAAAATAAATAATATTTAATTCTGAATTTTTTAAAAAATTGAAAATCTATGACTCTTAAATTACTTTGGTATTAGATCTTTAATACTTTATAATTATAAAGATAAGTGCCACAACTCTAGAGTAAGGAGATTTAAATTGAGTGATATCCTTTTAAAAGAAAGTGAATTTGAAAAAGATGAATTTGATATTAGAAGACTATATGAAATTATTTTTAGAAATAAAAAAGCTATTGCTTCTATAACCGGAATTAGTGTTTTAGTGAGTGGAATTATTGCATTAAATCTGAAAAAAATTTGGCAGGGAGAATTTCAAATAGTTTTATCAGATACAAACGTTAATAATAGTCAAAGTCTAGCGAGATCTATTTTGATTGATAACTCTCTAATTGGGGATTCTTTAAATATAGGAAGTAATAGAGAGTTAAAGACAGAGTTAGAGGTCTTAAAAAGTCCCTCCATATTGATGCCTACTTATAATTATGTGTTAGATAATAAAAATAAAAATTGGAAATATGCAGAAAAATGGAGATTTAAAGAGTGGAGAGAAAATAGTTTTAAATTTGAACTAATGAAAGGTACATCAGCTTTAAATATAAAATTTCGAGATAAAGATAAAAATATTATCTTACCTGCTTTAAAACAAATTTCCGCATCATATCAAAAGTATTCTGGGAGAGACAGAGAAAGAGAAATCACAAATGGTTTAAATTATCTAGTAGATGAGATAAAAAAATTTAAAAAAAAATCAGTTAATTCAAGTACAAAAGCAAGAGAATTTGCATTAAAACATGATCTATTATTCATATCCCCAAATCTAATTAGTGATAAAGGAAACTATTCTAATTTAACAAAATCTGACGTGGAATTAGAAAGAATAACAGCTTCAAATCAAATAAGAAGAATAGATAGTCTCTTATCGCAACTTGATAAGATATACAACGAAAATGAACTTAATGTTTTATTTTTGAGTAAAAACTACATTTCTAACTATGGTTCTGAATCTGAACTTAAAGGAGTTCCACAAGAAATTGATCTTATTAACAATAAATTGGCCGTTCTAAGAACAAACTATAAAGAAAAAAATAGAAATATCCAAAATCTAATAAATAAAAGGTCAACCCTATTAAAAAGCCTTAAAGAACAATTCAAGAGTTACTTAATAACTAAAAAATTTGAACTTAATTCTGAGATAGATGCTAATACTAGAGAAGATGGAATAATTTTAAAATTTAAAGAATTATCTGCAGAATCAATAAGAGATGAAAATACATTAAGTAATTTAGAAAAATTGAGATTACAGTTTGAATTAGAGAAAAATAAAATTAAAGATCCTTGGGAGCTTATTACTAGACCTACTCTTTTGGAAGTTCCTGTAGGTCCTAATAAAAAATTATTAATAATGGCTGGAGCAATAGGGGGGGGTATATTAGGAATTATTTACTCCATATTTTTAGAAAAAAAGAAAAATCTAATTTATAATATTGAAGATATTAACAGAATATTAAAAATTCCTTTCTTAGATAATTACGTTATAAATTCAAATATAGTATTAGAAAATTCTCTACAATATCTCTCTAAGATCCTTACAGATAATATTGAAGCAAAATCAATTACTATAATTTCCTCAAAAAGTGTCTCTGAATTGGAATTAAAACTATTTATTGATGAGCTTAAAAAACTTACTGGTAAAGTATCAATAAACTATACATTTAATATTTTTGATGCCCAAAAAGTAGGATTAAAAGTTTTTGTATGTAAACTTGGAGAAGAAACATTTAATGATATAAAAGACTTAAACAAAAAACTTGAGATACTTAAGATAGATATGATTGGATGGATCAATTTCATTAACGAAACTTGATAATTTTTTTGAACCTAAATCCTTACTTTTAGAAAAGAAATAAATTTAACTAATGGGAAATTTTTTAGGTTTTGTTTTACTTAATTTATATACTTTTTCGAAACCTGATAAATTAGATCCGATTCTTAAAATTGCACCAAAAAATTTATTATTAAATATCAGAAGTGGAGAAAATATAAAATAAAAAAACTTTGATGGGATTTCTAAAATTATACATTTTTTAGCCTTATGTTTTTTGGGTAAAGATTTTTTAATTGCGATGAGCATTTCAAAGTAACTTATTTCTTCATCTCCACCTAGATTAATTATCTCTTTAGCCTTATTTTCGTTTGATCCTTTAAGTAAAAATTGAGAAATTTTTATAATATATTCAGAAAGCTGACTTGTATGAATAGGCTGTCTTAAGCCAGATTTAGAAGGTAATGGAATCAGTGGTAAAATAGTCATTGCCTTTAAGATATTACTTATATTTTTATCTTCATAATTAAGATAATCTCCATAAATCAAAGTCGGTCTAATAAGTCTTATAGGTATTTTATTTTTTTTGGCTTCATTAACAATTTTATTCTCACTTAATAATAATAATGAGACTAATTTTTTATCAAACTCATTATTAGCGAATCTTTTTGTAATAACCGAAGATGATGAACAAATTATTAAACCTTTTAAATTTTTTAAAAAGGTTTTATTTTCTTTTGATATAAAAGCAAAGAAATCTGCAAATAACCAAATTGGTGCAAGGGAAACAATAATAAACGGCGAATTTGAATTAGAAATAACATTATTTTTTTTACTTAAATCAATAAATTTATAAGAAGGATTTGACCTTGAGTAACCAATAAGTTTCAATAATTTATTTTTTTTAATTTTTTGAGCTAGGCTTTTTCCAGTAGGTGAAGAAGCTCCAAATAAGTGTAACTCAAACATAATTTTATTTTATTATGGAAGATAATATTTTCCGAAAATATCGAGTAAAAATTGGCAATAAATACAAAAAGGGATAGTTAAGTTTATAGGATTTAAATACTTCATTTATTCTTTTTAGAGGTTTGCGTCCACTTATGCCACCTTTTGCCAAATATACTGCTTCATAATCAATATAAGTCACATTTAAATCACTTTTATTACTAAACCTCAGAAAAAAATCCAAATCAGCGGTTAATTCATATTGAGAATCATATAGTGGTTCGAAACATAAACTTTTTTTAGAAAAGATTGTTGCCTGATGAGAAGGAATATAACCTTTGAATAATGCTTTTCTAAACTCTTTAGAATTAAAATGATTAATTACATTATCCTTTTTTTTTAGAAATCTTCCTTTCCTTGAAGGATTTTCGTTTCTGTCGACATATGTACAATTACTAATTAAAAGATCTGGAAATTTCTTATCAAATATACATTTATTTATATATTTATTTAAACTTTCGAAAACATTACTCGAAGAAGCCCAATCATCAGAACCCCAAAATAAAGTCCATTCATCTTTTTTTGCTTTTGTAGCACCATAATTCATAGCTGAATAAATACCCGGTTTTGTTTTTAATTGGTAGGACCATGAAAAATGATTATTTTCTTTGCAAATCTTTTTTAGAAAATTAATGTGTTCTTTAGTTGAAAAACCGTCGACAAATAAAACTCTCCAAAAAGGATAAGTTTGCTTTTCTAAAGAATAAATTAATTTAGATAAAATTTTATAAGAATTAAATGTAGGTACAACTATAAGGAATTTATAATTCATATAAATCCTATTTCCCCTTGAAACTATCTACATTATATATTTAAATTTCGGAATACAAATAGCATAAACAGTTATAATTCAATTTTCTTCAAAAATGTAATCTTCTCGGTATTTATAACCACAATTTACAATAATCAAAATAGTAATTAAGAAAATATCTAAAGTAAAAGATGATAATAATGCCATACTTTTTGTATTAAGTAAAAGCATAAATATTGAATAAGTTGAAATGTAGAATTTAAGTTTTTTATATAAATCTTTATTTTCAATAATCTTTTCTGCACGCTCAAATGATTTTTTAAGAAAATAGAAAAAAGTAGATAGTGTAAATATTAAAAAAAGAATACCCCCTTTATTCAATAATCTATACCATCCTGAATCAATCTCAATTAAATCAATTGAGGAATCACCAGAACCTATCATTAATTCTGTAAATCCCATCCTTGATTTAAAATAATCAGCAAAAATATCATAATTAGCATAACCTAGTTTATCAAAAACCCCAATATTACTAGATGTTGTATTTGAAAAATAAGAGGCATCTCCAAAAATTTGTACCAATTGACTTATTGATAAATTTTGACCAAGAATATTAACCAAAAGCAAATATATTGTTAATAAAAATCCTGAAAGTGAAACAACTGAAATTAAAATTTTTACTGAGATATTTTTTGAAATTTTTAAATTAAAAATTAATTTCTTTAATGTCACAAATATCAAACTTGCAAATTGAAAAAATATTAATAAGAATGAAGCTAATACGCCAAATCTTCCTGTAGCAGCAGAAGAAAAAATACCTAAATAAAACATAGTTTGACTCTTATTAACTAGTCCCAAAATTGATAAACTGATACATGCTAGAGACGAATATTCATATGCTCCAACTAAACCCATAGCTCTATATTTAACTGGCAAAGTATCAACTACATTACCAAAGTTATATAAATATTTCAAAAAATCATTTAATTGAGGAAAAAATAAACATAGTAAAATAACTAAAGAATTTAATACTAAAAATCCAGTAAAAAATTTTTCTAATTTATTAATTAATTTATGATAACGGTGAATATTCTTAACAGCATTACAAAAGATAACTATAAGAAAAAAATATCGTACAGTTGAAAAATACTCTCTAAAAATTCTTAAAAGATTTGAACTTGAATTAAATTCAAAATTTATTGAGTTCCCAAATATTAAAGCAATACTTAAAGCAAATATACAAACCAAAAAATCTCTTAAAACTTTTCTAGGAATAGTTATTTTATTAAATAAACTAAAAACTATTAATGGAAAAAGTATTATATATGATCTAAAAGGTAGAAAAAGAGATAAACATAAAATATAAGATTTTGATATTTTCAAATTTTTTATTTCAGCATTAAGCTCAATTTTAAAGTATTTATTGATATTTGAAATTAATAAAATAAAAAAATCACAATTTTGAAAATTTTTTTTAAAGTATGGTTAATTTTTTATTAAAAATTGCAAAAATTTATTTCGCATTCTATTTAGAAAATAAATATTTCTTTAATTAAATATCAAAACTTTTATTCTTGGAATTTCATGTTTTTATCATGACAGCGCTGCTTTTCTTATAGATGTTGGCGAAATAATTTCTGCAGTTCAGGAAGAAAGATTTTCTAGGAGGGGACATGATCCTAGATTTCCCAATAATGCAATAATATAAATACTTAAATCTAATCAAATTGATCTTAGTCAAATTAAAGAAATTATTTACTATGAGAAACCACTCTTAACTATTGATAGACTTTTAGAAACATATTTAGCAGTTGCTTCTAAAGGAATAAGATCATTTATTGCATTCATTGAAATATGGTTTAAAGAGAAATTATTTTATAAATTATTCCAAACCTTTAAATTCGGAATAGCAGTAACAAGCTGATGGTTTTTTAATTGAGATCTGATTTCTGAAATAATATTCCAAGGTAAAACTATTATTGAATCAGGTTTCTCATTCAATAGAGTTTTAGGTGAAACAATTGGTATCAAACTACCAGGCATAAACTTATTTTGTTTACTAATAGATTTATCTGCTACCAAAGATATTAAATCAGATTTTATTCCAGCAAAATTTAAAAAAGTATTACCTTTTGCAGCGGCTCCATATGCCATTATTTTTTTATTTTTATTTTTAGCTTTTATAAGAAAATCTAAGAATTGATATTTAGCTTTTAAGGCGCTCGCGCGAAATTCTTCAAAAATTTTTAGAGACTCTAATTCCTCTTGAACCTCTAAATTTAGTATTCTCTCAACAGAAGAATCAATCTCAAAATTATTTTTTTTGGAAAGCCATACCCTTAAACTACCTCCATGAGTACTTAATTCGGAAACTTTGAATATTTCCAGTCCAACAGATGAAGCTATTCTTTGAACTGTTCTAAGACTTAGATAACTAAAATGTTCATGATAAATAGTATCGAATTGTTTCCCCTTTATCATTCTTAATAAGTGGGGAAATTCAATTGATGCTTTTCCTTTTGGCTTTAAAACTTCATGTATACCCCCCATGAAATCGTTAATATCAGGTACATGAGCTAAAACATTATTAGCTATAACAAGATCTGCCTTATCCATATCCTTAGCCATTTCTAAGCCAAAGAAGCTTTCTATTGTATTAATCCCCTTAGATCTTGCGATTTCAGCAGCAGCTCTAGTTGGTTCAACACCTAAACAAGGTATTCCCCTAGATTTCAAATATTGCAATAAATATCCATCGTTGCTTGCTAATTCAACAACAAAACTTTTTTGCGAAAGATTATGATCTGAGACAGCTTCATTTACAAATTTCTCAGCATGAGCACACCAACTAGTTGATGTACTTGAAAAATAAGCATAATCTGGCGTGAACAATTCCTCTGATGTGGCATGTTCAGGAAGTTGAATTAACCAACAATGTTCACATGCATAGACTTTTAAGGGATACGTAATTTCAGGTCTCAATATTTGATTTTTATCCAAATATGCATTACTTGGAGGCTGGTTGCCCAAATCAATAACTTCATGATTTAGAGTTTTTCCACAATGTCTACATTTAAGATTCATTTCTCAGATAAATAAGGCAAATTTTGATCTCTTTCACTTAAATTAACAGCCTGCAAAGGCCATGAAATTGCTATTTGAGGATCATTCCATCTTATACCAGTTTCAGATTCCTTAATCCAATCCCCAGAATGCAAATATAATATCTCACTATCCTCTTCAAGAACTTGAAATCCATGAGCGCAACCTTCTGGAATTACAATGGCATTTGCAAATTTTGGGCTTAACTCTACACAATGCCATGAAAGATATGTTGAAGAATCTTCTCGCAAATCAACAGCAACATCCCAAACACAACCTTTTATACATCTAACCATTTTCTTTTCTGCGTAGGGATTTAATTGATAATGCAAACCTCTTAATGTACCTTTAAAACTATTTTTACTCAAATTAACTTGTTTTATTTCTTTATCAAACCAACAATTTTTAAAAGCTTTTTCTGATGATCTAAAAAAATTAATAAAGGAACCTCTTTGATCATTAAAAATATCTGTTTGAATTTCAAAAACTCCGTCAATACTTGTAGGCTTTAGCATATGAGCCATTATTTATATTGCTTTGAATTGCAGATTAATATTATCATTTAAAGCATTTAAACTTCTTAGATTTTATAACCTTAGGTCATAAAATCAAAATCAAACAAATTGATTTTCAAATTTTACCATTTTATCCATGGTGCATTTCCTTTTTTGCATAGTAAATCTAGAGAATTTCTATCGCGCAAAGTATCCATTGGGTGCCAAAAACCCCTATGTTTATATGCTCCTAACTGATTTTTCAAGACCAATTTAGGTAATATATCTTCTTCCCATATAACTTGATCATTTTCAATAAGTTCTACTACTTCAGGTTCTAAGACGAAAAAACCACCATTTATCCAAGAGTTATCGCCATCTGGTTTTTCCTGGAAATTTGATACTAAATCATTATCTAATCTTAAAGCTCCAAATCTTCCTGGAGGCTTAACGGTAGTCACAGTAGCAAGTTTTTCTGACTCTTTATGTTTTTCAAGAAGATCTTTAATATTAACATCAGAGACCCCATCACCATATGTAAAACAAAAAGTCTCAGAATCTAAATATTTAAAAACTCTCTTAAGTCTGCCTCCAGTTTGAGTCAGGTCTCCAGTATCAACTAAGGTTACTTTCCAGGGTTCGCTTTTTCTTTGATGTACTTCCATATAGTTATCATTATCCATATGAAAAGTTATATCACTTGTATGTAAAAAATAATTCGCAAAATATTCTTTTATCAAATATCCCTTGTAACCGCAGCATATAATAAAATCATTAATCTCGTAATGACTAAATATTTTTAAGATGTGCCAAAGAATTGGTTTCCCCCCAATCTCAATCATTGGTTTAGGCTTTAAGGATGTCTCTTCGCTCAAACGTGTCCCTAGTCCGCCAGCTAAAATTACTGCTTTAGTCAAATCAATTTTAAAAGTGTGGTCTTAAATAAAATCCAATAAATTTTAATTTAAGATTTTAGAAAGTTTAACATATGTTAATTCGTTAAATTTTTTAATTTAAATCAATAAGAAATTTTTCAAAATATTTCTTTAAAATTTATTTAATAGCTCTATAAATTGTTTTTACAAAATCATCCCTATTTCTACAAGTTAATTTAAATGGTTTAATCTTTTTTGATTCCAAAATAAAGCTAAGAATATCATCTTTTTTAGAAACTCCCCTTTTAAACAAATTAGCCTCTTCAAGATCTTGAAATGCAAATTGATATGAGTTTCCTTTGATCAAACTTGGACAAAGACCAAGAGATTTTATCCCATATATAGCTGTGTCGTAACAAATTTGGCTATTCATAGTAATATGACAATCTACATAAGGCAAAAGATAGGGTAATGATACTGAAGTTGCCTGTCTCCAATCAACATTTTTATTTTTCTTACAAATTTGATCTAATAATTTCTTTTGATTATTATATTTCATCTTTGCTTCTTGCTTGGGGTGTCTTCTAATAAACCAAAAAATATTTTGATTCTGATCTTCTAATAGTTCCATTAAATTTGATGGAATTAAACCATTTTTAATTACATTCTTTCTATATAAATAAGTTCCTTCATCACCGTCATAACCACAGGTTAAAGATAAAAGAACAACTTTTTTATTTTTTATTGGACTATTTTTTTTACTTAGGAATGAAATTGAGCCGAAAGAACCTTCCTTAAAATTTTCAAATTGAGAGTACCAAGGATGTTCTATCTCTTCCAGAATAATGCCCATACCTTCAAGAGGTTTAAAAACTTTTGTGCTTGCTCTATCAAGACTCCATATATGTGTCGGTAGATTTTTAATTTCTTCATAACTCCATCCCCATGGAATCTTTGAGTAGCCTAAACCATGAAGTAACTCAACAATATTAATTTTACTTTCCCTACATGCTTGACAAATATATTTATTAGCTCCAATGCAAATTACTAATCTAATACCGAATTTTTTTATAAAATTTTGGTAAAACTTATCCTCTGTCAAAGAACATTTATTCAGAAAAATTTCAATGCCATTGTATAAATTTATTTTTTGAAGCACCTTTCGTATAACTTTGATAAAAAAAATTTCTAGATTGACAGAAATTGCATTTGAGTAAGTTGATCCGCCATATCTTCTTGCAAAAGGCAAAGCTAAACTAAGAGATTTTAGATTGTACGTTTCCAACAATATTTTCAAGCTATCTAAAAATTTTGAGAAATACTTCCCATCTTTAATTTCTGCTTTATCTTCATCGTTACAGATTAATAAAATATCATATTTTTTTTTAAAAAACATTAATAACTATGAATAAATATTTTTGGAAATTTAAAGTGGTTATGTAAATACTAAAGAACAAATTTTTTTAAATAATATTCAAATGGTTTATTGAAAATATTTTCAATTAATATAACACATCTTTAGGTAAACCTTCTTTGATTATCTTACCTCCATTAATCTCAATAACCCTATCACAGTTTTTTAAAGTTGAGTGACGATGAGCAATAATAATGATAGTTAAGTCTTTACTTAGGCAATTTACTTTTTCCATTATTTTCCTCTCTGTTCTAATATCTAATGCACTTGTTGCTTCATCTAAAATTAAAATTTGTGGATTCTTATAAAATGCTCTAGCAATACCAATTCTTTGCCTTTGACCTCCACTTAATTTAACCCCTCTTTCTCCCACAAAAGTGTTGTATTTATTCGGCAGACTTTCAATAAAATCATTAAGTTGAGCTGCTTCAATAGCATTTTTTAATTTTCTGTAATCAATATTATTTAATTCAATACCAAAAGCTATATTTTCAGCAATAGTGCTATCAGAAAGAAAAATACTTTGAGGAACATGCGCAATTTTTGACATCCAAGCCCTTATTTTTCTTGAACTATCTTTCCCTGAATATAAATTTAGACCATCAATTTTCAAGTACCCCTGTGAGCCTATTAGCAAACCCATAACTATATCTATAAAAGTACTTTTACCACTACCTGTTGTACCAATAATTCCTAGACATTCGCCTTTATTAATAGTTAAGTGGATATTTTCAAATATTGATTTTTTTTGATTTAAATGTTTAAAACTTATTGATGAAAGTCTTAATTCCTTGTTAAAGGAAATTTCAGAATATCCTAAATTAAAATTTTTGTTATAGTTTTGGCGATCAAGTATATCAAGTATTTTTTTTAAATTTTCTTGCTTAGCTTTTATTGCAGACCAACTTGTAAATACTTGCTGTAGAGAAGGTAGTAATCTTTGTGCCCCAAGAGCAATAGTTCCTAGAAGTGGTATTGCATTAACTGTGCTAGGAGATAAAGATTTAATTAAGAAACCTAAAACAGCTATAAGAATCATACCAAGAGCTTCTAAGGCATATTTAGGGAAAGAACCCAAAAACTCATTTTGTAAATCTCTTATTCTTAATGGTTTATCATATTTAATAAATTTTTTAATGTAATAATTAAAATTTTGATCAATTATCAAGTCTCTTATACCACCTAAACTTTCTTGTATTATTGATAATTGATTTTGAGTTGCATTTACTGCAAACAAACTATTTGCAGCAAGTTTATTTTTTATAAAAATAGAAATCAATAGATAAGCAAATCCAAAAACAATTATTAATGATAAGGCAATCTTCAGATTGATAATTAACAATGCAATTATGATACTTGAAGCAATAATTGCGTTACTTATTAATTTAAAAAATAAATTTATTGAATAAATAGATTGAGGAATATGAATGTTAATCGCCGCAATTAATTCACTACTATTTCTTTCTAAATGGTATTTATATGGTTGAAAAATAGTTCTTGTAAAAACCTCACAACTCAAATCTGAACCTATTGCAGCAGACAATCTGCAGTTTAGCCAAATAGTGACTAATCTAAAAAAAGCTGCAAAAACTATACAAAGACAAAAAATTACTGTCATTGGGAGTAATAAGTAATTAGGATTATTAATACCCAAAAATATAAAAATATTTCTAAAGAAAGTTAAATTCCAAAGTCCTATTGGGTTTATTAATACATATAAAAATGGCAATACTGAACCTAATGAAAAAACTTCGGAAAATGCGCTAGCCAATACAAAACAAAAAAGAAAAATAATTTGCATTTTTCTTTGTTCTTTTAATTTTTTCCAAAGCGCATAAATTAAATTCGGCAAATTAATATCAATATTTTCTACGTTTCTGGTAGTCATTAAATCAGTAGTCTAAGGGCAAATAAATATTCTTACCATCTCTAGCAGACCTATAAGCTCCTATTAATAATTCAAGGCTTTTTAAACCTTCTCTTCCATCACAAACATCAACATTTTTTCCTTGAAAATGATCAAGAATATTTGAATAAAATAATGAATGTCCTGAGCCATAAACACTTTTAACTTCATAGTTGTTAATTTCAACATTTTTATCATCAGGATGATTGTCTTTGAATTCCCAAAATTCTATTTTATTGACAGCTTCACCCCCTACCTTTACTGAACCATTTTCACCCAACACAATTATTGAGCCCTCTAAATTTTTAGGATAAGTAAGCATGGTAACAGACATAGAACCTAGCGCACCATTTCGCCATCTCAAATTTAAAGTTGCTGTATCCTCAACTTCAATATTGCGTCCAACAGTTGCAATTGAAGCATTAACCGATGCAATTGGGCCAACCAACCATTCCATTAAATCAACATAATGGCTAGCTTGATTCATTAAAGCACCACCATCAAACTCCCAGGTACCTCGCCACGAATCTTGATCGTAATAAGATTGAGGTCTTTGCCAAAAAACATTAGAAGTTACCATTGCTATTCTTCCAAACCTACCATTTACAATTTGCTTTTTAAGTAACTGAAGAGTTCTATTAAATCTGTTTTGCTTTATGACATATAATCTTACACCAGCATCATCGCAGGCTTTAACCATAGATAGCCCGTCAGCCCATTTCGTAGCCATTGGCTTCTCAGTCATAACATTTAGACCACATTTAGCAGCACTAATTACTTGACTTGGATGCAAACCACTTGGTGTTGCTAATACAATTAAATCAATGAAATTAGGATTTTGAGAGCAATAATCCAACAATATTTTATAGGAAAAAAACCTTTTGGGATTATTTGAAAAATTTTTTATTTTTGAACAAACATCTTTAATAAATTCATTAGCTTTTTCTAAAGAATCATTATTTTCATCGCAAATTGCAACTAATTCTATTCTTTCAAAATTATTTGTAATTGCCTCAAGATGCTTTTTAAAAATTCGACCGCAACCAACTATTCCAACTTTAATTTTTCTATTAGTGATAGGTTTGAATTTCGCATACATAAATATTATTTTAGATTTTAATTTTTAACTTTACTATAAACTAAATACAGAAATCTATTATGTTTTTAGATATAAAAGATTGTTGATCTAAAGTTAGTTCTGGGTAAAGAGGAATTGATAAAATTTTACTTTGATTTTCATATGCTGCTGGAAAATCATTTTTAGAATGATTTAGATATTTATATGCAGGTAAAAAAGGTAATGCAATAGGATAATTAATTGATGTGGATATTCCTTTACCTTTTAAATAAATTGATAATTCATCTCTTTTTGCATGTTTGATAACAAATAAATGCCAAACATGTTTATTACCCTTATTAACTACCGGCAAAGTTAAATTTGGAATATCATTTAACAATTTAAAGTAATTATTAGCTTTATCAATTCTTTGATCTGTCCATTTGTTTATATACTTCATCTTGATTAAGAGGAAGGCTGCCTGTAATCCATCCATACGACTATTAATCCCTTCAATTTGATGATCACCCTTCAATAATCCGCCATGTCTAGCAAAAGTTTTTAATTTATAAGCGACTTCATCATTATCTGTAACTATAGCTCCAGCATCACCCAAAGCTCCAAGATTTTTCCCAGGATAAAAAGAAAAAGTCGATGCTTCTCCAAATGAGCCAACCTGCAAATTTTTAAATTCAGCAAAATGGGCTTGTGCACAATCCTCAATAATCCAAAGAGAATACTTTTTAGCAATCTGCTTTATTTTTGACATATTAGCTGGCTGACCATACAAGTGGACTGGTATTATTCCAACTGTTTTTTCAGTTATTTTTGATTCAATAAGATCAGTATTTATAGTAAAATCATCAACATTAGTATCACAAAAAACTACCTTTCCTCCAGCTTGCGTTACGGTCTCAGAAGTTGATATCCAAGAATGTGCAGGAACAATAACTTCCTCTTTATTTTTCAAATTCATAGCATGCATAGCTATGTATAGTGCATCTGTTCCATTTGCACAGGATATGCAGTGTTTCCTTCCCGTCAATTTAGCAAACTCATTTTCAAAAGAATCTACATACTCCCCTCTTATAAAGGAGGATTTATTAATAACTTTCTTAAATGCATCAAAAATCTCATCCTGTAAATTTAAATGCTGAAGATTTAAGTCTAATATTGGAATATTTTTCATTTATTTAATATATTTTAAATTTATTTATAATCAATATTTCTAAGAAAAATTGCTGGGTTTCCCACATATATCCCCGATTTCAGAATATCCCTGGTTACAACACTTCCTGCTCCAATAACTACATTATCTACTATTTTTACAGGTAATATTGTTGCGTTACTCCCTATTAGGACATTATTACCTATTGTAGTTTTCTGCCAATTTTCTTTATTTCCATTAGAGGTGGAACCATTTGAAAATAAGTCGTTTATAAAAACAACACTGTGACCAATAAAACAATTATTACCAACGGAAACAAGTTCACATATGAATGAATGAGACTGAACTTTTGTATTCTCTCCAATTTTTACATTTTTTTGTATCTCTACAAATGGTCCAATAAAGGAGTTATCACCAATCTTACATCCATAAATATTAACTGGTTTAATTATCTTGACATTAGAACCCAAAGAAACATTTTTAATTCCGCTATCATAAATAAAAAGATTTTTACTTTCTTTAATAAAAATTTTTATTAATTTTCTTAAATTACTTTTCATTATTTAATTTAGTTCTTTACTTCTAATCCATTCAGGAACAATTTCATTCAAGAGATTCCAAACTTCTTTTGAATCCCTTGAGTCAATAAGATATTCCAATTTTTCTAATCTAGGGAAAAGATTTTCTGGCATAATAAATTTTTCTTGTGCTCGAAGAATATATGGATTTATAGTCGATTCAGTATCGGCATCAATTAATAATTCCTCAAAAAGTTTTTCCCCTGGCCTTAGACCTGTAAAAATAATCTCAATATCACCATCAGGATTCTCTTTATTTTTAATTTTTAATCCTCTTAAATTAATCATTTTCATGGCAAGATCATATATTTTTACAGGTTTTCCCATATCAAGTATGAATAAGTCTCCCCCATTAGCTAATAAGGCGGCTTGTAGAACTAATTGTACTGATTCTGAAATAGTCATAAAAAATCTTATTACATCTGGATGAGTTAAAGTTATAGGCCCTCCTTTAGTAATTTGTTTATTAAATAATGGCACTACTGATCCCGAAGAACCAAGTACATTACCAAACCTAACCATCGCAAAAATAGTCTTTTTATTAACATCTTTTTTATTATCAATTTTGGAATATGCCTGAAAAATTAATTCTGACAATCGTTTTGAAACGCCCATTAAGTTAGTAGGCCTTACTGCTTTATCAGATGAAATTAAAATTATTCTCTCTATTGAATTTTCTAATGCTAATTTACATAAATTACTTGTTGATAAAAAATTATTAGCCAGACCTGACATTGGATTCATTTCTACTAAGGGTACGTGTTTATAAGCAGCTGCGTGAAATAAGATATTAATTTTAATTTGTTTAAATAGGAGATTGAGAGATTTATAGTTTGATGCATTTTCCAGTATTGGAATAATTTCAATCTCGTAAATTTCTTTTTGAGTCAATTCATAGTTAATTTTATAAAGACTATGCTCATTCATTTCAATAAGTATTAATTTTTTGGGTTTAAGTTTAATGATCTGTCTACATAATTCAGATCCAATAGATCCGCCTGCTCCCGAAATACAAACAACTTTATTTTTTATTAATTCCTCTAGATTATTATCTTCATAAGTTGCAATATCTCTGCTTAATAAATCCTCAGGAGAAACTGGTCGCAATGTGTCAATTTGTGCCGAGCCGCTAGTTAATTCATCAATAGATGGGATTTGTAATACACCTATAGATTTTTTTTCTAAATTTTCTAATAAAGTTTTTTTTCTCTCTTTTGTCAAAGAAGGTATTGCCAAAAGAACTTTATCAACTTTTGAATTTTGAAAATTTAAATAATTTGGACTTTTTATTGGAATTCCTCCTATTGTCCTACCTTGAAGATTAGAAGAATCGTCTATAAAACTTATAATTTTATATTTTTGACTCAAGCACAATGCATTCGCAAGTTGATTCCCAGCATCACCAGCTCCATAAATAACAATATTTTTTTGTTTATTATTAAGTTTATTTTTAAGGAAAAATATTACGTCTTTTAAAAATAGTCGAACAATAAATGAAAAACTTGAAACTAATGCAGCAGTCAATATCCATATTGTTAAAGCTGGCATTGCCAAGTTAAATATCTTTCCAATTAAAAAAAGAATAAATACAAGAATAATATTACGGGCTAAGATTGCGTAAAAGTCGACACTAGAAGAATAACGAGTAAGTGCTTTATATTGACCAGTTATAATATAAAAAAAAGTTCCAAATATAGTTCCTATATATAAAATCCATTTAAAATTGAAATCCTCATTCAAAGAATAAAAATTATATTTAATTGACAAAACTAAATAAAAAAATATCCAAAAAATTGAAATATCAATAATAATAACAATTAATTTTCTTAAGTTATAGTTTCTATAAAAATAGTCTAACTTACTCAATTATCTAAAAGAATTAAATATAAAATTAGCATTATTTGTATTTAAGTTCAAGTAATGATAGTTCTTTTCAAATAAATTCAAACTTCATTTACTATAAGTATTTAAAAATTAATTTTAAAGCAATTAGAAATTAAGGTAATTTTAAAAAATTGAAGTTAAAGATCATTTTTAAAATAAAAGTTTGTATTAATTTCTTTTGAATGGCAGGGCATATTTGCGCTCTAAATAATAACCAGTCATTAACATTAAGAAAAATGTAATTATTAGATATTTAAATCCAAATATGTTGAATGTCAAACAAAAAATTAGTGTGAATAATATATAAATTATTGATATATGATCATGCTTCCATCCAGCTTGATAGAGCCTTTGATATAAATGTAAGTTATGCGGTTTAAAAATATTTTGTCTATTTATAAATCTTCTAATAATAGAAATTAAGGCATCTGCAAAAAGTGGAGAAGCTACTATCAAGTAAGCAAAAAATAAAGATAAAGAATTTAAATTAAATATTTTAAATGCAAATAAAGCGCCTAAGAAAGTGCTCCCAATATCTCCCATAAAAATCTTAGCGGGAGTCCAATTCCATATTAAAAAACCAAAGAGTGCTCCAGTTACTGGTATAAGATCATACTCACCATTTAAAATCATATTTCCAAAAATAATAAAAAAACAGCTCGCTACTAGACCATCTATTCCATCCATAAAGTTTGAAAAATTTATAATTGCAGAAATTACTATTAAAAACAAAAAATATAAGCAAGAAAATAAGAATGGATGAGAAAAAGAAGCAAAAATTTTTAGAATATTATCACTATAAATTAAGCAAACAACTGCAGTAATAATCTGGGAAAAATATCTAAATAATGGAGACAAATTCAACTTATCATCCAAAAATCCAATAAAGGCGAGCGGCATACAAAATAATTGAGATAGATTTCCAGAAAATAAAAGGCTAAATAAACCAAGCAAACTAAAAATTAGCCCACCTCCTCTAGGTATAATTTTACTATGAGAGCTTCTTGTATTTGGACTATCAGGTATGAAAGAGAAAAAAGCAGGAATAAACTTTTTATAAATAAAATAGCTTGATAAGGCAAATATAATAAAAATTAAAAATAAATAAAAATAAGTCATTCTATAAATTTAAATTATTTGTAATTTATATAAATTATTAAAAATAAATCTTTTTTTTAATTCTAAAAATAAATTTTATTACTTTTGCAAAAATAATAACAAGCCTTGCATGAGATTTAAAATTTAGATGACTTCTTTCGGGCCTTTTTAAATAACTTTCAAAATCAGATTCGCTTAATTTAAGTTTTTTACAGATAAATTTTCTATCTTTTTTTAACTTAAGCAAATCTAAATAAGGATGTTTATTTAATTCTTTTTTTGCTTCTTTTTTTGTAATTGACTCATTCTGAATCAAAGATGATAGATGAATTAATCTTTTGTCGATATTAAACTTTCTAGGTAATATCTCTCCTTGATAAAATCTTGTAAAAACTGATTCATAATGTTTATACGGATATGGTTGATAACCTAATGGTATCAATTTTTCTAAAGCAATTTCCTTACTATATTCAATATAATTTAGTAGTGGTATTCTGTTAATTCCTAAAATTTTAGCTAATAATACTCTTCTAAAACGAATATAAGGAAAAGTCTTTAATGTTATATTTGCTGATTTTGCAATTGACAAAATATTTGTTGCATCATATTTTTGCCAAGACCATTCTTTTGGCATTGAAATACCCTCTGTAGCAATATTTTCCCCGGATAGAATTGTTTTAACTTTATATTTTTGAGCGAAATAAAAATTTACAGCAAAGGCTGCATTGTCATAAAGCATTTCTATATCTATTAGATCTGAAGCGATATAAGCTTTTTGTAAGTCTCTATATTCCTCCCAATCAATAACCCAAGTTTCATAATCAAATCCCGTAGCTTTAAGAATTATCTCAATATTTCTCTGAGATAAAGGTTCATCCCATCCATTATCCATATGAACTGCTAAACACCTTAGCCCTAGCTCTTTAGCTTTTATTAAAACTGTTGAACTATCTAATCCTCCAGATACTCCAACAATACAATCATATTTTTTATTATTATTATCTTTTATTTTATTAAGAATATTAGTCAAAGCTATTTTTTTTAACTGCTTATCATTATTTTGTTTTTTTCTTTTTGAATAAGACTTACAAAAATTACAAATATTAGAATTATCAATAAATACATTGCTTAAAGAATCATTTAATAAACAATTTACACATTCCTTTGCCATTAAAGTTTTTCAATATCCTGATAGGTTGGATAAGTCAATAATACTCCATCACAATTCCCATAAAGAGAAAAAAACTTACTTGCCATAACTCCATCAGCTCCTAATGAGAATGCCTTTCTAGCATCAGATAAATCTCTCATTCCACAAGATGAAATAATTGGAAGTATTGTTTTATTTGTAATCTCTTTAATAATATCTAAATCTAGACCCTTTGATTGGCCTTCTCTAAGGATAGATTGTAAAACCACCTCACCAGCTCCATATGATTCTGCATTTTTTATAAATTCAAGAATTGAAGATTTTGTTGATTTGAAAAATGAATTATATGAAGTATAAATTTCAATTTCATTATTATTTAATTCTTTATAATCAATAAAAATAACAACGGATTGGGAACCATATTTTTCAGCAATTTGTTTTATTACTTCTGGATTAGTATGAAGAAGATTTCTAATCCCAATCTTCTCAAAACCTATAGAAAAAAGCTTATCAGCATCTTCTAAACTTCTTACACCTCCTGAATAAGTTAATGGACAAAATGCTTCCCCAGAAATTTTTTCCAGGAATTCAAAATCAATATTAATATCTTTCTTTTCATAATTTTCACAAGAAATTATGGATATTTCATCAACTCTTTTAGAATTAAAAATCCTTATTATATTTAATGGATCTCCAAGATATTTGTAATTTTTGAATTTTGATCTTTTTATCATTCTTTTACTATCAATTATTAAAGATAAAATAACTCTAGGATGTTTTTTCATAATTTTTATTTATCCAATTTTTTAAAAATTTTCTCCCAAAATCATGACTTTTTTCAGGATGAAATTGTACCCCGATCGTTTTTTTATTATTTATAACGACACCATATTTAATACCATGATTGCTCCATCCGCAAACATTTTCTTCTGGTCCTGCATAATAATAAGAGTGTACAAAATAATATCTAGTAACTCCATTAATTGCATATTCATGGGATAGATACCCCTTTTCTAAGGAATATTCTACAAAATTCCAACCCATGCAAGGTACTTTTAAGGATTTTGAGTTGAAATCTTCTTTAGGAAACTTCTTAAAATATCCTGATATGATACCCAAACCTTCTTCACTTCCTTCCTCGCTACCTTCTGAAATTAATTGCATACCTAAGCATATACCTAAAAGATTTTTTTTATTTGCATAATCAATTAAAGGTTTACAAAGTTCACGTTTTTTCAATAGTTTCATCCCAGTATCAAAAGAACCTACGCCTGGGAGAATAAGCATATCTGTATATTTAAAATCTTGATAATTTTCTACAATAACTGTCTCACAATTTTCTATAGAATCCAGCATATTAATGCAAGATCCAATATTTCCAAAGCCAATATTAATAACACCTACTTTTACAGGAGGGATTTCTATACTCAATTAATTATTAATCAATAACTATCTAATATAAGATGGTATCTGCATAGATTTGAATGCAAAATAACAATTTTTTCATGTATTTTTACATATGGATATAATTTTTACTAAATCATACTATTTTAAATATTTAAGTAATATTTAAATTAATTAATATACCTCTAGCTAAAAATGATTCTGCAGAAAGAAAAAATAATAATAATTGGAGGAGGAATATTAGGATTATCTATTGCAAGAAAGTTTCTCAAAGAGGGTTTTAAAAAAATTACAATTTTGGAGAAGGAAAAAGATATCGCAAATCACCAATCATCAAGAAATAGTGGTGTAATGCATGCTGGCCTTTATTATCCCCCAAACAGTTTAAAGGCAAAATTAAGTAGAGAAGGTATTCTTTTGATGAAGGATTACTGTAATCAAAATTCAATTAAATGGGAAGAATGCGGAAAAGTTGTAGTAGCCACCAGTCAAAACGAATTAGAAAGATTAGATTCCCTTTTTAACAATGGTAAAATAAATCAATTAATCGGCATTAAGAAATTAACTGCCAAAGAAGTAAATTTAATAGAGCCCTATGTTGAATCAAAAGCTGGTATTCATGTTCCAGAGGAAAGTATAGTTTCTTATAAGGAAGTTGCAAGAAAATATAAAGAAGAAATCATTGCATTTGGCGGAAGGATACTCTGTTCCTCTAAAGTCGTAAATATTAATCACCATAATGAATATAAAGAGCTAGTTTTACAAAATGGGGATAAATTATGTGGTGATATAATAATATCTACCGCTGGATTATATAGTGATAAGATTTCTAAAATTCTAGGAATTGATATTGAAAAAAAACAAATTTTACCCTTTAGAGGAGAATACTATTGCTTAAAACCTGATTATGAATATTTAGTTAAAAGCCTTATATATCCAGTTCCCAATCCAAAGTTACCCTTTTTGGGAGTACATTTTACTAAGATGATAAATGGTGGTGTAGAAGCAGGACCTAATGCAATTTTAGCATTAGCAAGAGAAGGATATAAATGGAGTGATATCAATTTAAATGAACTTTATGAATCTATTTCATATATTGGTTTGCAAAGATTTATTTTAAAATATCCTCTTATTAGCGCTGGAGAAATAATTCGTTCTTTGTCAAAAAATATTTTTCTTAAAAGTTTGCAAAAACTAATTCCAGACATAAAATCAGAAATGATTTATCGAGGCCCTTCAGGAATAAGAGCTCAACTAATGAACCAAAAAGGAGATCTTGAACAAGATTTCGATATTAGAATCAAGGGAAACTTTATATCTATATTAAATGCACCAAGTCCTGCAGCAACTTCTTCACTCAGCATTGCAGATTATGTAGTAAGATCTCTAATTAGCTGAATTTATTATGAATAATTATTTAATAACAGGAAACTTGGGTTATATAGGGCCTGTTTTATGTAAATTTATAAAAAAAAATGATCCTAATTCATTCATAACCGGATATGACAATGGTTACTTCGTTAATTGCCCCATAGCCGCAGAGGTATTGACGGAAAAACCCTTCTTAGATTTACAAGTATATGGTGACGTTAGAGATAAAAATAAATTATCCAAATATATTGAGAAAGCAGATTTTATTGTTCACTTAGCAGCTATTTCAAATGATCCAATGGGTAGCGAATTTGCGAAAGTGACAAAAGAGATTAATCAAGAATCAAGTTTATTCATAGCCAAAGAGGCTATAAATAATAATGTAAAATCATTTGTTTTTGCATCATCATGTTCAGTATATGGAACCGGATCAGATTCACCAAGAACTGAAAAAGATCCTGTTAAACCGCTAACTGCTTATGCAAAAAGTAAGGTAGGCACTGAGAATGATTTATTAGGTTTAATTAATTATAAAAACACAAAAATCACCTCACTTAGATTTTCTACCGCCTGCGGGTATAGTCCAAATTTAAGGCTTGATCTTGTTCTTAATGATTTTGTCGCGACAGCAATTAATTCAGGCAAAATTGAAATATTAAGTGACGGGTCTCCATGGAGGCCACTTATAGATGTAGAAGATATGGCAAGATCTATTTTCTGGGCATGCAATAGATTATCTGGGAAACAAATGGAGGTTATAAATGTGGGATCACAAGATTGGAACTACCAAATAAAGGATTTAGCTTTTGAAATTAAAAAATTATTAGGAGAAGATATTCATATAAAAATCAATAAGTCTGCTGCACCTGATAAAAGATCTTATAAAGTTTGTTTTGATAAATACTTTAATTTAACCCCTCAAAATTTTACACCTCAAATAAATTTGAAAAAATCTGTAATAAGAATGTTAAAGGCTCTCAAACCATTTAAAGAAAGACTTTCAAGAGAAGATAGAAATCATTTAATTAGATTAAATGCTCTTAAATCTCTCAAACAAAACAACTTAATAGATGTAAATTTAAATTGGAAATAATATATTGCAAACAACATTCTTATAGAATAAATAAAATTTTCATAAATTAATAAAGATGAATGAAATAGTTCACCTTATTTATAATGACAGAATAGAATCTGGAATACTAAAAAATCAAGTTTTTCTAGAAGCAAAAATAAAATCAGCATTTAAAAAAGTAACTATTATTCTTATATGGCAACCACATATTTTTTTAAAAGAATTAAAAAAAATAAGATCTTTTTCAAAATATCTTACTTCCATAGATATTAATCTAATATGTCTACCAATTGCTTTACCAAGCCGATATTTAGAAAAGACGAAATTGTTTTCAATTTATTTGAAATTAATAGGAAGATTTTTGTCATTTTACCTTAAGAAAAAAATTAGAAATAATTATAAAATCGAAATAATATCTAGGGCATATCACGCTGGTGTAATTGCCTCAGTTATAAAGTCTAAAGTAAAAAAAATAAATCATAATTTTGACCCAAGAAGTTTATATCCAGAAGAAAGCGTGACAGTTCAAAAATGGTCTTTTGGTGGAAAGATATATCAAAACTGGAAAAAACAGGAGAAGTTTATATTACATTTTACTGATAAAGTTTCAGTTGTTACTCCAGAGATGTATCAATGGTTCAAATCCGAGGGGTTCAAGGGAGAAATTTCATTAAAACATTTCAATATTGATGAGAAGATTTTTAATCTTGAAATCTCTGAGCCAGGTTTATCAAACTTTTATAGAGAAAAATTTAATATAAGACCTGATACAATAGTCTTTGGATTTTTAGGAAGTCTTGGGTCTTCAAGACAATGGAATTCTATTTATCCATATATTAAACATCTAAACAGTCTTTACCAATTAGTTGGCAAAAATATAGAATTTTGCTTTGCGATAAAGAGTTCATGGCTCAATAAAATACAAAAAACTGAACTAACTAATTCCTTAAAATGCAAAGTTATATTTTTAGAGGATTTGTCAATCGAAGAAAGTTTATCATTCTTTAATTTAGGCTGCCATATTATGCTTGATGGTCCTGATAATATTACAAGGGTTGGAATAAAAGTTTATGAATACTTGGCAGCAGGTCTACCAATATTAACAAACAGTTCTGCAGGTGCAGCATGTAATTTGAGCAAAAAGATGGGTGGATTTATTGATATTATGAGCATATATGAATTAGATAATCATATTGTTGACGATTTAAAAAGAATGACAAAAACAAACCATAGAATTTTGATAAGGAAAAACTTCTTGAAATATCTTAAAGAATTCAAAATATGAGAAAAGATTCCTATCAAACAATAATAAATTATTTACCAGCATCGGAAGATTTTAGCCATCCTTCTGATAGGAGAGGGGTCAAAATGTTTTGCTCTAGAAAAAAAACGTTCGAGATAAAGTCTATTGATCATAAATTTATTATTGATAAATCACAAATAATAGTATTTATAACGCCCGCTAATACTGATATTATTTCAAGACTAGTTTATCAATTTGAAAATAATGATTCTTATAAAAAAAGGAAACTAATTTGTATTTATATTGATTTTTATCATGGATATAAATCTAATTTATATAATTTATTTACAAAGTTTTATAGAAGGATAATTTATAACAGAAGGAACGACTTTTTAGAAGTTTCTTATAAATTAATGTCTTTATCAAATACTCTTATTTTAGGTTCTGATTTTCAGAGAGATAACCTTTTAACATTATATCCATTTTTAAAAAATAAGGATATTTATGTAATTCCAGATTATATTGAAGAAATTTTTCAGAAAAATGTAAAAATTAAAAAAATACCTGATATACAGAAAAAAATTAATATCCTATGGGAAGGAATTGGATATGGGGCCTTAATTCCATTACTTAAACTTGCTTTTTGTAGTTTTTTATTAAAAATTAAAAATATAAATTCAAAAATAAATTTTTTAACAGATCCTGAAATATCAGCCTATAGTCGTCTTACAATTCCAACAAAATTAGTTGTCAATCTTCTCAAGTTAATTGGGACTGATATTCAATACAAGAAATGGACTAAGGAAAATTTAATTGAATTCTCAAAAAAAAGTGATATTGCGATTATAACTGTCAATTCTCTTCACCCAGCAACAAAATACAAACCAGCTAATAAAATAAGATTATTATTATCTTTAGGTTTAGGTTTGGTTTTATGTCCGAATTTAGAAGACTATTTAAGATTTGAAAAAAAATATAGAAGAGTCATATCATATTCATCTATTATAAACTGTTCAAAATTATTATTTAATATATTTGCAAATAGATCAAAATTTAAAAAATTAACTAATGAAAAAAATAAAATATATTTTAATTCAATTAAATATAATTTAGAAATTGATGAAATTTGGGAAAAAGTTTTAACTATAAATTAATAAAAAATATTTTAAATTAATGCATTATAAATTTTAAATAACTCTGAAATAGTTTCATTTATTGAAAGATATTCTAAATTTTTGTCTTTACTTTTATAAGCCTTACTAGAAAAACTATAGTTATTTTCATAATTATTTTTATCAGGCATTGAAGTTATTTTTCCAACTTTTCCTGAAAATTTAGAATATTCTTGACATGCAATTTTTGCAATTTCGATAATTGAATAACTTTTTCCGCTTGAAGCATTAATTATATCGAAATTACTTTTCTGATTATTTAAGGAATTTAATACTATATCTGATGCTTCAATTTGATTAATAAAATCCCTTTGCTGAAGTCCAGAAGAATTTAATTCTACAACACCTTTTCTTAATAAATTAACTACAAAGCATATAGGTACCAATGTATTTCTATCTACAGTGCTAACAGAAGGAATTCCATAAACATTGGATAATCTTATTATTGTCACTTTAAAATTTCTTGAGGCATATCTTTCACAAATTTTTTCTGCATAATAATGATTTAAAGCATAATTAGAATTTGCTTGAAAAGGAGAATTTTCATTAATTTCTCCATTAAGTTCTCTTCCATAAATTCCAACAGTCGAAATATAAATAAAATGCTCAAATCGATTTTCTAAACAATATTCAATTAATTTTTTTGTGCCTTTTATAGTTGAATCGATAGATTTAAATAAATCTAAAGACTTAATTTCATTAGCAGTTGCGCAATGAACTATATAATTAGCTTTTGGTATTGAAATTGTATCTTTTGATAAATCTAAATAATTGATATCAACACCAAATTGTTCAGAGAGAATTCCTAAAGAATGTCTTGCTGTGCCCTTAACAAACCATCCCCTTTTTAGGGCTCTATTTATTAATGCACTTCCAAAAAATCCTGATGATCCAGTTACTAACAATTCTTTTTGCATTTTGAAAAACTTAAGATTTTTATAAACTGGTTTATTTATTATAAAAAAAATAAGAAGATAAATTTAATAAACAAATTTAAATTTTACAGAAGCTTATTAATTAGATTTAATTATATTAATTTTTAACATTTTAAAATTTATACTTATATAAATCTATTCTATTTATTTTCTAAGCAAGCAATAAAAGCTGAAGTACATTTTTTCAAATCTTCATCAGAATATTTTCTAAATTTTTTATTAAGATACTTTCTTTTTAAAGGCAACTTTTGCCAATTACCATATTTCTCCCAAATAATATTGAAACCCTGATTAGAAAATTTCTTATGCATCTCAATTGCTGGGATTCTATTTGTATAAAAACCACTAGATGCAAAAAAACTTGACTCCCATATGTTTTCAGAAAATCTTAAGTTATTTAGAGATTCATCTAGATGGTCTTTATAATTAATATTATGAGAAATCAATCCTCCCGGCTTTAAAACTCTATACATTTCAAAAATATATTCATCAATATCATTTAATCTTATATGCTCCAAAACTGAATGCGAGAATAAATAGTCTATTGAATCTGAACTTATTTTTTTTAGACTATTTAATCCATCAGTTAAATAAGAGGCATTAAAAGTATTTAATAATTCATTTATATTTCTTAAATTTTGGATATCTAATTTAGTAAGCAAATTATTATCTAAAGAGTTTATAATTTTTTTATAAACAGAAATATCATAATCGGCACATTCCTCTATATCTATTAAGAAAACTTTTGGAGAGTTATAAATCTTAGAATAAATAGCAGACGCCAAACCATCTCCTGGTCCTAACTCGATAATTGTAGGTTCTTCAATCTTTTTAATAGCTCTTAAGCCTTCCAAATGTCCGAAGAATATCTTTTTAGAATATTCTGCCCTATTCATTCCTCCATTTCTAAAAACACCAATTTTTTTCCAAATACTTTTTTTAATGGGTATTCGTGAAAAAATAATTTTTAAAAATATTTTTATTAACCACATAAACTATTTTACTTCTAAATTCTGGGAAAATAAAAAAATCATTTAACAATATTAAAATATTAATTTTTCAAATTTCTAAATCCTCCCAATTAATAGGAGAATCTTCCTTTATTTCTTTTTTTACCTTTCTCCCTAATACTTCTTCAATTTTTGATGGGCAAATTCCATTGCCAGGTCTCTTTGGGATGATCATTTCTTTCGAAAGTATCGATCCTTTCTTAATCAAAAATTTTGAAGTCAAACTTCTCCTAGCATGCAATATTGAAGACTTCTCATTTTCCATAGGTTTAATATTTCCCTTTCCTTGAAGTGAGTATGCTTTACTAATATTAGTTCTGAGAATTTTTAAATCATTAGCATTCATGCTGTGATAATGATCATTTCCTTGGATTTTCTTATCATATGTGAAATGTTTTTCAATTATTAAAGCCCCATAATTATATGCTTGAGTACATACAATCATATTTTTATCTGGCAGAGTATGGTCTGAATATCCAATAATATTTTCAGGAAAACTTTCCTTGAGTTTTTTTATTCTTAATAAATTAGCATCTTTATCTAATGTAGGGTAATTAACTACACAATGAAGAAGTGCTGGAGAAATTTTACTTTTAGACTCTATTAAACTTACGGCAGCTTTAATCTCATCTAAATTTGAGGCTCCCGTGGATAAAATAATATCCTTTCCATAAGATGCTAATTGCGAAATTAAAATATGATTTGTTATGTCAACACTCGCTACCTTATGTATCTTACTTAACTGATTAATATAATTTGCACTATATGAGTCAAATGGAGTACTCATAAATAGAACCGATTTTCTTTTACAATAATCCTCAATTTTCTTAAATTCTTCTAAACCAAATTTGTCATATTTAGAAAAAAGCTCAAACTGAGACATTGTTTTTTCTTTGGTAGTATCCCAATATGCTTTTGAATCTTTTCTTGCAATCAAATTTGCCTTGTAAGTCTGAAATTTAACCGCATCTCCTCCATTATTTTTTACATCATCAATCATTGCGATTGCCTTATCAATATCTCCTCCATGATTAACTCCTATTTCTGCAATAATTATTCCTTCTTCTAATTTCCTGTTAAATATTCGTGAATAACTATCAAAATTTTGATTTTTTAACATATCAATTTTGTGGATAATCTTTTTCTAAAATTTGATCATACTTAGTCATAACTAAATCATTAGTTGTTAGGCTTTCGGGATGTTTTCTATATCGATAAAGTGGCATTGGCAAATGATGCACTTTAGTTAGACGTTCAATTCTTATAAATAATTCTTTTTCTTCATTACATAAATATTTCTTATTGTATCCACCAACTTTTGACAATAAATCTAATTCAAAAATTGTCCCACATCCAATCGGATTCTCTAAAGATGAAGTATATATTCGGTTCTCTCCATTTTCATCTACTAAGTAATAGTCACACTTACAAACTTTTGCTTCTGGATGTTGAACTAAATATTCGAGCAGAAATAACAAATAATACTGATTCACAAAATCATCTGCATCTAATCTACAAATATATTTACCTTTTGCTTCCAAAATTCCTCTATTTAATGTATTAGGCAACCCCATATTTTTATCATTAGTAAAATACCTTATATCCTCCTTAAACTGTTTTATTAGATAATCTGAATTATCGGTTGAACCATCGTTAATTACAATTATTTCATATTTTTCTCTATTTAAAGATTGATGCAAAATTGATCTTAATGCTCTAGAAATAAATTTCTCTGCGTTTAAGCATGGAATTATTACAGAAACAATTGGATTATTCATCCTATGAATTTAAACTAATAAAGTTAATAGTAACATTTATTAAGTATTGCCAATTTATAATAAGAAACAAATAATCATTTTTGATTTTTAATATTTAAAAAAATTTTTTTTGTCAAATTAAGACTTTCAAAACATTGATTTGAATTAATATTTTTTATCAAGTTAATAGCTTTCAAATAATCGTTCTTAGTATCAATACTACATTCTAATGCTTTCAAATTAATTTTATTAAATCCATAATTTAAAGATTGCGCATACGAAATTTTGACATTCTTTTTTATAGAGTAAGTTACATGTTCTTTAGCTAAATCATTATTGTTATATGGTTTGTATAGTTCTTTAGAATTAAACAGTTCTGAATGATATCCAATAGGCAAATCTTCTTCTAAGTTTCGTAAATAAAGGTAATTATTGTTTAAAGTTTGATTTGCAAGATTTATGATACCTAACGTATCAGTGAATGGATTGTCAGCGGTTACTCTTATGATATATTTCGCTTTAGTTTGTTTTTCTAGATTCTTATATCTTGACAAAACATTAGCTAATGATCCTCTTAAAACTCCACTAACCTTATATTTTTTACTTTCATTTTCGATTAAGTCATCTTCAACTTGATTAGAAGTAAGAACATATGTTCTCAGATCAGATGCTAAACATCTACTAATTGTTGCTCCAAGAATTGTAGTTTCTTTTATTGGCATTAATGCTTTTCTAGGTAGCCTTTGAGACGAAATTCTTGCTTGAATGCCTATAACAACTGAATTTTTGATTTCACTAGACAAAATATTATTTAACATTAAAAAATAATCAACAATTTAATTATATAAAGAATATAAGATCATATTCCTAAATACTTAAATTAAAATTTAAAAAAATTCCATTTTGTTCTTAAATAATTATTTCTCAAAGTATTTTATTAATTAATACTTATAAATATATAAAAAATAAATGACTTTAAATGATAATTTAGAAATTAGATCTTATAACTTCTGAATGAAAACTGTTCTTACCACAGGAGGACTTGGATATATAGGAAGTCACACGGTAATTGCACTTATAA